>JAHZBA010000001.1 GCA_019423635.1 Clostridiales bacterium
TTTTTGGCAAGACCAAAAAGAAAATGGGGGGTGCATTGCCAGCTATCATCATAGCGAAAATCCCCCCGCGCCGGAACGGCGCAAAAGGAGGTATCCCCTTGTGCTATAAGGTCGCATTCATTTCCCTTGGCTGCGCCAAAAACCAGGTCAACTGCGAGCAGATGATGTCCACCGCCCAGTCCGCGGGATACGAGATCGTCCCCTCCCCGGAGGGGGCCGACGTGGCGGTGGTCAACACCTGCGGCTTCCTGGCCTCCGCCTGTGAGGAGGCCATTGACAACATCCTGGAGCTGGCGGAGCTGAAACAGGCTGGCCGCCTGGGAAAGATCCTGGTCACCGGCTGCATGGCCCAGCGCTACAAGCAGGACGTGCTGGCGGAGATGCCGGAGGTGGACGGCATCCTGGGCACCGGCAGCTACGGAGACATCGCCGAGGCCGTGAAAGAGGTCATGGAGCAGGGGCTCCGGCCCTGCCATCTGGGCAGCATCCATACCGCCCCCCAGGGCGGGCCCCGGATTCTCTCCACCCCGCCCTGGTACGCCTATCTGCGGATCGCCGAGGGCTGCGACAACCACTGCGCCTACTGCGTGATCCCCCAGCTGCGGGGGAAGTACCGCAGCCGTCCCAGGGAGGAGCTGCTGGAGGAGGCTGCGGAGCTCAGCGCCGCCGGGGTCCGGGAGCTGCTGGTCATCGCCCAGGACATCACCCGGTACGGGACGGACCTGAACGGGGAGCACCAGCTGGCGGCGCTGCTGCGGGAGCTGTGCGGGCTGGACTTCCGCTGGATTCGCCTCCACTACCTCTACCCCGACGAGATCACGGAGGAGCTCATCGACACGATTGCGGCGGAGCCGAAAATCCTGCCCTACCTGGACATCCCCATCCAGCACTGCAACGACGGGATTTTAAAGGCCATGAACCGCCGGGACACCAAGGCGGGGCTGCTGGCGCTGCTCCAAAAGCTCCGGGAGCGGATTCCGGGCCTGGTGCTGCGGACCAGCCTCATCACGGGCCTCCCCGGCGAGGGAGAGGCGGAGTTCGAGGAGCTGTGCGCCTTTTTGCGGGAGGTCAAAATCGAGCGGGCCGGGGTGTTTCCCTTCTCTCCAGAGGAGGGGACCAGGGCCGCTCAGATGGACCACGTGGATGCGGAGGAGGCCCGGCGGCGGGCGGAAATCGCCGTGGATGTGCAGTCGGACATCATAGACGGTTATAACGACTCCGTCCTGGGGGAGTGCCGGGAGGTCCTCTGCGAGGGCTTTGACGGCCAGGCCCAGATGTACTTCGGCCGCAGCTACGCCGAGTCTCCGGACATCGACGGGCGGATTTACTTCACCGCGGACCGGGAGATCCCGCCGGGGACCTTTGTGACAGTCCGCTTCACCGGCACCATGGACGGGGAGCTGACGGGGGAAGCGGAGGAATGAGAAACCCGTTGGAAGAGATCCCCGGCGTGGGAAGGCGGACTGCCGCCGTTATGGAGCGGCTGGGCATCCGGGAGATTGCAGACCTGCGGGGCCAGGACCCGGAGGCGCTGTACCGCCGGGAGTGTTTGATGAAGGGCTATCAGGAGGACCGCTGCGCGCTGTACGTGTGGCGGGCGGCGGTGTACTATGCAGAGCACGAGACACGGGACCCGGAGAAGCTGAAATGGTGGTACTGGAAGGACCGGGCCTACCCGGCGGAAGAGAGGAGCGAGCGGGATGAATCTTCCCAATAAACTGACGATGCTGCGGATTGTGCTGATCCCCGTGTTCATGGGGGTGCTGTACTGGGGATTCCCCGGGGCGGACTACGCTGCCCTGGCGATCTTCGTGATTGCCAGCCTCACGGACCTGCTGGACGGCAAGATTGCCAGAAAATACAACCTGGTGACGGATTTCGGCAAGTTCGCAGACCCCCTGGCGGACAAGATGCTGGTGACGGCGGCCATGTTGTGGTTTGTGGAGGCGGGGCGGATGCCCGCCTGGGCGCTGCTGATCGTCATCTGCCGGGAGTTCGCCGTCAGCGGCCTGCGGATGATTGCCAGCGACCAGGGGCGGGTGATTGCCGCCGGATGGTCCGGGAAGGTGAAGACCGCCGCCACCATGGTGTGTCTGGTGGTGATGCTGCTGTTGGGCCCGGAGATCGCCTGGGCGGCCTCAGAGCCTCTGACAGCCATGCCCGTGGGGTGGCTTCGCTGGATTGACCCGGTGTGCGTGTGGATCATCGTGCTGACGACGCTGTACTCCGGTGTGGAGTACTTCGTGAAGAACAGGGACGTGATCCGGTCGGCGTGACCGGGCTGCCGTTCCGGTGCCCAAATTCTTGACTTTCCCGGAGATCTGTGGTAAAATTCTCCCGATGAAATGGCCGCCGCCCTTGGGCGCCGGCCTGAGACTACAAAGATGGGAGAGATACGTCATGGAGAGAATCAAGACTCTGGAGACCCGGAACCTGTGCGAGAGCGCCAAGCACGGCGGCTGCGGCGAGTGCCAGACCTCCTGCCAGTCCGCCTGCAAGACCAGCTGCGGCGTGGCCAACCAGAAGTGCGAGAAGCAGTGAGCAAAACCAAAAACGCCGCCGTCAGGCGGCGTTTTTCTTGACTGGGGGAGAAATGGCCGCACAGGGGGGAAGTCATGCCCCCGCTCCCATCTGAGATATCTTTGACAGGAGGTCAATATGGTACATCAATATCAGCTGAACGGCTGCAACATCGTGCTGGACACCTGCTCCGGCTCCATCCACGTGGTGGATGAGGTGGCCTATGACATCATCGGCCTCTTTGAAACCCACAGCGCCGGTGAGATCGTCGCCGCGCTGCTGGACAAGTACGCCGGCCGGCCCGACGTGACGGAGGAGGAGCTGCGCCAGTGCATTGCCGACGTTCAGAGTCTGAAGGACGCCGGGAAGCTCTGGAGCCCCGACACCTTCGCAGAGCTCGCGGGGACCTTCAAGGAGCGCTCCGGCGACGTGGTGAAGGCCCTGTGCCTCCACGTGGCCCACACCTGCAACCTCAACTGCGCCTACTGCTTTGCCAGTCAGGGCAAGTACCACGGGGACCGGGCAGTGATGAGCTTTGAGGTGGGAAAGCAGGCGCTGGACTTCCTCATGGACCACTCCGGAAGCCGCCGCAACCTGGAGGTGGACTTCTTCGGCGGGGAGCCGCTGATGAACTGGGAGGTGGTGAAGCAGCTGGTGGCCTATGCCCGCAGCGTGGAGGAGTCCCGGGGCAAGCACTTCCGCTTCACCCTCACCACCAACGGCATGTTGATCGACGACGAGGTGATCGACTTTGCCAACCGGGAGATGGACAATGTGGTCCTCTCCCTGGACGGGCGGCAGGAGATCCACGACGCCCTCCGGGTGGACCACGCGGGCAGGGGCAGCTATGAGCGCATCGTCCCGAAATTTCAAAAGCTGGTGGCGGCCCGAAAGCGGGGCACCTACTACATCCGGGGCACCTTCACCCACCGGAACCCGGATTTTACGAAGGACCTCTTCCACATGGCCGACGATCTGGGCTTTACGGAGCTGAGCATGGAGCCGGTGGTCTGCGCCCCGGGCGATCCGGCGGCGCTGACGGCGGAGGACCTGGAGATTGTCAAGGCGCAGTATGAGCTTTTGGCTGTGGACATGCTCCGCCGGGAGCGGGAGGGAATGCCCATCACCTTCTACCACTACATGCTGGATCTCACCGGGGGCCCCTGCGTCTACAAGCGGATCTCCGGCTGCGGCTCCGGCACGGAGTACATGGCCGTCACCCCCTGGGGGGACCTGTACCCCTGCCATCAGTTTGTGGGGGAGGATGCCTACAAGCTGGGGGACGTGTGGCAGGGCGTCACCAACACGGCGCTGCGGGAGGAGTTCCGCGCCTGCAACGCCTACGCCCGGCCGGACTGCGCCGACTGCTGGGCCAAGCTCTACTGCTCCGGCGGCTGCGCCGCCAACGCTTACCACGCCGCCGGGTCCATTCGGGGCGTCTACGAGGCGGGCTGCGAGCTCTTCCGCAAGCGGATCGAGTGCGCCATCATGATGCAGGCGGTGCGGGCCGCCGGCCAGGGGGCGGAGTGAATGGAGGCGCCCATTGCGGACTTTGTCCGGGAGTATCAGGCGCGGGGGGTGGCCCGCCTCCACATGCCCGGCCACAAGGGCTCCGGACCCCTGGGCTGTGAGAGGTGGGACATCACGGAGATCCGGGGAGCGGACTCCCTCTATGAGGCCTCCGGCATCATCGCCCAAAGCGAACGCCGCGCCGCCGCCCTTTTTGGCGCCGCCGCCACGTTCTATTCCACGGAGGGCTCCAGCCAGTGTGTCAAGGCCATGCTGTACCTGGCCCTCCAGAACCGCCCCGCCGGGACGGCGCCGGTGATTCTGGCCGCCCGGAACGTCCACAAGTCCTTTGTCCACGCCGCCGCTCTGCTGGATTTTGAGGCGGCGTGGCTGTGGCCGGAGGAGACGAACTCCCTCTGCGCCTGTCCCGTCACGGCGGAGAACCTGGAGGCGGCGCTGGAGCGGCTGGGGACGGTGCCGGCCGCCGTGTATGTCACAAGCCCCGACTACCTGGGGAACCTCCAGGACCTTCCGGCCCTGGCAGAGGTCTGCCGCCGCCGGGGAACGCTGCTGGCGGTGGACAACGCCCACGGGGCCTATCTCCGCTTTCTGCACCCCTCCCGGCACCCCCTGGACCAGGGGGCGGACCTGGTCTGCGACTCCGCCCACAAGACCCTGCCGGTTCTCACCGGCGGGGCGTACCTGCACCTGGGGAAGCGGCTGCCGGAGGCCTTCCGTCGGGAGGCCAGGGAGGCGCTGGCCCTCTTCGGGTCCACCAGCCCGTCCTATCTGACCTTGGCCTCCCTGGATTTGTGCAACGCCGATCTTGCTGGGGAGGGGGCGGAGCGCATCCGTGCCGCCGCCATCCGCCTGGCGGCGCTGAAGGAGAAACTGCGCCGTCAGGGCTGGACGCTGGCGGGACAGGAGCCGCTGAAGCTCACCCTGGACACTGCCGCCCAGGGCTGGACGGGGCTGGAGCTGGCGGAGCACCTGCGGAGCGGGGGCGTGGAGCCGGAGTACGCGGACCGGGATTTCTGTGTGCTGATGGTCTCCGGGTCCTCGGGTGAAGAGGACCTCTCCCGCCTGGAGGCCGGCCTGGACCGCGCCGGGGAGAGGCCGCCCCTGTCCCGGTCCGCACTGCCTCTTGCGCGGGGGGAGCGGGTGCTGTCCATCCGGCAGGCCCTCTTCGCCCCTCAGGAGACAGTCCGAACGGAGGAGGCTCTGGGCCGGATCTGCGGTGCGCCCACGGTGAGCTGTCCCCCGGCGGTGCCCATCGCCGTGTGCGGGGAGCGGATCGGGCCGGAGGCCCTGGAGCTGCTGCGGCGGTACGGAGTGGAGGCCGTGAAGGTTGTAAAACAGTGAGAGAGCATGAAAAAACCGGTCTGCCCTGGGGCAGACCGGTTTTGTGGATCGTCAGAATGCCTCAAGCTCCCGCCGGATCTGCTCCGCAAACACCCGGTGTCCTGCCTCGGAGAAGTGAACGCCGTCAAACAGCGTCTCAATGTCCCACCCGGCGGCGTCGGCGAACCGGACTCTACGCCGCTCCGCCAGAGCCCGGTACAGCCTTGCCAGCTGCCGGGAGTCCGAGATCAGCCGCCTCTCCGTCACCCAGGTTCCGGAGGTCATGGGCGGCGGCGCGATCAGGAGCACTGGCGCGTCTCCCAGACGCTCCAGGAAACGCTCCATTCTGGCTGATACCTCCTCCGGGGAACCGCCCTGGAGGAGGTCGTTGTCCCCCAGCAGAATTACCACCGCGTCCCAGGGGGTGCCGGCAATCAGGGCGGCGGCCCGGTCCAGCTCTCCGGGGCGGCGGGGGATCTCCCGGCCGTTCAGACCCTCATTTCGGACCTGCCAGCCGGTGAGCCCCGCCAGCCGCTCCGGCCAGCGGATCTCCGCCGGATACCGGTCCCCCAGGAAAGACCGGGGATCACAGCCGTAGGTATTGGAGTCGCCAAAGCATAAAACCCGCATGGTTTCGCCTCCCCAGGGGACGCCTCTTTCGTTTTTCGGGGCGTCTCATTTTGTTTTCCGCACCAGAAACGACGCTGCGAACAGCCCCGCCATCACCAGTACATACACGGCGTAGCACACCCGCCAGGCCTCCGCGCCGAAGGTGAGGTCTCCCACCCGAATGGTCGTCCCCAGCTGGGGATTCTGCACCGCCACGGCCACAAAGACCGCCGCGATCACCAGCATCACAAGGCTGACGCCCCGCAGAATCTTTCGTTTGTTCATAGAAAGCTCTCCTCTCATTTTTTCCGCAGCTCATGGATCGTCATCAGAATGATATAGACGAGGTACCCCAGAAATATCAAAGCCGCGGGGCCGAGGACAAACAGCAGAAAGAACCCGCCGATGCCCCGGCAGACGGCCGCCTCCACAAGAGCCCCCATTCCTCAGCCCTCCCGCTGCGCCACGTAGCCGCTGCGCTCCACCAGGGTCTGCCCCTCCTCCGAGAGAATCCACTGGAGAAGTGCCGCCGCATGTTCGTTCCGCTCCTCTACAGGGGGTTCCCCCATGGGGGCGGCGGTGACGGCGTAGAAGCTGCTGGCAATGGGATAGGTGCCGCTGCGGATGGTCTCCTTCGTGGGCTCCACGCCGTTCAGGGACAAAAGCCGGATGTCGCCGCTTTGAACCATCTCCGTGGCGTAGAACCGGAAGGAGAAGCCGATGGCGTTCCGGTAATTCCGATAGCTGGCCACCTGTTGGATGATGCCGCCCATGGACCCCACCACGTCCTCCTGCTGCGGCTCCAGCAGGGGCAGCCCCTCCATCAGCCGCAGCAGGGCCGACTGGCTGCCGCTGTTGGCCGGGCGCTGGAAGGGCCGGATCTTCTGGCGTTTCCCGCCCACCTGGCTCCAGCGGGTGATCTCTCCGCTGTAGATTTTCTGGATCTCCTCCACCGTCAGGTCCGTCACCGGGTTGCGGCTGTTGACAAAGAACACGAAGGCCTCCCAGCCGATGGGGGTCAGATGCAGCTCCACTCCGGCGGCCTCCGCCCGCTCCAGCTGCTCCTGGGAGGGGGCGGCGGCGAAGATCATGTCCGTCTCCCGGCGGATCAGCCGCTCATAGGCCTCCACGGTGCCGGAACAGGCGACCTCGCCGTACTTGTCCGCCCCGTAAAGGGGGTAGTCTCCCTCCGGGTACACCGCCCGGACAAAGGCGGCGTACACCGGGTACAACGCCGTGGCGCCGTCCAGCCGCAGCGTCTCGCTGCGCTCCAGGTGCAATGAGGCGGGCGCATCCAGGGAGACAGTTCTGGTGTCCTCCGCAAAGGGCTCGTACTGCCACAGTAGCAGCGTCCGGTCGTCCACCGCAGGCAGGCTGTCCCGCCAGAGACCGTGGAGTACCACCACGGAGCATCCGATCAGCAAAACCGCCAGAAGGGCTTTCAGCGCCCGCTTCCCCTGGGGGCCCAGGAAGCCGCTCACCCACGCCACCGCCGCCAGCCATGTTCCGATCTCAAGGGCCCACAGGGCGTGCTGGAGATAGACCGGCCAGCCGGAGAGAGCCGCCACAAAGAATACGAAGAACAGGAACACTCCGTAGAACAGCCCCACCATAAAGGCGGACAGCGTCCCCCGAAACACCCGTTCCCACCTTCCGCTCATACCGTTCCCTCCAGTTCCTCCAGATGCCGCCGGATCTCCTCCAGGTCAAAGGAGGAGCACACCCGGCCGTCCTCACCGTCCAGTGCCCGGTAGTGCTGGGAGAGGATGTTCTGCTGGATGGTATAGGGTCCCCTCCGCTCCACCGTCCGCCACCACACCCTGCCGCCCATGGTCTTGGGGTAGTTGGGCCGCAGGTCCTGGAAGGCCAGGGCCCGGACCATGTCCCCCGCCTCGCCCCCCAGCAGCCCCGAGAGCACCTGGCTGCCGGAGAAGATGGAGCAAAGGGCCGCCGCTCCGGTCCAGCCCAGGGAGGAGCGCCCCTTTTCAATCTCCACCAGGGTCTTCTTGGAGATCCCCAGAACCCTGGCCATCACGTCCTGGGTGAAGCCGTACTCCGTCCGCACCAGCTTCACCTGACGGTCGATCTCCGCTGTGAAGGACTCCTTTGTCATATATAAGAGCACCTCCTGCCTTTTTGGTGTAATATTACACTTCTTGAAATGGAATGTCAAGAGAATTTTTGCCGCAGAGCGTGTCCTGTCGCACCTCCAATCAGAAATACACCGTAGGGGCGATGCCCTCATCGCCCGTCTCCCCGGGAACATCGCGTTTCCGGCAAACGGGGTGGAACGGAGCCCGCCCTTTGCAGGAGGTCCGCGAAAGGGGCACGCTCCTCCCGCAGGCCGAGGGCCTGGACCGGCGCGACGGGACCTGGGGAGGCAGACGACAGAAAAGCCCCCCGGCGCAGAGCGCCGGGGGGCGGGAGGACAGGGGATTACTTGTTGCCGGGACCGTAGACGGCGGGAATCTCCACGGCCTTGTTGAAGGAATACTCCGGGGTGGGGAAGGCGCCGCTGAGGGTCTCCTCGTGGAAGAGGTTGAGGCCCTTGACCATCTCCTGACGGATCTGGGCGAACTGCTTGACGAACTTGGGCTTGAAATCGCCGTACATGCCCAGCAGGTCCTGGGTCACCAGCACCTGGCAGTCCACATAGGGGCCGGCGCCGATGCCGAGGATGGGCACATGGACCTCCTCCTGCATGGCCTTGGCCACCACGCTGGGAACGCACTCCACCACGATAGAGAAAGCACCGGCGGCCTCCAGGGCCTTGGCGTCCTCAATGAGCTTGCGGGCGGACTCGGGGGTGCCGCCCTGGACCTTGAAGCCGCCGAAGGAGGTGGCGGTCTGGGGGGTCATGCCGATGTGGCCCATGACGTTGATGCCGGCGTCCACCATGGCGCGGATGGTGGGGGCCATGTTCACGCCGCCCTCCAGCTTCACGCAGTCGCACAGGGTCTCCTTGATGATGCGGTTGGCGCTCTCAATGGCCTGCTCCTTGCTGACGTTGTAGGAGCCAAAGGGCATGTCGCCGATGATGAAGGTGTCCGGCGCGCCCTTGACCACGGGACGGATGTGGTGAATCATGTCGTCCAGAGTGACCGGCACGGTGGTGTCATAGCCCAGCATAATCATGCCCAGGGAATCGCCCACCAGAATGATTTCGCAGTCACTGTCATTGACAATGGAGGCAGTGGTGTAGTCGTAGGCGGTGACGAAGGAGAACTTGCGGCCCTCGTCCTTGTACTTCTGGAAATCCAGAACGGTCATCTTTTTCTTGTTGCCCATGTTGCAGCACCTCTTTCATCAAGTTTGGCCGCCAGCCGGCAAAACCGGTCGTGGTAGGACCACTAGTTGTCTCTATCATATGCGATCTCCCGGGAAAAGTCAAGGGGATTGGAAAAAAGAGCGGCAAAATATTTTCTGGGCGGAAAATCTTTGCAGATTTTAACGGCTGACGTCCTCCAGGGCCTGGAGCATGTGATAGCGCATGGCCAGGTTGGCGCCCTTACCGTCCCGCATTTTCAAAAAGCGGGCGATGGACAGATGGCTGAGCTTGGCATTTTGCTCCATCTTCCGGGAGAGACGGGGATACTCCCCCACGGCAACGCCGAAATAGACCCACTCCTGGAGGGAGGGCAGGATACGGTCCATGACCACGCTGTGGGTGGCGGCGGCCAGGGCCCGGTGGAAGGCCTGATCCAGCTCCATGAAGGTGTGGGGGACGTGCTTGCCGGTGCCCAGGGCGTCGATCTGCTCGCTCTGCCGGCGGGCCAGATCCACCAGGGCCTGGAGCTCCTCGTCGGTGGCGTTTTGCGCCACCAGCTCCATGGCCTCCGACTCCACGATCAGCCGAACGTGATACCAGTCCTGCAGGAGCTTTTTTTTGTCCTCTGCAAAGGCGAAGCCGAAGGGGTCCTCCGGCTTTCCCGGGGTCTCGGAGACGAAGGTGCCCACGCCCCGGCGGATCACCAGCACGCCGCTGGCGACTAAGAGCTTGATGGCCTCCCGCAAAGAGGTGCGGCTGACGCCCATCTCCGCGGCCAGGCTCCGCTCATCCGGCAGACGGTCGCCGGGGGCAAAGCGCTGCTGGTCAAAAATCAATCTCCGCAGCTGCGCCGCGATCTGTTCCGAGAGGGGACGCGGGGAAGAGGTGTGAGAGGAAGTCTGCATAGAGAGTGTCCTCCTGAAAAAAATGTAATTTTATCATATCCTATTATAAAGAAAAGTCAACCTTTCGTCAATCTCAGGAAGCGGAAAGATCTCTCCCGGAAAGGGGCCAGATACTTCTTGACAAGCGCAGGAAATTTCCATATAATAAGTTTCAACAGGTCTGACCACGCGGGGGATACGCCGGAGGGACCCCATGGACAGAGGAATCAAAACTATAGACGAGGATAAGGAGACGGCAGCTATGAGCTTCAAGACGGACATTGAGATCGCCCAGGAGGCGACACCGCTGAAGATTACGGAAGTGGCGAAGAACTGCGGGGTGGACGAGAAGTACATCGAGCAGTACGGCAACTACAAGGCGAAGATCGACTACAACCTGCTGAAGGACCTGGCGGGCAAGCCGGACGGCAAGCTGATTCTGGTGACGGCCATCACGCCCACCCCCGCCGGCGAGGGCAAGACCACCACCTCCGTGGGCCTGGCGGACGGCCTGCGGAAGATCGGCAAGAACGCGGTGGTGGCCCTGCGGGAGCCCTCCCTGGGTCCGGTCTTCGGCGTGAAGGGCGGCGCGGCCGGCGGCGGCTATGCCCAGGTGGTGCCCATGGAGGACATCAACCTCCACTTCACCGGCGACTTCCACGCCATCGGCGCGGCGAACAACCTGCTGGCGGCCATGCTGGACAACCACATTCAGCAGGGCAACGCCCTGGGCATCGACGTCAAGCAGATCACCTGGAAGCGGGCCGTGGACATGAACGACCGGCAGCTGCGCCACATTGTGGACGGCCTTGGCGGCAAGATGCAGGGCGTGCCCCGGGAGGACGGCTTTGAGATTACGGTTGCCAGCGAGATCATGGCGGTGCTGTGCCTGGCCAGCGACATTGTGGATTTGAAGGCCCGCCTGGCCCGGATGATCGTGGCCTATACCTACGACGGCAAGCCCGTCACCGCCCACGATTTGAAGGCCGAGGGCGCCATGGCCGCCCTGCTGAAGGACGCCTTGAAGCCCAACCTGGTGCAGACGCTGGAGCACACCCCCGCCTTCATCCACGGCGGCCCCTTCGCCAACATTGCCCACGGCTGCAACTCCGTCACCGCCACCCGCATGGCGCTGAAGATGGGCGACTACGCCGTCACGGAGGCGGGCTTCGCCGCGGACCTGGGCGCGGAGAAGTTCGTGGACATCAAGTGCCGCATGGCGGGCCTGCACCCCTCCGCGGTGGTGATCGTGGCGACCGTCCGTGCGCTGAAATACCACGGGGGCGTTGCCAAGGCGGACCTGAACAACGAGAACCTGGCGGCGCTGGAGAAGGGCCTTCCCAACCTGCTCCAGCACGTGAACAACGTGAAGAACGTCTATGGCCTGCCCTGCGTAGTGGCCATCAACGCCTTCCCCACCGATACCAAGGCGGAGCTGGATCTGGTGGAGAAGAAGTGCAACGAGCTGGGCGTGAACGTGGCCCTCAGCGAGGTGTGGGCCAAGGGCGGCGAGGGCGGCAAGGCCTTGGCCGAGGAGGTGGTCCGGCTTTGCGAGCAGCCCAACCACTTCGGCTTCACCTACGAGCTGGAGGCCAGCATTGAGGAGAAGCTGGAGGCCATCTGCAAGAAGATCTACCATGCCGATGGCGTGGTGCTGACGGCCAACGCCAAGAAGCAGGCGAAGCAGCTGACGGAGCTGGGCTTTGGCAATCTGCCCATCTGCATGGCGAAGACCCAGTACAGCTTCTCCGACGACCCGGCCCTGCTGGGGGCCCCCACCGGCTTCACGGTGACGGTGCGGAATCTGAAGGTCTCCGCCGGCGCGGGCTTCATTGTGGCGCTGACCGGCGATATCATGACCATGCCGGGACTGCCCAAGGTGCCGTCCGCCGAGAAGATCGACGTGGACGAGAACGGAAAGATTTCCGGGCTGTTCTGAGCAATTCATCAGGAGTCCGGAGGTTGAGGAAGGCCGGGCGGCTGATAGCCGCCCCTACGGATGTGCCTGTGGGAAACCCGTTGCAGGGGCGGATATTATCCGCCTGTCTATCTTCGAGTTCCGGACTTTCTTGAGAGAAGATCCCATTGAGAGAATTTCTTTCAATTTGAAGAAGAACGAAAAATGGCGGAGGCAAACGCCTCCGCCATTTTCAAAAGGATAAGGAAGGAACGCCAATGAAAGCAATCGACTTAAACGCCGCGGAGTTCGTCACCCTCCTGGCCTCCGACGCTCCCGCTCCCGGCGGCGGCGGAGCCGCCGCCCTGGTGGCCGCCCTTGGCACCGCCCTGGGCAACATGGTGGGCTCCCTCACCGTGGGCAAAAAGAAGTACGCCGACGTAGAGGCGGAAATCAAAAACCTGATGGTCCGCTGCACCGCGCTCCAGACGGAGCTCCTGGCCCAGGTCCAGGCGGACGAGGAGGGCTTTGTCCCCCTGGCCAAGGCCTACGGCATCCCCAAGGACGACCCCAGCCGTGCCGAGACGCTGGAGCGGGCCACGGTGGAGGCCTGCAAGGTCCCGATGCACATTATGGAGCTCTGCTGCGAGAGCCTGGACGTGATCGCCGTCATGGCCGCCAAGGGCTCCCGTCTGGCCGTCTCCGATGCCGGGTGCGCCGCGGCTATCGTCAAGGCCGCCCTGGAGGCCGCGTCCCTGAACGTGTTCATCAACACCAAGACCCTGCAAAACCGCACGCTCGCGGAGGAAATGAACCGCAAGTGCCTGGACATGCTGGACAAGTACGGCAAGCTGGGCACGGAAATCTTCGAGTCCGTGAAAGCGGGCTTCTTTCAGTGAGGAGGAGAGATCATGGCAAAGCAGCTGTTAGGCAAGGAAGTCACCGCCGCCATGAATGCGCGGCTCCAGGACCGGGTGGCGGCGCTGAAGGAAAAGGGGGTCACCCCCAAGCTGGCGATTGTCCGCTGCGGGGAGAACCCCTCGGATTTATCCTATGAAAAGGGCGCGGAGAGCCGGGCGGCCCTCATCGGCGTGGAGGTGCAGAAGTTCCTTTTGCCGGAGGACGTGACGAAGGAGACCCTGATTGAGACCATCGAGACCATCAACCACGACAGCTCCATCCACGGCTGTCTCCTGTTCCGTCCCCTGCCCAAGCATTTGAAGGCGGACCAGGACGAGATCTGCAACCGCCTGGCGGCAGCCAAGGACGTGGACTGCATGACGGACCTGTCCAATTCCGGCGTGTTCACCGGGAAGAAGCTGGGCTTTGCCCCCTGCACCCCCCAGGCCTGCATGGAGATTCTGGACTACTACGGCATCGACTGCAAGGGTAAAACGGCGGTGGTCATCGGCCGGAGCCTGGTGGTGGGCAAGCCCGCCGCCATGATGCTCATGGCAAAGAACGCCACCGTCACCGTCTGCCACACGAAGACCGTCAACACCGCGGAGATCGCCCGAAAGGCGGACATTCTGGTCACCGCCGCCGGCGTTCTGAACAGCCTGACAGCGGACTATGTCCGCCCCGGCCAGGTGGTCATCGACGTGTCCATCAACTGGGACGAGAACAAGCCCAACGCCAGGGGCGGCAAGGGCGGCATCGCGGGGGACGCGGTATTCAGCGAGGTGGAGCCTATCGTGGAGGCCATCACGCCGGTGCCGGGGGGCGTTGGCAGCGTGACCACCTCCGTGCTGATCGGCCACGTGGTGGAGGCCGCTGAGAGGACGCTCCCGTGAAGAGATTTCAGGTGTTTTTGTCCGCAGTGCTTGCGGGCGTGTGCATTGGCCTGGGGGGCACGGTGTTCCTCTCCCTGGACAACCGGATCGCAGGGGCGGTGCTCTTCACCGTGGGGCTCTTTGTCATCTGCACCACGGGGCTGCACCTGTTCACCGGCAAGGTCTGCTATGTCTTTCAGCGGGACGCCGCCTATGCCCTGGACCTGCCGGTGATCTGGCTGGGGAACCTGGCGGGCACGGGTGCGCTGGCGGCGCTGGAGCGCTGCACCCGCATCGGCCCCGCCCTCAGCGAGAAGGCGGCGGGGCTGTGTGAGACGAAGCTGGGGGATGGTCTTCTCAGCATCTTCCTGCTGGCGGTGTTCTGCAACCTCCTCATCTACATCGCCGTGGAGGGCTTTGGCAAGAACCCCCACGAGCTGGGCAAGTACCTGGCGCTGTTTTTCGGCGTGGTGGTGTTCATCCTCTGCGGCTTTGAGCACTGCGTGGCGAATATGTACTACTTCTCCGTGGCGGGGGCCTGGAGCGGGAAGACCCTGCTCTACCTGCTGGTGATGACCCTGGGCAACGCCGTGGGCGGCGTGGTCTTTCCGGTGATCCGCGGGTACATAGCAAAGCCGTGAGAAGAGGAGGGGAGACCATGACCTATCAGGAGGCCCTGGAGTATCTGGCCCGGACGGAGATGATGGGAAGCCATCTGGGCCTGGACCGTATGCGGGCGCTGCTGGAGCGTCTGGGGAGTCCGGAGCGGCGGCTGAAATTCGTCCATGTGGCCGGCACCAACGGCAAGGGCTCCACCGCCGCGCTGCTGGACGCCTGCCTGCGGCAGGCGGGCTATCGGGTGGGATTGTATACCTCCCCCCACCTGGTGCGGTACAACGAGCGGTTCCGGGTGGACGGAAAGCCCATCTCCGACGAGGCATTGGCGTCCGTCACCGCCCGGGTGAAGGCGGAGGCGGACCGCCTGCCGGAGTCCCCCGCCCAGTTTGAGCTGCTGACCTGCGCCGCCTTCTGCGCCTTCGAGGAGGCGGGCTGTGACATTGTGGTGCTGGAGGTGGGCCTGGGAGGCCGTCTGGACGCCACCAACGTGATCCCGGTGCCGGAGGTGGCGGTGATTACCCATATCGGCCTGGAGCACACGGAGCTTTTGGGGGATACCCTGGAGGCCATCGCCCGGGAGAAGGCCGGAATCGTCAAGTCCGGCGGCGCCGTGGTGCTGGCGGACCCGGAGAAGTCCGTGGTCCGCGTGACGGAGGAGATCTGCCGGGAGCGGGGGGCCGCCCTGACCCTGGCGCCGTCCGCCGTGCCGGTATCCCGGTCCCTGGCGGGCCAGCGGTTTTGCTGGGGGAGCTATGGAGAGCTGACGCTGTCCCTGCTGGGGGCCCACCAGCTCCAAAACGCCGCCGCCGCCCTGACGGCTCTGGAGGTCCTGCAAAAGCGGGGCTGGCAGATTCCTGAGGCGGCGGTGCGGCGGGGACTGGAGACCGCCGTGTGGCCGGGGCGCTTTGAGTGCGTCTCCACCCATCCCGCCCTGCTCATTGACGGCGGCCACAACCCTCAGTGCGCGGAGGCCATTGCCGCCGCCCTGCGGGACTACTTCCCCGGCAGGAAGTGCCGCTTTCTGGTGGGCGTTCTGGCGGACAAGGACTTCCGGGGCATCTTTGACGCCCTGCTGCCTCTGGCGGAGCGGATCGCCGCCGTGACGCCGGCCAGCCGCCGGGCCCTGCCGGCGGAGGAGCTCTGCCGGCGTCTGGAGGAGGTGTACGGCTTCTCCGGGGCTGTGCCCTGCGAAAGCGTGGGGGCCGCCCTGGCACTGCTGCGACAGGAGGCCGGACCAGAGGACGTGATCTGCATCTGCGGTTCCCTCTATATGGTGGGGCAAGTCCGGGAACTGCTGGGGCTGGACTCGTAAAAACTTCATAAGATTTGTGGAAGTCTCCAGAAAAAGATTGGAAAATTGTATGTATTGACGATTTTTCCTCAAATCTCATGGGGGACTTCCATTCTTTTACACAAACCACACTTGACAAACGTGGTCTGTCCACCTACAATGAAGGAAAGGGCAGAAGAGGAGCCTGAGAGAGAGACGCCGGGGCGTCTTTTTCGGAAGTTTGGCCCGCCGCATCTGCGGCGGACCCCAGAAGAACGTGGAGGAGAGCAGTATGCAGTTTGACTATTCCTATCTGGACATTGCGTTCAAAAACGGCAGCGTCATCACGGTGAATGACGCCGACCAGGTGGCCCAGGCTGTGGGCATCAAGGGCAACAAAATCGTATTTGTGGGAACCAATGAGGAGATCGACACGCTGATCGGCGGCCAGACGAAGGTCTACGATCTGGCGGGGCGGACGCTGATGCCCGGCATCAACGACACCCATTTCCACCCCATTCTCAACGGAATGCTGGGCCCGGATATGTCCTGCGGCATGGTGGACACGGGCATGGGGAACTGTAAGAGCCTGGCGGAGATGCTGGATCTGATCCGCCGGGAGGTGAAGGAGAAGCAGCCCGGCCAGTGGATCTCCATGATGGGCTACGAGCCGCTGCTCTTCCCGGAGAAGCGCCACCCCACCATTGAGGAGCTGGACGAGATCGCCCCCAACAACCCTGTCCACTGCATGCACGGCGGCGGCCACATCTGCATGTATAACTCCAAGGCTCTGGAGTACCTGGGGGTCTACGGCCCCGAGGACGCCGCCAAGTATCCCCCCGACGAGGTGGAGGTCGTGGACGGCAAGCTCACCGGACAGGTCCGGGGCCACACCCACTTCTGGCTCTGGGGCCAGGTGGAGTACACTGAGCAGCAGCAGACCAACGCGGCGCTGAAGTCCCTGAAGAAGTGCCTGGAGAACGGCATCACCTCCGTGGGCGACATGGGCGAGTGCGACCGGCCCAGCTACCACGTGATGCAAAAGCTCTGCCGGGACGGCGTGTTCAAGGTCCGGGTGAACATGGCCCTCCACAGCATCTTCGGCAAGCCCTACTCCAAGGAGGACAACGACCACTTCATGAAGCTGGGCTTCGTGACGGGCCTTGGCAACGAGCACTTCCGGGTGGGCCCCTGCAAATTCATGATCGACGGCGGCTCCGGCGGCCCCTCCTGCGCCACCCGGGAGCCCTACTCCCACGATCCCACCATGGTCCGGGAGAAGGGCTGGGAGCGCGAGGAGGTCTGGGAGTACATCAAGCAGATCAACGACGCCGAGTGCCAGGCCACGGCCCACGCCATTGGCGACGAGGCGGTGGAGTTCATGGTGGAGGGCTACGAGCGGTGCTTTGCCGAGGACCCGGAGAAGGTCCGCCGCCTGCGCCACCGCATTGAGCACTGCACCCTGGTGGATCAGGACCTGATTGACCGGATGGCGAAGATGAACATCTGCCCCTCCGTCAACGGCGGCATGGTCTATAAGCTGGGCGCCAACTACGCCAAATTCTACGGCCCGGAGCGCAACCGCTACCTGGGGGCCCTCAAGAGCATGATGGCGGCGGGCATCAAGTGCTCCCTCCACTCCGACGCGCCCTCCGGCCCGGTGGGACTGGAGATGATCGACGGCGCGGTGAACCGCTACGACCACAGCCAGAACATCCAGTGTGACCGGACCCAGGCGGTCTCCGTGCTGGACGCCATCCGCTGCTGCACCGCCAACGCCGCCTACAGCTCCTTTGAAGAGAAGATCAAGGGCAGCATCGAGGTGGGCAAGCTGGCGGACCTGATCGTCCTCTCCGGCGACATTTTAAAGATTGATCCCATGGACATCCATACGCTGAAAGTGGATATGACCATGATCGACGGCGTGGTGGAGTACCAGCGCTGAAAAGAACAGTAAGGCAACAAATAACCGGCGGCCGTCCTCTGAAAAGAGGACGGCCGCCGGATCTTTTTTCATATCACGGTGCCACGGAGACCCGTATGGGCCCTTATGCCGGCGGCGTTTACGGACGCTTCCTCCCGCTGCTCTCCCGCACCACCAGCTCCCAGGGAATCTGTACGCTCTGGCAGTACTCCCCCCGGAGCAGCTGCAGCATCATCTGCGCCGCCGTGCGGCCGGTGTTCTCCTTTCCGTGGGAGAGGGAGGTGAGGGGAATCGGGGAGAGCTTGCTGTAGTTGCTGTCATCAAAGCTGACCAGGGCGATATCCTCCGGGATGCGCAGGCCTCTTGCCTGCAGCTGCTGCTCGAAAAAGTAGGCCAGCTCATCGTTATAGCAGACAAAGGAGTCCACCTCCCGCAGCGCCGCGTCAAAAAAGGCCCGGATCGGAGCATCGTCTCCCGCCAGGAGGGTCTCCTTCGTCCCCGTGTCGAACCAGAATACATTCTGATCCCGCAGCTCCAGCCCCCGCTCCCGGAGCCCCGCGGAATACCCGGCATAGCGGCCGTGCCCCTGGATGTCGTCCGACTTAAAGACGCCGCCGATGTGAGTGTAGCCCTGATCTGCAAGATACCGGGCCAGAGTCAGCCCGCCGTCATAATTGGCGTCCAGGACAAAGTGGGACTCCGGCAGGTCGGCGTAATAGCCGTGAACGAATACGAGGGGAATCTTGCGGGACATGAGCTGCTGGTAGAGGTCCAGGTTGGGGTTGGGCAGGGCGCTCTTGGTGGCCTCCACGATGATGCCGTCCACGGGCTGCTCCAGGAGCCGGCTGAGAATTTTCCGCTCGTTGGACACCTGGTTCCGGGTGGCAAAGATGGAGGAGGTGCACTCCTGCCGGGAGAGGACCCCTTCGATCTCCCGCAGGGTGCTGGGGAAGATGTAGTCGCCAATATAGGTGACAATGACCGCGATGTTGTACCGCCGGACGGCGTCACTTGGCACGGTGCGGAGAATGTGAGAGCCGCTGCCCCGCCGGGTTTCGATCAAGCCGTCCTGCGCCAGCAGCGCCAGAGCCTGCCGCACCGTCTGGCGGCTCACCTGATACTCCTGCGCAATGGCAAATTCCGAGGGGAGGATGGTTGCGTTTGCGTACTTTCCCGCCTGCATCTGCGCCCGCAGCGTGTCGGCGACAACCTGATACTTGGTAGCCATACATCCTCCTCCTGTCCGCTCTGTGAAATCCTGTCAAATACCTGTTCCAGTATAAAGGATGTCCGCAAAAATTGCAAGCTTTTCCTCGGAAAACCAAACAAATCCCGGACATCCCGGACGCTGAAATGCAGCTTTGTGCAAAATAACGCGGGGAAAAACACCTGCCGCTCCAGAAAACGTACAAATTTTATGGACGCATATAAAACGTTTACTTAAAATTTTTGCGAGATTTCAAAGATTTGATGGTTGATTTGTTATAAAAAAGACAGAGTATCTGTTGGAACTCCGGAAATATGTATTGTTTATGCGAACAAAAAAGCGAAGTAGTACGAACAAATTATTGACAAGCTCGACGAAGGCCCTTATACTGAGGGTAATCCCGCAAGGGAAAAACGAACAAGATTGGAGAGCAACATCATGAAGAAGTTTTTTGCACTGATCCTTGCCCTCGCGATGGCGCTGGCCCTGGTGGCCTGCGGCGGCAACAGCGGAAATTCTCAGGATGCCGGAGACGACAAGCAGGCCTCTGACGGTGCCGGAGATGACGGCGCTGCGAACGATCAGGAGCAGGTCGGCGCGGGCAAGACCATCGGTCTGGCCATGCCCACCCAGTCCTCCGAGCGCTGGATCAACGACGGCGGCAACATGAAAAAGCAGCTGGAGGCCCTGGGTTATGAGGTTCAGCTCCAGTACGCCGAGGACGACCCCCAGGCCCAGGTCTCTCAGATCGAGAACTTCGTGGGCCAGCAGATGGACTGCATCGTCATCGCCGCGGTGGACTCCGGCGCTCTGACCGGTGTGGAGGCCCAGGCCAAGGCCGCCGGCATCCCCATCATCGCCTATGACCGTCTGCTGATGGACACCGACGCTGTCTCTTACTATGCCTCCTTCGATAACGAGGGCGTGGGCACGGCCATCGGCCAGTACATCAAGGACAAGAAGGACCTGGAAGGCGCCCGCGCCAATGGCGAGAGCTACACCATCGAGTTCTTCATGGGCTCTCCCGACGACAACAACGCCGTGCTGCTGCACCGGGGCGTGATGGGCGTGCTCCAGGAGTACCTGGACGACGGCACCCTGGTCTGCAAGACCGGCCGTACCTCCTTCGAGGAGACCTGCATCCTCCGCTGGAGCCAGGAGACCGCCCAGCAGTGGTGCGAGAACTACCTGGCCGGCTACTATGCCGACGAGGATCTGGACATCGCCTGCTCCGCCTTTGACGGTTTCTCCTACGGCATCCGCTCCGCTCTGGAGTCTGCCGGCTACACCGACGCCAACTGGCCCATGATTACCGGTCAGGACGCCGAGCTCATGGCCACCAAGAACATCATCTCCGGCAAGCAGACCATGTCCATCTACAAGGACACCCGCCTGCTGGCTGAGAAGTGCGTGACCATGGTCAACGCCGTGTGCAACGGCACCGAGCCCGAGATCAACGACACCACCACCTATAACAACAATGTCATCACGGTTCCCTCCTACCTCTGCACCCCCGTGGCTGTGGACAAGGACAACTACAAGGAAGTCATCGTGGACGGCGGCTACTACACCGAGGAGCAGCTGGCGGGCTGATGACCGGTTGATCCAGCCAGATATCGTGTTAAAAGCGCGGACGGCGGCGTAAGCCGCCGTCCGCCCTGTTTTTTCGCGGAGGAAAACGGGACGAGTCACAGGAAAAGGAGCTGAAGAAATGGCGGAAGAATACATTCTGGAAATGAACCACATTGTCAAGGCGTTCTCCGGCGTGCGGGCCCTGGACGATGTAAACTTCAAAGTCAAGCGCGGCGAGATCATGGCCATCTGCGGGGAAAACGGGGCCGGCAAATCCACGCTGATGAACGTCCTCTCCGGCGTTTACCCCTACGGCACCTACGAGGGGGACATCGTCTACTGCGGAGAGGAGTGCAAATTTCACAGCATCAAGGACAGCGAACGCAAGGGCATCGTCATCATCCACCAGGAGCTGGCGCTGAGCCCTTATCTGTCTGTGGCGGAAAATGTGTTTCTGGGCAACGAGCGCCAGAAAAACGGCGTCATCGACTGGACCCGCACCCGGAAGGAGGCCCAGGCGCTTCTGGAGCGCGTGGGTATGGGAAGCGAGAATGTCAACGTCCCGGTGAACACGCTGGGCGTGGGCAAGCAGCAGATGATTGAGATTGCCAAGGCTCTGGGCAAGAAGGCGGACCTTCTGATTCTGGATGAGCCCACCGCCGCCCTGAACGACACGGAGAGCGCCCAGCTGCTGGAGCTGATGCTCCAGCTGAAGGCCCAGGGCATGACCTGCATCATCATCTCCCACAAGCTCAACGAGATCAGCTACGTGGCGGACTCCGTCACCATCATCCGGGACGGCAGGACCATTGAGACACTGCACAAGGGTGTGGACGAGTTCTCCGAGGAGCGGATCATCAAGGGCATGGTGGGCCGGGAGCTCACCAACCGCTACCCGAAGCGGGAGAACTGCAAGATCGGCGAGACGATCTTCGAGGTCCGGGACTGGAACGTATACCACCCGGACGACCCCAAGCGGCAGGTGCTCAAGAACATCAACCTCTCGGTCCGCGCCGGCGAGGTTGTGGGTCTTGCGGGACTGATGGGCGCGGGGCGCACGGAGCTGGCCATGAGCCTCTTCGGCCACGCCTACGGCCAGAAAATTTCCGGCGAGGTGTACATCAACGGCAAAAAGGTGGATATGCACACCGTCCGCTCCGCCATTGACCAGAATTTTGCCTATGTCTCCGAGGACCGGAAGGTCTACGGCCTGGTTCTGATCGACTCCATTACCTTCAATATGAGTCTGGCGGCCCTGCGGCGCTTCTTCTCCAACAAGGGCGTGGTGGACCAGCGGAAGGAGGCCGTCAAGGCGGAGGAGTACCGCCGATTGATCAACGTCAAGACCGCCACCATGGAGCAGTCGGTGGGGTCCCTCTCCGGCGGAAACCAGCAGAAGGTGGTTCTGGCCAAGTGGATGCTGACACAGCCGGACGTGCTGATCCTGGATGAACCCACCCGGGGCATTGACGTAGGCGCGAAGTACGAGATCTACAGCGTCATCAACGATCTGGCCAAGGCGGGGAAGGCCGTCATCATCATCTCCTCGGAGATGCCCGAGATCATCGGCACCTGCGACCGCACCTACGTCATCAACGAGGGCGAGATCGCCGGCGAGCTGGTCGGGGCGGAGATGACCCAGGAGGCCATTATGGGCAAGATCATGGCCCACAACAGGAAAGGAGCAGAATAATGGGAAGCACAAGCACCGTGGAAAAGACAGAGCAGATCGCCGAGAAGAAGGCGAATCTGAGCATGAAGCAATACGGCATGATGCTGGCCCTGATCGCCGTATACGTTATTTTCGCCGTCATCACCGGCGGCAAGAACCTGACCCCCATCAACGTCAACAACCTGATTATGCAAAACGGCTACGTGGTCATTCTGGCCGTGGGCATGCTGCTGTGCGTTTTGACCGGCAACGTGGACCTGGGCGTGGGCTCCGTAGTGGCCTCCTGCGGCGCAGTGGCCGGCACGCTGATTGTGGATTTCGGCGTGAACACCCCCGTCGCCATGATCGCGTCCCTGGTAGTGGGCGCGCTGTTCGGCGTGTTCGTGGGCTTCTTCGTCTCCAAGCTGGAGATCCCGCCCTTCATCGTGACCCTGGCCACCATGCTGATGGGCCGCGGCATTTGCTACGTCATTCTCCAGTCCCAGACCAAGGGCCCCCTGCCCGCCAGCTACTGCTGGATCAGCACCGGCTTCCTGCCCACGATGAAGGTGGGCAATGTGGATATGGTCAGCATCATCGTGGCCCTGGTGGCCGTGGCGCTGGTATTCCTCTCTGATTTCCGGGGAATGGCCACCAACCGCAAGCACGGCCTTCCCGTCATCCCGCTCTGGCAGGCGATGGTCAAGGATATCGTCATCTCCGCCATCATCCTGTTCTTCTTCTACAAGCTGGCCTGCTACAACGGCATCCCCGTGCTGCTGGTGCTGATGCTGGTGGTGGTCTGCATCTATCAGTTCCTCACCACCAAGACCGTGTCGGGCCGCCAGATCTACGCCATGGGCGGCAACGCCAAGGCGGCCAAGCTCTCCGGCATCAACACCCAGAAGGTGTTCTTCTGGGTCTACGCCAACATGGGCCTCCTCTGCGGCCTGGCGGGCATCGTCCTCTCCGCCCGGAACGCCTCCGCCACCCCCAAGGCCGGCGACGGCTTTGAGATGGACGCCATCGCCTCCTGCTACATCGGCGGCGCAGCCACCTCCGGCGGCATCGGCACCGTGGTGGGCGCCGTGGTCGGCGCGTTCATCATGGGTATTTTGAACAACGGCATGTCCCTGGCCGGTTACGACACCAACGTGCAGAAGATCGTCAAGGGCGCCGTGCTGCTGGGCGCGGTGACGGTGGACCTGGTTTCCAAGCGGAAGAAGAGCTGATATGCCGGACAACCGTGGAAAGCTGTCCCAGACCACGCTGCTGCTGCGCCTGCTGTGCGGCGGATACCTCATCTATCTGGGGATTGATATCCTGCGGGATGGAACAGCCAGCCTTCCAATCACGGGAGGAGCGGTGGTCTTCATCCTGGCAGGCGCAGGACTGCTGGCATTTACCCTTCCGACAGTCATCCGGCAGATCAGAAAGATCGACGAACCGGAGGACTCCGACGGGGACGGAAAGTAAGGGAGAGATCAATGATGAATACAACGCTTGGAATTGAGCTGGGCTCCACCCGCATCAAGGCGGTGACCATCGACGGGGCCTTCAGGCCTGTCTCCTCCGGGGACTACACCTGGGCCTCCACCTATGAAAACGGCGTCTGGACCTACTCCCTGGACGAGGTGTGGACCGGCCTGAAGTCCGCCCTGTCCAAGGTGGAGGGGCGGGAGGACATCGCCGCCGCCGGGGTATCCGCCATGATGCACGGCTACCTGGCCTTCGACAGGGACTGGAACCTGCTCACCCCCTTCCGCACCTGGCAGTGCACCTCTACCGGCCCCGCCGCGGCGGAGCTGACGGAGCTTTTCGGCTTCAATATCCCCCAGCGCTGGTCCATCGCCCACCTGTATCAGGCGGTACTGAACGGCGAGGAGCATGTCTCCCGCATCGCCCACCTGACCACCCTGGCGGGGTACATCCACTACATGCTCACCGGCGTCCACGCCGTGGGCATCGGCGAGGCCAGCGGCATGTTCCCCATCGACAGCACGGCCCTGGACTACGACGCCGGGATGATGGCCAAGTTCAACGCCCTTCCGGCGATCCAGGCCATGCCCTGGAAGCTGGAGGACCTTCTTCCCAAGGTACTGGTGGCCGGCGAGGATGCGGGAAAGCTCACCGAGACGGGCTCCGCCAGGCTGGACCACCTGCTCCCTGCCGGCATCCCCTTCGCCCCCGCCGAGGGGGACGCGGGCACCGGCATGACGGCCACCAACGCCGTGGCCCCCCGGACGGGCAACGTGTCCGCCGGCACGTCCATCTTCTCCATGGTGGTGCTGGAAAAGCCCTTGGAGAGGGTCTATGAGGAGATCGACCTGGTGACCACCCCCACCGGAGCGCCGGTGGCCATGGTCCACTGCAACAACTGCACCAACGACACCAACGCCTGGGTGAACGTCCTGGGGGAGGCCGCCAAGCTCTTCGGAGCGGACCCCTCTACGGGAGACCTTTATACCAAGCTCTATGAGAAGAGCCTGGAGGGCGACCCGGACTGCGGCGGCGTGCTGGTGTGCAACTATCTGGCCGGGGAGGGCGTCACCCATATGGACGCCGGCCGGCCCCTGGTGGCCCGCACCCCGGAGACCAGGTTTACCCTGGCCAACTTCTTCCGCTCCCAGCTCTACTCCACCATGGCGACACTGAAGATCGGCATGGACATCCTGGCCGCCGAGCACGTGGCCATCGACTCCCTCACCGGCCACGGCGGGCTGTTCAAGACCCCCGTGGTGGGCCAGAGCTACATGGCCGCCGCCTGCGGCGCCCCCGTCACCTGCATGGAGACCGCCGGGGAGGGCGGGCCCTACGGCATGGCCCTGCTGGCGGCCTACCGGCTGAACAGGGCCGGGGGCGAGCGCCTGGAGGACTTCCTGTCGGGCAAGGTGTTCGCCGGGGTGTCCGGCTCCACCATCCGGCCCGACCCCGCCTGCGTGGAGGGCTTCAACAGCTACATCCAGCGGTACAAGGCCCTGCTGGAGGTGGAGAAGACGGCGGTGGGTATCCTGTAAGCACTGCCCGTAGGGGCGGATATCATCCGCCTGCCGGTCCCGTCTCTGATTTTACGGGCGGATCATATCCGCCCCTGCATAAAGGAGGAATTTTTATGAATTATTCGTTCTGGTTCGTGGTGGGCAGTCAGTTTCTGTACGGTCCCGAGGTGCTGGAGACTGTCGCCGCCCGGGCACAGGAGATGGCCGATGAACTCAGCAAGGCCCTGCCCTTCCCCCTGATCTACAAGGTGACCGCCAAGACCAACAAGGAGATCGCCGACGTGGTCAAGGAGGCCAACTACGACGATACCTGCGCCGGCATCATCACCTGGTGCCACACCTTCTCCCCCTCCAAGATGTGGATCAACGGCCTTGCCAATCTGCAAAAGCCCTACTGCCATTTTGCCACCCAGTATAACCAGGAGATCCCCAACGAGGAGATCGACATGGACTTCATGAACCTGAACCAGGCCGCCCACGGCGACCGGGAGCACGGGTTTATCGGAGCCCGGTTGCGCAATCCCCGCAAGGTCATCGCCGGCTACTGGAAGGACGAGGCCGTCCAGCAGCGCATCGGCAGCTGGATGAAGGCCGCCGTGGGCGTGGCCGTGTCCAAGAGCATGAAGGTCATGCGCTTCGGCGACAACATGCGGGAGGTGGCCGTTACCGAGGGCGACAAGGTGGAGGTCCAGACCAAGCTGGGCTGGCAGGTGAACACCTGGGCCGTGGGCGATCTGGTGAAGGTGATGAACGCTGTCACCGAGGCTGAGATCGACGCCCTGATGGAGACCTACAAGCAGAGCTACGACATCGCCACCGACAACCTTGATGCCATCCGCTATCAGGCCCGGGAAGAGATCGCCATGAAGAAGATGCTGGACGCCGAGGGGTGCAGGGCCTTCTCCAACACCTTCCAGGATCTGTACGGCATGGAGCAGCTGCCGGGCCTGGCCTCTCAGCACCTGATGGCCCAGGGCTACGGCTACGGCGGCGAGGGCGACTGGAAGGTCTCTGCCATGACCGCCATCATGAAGGCCATGGGCGAGGGCGGCAACGGCTGTTCCCTGTTCATGGAGGACTATACCTATAACCTGGTGGAGGGCAAGGAGTACAGTCTGGGCGCCCACATGCTGGAGGTCTGCCCCTGCTGCGCCGCCCAGAAGCCCCGCATCGAGACCCACCACTTAGGGATCGGCATGAACGAGAAGGACCCCGCCCGCCTGGTCTTCGAGGGCAAGGAGGGGGACGCCATCGTGGTCAGCCTCATCGACATGGGCGGCCGCCTGCGCCTGATCTGCCAGGACATCCACTGTGTCAAGCCCATCCTGCCTATGCCCAACCTGCCCGTGGCCCGGGTGATGTGGCAGGCCGAGCCCTCCCTCACCACCGGGGTGGAGTGCTGGATCACCGCCGGCGGCGCCCATCACACCGTCCTCAGCTACGACGTCACCGCCGAGCAGATGAAGGACTGGGCCAATATGATGGACATTGAGTTTGTCCACATCGGCAAGGACACCACGGTGGAGAGCCTGGAGCACGACCTGTTCCTGTCCGACCTGGCCTGGAAGCTGAAGTAAAAAGCCTCCCTCTTAGAGGGAGGTGGCACGGCGAAGCCGTGACGGAGGGAGTTTTTCAAGAGCTGTACAGGTTCTCGGAAGAACTCCCTCAGTCTCGCTTCGCTTGACAGCTCCCTCAGAGAGGGAGCCTTTGGAGGGAAGATTATGTTAGAAGCACTCAAACAAGAGGTCCTGGAGGCCAATCTGCTGCTGCCGAAGCACAATATGGTCACCTTTACCTGGGGCAACGTCTCCGGCATTGACCGGGACCAGGGCCTTGTGGTCATTAAGCCCTCCGGCGTGGAGTACGATGACATGCAGCCTGAGGACATGGTGGTGGTCCGCCTGGACAGCGGCGAGCGGGTGGAGGGGAAGTACAAGCCCTCCAGCGACACGCCCACCCACCTGGCGCTGTACCGGGCCTTTCCGGCCCTGGGGGGCATCGTCCACACCCACAGCCGCTGGGCCACCAGCTTTGCCCAGGCGGGGAGAGGTGTCCCGGCCATGGGGACCACCCAGGGGGACTACTTCTACGGTGAGGTTCCCTGTACCCGGAAGATGACGCCGGAGGAGATCTTTGGCCAGTATGAGCTGGAGACGGGCAACGTCATTATTGAGACCTTCCGGGAGCGGAAGCTGGACCCGACCCGGATTCCGGCGGTGCTGGTCTACAGCCATGGGCCCTTTGCCTGGGGAACGGACCCCTTCAACGCCGTCCATAACGCGGTGGTGCTGGAGGAGTGCGCCTTCATGGATTTCCACGCCATGATGCTGACGCCCGGCCTTCCGCCCATGCAGCAGGAGCTGCTGGATAAGCACTATCTCCGCAAGCACGGCCCCAACGCCTACTACGGCCAGGGCTGAGAGAGGCGGGAGCTTTGGCGGAGTCCGTCCAAACCGCTGAGAACAGCACAGTTGACAGATCGTATTAAAATCACAGCGGCATGGAGCAAACGCCCCATGCCGCTGCTGTTTGGGCAGGGCCAGGCTGCCCTCCGGCTTCCGCCTACAGCCAGATCCGGAAGGAGAAGGTCAGATCCTTCTCCGCGCTGATCCGATAGGGCGGCTCCACATCGCTGCCCCAGCTGTCGATGCCTCCCACGCCCCGCATGGCGCCGCACACCGTCACCACCGTGCGGACGGGAACGGGCAGTTCCTCCGCATGGGCGGCCTGCTCCAGCTGCTGCGGGGTATAGGGAAGGGCGGAGAAGGCGAAGGGCGCGTCCACTGCCTCCAGGATCAGGGAGACGCCGTCCGCCGTTTTCAGCACCGCTGCCCGGGTATCCACATGGCAGCCGCACTCCTGGGGCACCAGATAGCCAGGGATGTGGGGCCGCTCCCGGTGCCAGCCAAAGACGCCCCCCTTTTTCCGGTCCGGGTAGGTCTCACCGGACAGCCCCAGCCACTCCACCGCCTCCATCGGCTCCGGGGTGGCGAAGCGCAGGCCCAGCAGGGGCAGTCCGGGCCGTCCCGGGCCGCCGTGGTAGTGGACCGCAACACTCATGCGGCCCGTGTCCTCCACCGTGTAAGTGACGTCGGTGCGCAGCTCCGGCAGGGCGGGGGCGGTGTAGGTGAACCGGAGGGAGACCCGCTCCCCGCTCTCCTCCAGAAGCTCCATGTTTTTGCACGTCTGCCAGCTGTCCGCCGCCGCCCAGAGGGAGCTGCCGGCGGCAAAGCCATTGCCCAGATCGTTCTCCGTGGGGGCCCGCCAGTAGGCGGGGCGGGGCGCCCGCCACAGCCACTGCCGGCCGCCGGACACCAGGGACACCGGCCCGCCCTCCGGGTAGGAGAAGAGAAGCTCAAAGTCCGCTCCCCGCACGCCCAGGGCCCCGTCGCCGTGGGTGATACGGAGGGGAGATTTTTTTGTCCCCCGGGCGGGGAGGGTCAACGCCTGTTCCGCCCGGCGGTTGGCCGCGTCGTGAAGGGCCCGCTCCTCGGGGGTGGAATACCAGTACCGCACCTCCTGCATGGCGGGCTTTGACCTCCCGTCGGCGAAGACGATGCCGTTGCCGCTGAAGGCGTAGTCCGTCTGCCGCTCGCCGAAGTCGCCGCCGTAGCCCAGCACCCGGCGGCCGTTCACATCCGTGTGCCACAGGGCCTGGTCCATATAGTCCCAGATAAAGCCCCCCTGGTACTGGGGAAACTCCTCTCCCAGGCGGATGTAGCTCTCCATGCCCCCCAGGGAGTTGCCCATGTCGTGCATATACTCGCAGAGGAGAAAGGGCTTCTTCGGGCCGCTCTCCAGATAGGCCCGGATATCCTCCGGCGGGGCGTACATGCGGCTCTCCACGTCGGAGATGCGGTCAAATTCCCGGCAGTGGAATACCCCCTCGTAGTGGACCAGCCGGCTGGGGTCGTTTGTTCGGAAGAACTCCGCCATGGCCAGGATGTCCTCCCCGGCGTAGGACTCGTTGCCGCAGGACCAGAAGAGGATGGACACGTGATTCTTGTCCCGCTCAAACATGGACTTCGCCCGGTCCACCACACAGTCCCGCCACTCCGGAAGACTGCCCGGCACATTCCAGGAGGGCTCCACCTGCCCCAGCTTCTGCCAGGAGCCGTGGCTCTCCAGGTTGGCCTCGTCCATCATGTAGATGCCCTTCTGGTCACACAGGTGGTACCAGGGGGTCTGGTTGGGGTAGTGGCAGGTGCGCACGGCGTTGATGTGGTTGCGCTGGAAGGTCTCCATCGCCGCTTCCATGTCCGCAAGGCCAATGGCCCGGCCCGTTTCCGGGTTCCACTCGTGGCGGTTGACGCCGCGGATGACCAGCCGCTCCCCATTGAGGAGCATCAGGCCGTTTTTCAGCTCGAACCGGCGGAAGCCGATGTCATAGGGGACCACCTCGTACACCGTTCCGTCCTCCCCGGAGAGAGTCAGCGTCACATGGTACAGCTCCGGGTGCTGATGGTCCCAGGGGCGGACCTTCTCAAAGCGGAGGGACTGGCTGCGCAGATAGTTTCCCTCCGGCGCCAGCTCCAGGGGGGCGTCGAGGAGGGTGCCCTGGGCGGGATGGGTCAGGCACATATGGACCGCCGATCCCGCCGTCTCCCCCTCCAGCAGCAGCCGGACAGAGAGGATGCCGGTGGTATTGTCCTCCTCCAGCCCTGCCTGGAGCCAGAGGTCCGCCAGGTGGAGCGCCGGTTTGGCGTAGAGATACACGGAGCGGAAGATGCCGGAAAACCGGAAGAAATCCTGGTCCTCGATCCAGGCGGCGCTGGAGCGCTTGTAGACCTCCACGCACAGCCGGTTGTCCCGCTCCCGAATGTAGGGGGTCAGGTCGAAATCGGAGGGGGTGAAGCTGTCCTCGGCGTAGCCTACAAAGTGGCCGTTGAGCCAGACATAAAAGGCCTGCTCCACTCCCTGGAAGCTGATGCAGACCCGCTTTCCCCGCAGACCGGGTTCCAGATCGAACCGCCGGACATAACTGCCCACCGGGCAGTCCTCCCAGTCGATCTCCGGGGGCCGGAGCTCCGCGCGGCCATCCCAGGGGTAGAGGGTGTTGATGTACTGAATTTGGCCGTATCCTTGGAGCTCCATGTGGCCGGGCACCAGGATCGTGCCGAAGATGGAGTCGTCAAAGTCCTCCTTCCAGAAGTCCTCCGGCCGGGCGGCGGGCCGGGGACTCCAGGCAAAGCGCCACCGTCCGTCCAGAAGCTGGCGCAGGGAGGTCCGCCCCTGGGCTGCCTCCTCCCGGGAGGAACAGCACAGGTGGTCGGAGTGGGCGTCCAGGCGGTTCACCTGAAACACGGAGGGGTCTGTCAGCCAGTCAAGCGTTGCCTGCATGATGGGATCTCCTTATCATTAGTTTTGTGCCAGTGTATAGTCACCGCAGTTGAAAAGAAGCATTCGCTTCTTTTCAACTAGTGCGGCGATAATTCGCCGCACAGGCCGCAAAACGGCCTTGCGGTAGACTTCATAGTCAGCACAGGGGTTTTATCCATCAGCGGCTTTGCCGCTGTTTGAAAATCGGTATGTACCGATTTTCAACTGTGCTGACTATATCACAAAAGCGCGCGGAGAGGAAGGGGGAGAGGGAATCTTTACTGCCGGATACACAGGGCGGGCCTGTGTGTCCGCTGGAGCCCTCCAAAACGGCGCGGCCCCGCGCTCTGCCGGTTTCCGGGAAAAAGCGGCCGCATCTGCCCCTTTGGGAGATGCGGCCGCGGGTTTTGTGCGCAGTATAGGATGATGCTGTGTTACTGGCTGCTGCCTTCCAGCAGGTGGTCCAGCCGGGAGAAAATCTGTCCGTAATCAAGCTCCTGGATCGAGGTGACATCCACCAGGAGCGTGTGTCCCAGGCGGATGTCGTAGTCCTTCTCCCGGCAGAGGGACACGAACTGCTCATAGCTCATGGAGGGGACGGGGACCGCCGCCTCCGGGGCGGCGCCGGGCTGGTAGACATTCAGCAGGTGTCCGGGGTGCCGGGCGGCGCCGCGGTCCCTGCGCAGGCCCCGCTCATAGAGAACGTGCATGTCACCGGTGAGCAGAATCGTCACGGCGGTGTAGCGGTGCTGCTGCAAAAGCGCCTCCAGGGCCGCCCGGTGCTTGCGGCAGAAGGGATATTCGATCAGCAGGGCCTCGCCGGTGTCCATGCGCCGGTCCAGGCGGGCGTAGAACTCCCGGAGGCTCCGGCGGTTCAGCTGCTCCTTCTCCGCGGCGCTGCGGAACCCGTAGCGGTCAAAGAACTCCTCCTTTACCGCGTCGTAGGAGACCAGCGACAGCGCGGGGTAGTGGGCGCAGAGCCTGGAGGAGAAGCTGGTTTTCCCGCTGCCGGGGCAGCCTGTGACGATCAGTAGGATGTTTTTCATGCCGCGCTTCCTTTTTGTCCGTCCGGCGGACGTCCCATGTCTCCGAAGATCCGGCGCTTCCGCCGCCCGTGCCGGATTTTCCGGCCGCTCAGGTACCGAAGAGAGCCTGCTCAATGCAGTCGCAGAGGATGTGCCCCATCATGATGTGGCACTCCTGCACCCGGGGCGTGTCGCAGCTTGGCACCAGCAGGGGGTAGTCCGCCGCCGCCAGACAATCCCCGCCGTCGCCGCCCAGAAAGCCCGCGGTGGCGATCCCCGCGGAGCGGGCGGTCTCCATGGCCAGGAGGATGTTCTCCGAGCGGCCGGTGGAGCTGAACGCCCAGAGGATGTCTCCCGGCCGTCCCAGGGCCTCCACCTGCCGCTGGAAAATGAGGCGGTAGGCGTAGTCGTTGCCGATGGAGGTGAGGATGGAGGCGTTGCAGTTCAGCGCCACCGCCGGCAGGGCCGGCCGGTCAAAGCGGAACCGGCTGACAAACTCCCCGGCCAGATGCTGGGCATCGGAGGCGCTGCCGCCGTTGCCGCACAGCAGGACCTTTCCGCCGTTTTTCAGCACGCGGATGGTCTCCTCCGCCGTTTTTTGAAGGACCGACAGCAGCTCCGGGGAGTCCAGGAGACGCTGCTTGGTCTGGATGCTGTCCTGAATGGAGGATCGGATGAGCTGTTCCATGGACGCCTCCTCAAATGACATGGATGTCCCGGATGTCCAGGGCCAGATGGGTGGTCTCGCCCACCTGATAGATCCGTTTCGTTTTGGGGTTGTTCTCGTGAACCGTGAACCGGGAGCCCAGGAGGTCCAGCTCATAGAGCTGATAGGAGCCCATGAAGGTGGACAGGGAGACCTCCGCCTGGAACAATCCGTCCTCCTGCACGGAGCAGGCCTCGGGGCGGATCACCAGGGTGCACTCGTCCCCGCTCTGATGGGGCCGCTGGCAGGGCACGTGCTCCAGCACCGTGTCCAGCAGAGCAACGGAGAGGGTGCCGTCGGGATGCACGGTCTGGACGGTGCCGTGGAGGATGTTGGCAGTGCCGATGAAGTTGGCGGCAAACTCGCTCTCCGGGGAGTAGTAGACCTCCTTGGGAGTGCCCATCTGGGAGATTTTTCCGTCCTTGAGGATCACGATCCGGTCGGACATGCTCATGGCCTCCGCCTGGTCGTGGGTGACATAGATGGCCGTGATGCCCACGGTCCGCTGGATCTTCCGGATCTCCGTGCGCATCTGGACGCGCAGCTTGGCGTCCAGGTTGCTGAGGGGCTCGTCAAAGAGCAGCACGCCGGGCTCCATGACCAGGGCGCGGGCCAGTGCCACCCGCTGCTGCTGGCCGCCGGAGAGCTCGTTGGTGTGGCGGTCCTCCAGCCCCGTGAGACCCGTGAGCTCCAGAATCCCCAGGACCTTCTTCCGGATCTCCTCGGGGGAGAGCTTCTTGATTTTCAGGCCGTAGGAGATGTTGTCGTAGACGTTCAGATTGGGGAACAGGGCGTAGGTCTGGAACACCATGGCGGTGTCCCGGCGGTCGGGGGTCAGGTCCTTGATGGACTGGTCACCCAGCAGAATATCGCCGCTGGTGGGCTTTTCAAAGCCGGCGATCATGCGCAGCGTGGTGGTCTTTCCGCAGCCGGAGGGGCCCAGAAGGGTGATGAATTCGCCGGGCTGGATCTCCAGGGAGATGTCGTCCACCGCGTAGACGTCCTTCCCGGACCCGCGCTTATGGGGGTAGATCTTGCTGAGATGCTCGATTTTAACGCCTTTTGCCTTCATGATGTTACCTCCTTCGGCTCATTGGAACATGTTCTTGCTGTCGGTGCTGTGGCCCATCCGCGCCAGGATGAGGTTCATGATGCCCACCACCACGAACACGATAACCATCAAAATCACGGACAGAGCCGCGGCGTAGCCGAACTGGCCCTTGTCCACGTGCTGCATGACGCGGACCGTCAGCAGGTTGTAGTTGGCGGAGACCAGGAAGATCACGGCGCTGATGGCGGTCATGCTCTTGACGAAGCTGAATACCAGGCCGGTGTAGAAGGCCGGCCGGATCAGCGGCAGGGTGATGGAGGAGAAGACCTTGGTGGTGGCGGCGCCCAGATCGGTGGCGGCCTCCTCGATGCTGGGGTCGATCTGCCGCAGGGCGGACATGCCGGAGCGGACGCCCACGGGCAGACGGGTCATCACCAGAACGATCACCAGAATCCACAGCGTGTTGGTCAGAACCAGAGGCTTGGTGTTGAAGGTGAGGATGTAGCCCAGGCCGAACACCGTGCCGGGCACGGCCATGCCCAGCATGGAGACGTACTCCACGAACCGCCGGCCGATAAAGCGCTTGCGGACCACCAGGTACGCCACCACCATGGAGAGGATGCCGCCGATGGGGGCCGCCAGGATGGCGATGAGCAGGGTGTCCTTGACGGGCTTCATGCTGTACTGGAAGACGTAGTCGAAGTTCTTCATCACCAGGGTGTAGTCCGCGCCCCAGGTCTTGAAGAAGGCGCTGAGCACCAGGAACACGTAGAACAGCAGCACCCAGAAGGAGATCAGCAGGCACAGGAGGTTCAGGGGGATGGCGATGTGCCTGTCGTCAATGAGCTCCCGGGTACGGCTGGCCTTGCCGGTGAGGGTCACATAGGACCGCTTATCCAGCACGGCCTTCTGCACCACAAAGACAGCCACCGTGACCAGCAGCAAAATGGCCGCAATGGCCGTGCCGGTCTGGGTATCGTAGTTGCCGATGGCCTGAATGTAGATCTGAGAGGCCAGGGTCTTGTAGCCGCCGCCCAGAATCATGGGGTTGGAGAAGTCCGTCACGGACTCGATGAAGGACAGCAAAAACACATTGGCAAGGCCGGAGGCCAGCATGGGCAGCATCACCGAGGTGAAGACCTTCCACCGGCTGGCGCCCAGGTTCCTGGCGGCCTCCTCCATGGAGACGTCGAAATTCTCCAGAAGACCGTCCAGGGTCATGGCGGCGATGGGGAAGAAGACCATGGTCTGCACCACCACCAGACCCTTGAAGCCGTAGATGTCAAAGTCCTTGATGCCCAGGAGGCGGTAGGTAATCAGACCCCGCCGGCCCAGCAGCGTGATGGCGGAGAGGGCCAGAACGAAGGGCGGGGAGATGATGGGCATGATCTCAATGACGCTGAAGAGCTTCTTGAAGGGGCTCTTCACGCACTGGCGCACATAGGCGAAGAGGAAGCCCACCACGGTGGAGGTGAGGCCCACCGTGATGCCAAGGCGCAGGGTGTTTCCAAAGGCGGTGCGGAAGTTGTCGCTTTGGAAGAGGTTGACATAGGCGGTCAGGGTGAGACTTCCGCTCTTGGGGTCCAGAAAGCTGCCCTGCATGATGGAAAACAGCGGCAGCAGGACGAACAGCAGCAAAAGCGCAATGACGCACACAATGGAAAAGAGCAGGACCGGGTCCTGCAGGGGACCCTTGCGGATCAGGGGATTGGACTTGTCTTTCATGGCAGCAACTCCTCAAAATGAAACCGGACGGCAGGGGCGTTGGAAACCGCCGGGAATGGCAGGGGAAGCGGAGGGGGCCCCGGCCCTGTTTGAAAATTGGCAGAACGAGATTGGATTGAGGCGGACTTTTGTCAGGCAGGGGGACTTGACCCGGGAGCCGCAGCAGCATTCCGGTCAAACCCATGCCTCCCGGCGGAAAAAGGTGCCGGAGAGCGGCGTTTTGCCAATTTTCAAACAGGGCCTAGACCAGGATGGAGGACGCGGAACGCGTCCTCCATCCGTCAAAGATACTCGCTTAGTTGCCGGTCAGCTGGGTCCACTTGGCCGTGTTGTCGGCGCGGGTGGCACCTGCCCAGGCGGTGTCGTACTCGATGGTCTTGGCGTCGGCGATGGCGGCGGCGGCCTCAGGGGCCTCGGCGCCGGGGGCGGTCAGGAACTGGAAGGCGCCGTAGTCCTTGAACATGTTCTGGCAGTCGGGAGTCAGCGCCCAGTCATAGAAGATCTTGGCGGCTTCCTGATCGGGACCGTCGGCCAGAATGGCCATGGCGCCCGTCTCATAGCCGGTGCCCTCGGAGGGAACGGTGACGGTCAGCAGGTCCTCATAGCCCTCCAGCTGGTTCTTGATGGCGTCGTGGCAGAAGCACACGCCCACGGCGATCTCGCCGGAGATGACGGAGGCGATGCAGCCGGAGCCGCGCTCAGTGTACTGGAGCATGTTCTTGTCCAGCTTGGTCATGTAGTCAAAGCCCTCGTCCTCGCCCATCAGCTGCAGGACGCTGGCCAGGATCACGTAGCCGGTGGAGGAGGCGGCGGGGGAGGCCATCATCAGCTCACCCTCCAGCTTCTCGTTCAGCAGGTCCGCCCAGGAGGTGGGAGCCTCAATGCCCAGCTCGGCCAGACGGTCGTTGTTGCTGACAAAGCCCACATAGCCGATGTAGATGCCGGTCCAGTAGTTGTCGGGGTCCTTGTACTTGGCCTCAATGCCGGCGGCGTTGGGGGACTCATAAGCCAGCAGCAGGCCCTGCTCCGCGGCGGAGATGAAGGGGTCCGCCGGGCCGCCGAACCACAAAGAGGCGGTGGGGTTGTCCTTCTCGGCCTGTACCCGGGCCAGGATCTCGCCGCCGCCCAGAACCACGCAGCTGGTCTTGATGCCGGTCTCGGCCTGGAACTTCTCGCAGATGGCCTGGGTCTCGTCGTCAAAGACCGCGGAGTAGATGGTCAGCTCCAGATCGGAGTAATCCGGAGTGCCGGCAGGCTCCTCCCCTTCCTGCTGCTTGTCGTCGGCAGGGGGCTCCTCGGCGGGCTTGTTGCCGCCTCCGCAGCCCACCAGGGAGAGGACCAGCGCCAGAGACAGTGCAAGAGCGAAAAACTTTTTCATTACGTAACCTCCCTAAAAATGTTTGTGGAATGGTGTGCGTTTATTTCAAGCGCCGGACAGGCGCTTAAAACCGAACCAGCTGGATCTTCCTGCGGATGGTCTCCGCCAGGGCGTCGTTGCAGGAGATCATGAGCTTTCGCAGCGACTCGTCGGGCTCCGCCTGGGCAAAGACCTCCTTGGCCTTTCGGACCCAGGAGACGTTCAGCTCCGTGCCGAAATTCAGCTTGTGCATACCCAGACGGATGCAGGCGCGCACGTCCTCGTCCCGCACGCCGGTGCCGCCGTGGAGCACCAGAGGGATGTCCACAGCCTGGTGGATCCGGGCCAGGACCTCCAGGTTGATCTCGGTCTTGGCCTTGTACTGGCCGTGATGGGTGCCGATGCCCACCGCCAGGGCGTCCACGCCGGTCTCCCGGACGAACAGGCGCGCATCCTCCGGGTCCGTGTAGGGGTAGGTCTCCCGCCGCTCTCCCCGGCCCACGATGCCCAGCTCCGCCTCAATGGAGGCACCGGCCGCCCGGGCCAGAGCCACGGCCTTCTGGGTGTTCCGGATGTTCTCCTCCAGGGGAAGGAGGGACCCGTCATACATCACGGAGGTGAAGCCGCCGTCCAGGGCGGCCTTGAGATCGTCCAGCTTGTCTGCGTGGTCCAGATGCAGGGCCGTCTCAATCTCCAGCTCCTCCGCGACAGCGCGGACCACGGCGGCCAGCAGAGGGAAGCCGATGTACTTTGCCGTGGAGACGGAGACCTGGAGGATCACCGGCGTATGCAGCTCCGCCGCGGTGCGGGCCATGACCGGCACCACCTCCAGGGCGTGAATGTTGAAGGCCGGCACGCCGGTCCCGCCGGCCTTTGCCTGGGCCAGCATGTTTGCCATGGTACAATACATAATGGATGCTCCTAATTGTGTAAACTCATTTGATCGTTTTCGATTAAATAAATTATAAAGGATTTCCCCATCAACGTCAAGACGTGAAACTGGCTAAGGATCTCTGACACTTTTTTACAGAATAGACAAAATTCTATCCGGCAGTTGCAAAAGAAATCGGACATTGATTATAATATGAATGTCAAAATTCAGGGGCTGGGCCTGGCGGCGAACCCCGCTGCGGCGGGCCGGTCCGGCCGGATGAGAAGGGAAGGGTGGATTGCATGTATACATGGGTGGAATCCCGCAAGCTGCTGAAGCGGAACCAGATTCTCTCGCTCATCCGCCACAGCCCCCAGCCCCTGTCCCGCTCCGAGGTCAAGCGCCTCACGGGCTACAGCATGACGACGGTCTCCAACTGCGTCACGGCCCTTCTGGAGGAGGGCCTTTTGCTGGAGGACGCCTGCCAGGACACCGGCCGGCTGGGGCGAAAGCCGATCTTCCTCCACCTGAACGGGGAGGGCGGCTATTTTGTGGGATTGGAGTTCAATGTGGAGCGCATCCACTGCGCGGTGCTGGATTTCGCGGGCCGGACCCTCTACACAAACGGCGCGGATCTCCCGGAAGGGGTCTCCCGGGAGGGCCTTCTGGAGCGGATTTTTGAGAAGACGGAGGAGTGCCTGAATCTGCTGGGACCTCGGCGGGATCGGGTTCTGGGTATTGGCCTGGGACTGCCGGGCTACATTGACGCGAAGAGCGGCATGGCGCTGTCCTGCCCGTACCTTCCGGAGTGGACGGATGTGCCCATTGTGCGGATCATGGAGGACCGCTTCCATCACTCCTGCTGCATCGGAAACAATGTGAGCGCCATGGGACTGGTGTTCAAGTGGCTGCCGGATTACCACGAGGACAACGACTTTTTGCTGATCTCCATCCGCTCCGGCGTGCGGTGCATCCCGGTGCTGAACCAGCAGCCCTACTCCGGCCGGTTCAGCTCCAGCGGGGAGATCGGCCATTTGAAGGTCTCCTCCGGGAAGCGGGTCTGTGACTGCGGCCACACGGGCTGTCTGAACACGGAGGTGACGGACATCTCCATCCGCGCCATTCTGGAGGAGGGAATGGAGCAGGGACGGTATGAGGCGGTGAGGCGCCTTTCCGGCGGCGGGCCGCCCTCCAGCGCGCTGCTGGTGCAGGCGGCGCTGGCGGGCGACGAGGAGTCCGCCGCCCTGGTCCGCCGGACGGGCAGCTATGTGGGCAGGGCCGTGGCGGCGGCGGCGAACCTCTTCGCCCCCCAGAAGATCATCCTCTCCGGCCAGCTGGTCAAGGCCGGCGAGCTGTTCTTCGTGCCGCTGCGGCGCCAGGTGGAGGAGGAGTGCCTTCCCACCGTGCTGAGACATGTGGAGATCACCTCCTCGCCCTTCAGCGACGATATCGGCGCCCTGGGGGCGGCGGCTTTGACGCTGGAGCGGGACTTCAATCCCATCTCGCATCTGACCAACTAAGGGCGCCTTCTCCGCCGTTTCAGGGCGGAGGAGGCGTCCTCCGATCCTCCGGCAGGGCCGCCCGGACCCTGCCGGATCTGTTTGCTGCGCATTTTTCAAAACTTTCGTTGCACCCTGAGAGAAAAAGGGGTATACTGGTAATCTGTGTGCAGCAGGATCATTTGGGCTCTTAGATACATAGGACCCATGCACGAGGCGCCATCAGACTGGCGCGGGACACCCGGCGGGTTCCGGATCAACCCTGAGGAGGCGGCAAGATGAAAAAACTGTTTCAGGCGATTCGCAGGGGGGAGATTCTCACGGTGCGGGCCCTGCTGGATGCGCATCCGGCGCTGATTGCCTGCACAGCCAAGCAGCCGCCGAAAAAGGACGACGGCCAGTCCCCCCTCCAGGTGGCGGTCAAGTGCGGCCAGCTGGAGATTGCGCATCTGCTGCTGGACCGGGGCGCGGACGTCAATTTCATGGAGGCGGAGGCGTGCTGCAACGCCTGGCGGATGCCGGTGCTCCATGACGCCGTCCGCTGCGCCGTGATGCGGAGCCGGTGGAACACGGTGGGACTCCGGGGAGAGCTGCAAATCAGCAGCTCCCGGGAGGAGGCCGACGGGGCCTATGGGCTCCTGGAGAGAATTCTGGAGCTGGGCGCGGACCCGGGCGCCAGGGACAGCTACGGCAACAGCGCCATGGAGCGGGCGGTGCTGGACGCGCGGCAGGTGCTGCCCGCCTGTCTTCCTGCCACCGGCGAGGTGCGGCAGAACCGGGTGGTGACGCCGGAGCTCCGGGCGGATTTCCAGAGGATCTTCCGCCTGCTGGCCCGGTACGGTCTGGACGGCACCTGGCCGGACCGGCAGAGCGGCACGCCCCTGGCGGAGCGCTACGGGAGAGAGCCTGTGGCAGAGTTCCTGCGGTGAAACGCCGCATATCCATCAAAATCAGCGAGACTCCGGGAGGCAGTGATTATGAAGCTTATGGCCATTGACGGCAATTCCATCATCAACCGCTCCTTTTACGGCATCCGGCCCCTGTCCACCAGGGACGGGCTGTATACCCATGCCGTATTTGGCTTTTTGACCACGCTTTTGCGGCTGCGGGAGGAGGAGTCACCGGACGCCGTGTGCGTCACCTTCGACGTCCACGCCCCCACCTTCCGCCATACGGCAGACGAGACCTACAAGGCCACCCGAAAGCCCATGCCGGAGGAGCTCCGGATGCAGATGCCGGTTTTAAAAGAGGTGCTGGACGCCCTGAACATCCCGCGCTATGAGCTCCCGGGCTGGGAGGCCGACGACCTTTTGGGCACCATCTCCCGCAAATGCGAATCCTCCGGCTGGGACTGCGTGGTGGTCACCGGGGACAAGGACAGCCTCCAGCTGATTACAGAGCACACCAAGGTCAAGCTGGTCTCCACCCGCATGGGCCAGACCACCACCGTGGATTACACCCCGGACGCCTTCCGGGAGCGCTATGGCTTCGCTCCCATCCATATGATTGACCTGAAGGCCCTCATGGGGGACGCCTCCGACAACATCCCCGGCGTCAGGGGCGTGGGGGAGAAGACCGCCATGGGCCTCATTCAGATGTACGGCTCCATTGACCGCCTCTATGAGGCCATGCCGGAGGTTCTCACCGCCCCGGAGACCCCGGCCAAGCCCGGCGTGGTGAAGAAGCTGGCGGAGGGGGAGGAGAGCGCCCGCCACTCCCATTGGCTGGCCACCATTGTCACCGACGCGCCCCTGACCTTCTCCCCGGAGGACAACCTGGTAAGGGCCCCGGGGCCGGCGGCCTACCCGCTGTTTTTGAAGCTGGAGTTTACCAGGCTGATTGAGAAGTTCACCCTGGCGCCGGAGGCCGCCCCCGCGGCGGAAAAGGCGGATTTCATCGCCGCGGTGGAGCAGGTGACGGACCCGGCCAGGGCCCGGGAGCTGCTAAAGCTCTGGCGGGGGGCGGACCATGTGGCCGTCACCGCCCTGCCGGACCTCCAGGTTCTGGCGGTGGAGTGTGAGACGGGCCCGGACAGCTCTCTTCTGGCGGAGCTGCGGTTTTCCTGGTATCAGGGGGACTGGAACGGCCTGCTGGCGGAGATCTTCTCTCAGGACATCCCGAAGATTGCCCACAATATCAAGGATCTGACACGGATTCTGCTGGAAAACAACCTGCCGGCGGAGGGCTTTATTTTCGATACCGCCCTGGCGGCCTACCTGCTGGACGCCACGGCGGGGAGCTATGACCTTGCCCGGCTGTTTGTCTCCTATTATAATGAGGAGCTGCCAAAGCCCTTGTTTCTGGAAAGCGGCGCCTTCTCCCCCCTGAGCGACACCCCAGAGGTGGCCGCGTCGCTGTACAGCTACACCACCGTGGTGAGCGCCCTGTACGAGACCCTCTCGGCGCGGCTGCGGGAGAAGGACATGTGGATGCTGTTCACCGGCATCGAGCTGCCGCTGTGCCGGGTGCTGGCGGAGATGGAGCTGGCGGGCTGCCGGGTGGACCGGACGGCCCTGGCGGCCTTTGGCGAGATGCTGTCCCAAAAGGCAGCGGAAGCAGAGCAGGCCATCTACGGCATGGCGGGGGAGACGTTCAACATCAACTCCCCCAAGCAGCTGGGGGAGATCCTGTTTGGAAAGCTGGGCCTGCCCCACGGCAAGAAGACCAAGACCGGCTGGTCCACCAACGCCGAGGTGCTGGAGAGCCTGCGGTACGAGGCCCCCATTGTGGGGGCGGTGCTGGAGTACCGGCAGTATACAAAGCTGAAATCCACTTACGCCGACGGCCTTTTGAAGGCGCTGGACCCGGACAGCCGGGTGCGGACGTCCTTCCAGATGACCGTCACCGCCACCGGCCGCCTCAGCTCCACGGAGCCCAACCTCCAGAATATTCCCACCCGCACGGACTTGGGCAGCGAGATCCGAAAGATGTTCGTCCCGGCCCCGGGGTGCGTGCTGGTGGACGCGGACTACTCCCAGATTGAGCTGCGGCTGCTGGCCCATATCTCCGGAGACGAGGCCATGCGCGCGGCCTTCCTGGCCGGCGGCGACTTTCACGCGGAGACCGCCGCCAAGGTGTTCCACGTGGACCGGGCGGAGGTCACCCACGAGATGCGCCGCAGCGCCAAGGCGGTGAACTTCGGCATCGTCTACGGCATCTCCCCCTTCTCCCTCAGCCAGGACCTGGGGGTCACCACGGCGGAGGCCAGGGCGTATATGGACGGGTACTTTGCCGCCTTCCCCGGCGTGCGGCGGTATATGGACGACGTGGTGGCCCGGGCCAAAGAGAGGGGCTACGTGGAGACGTTGTTCCACCGGCGGCGGGACCTGCCGGAGCTGAAATCCTCCAAATTTAACCTGCGCTCCTTCGGGGAGCGGGTGGCGCTGAACATGCCAATCCAGGGCGCGGCGGCGGACATCATGAAGCTGGCCATGATCGCCGTGTGGAAGCGGCTGAAGGCCGAGGGGCTGGAGGCCCGGCTGGTGCTCCAGGTCCACGACGAGCTGATCGTGGAGTGCCCGGAGGCGGAGGCGGAGACCGCCGCGCGGCTTCTGGCCGAGGAGATGGAGAATGTGGTCCATCTCTCCGTCCCCCTGACGGCGGAGGCCCACTGGGGGAGAAACTGGCTGGAGGCCAAGGGCTGAGAGTGGAGAGTTGAGAGTTGAGAGTGGAGAGTGGAGAGTTGAGAGATGACCAGAGAGGAACAGCGTCTCCTTCGGGAGACGGACAGACAACGCAAGAAGACCTGTAAGGAGCTGGGGAAGCGCCGGGGCTGGAAGACCATTGCCGAAACGCAGTACCAGGTTCGGGGGGAGATTCTGTACGAGCTGATGGTCTTTTTGCGGGACCGGGCCGGCGGGGGAATGGACCTGATGGCCTGGTGTACCTGCAAGCCCCTGGCGCTGGATGATATCTTCTGGAAGGTCTTCCACATGGAGGAGGACGCGGCGTCACAGCCCTTCAGTTTCCACGTCCAGGGGGCCTTTACCGCCCCGTCCCTGACACTGGACAAGTGGCGTGTGCCGCTGTCCGGGCCGGAGGCGCTGGAGGAGACGGCGGAAGCCGTCTTTGACCGGGCGGAGGGCCTGGCAAAGGAGAATCCGTTTCCGGATCTGGCGGCCTTTCGGGGCCGGCTGGAGGCGGAGGAACGGCCGCAGATTCTGGGAATCATTCTCTGCCTGCTGGGTGAGAAGGATTACCCCCGGGCCATGGAGCGCATTGAGGAGAACCTGGCCAGGGGCGAGCGGGGCGGCTTCTCCCGGGACGGCGGCCGGCGGAGCATCCTGGAGGACGCCCGGGACTACTGCGCCGCCCGCTTGGCGGAGACGGTATGAAGACGCTGACGATTCTCGGCGGCCCCATGGGCGTGGGGAAGACCGCCGTGTGCCGGGAATTGCAGAAGCGGCTGGACCGGTGTGTCTTTCTGGACGGGGACTGGTGCTGGGACAGCCACCCCTTCCTGGTGACGGAGGAGACGCGGGCCATGGTGATGGAGAACATCGCCTTTTTGCTGAATCAGTTTCTCCGCTGCGGCGCCTACAACCATGTGCTCTTTTGCTGGGTGCTGCACCGCCGGGAGATCTGGGAGGACCGCTCTCCCGGCTGGACACGGAGGGGATCTCCGTGTACCGGACCGCGCTGACCTGCACGGCGGAGGCTCTGGCGGAGCGCCTGCGGGGGGACATCTGCGCCGGACGGCGGAGGGCGGACGCCCTGGAGCGGGGCGCGCAATATCTGCCGCTGTATGAAACTTTAGGCCTTCCGCTGCTGGATACCACCGCCCTGACGGCGGCGGAGACGGCGGAGCGGCTGAGGGAGGAAATGTTATGAAGCATTTGATTGTGATGCTGGGCGTGATGGGGGTTTCACTCTCGCCGGTGCTCCGGCGGTTTTCCACGGCGCCCTCCATGGTTCTGGTGCTGTACCGGGTGGCCTTTGCAACGCTTTTGCTGACGCCCTATGTCCTTTTGCGGCACCGGAAGGAGCTGCTGCAGCTGGGGCGCCGGGAGCTTTTGCTCTGCGTCTGCAGCGGCGTTTTCCTGGGATTCCATTTTACCGCCTATTTTGAGTCGCTGCGGCTTACCAGCATCGCCGTGGCGGCCGTTCTGGTGAACACGGAGGCCATCTTTGTCACGCTGGGCTCGGTGGTGTTCATGAAAAGCCGTCTCTCCGGAAAGGCCTGGCTGGCGGTGCTCATCACCTTCATCGGCAGCGTCGTTGTGGCCATGGCGGACCTGGCCGGCGGCGGCGCGCTGAAGGGGAATCTCCTGGCCCTGCTGGGGGCGATTATGGGCGCGGCGTACACCCTGGTCGGCACCGTGTGCCGCCGTGGCGGCGTCTCCACCACCATCTATACATACATCCTGTATCTCTCTGCGGCGCTGACGGTGCTGGTGATCGCCCTGGTGTCGGGTCTGCCCGTTGTGGGCTATGAGCCCATCAACCTGCTGACGACCCTGGGCATGGCGGTGTTCTGTACGCTCATGGGGCACAGTGTGTACAGCTGGGGGCTGAAGTATCTGCCGGCCTCCTTCATCGCCACGGCGAAGCTGGTGGAGCCGGTGTTTGCCGGCGTGTGGGGACTGCTGCTGTTCCAGGAGCGCCCCGGAATTCTGGTGATCATCGGCGGCGCCGTGGTGCTTCTGGGCATTGCCCTGTACTCGAGAGTGACGAAGGCGGAGTGATGGGGCACCCTGGCTTTTCCTGGGTGGGGCTGGGGTTCCTCCTGGCCCTGCTGGCACCGAACCTTCTGTGGACGCGGTATCCGCCCCGGGACTATGACCCCTCCATCGAGAACCGGGTGCTCCGGGCTCTGGAGCGGGTGGGGCAGGTGTGGGTCACCTGCACGGCGCTGGGGTTTCGGGATTTCAACGGACGGCCCTGGTCCCCCTGGTCCTGGTGGCTGATTGCCGCCGTGGGCGTGATGGTTCTGTACGAATTCTGGTGGCTCCGCTATTTTCGCAGCGGGCGGACCCTGGCGGACTTCACCGCAGGGCTTCTGGGCATCCCCGTGGCGGGGGCGGCGCTGCCGGTATTGGCCTTTTTCCTGCTGGGCATTTACGGGAGGGTGATCTGGATGGTGCCGGGCGTGCTTGTGCTGGGCACAGGCCACATCGGCATCCACCTCCAGCACCGGCGGAAGGCGAGAAAGGATGTGTAATCGTTTGGGAGAGATGAATGTGCGGATCGTCCCCATGAACGCCGACCACCTGGACGAGGTGGCGGCGCTGGAGCAGATCTGCTTCCCGGACCCCTGGTCGAGGAATCTGCTGGCGGAGGAGCTGGACAATGCCCTCTCCGCCTTCCTGGTGGCCCTGGACGGCAGCGGCCGTGTGGCGGGCTACGCCGGGCTCCAGGTGATTTTGGATGAGGGGACCATCACGAATATCGCCGTGCGGCCGGACTGCCGCCGCCGGGGCGTGGCCGGAAAGCTCTTACAGGTCTTTCTGGACTTTGCCTGGGGAAACCGCCTGGCCTTTTTGACCCTGGAGGTGCGGGAGTCCAACTATGACGCCATCGCCCTCTACGGCAGCCGGGGCTTCCGGAGCGTGGGGCGGCGGAAAAACTACTACGAGCACCCCAGAGAGGATGCCATCATTATGACAAAGGAGTTTCACTATGGAACTGAGACTGCCGACCCAGGAACAGCTCCGGGTCGCTTATAACCGGGACCTGCGGGAGGCCTTTCCCGCCGAGGAGATGAAGACCCTGACCTCCATCCGGAAAATGTGGGCGGAGGGCCGCTACCGGCCCTACTGCCTCTTTGACGGGGACGAGATCGTGGGGGAGGCCTTCATCTGGCTGGGGCATCCCGGCTGGGGGCTTTTGGACTACCTGTGCATCACGGCCTCCCGCCGCAACGACGGCCTGGGCGCCGTGATCCAGAAGGCCATGATGGACACGGAGCCCCCCGGAACCGTGATTTTCGGCGAGGCGGAGGCCCCGGCCTACGCCCCGGACCCGGCTCTGGCGGAGCGGCGCATGGGGTTCTATCACCGCAACGGCTGGCGGGATGCCGGCTATGACTCCGATATCTTCGGCGTTCACTACCGGTGCATCTATCTGGCGGAGCGCCCGGTGGAGACGGCGGATCTCATTGCCGAGCACCAGTATACCTACTACACCACGCTGACCCCCAAGCAGTGCCGCCGCTTCATCCGCATCCCCTGGGACCCCGATTACCAGACCCCGAGAGGCTGAGGAACGCCATGAGGATTTTAGCCTTTGAGTCCACCTGCGACGAGACCGCCGCGGCGGTGGTGGAGGACGGGCGGAGAGTTCTGTCCGACGTCATCGCCTCCCAGGCGGACCTTCACGCCCTTTACGGCGGCGTGGTGCCGGAGATCGCCTCCCGCAAGCATGTGGAGGTGATCGCCGCTCTGGCGGAGCAGGCCCTCCGGGAGGCGGGCTGCGCCCGCAGCCAGGTGGATGCCGTGGCGGCGGCCTACGCCCCCGGCCTCATCGGCGCGGTGCTGGTGGGGCTCAGCTTTGCCAAATCCGTGGCCTTCGGGCTGGGTGTGCCCCTGATTCCCGTGCATCACATCCGGGGGCACATTGCCGCCAACTACCTGGCCTTTCCGGAACTGGAGCCGCCCTTCCTGGCCCTGGCCATCTCCGGGGGCAACACGCTGATTGTGGACGTGCGGGACTATACGGACATGGAGATCCTGGGCGCCACCCGGGACGACGCGGCGGGGGAGTGCTTTGACAAGGCCGCCCGGGTGCTGGACCTGCCCTACCCCGGCGGAAAGCCCCTGGACGAGCTGGCCCGGCAGTCCGCAGGGGGTGTCTACCGGCTGCCCCATGCCCAGGTGGACGGCGCGCCGCTGGACATGAGCTTTTCCGGCCTGAAAACGGCGGTGGTGAACCTGGCGCACCACGCCCGGCAGGTGGGGGAGCCTCTGGACCGGGCGGCGCTGGCCCGGGACTTTGCCCAGGCCGTCAGCGATACCCTGGTGCCCCGGGCCATGGAGGCCCTGCGGCAGACCGGGCGGAAGACGCTCTGCGCCGCCGGCGGCGTGGCCGCCAACTCCGTGATCCGGGCGGATCTGGAGCGGGCCTGCCGGGACAGGGGCTGCCGGCTGTATCTGCCGCCGCTGCGCCTCTGCGGCGACAATGGCGCGATGATCGGCGCCCAGGGGTACTACGAGTACCTGGCGGGCCATACGGCGGGGATGGATTTGAACGCCTACGCCACCCGGGAGATCACGGAGGGGTGAGCGGAGAGAAAAAAGCCCGGCACACAGCGTGTGCCGGGTCCTCTTTTACTGATTATACAATCTTGAGCGCTTTGTCATCCTGCTCTGCGAAGTAGCGGATGATGTCCTTGCGGGTGACAATCCCAATGAAGCTGCCCACGTCGTCCACTACGGGAATGAAATTCTGGTTCATGGCGCTGTCCAGAAGCTCATCCATGGTGACCGTGATGCGGACGGGAAGGTATTCGCCGCTGCGGAGAATCTCCCGGATGTGCACGTGCTCCAGGTCCTTCAGGGTACGGCAGGCGCCGCCGGTTTCATCCAGGAACCGCCACAGGAAATCTCCCTCGCTGACGGTGCCCATGTACTGCCCGGTCCGGGAGATGACCGGGATCGCTGTGTAACCGTGATGACGCATCTTCTCCAGCCCCTGCCGGAAGGTGTTGTCATCGTACAAATATGCGACGCGACCCTTGGGGAGCAGAAAATAAGCAATATTCACCAGTCTGCCTCATTTCTTGAAGACGGAGGGTCCGCCTGTATTTTTGGCCCAATGGCCTTATCTATAATATACAAGATCGGCGGGATAAAGTGATGAACAATCTATGAAATTTGCATGAACTGCTGGAGGGTCCCTCTGCGGCGGGACCTTCGGCGCCGCGGCATCCGTGCACCGAGCCGCTTCCCGCGGACAGTTGCTCTCCTGCGGAGGGAGTTGGAGGTACAAATCTGTGATGGGGTTTCCTCCAGGGCAGCAGCATGTAGGCCGGTGACGTTGTGCAGGGGCGCGCAATGTGCGCCCCTGCGGGTGTGAATGGCTGGACGTTCTGCTTAAAATTTGAAATGCTGCTGCCCTGGATTTCCTCAAAGTTTCCTTTACATCCGGGAACGGATGTGATATGATATGAATGTGATATATGCAACAGAGAGGAGCGCGAGCGATGCTGACAAGAGAGGAACTGACGCGAAGTCCGCTGTTTCAGGACATTGCGTATGAGGAGTACTGCCGGATGCTCACCTGCTTTCAGGCGGTGCAGCGGTCCTTCCGGGCAGACGAGCTGATCTGCGATTTTACCGGGCAGAAGAGCGAGGCGGTGGGGATTGTGGAGCGGGGCGAGGCCTCGCTGATCCGGATTGACGAGGAGGGGGTCTCCACGGTGATGGAGGAGCTGGGGCCCGGCGGCGTCTTTGGCAGGACGCTGGCCTTTGACGGCACCGGCCGGGACAGCCTGGAGGTGATCTGCCGCTCCGCCTGCGACGTTTTGTTCATCGACTATCCCCATATCCTCAAGCGCTGCCAGAACGCCTGCGGCTATCACAGCACGCTGGTGCAGAATATGCTGAGACTCATGAGCGATAAGGCGCAGGCGCTGTCTCAGCGGGTGGATGTGCTCTCCCGCCGGTCCATTCGGGAGAAGCTCCTGTGCTATTTCCGCCAGCTGGCGGAGAAGGCCGGGGACAGCAGCTTTCAGCTTCCCTTTTCTCTCAGCACCCTGGCCGATTATATCGCCACGGACCGCAGCGCCATGATGCGGGAGCTCAAGCGTCTGCGGGAGGAGGGGGTCATCTGCTCCGAGGGACGGCGGTTCACCCTGCGGACATAGGGGAAGAAGTGCCCATGAGGAAAATGTGGCAGGTGCTGCTGATTCTCTGGATCTTGCTGCTGCTGGGTGCGGTGCTCTGCTCCGCGGGGATCATTCCGGACCGCGAGCCTGGTGCGCTCCAGTATGCGGCGATTGCGCTGGGGATTGCCGCGGCAGTCATTCAGATGCGGCGGAATTGAGGGATGGGGCAGACACATGAAAAACGTATCTCTGGCGTAGGGTCCGTTCGCATAAGACAAATCTGCGGATTTTCGAGCAAATTTTCGCCGGATGCAGGGCAAAATTTGCAGGCGCACTGACGTACGTCAAAAATTTTTCACGCAGCAGACGGCAAAATTTGCCGGAAAGGCGCGTATCTGGGCTTATGGGAACAGACCCTAGGACGCTGTTTGCCGTCCTGCGGGCGGCAAAGGCGCTCTCAGGTGTGTTTTTTACCATGCCAAATGGAGTTTCGCGCCTTGCGAGGCGCGACCCGGGGCTTTGCCCCGGAACCCCACAGCCTTTGAAAAGGCTGGCGAAACTTTTATCTGCAGCCTTGAATTGAGGGGAATTGGCAGTTGACGGGACCGCCCCTCCCGTATTACAATAGCAGCAGTATGCTGCATCAGCAAGAAAGCCGGCTGTGTCCGGCCGCAGAATTCCATTACATGGAAAAGAGGAGAGAGTATGTTTCGTATTGTGAGAAAAGAAGCCCTGCGGCCCACCGTAACGCTGTACGAGATCGAGGCGCCGCTGGTGGCCAAAAAGGCCCAGCCGGGCCAGTTCATCATCCTGCGGGTGGACGAGCACGGCGAGCGCATTCCCATTACCATCAACGCCTACGACCCTGAAAAGGGCACCGTCACCATCATCGTCCAGACGGCGGGGGCCACCACGGAGAAGCTGAGCCATCTCCAGCAGGGCGACTGCCTCCAGGACTTCGTGGGTCCCCTGGGCAAGCCCACGGAGACCGCCGGCAAGAAGAAGGTCTGCGTGGTGGGCGGCGGCGTCGGCTGCGCCATCGCCTATCCCGTTTTGAAGAAGTTCCACGACGACGGGGCTGAGGTCCATGCGGTGGTGGGCTTCAAGAATCAGGATCTGGTGATCCTGGAGGAGGACTTCAAGAAGTCCAGTCAGAAGCTCATTATCTGCACCGACGACGGCAGCTACGGCCGCAAGGGCCTGGTCACCGACGCCCTGAAGGAGCTGCTGGACGCCGGCGAGAAGTACGACGAGATCTTCGCCATCGGTCCCATGATTATGATGAAATTTGTCTGCAAGACCACGGAGCCCTACGGTATCCACACCACCGTCTCCATGAGCCCCATCATGATCGACGGCACCGGCATGTGCGGCGGCTGCCGTCTGAGCGTGGGCGGCGAGATGAAGTTTGCCTGCGTGGACGGCCCGGACTTTGACGGCCACAAGGTGGACTGGGATCTGGCCGTGAAGCGGAACCAGATGTATGTGCCTTTTGAGAAGCACAAGTATGAGGAGACCTGCAACCTGTTCAAGAAGGAGGCTCAGTAATCATGGCCAACATGTCTTTACAGAAAAACCCCATGCCCTCCCAGGAGCCCGACGTCCGCAACAAGAACTTTGAGGAGGTGGCCCTGGGCTATACCAAAGAGCAGGCCCTGGACGAGGCCCAGCGGTGCCTGAACTGCAAGAACAAGCCCTGCATGACCGGCTGCCCGGTCATGGTACATATCCCGGAGTTCATCGCCGAGGTGGCCAAGGGCGACTTTGAGGCCGCCTATCAGATTATCGCGGCCACCTCCGCCCTGCCCGCCGTGTGTGGCCGGGTCTGCCCCCAGGAGAGCCAGTGCGAGAAGTACTGCGTCCGGGGCAAGAAGGGCGACCCTGTGGGCATCGGCCGTCTGGAGCGGTTCGTGGCGGACTGGCACAACGCCAATGCCAAGGAGGCCCCCGAGAAGCCGGCCTCCAACGGCCACCGGGTAGCCGTGGTGGGCTCCGGCCCCGCGGGCCTCACCTGCGCCGGGGACCTTGCCCGGAAGGGGTACGAGGTCACCGTCTTCGAGGCGCTGCACCTGGCCGGCGGCGTGCTGGTCTACGGCATCCCCGAGTTCCGTCTGCCCAAGTCCATCGTGCAGAAGGAAGTGGACGGCCTGAAGGCCCTGGGCGTCACCATCGCCACGGACACCGTGGTGGGCCGGACCATTTCTGTTGACGAGCTCCTGACCGAGCAGGGCTTTGAGGCGGTGTTCATCGGCTCCGGCGCGGGACTGCCCATGTTCATGAAGATCCCCGGCGTGAACTACCGGGGTGTGTACTCCGCCAATGAGTTCCTCACCCGGATCAACCTGATGAAGGCCTATCTGCCCGGCTCCGACACCCCCATCCAGCACCCGAAGAAGGTGGCGGTTGTGGGCGGCGGCAACGTGGCCATGGACGCCGCCCGGTGCGCCAAGCGCCTGGGGGCCGAGGTGTACATCGTCTACCGCCGGGGCATGGAGGAGCTGCCCGCCCGGAAGGAAGAGGTGGAGCACGCCGAGGAGGAGGGCATCATCTTCAAGACCCTCTGCAACCCGGTGGAGATTCTGGCGGATGAGAACGACGACGTGAACAAGATCCGCTGCATCCAGATGGAGCTGGGGGAGCCCGACGCCTCCGGCCGCCGGAGCCCCATTGAGATTCCTGGCAGCGAGTTTGACCTGGACGTGGACTGCGTGATCATGGCCCTGGGCACCAGCCCCAACCCCCTGATCAAGTCCACCACCAAGGGCCTGGAGATCAACAAGAAGGGCGGCATCGTGGTGAACGAGGAGGGCCTGACCTCCCGGGAGAACGTGTACGCCGGCGGCGACGCCGTCACCGGCGCGGCCACCGTCATCCTGGCCATGGGCGCCGGCAAGACCGCCGCCAAGGCCATTGACGAGGCCCTGAGCAAGTAAGTTTGCGGAAAAAGAGGGAGGCGGACGGCAGTCCGCCTCCCTGGCTGTTCAGGAGGGATCATATGAAATACACGGGGAAAACCCCGGAGGAGATCGTCCGGGAGTACCGCCGGGGGCTTCGCATGAAGCAGGGGCTGCTGATACTGGTCTATGTAGTATATTTTGTGGCCGCACTCTGGCTGATCTGGTGGAAAAAGGCCGGGAGCCTGACGGTGCTTTTGAGCTGCCTGCTTCTGGCGCTGTGTATCGTTCTGCTGAAGATCTGGATTTCCTGGGGCTTTTTGCCTGTGAACCGGATTCTGAACCAGGACTGTGATCCCGTGACCTATACGGCGGTGTGCCATCTGCTGCGGGGGGTCTATCAAAGGCGGCGAAACCGCCTGAATATAGCTGTCCATGAGGTTGCCGGGATTCAGTGGTGCGGCCGGTTTTCCGAGGCGCTGGAGCTGATGGATGGTCTGGCGATTCCGGAGAAGGCCGTCAACCTTCAGCTGATTGCACGGAATGTCCGCTTCAACTGCTATGTCAAGCTGGGGGACCTGGAGACGGCCCGGCGGGTCCGGGAGGAGACGGAGCGGTACGCCGGGACCATCCGGAAAGCTCCCCTGCAAAAGCAGGGCGCGCAGCTCCTGAACATCATGGACAGCGGTCTGGCCTTTTATGGAGGAGATTACGAGACCGCCCGCCGGTTGGAGGAGGCGCTGAGCACCTTCTATACGGCGGATGTCCAGAAGGTCTCCTCTGCCTTCCGCCTGGCCAGGGCGGACCTGGCCCAGGGAGAGCGGGAAAACGCCAGGGCCCGGCTGGAGTTTGTGCTGGAGCGGGGCGGAACGCTCTACTTTATGGAGGAGGCCCGGCAGCTGCTGGCGGAGCTGAACGGAAAGGAGTAAGAGATGCTGGAACTTTGTTTTGACAATTCCACCCAGGGCACGCTGCGGGTTGCCCAGCACTGCGGTCCTGGGCACGTGATTGGCCGCGGCACCGCTGTGGTCTATGTGGGAGAGGGCCATGTCTCGTGGCTGCAACGCCGCCGGGCGCTCCGCAGATTCCGGCGGGAGGCGGAGGAGCGGGAGAAGCACGCGGTCCCCCTGGGCGGCAGTCCGGAGAATGTGCTGTGCCTATCCCTGGGACTGGACCGGGGGGACATTCGCAGCCCTCTGGCGGCGGAGTGTCCCCGAAAGGAGCTGCTGCGCGGCTGGTACGAGGAGCACATCGAGGCGCTGGAGCGCGACTGGCGGGATACCCTTACCACCGCCGCCCGCCTGCGCGCCCTCCCGGCCGGGGAGACGGTGCGGATCTGGGCAAATAACCGGGAGCCCCACGCCGCCTGCGGGCTCCTGTTCGCGGCGGAGCTGCTGCGGGATACCGAGGCGGAGGTCCGCATGGTGTTCCTGCCTCCCTGGCGGGAGCGGGAGGACGGCACGGTGGTGCAGTACAAGGGCTGGGGAGAGGTCCACCCGGAGGAGTTCGGGCACTTCCTGCCCCTGGAGCAGCCCCTGTCCCGCAATGCCCTGCGGATGCTGGATAGCCGCTGGCAGGAGCTGAAGGAGGAGAACGCCCCCTTGCGGGCGGTGGTGAACGGGGAGGTCCGCAGCGTGGAGGAGACCTTCTACGACGGTCTGCTCCGCAAACACCTGTCCGACGGGGAGACGACGGTAGGGCGGCTCATCGGAGAAGTCCTGGGCCGGGAGCGTCCGGGGATCGGCGACACCTGGCTGGCAGAGCGGATACAGGCGCTGATTGCGGCCGGGGAGTGTGAATTGGTCCGGGAAGACCGGTCCAGGTTTTACCGCTCCGTGATCCGGCGAACAGGGGGGCTGAGGTGACTGAAATTTTCTTGACAAAGGAATTGCAGGCGCTTAAAATAACATGGGACAAGGGTATAGACTCGGCGAACCGGCAGACGGCCGGCAGGAAAACGGGGTACCCCGTTTTCTGTTTCCCAACGGGAAACAGAGGGGAGTTCTGTCAGGAGCCGTATTGCGCGTTTGCGGAGGATTTATACACGGGTTGTTCCGAAAACTTGTGATGGAGGAAGAGAGATCATGGCGTTTTGTAAGAAGTGTGGAGCGGAAATCAACGATCAGGCGACGATTTGTCCTCAGTGCGGAGCGCCTCAGACGGAGCCGGCGACGCCGGTGGACGACAAGGGCGGCTTTTTGTGGGGGCTGCTGGGCTGCTGTATCCCTCTGGTGGGTCTGATTTTGTTCCTGGTGTGGAAGGACACCAAGCCCAAGACCAGTAAGGCCGCCGGTGTCGGCGCGCTGGTGGGCGTGATCTGCGCGGTGGTGTATTACATTTTGATGTTCGTCATCGGCATCGGCGCGGCGATGATGTGACGTGTCGGCGTGGCTCTATAAGTGGCTTCCCATTTTCTTCGGGTGCCATTGCAGGCCGGACCGCTCCTTTTTCTACAGGGGCCGGCAGTTTCCCATCTGTGCCCGCTGTACCGGGGAGCTTGTAGGGATTCTCGCACTGCTTCTCACGTGGTTCTGGGTCCATCCGGGCGCGGTCTGTTCCCTGTGCCTGCTGCTTCCCCTGATCGCGGACGGTGTGATCCAGCTGCGGACAAGCTATGAGAGCAACAACCTCCGCCGGCTCTGGACGGGAATTCTCTTCGGCTATGGACTGGCAAATCTCCTGCTGCTGTCCTCAGCCGGGGTGTTCCGCTGGGGCTACGCGGCGGGCCTGGCCATGAGAGCCGCCTGAAAAACACGAAAAACGACTGAACGGACTGCCTTGGCGCAGCATCCGTTCAGTCGTTTTGTATTACAGCTCCAGCACGGTGACCTGATGGCCCGTGTGGGGGAAGAAGACATCCAGCAGGTCCCGGGTGCGGATGCGGAGGGTGCCGTCATTTTTGCAGGGGTGACACCCGATCCACTCCGATTCATAGGTCTCCCGGTCCATCAGCAGCCGGACCCGGCGGGCCTTGTCATAGGCCAGCCCCAATACACTGGCAGAGCCGGGGGGACAGCCGAAATAGTCCTCCATCAGCTCCGGCGGGGCGAAGGAGAGCCGGGCCACCCCCAGCTGCTGGCTGACAACCTTGGTCTGGAAGGGCTTGTCCCCCGGCATGGCCAGGAGATAGAACTCCGTCTTCTGGCGGTTGCAGAGGAAGAGGTTCTTGCAGATGGCCACTCCCAGCGCCGCCTCGATGGGCTCGCAGTCGGCGATGGTGTTGGCCGGGTCGTGCTCCACCCGGGTATAGGGGATGCCGAGACGGTCCAGCAGGGCGAAGGTCTCCAGCTCCTTTTCACAGCGCCCGCCGGCGGGCGCTGTGGTACAGCATTCTGATACCCTCATGCCTTATCCCTCCTCCAGAAGTTTTTCCCCCACCCGGAAGATGTCCCCGGCGCCTGCGGTGAGGATCAGGTCTCCCGGCTGGGCGATGCGCCGCAGGGCCTGCGCCGTCTTGTCCAGGGTAGAGCAGTAGACGGAGCCGGGGATCTTGGCGCAGAGGTCCGCGGAGGAGATGCCGATGGTGTTCTGCTCCCGGGCGGCGTAGATCTCCGCCAGAATGGCCGCGTCCGCCAGCTGCAGCTCCTCCACGAAGCGGTCAAAGAGCTTGGCGGTACGGGTGTAGGTGTGGGGCTGGAAGGCCACCAGCAGCCGCCTGGGGTGCAGCTGGCGGGCGGTGGTCAGCAGGGCGTGGAGCTCGTCGGGGTGGTGGGCGTAGTCGTCGTAGATCTCTGCCCCGTGATAGGTCCCTTTGTACTCAAAGCGCCGGGCCGCGCCGGTGAAGGAGCGGAGCCCCTCCTCCACGGCCTTTCCCGGAAGCCCCAGAACATAGGCCGCGGAGGCCGCCGCCAGGGCGTTGGAGACATTGTGGCGGCCGAAGACCTTCAACTCCGCGTGGGCGTAGAAGGCTCCGTGGATGTGGATGTCAAAGGCCGGCCGGCCCCGGTCCTCCCGGAGATTCACCGCGGTGCAGTCCACACCGTCTGTCTCCAGACCAAAGGTGAAGGCGTTCAGCCCCTGGGCCACGCTGCGGGCCCCGTCGTTGTCCGCGTTGACGATGACGCGGCCGGTGGAGGGCACCAGCTCCGCGAAGCGACGGAAGGAGCGCTTGATGTCGTCCAGGTCCTTGAAAAAGTCCAGATGGTCGGCTTCCACATTCAAAATTACCGCCACGGTGGGGAAGAAGCTGAGAAAGCTGTTGCAGTACTCGCAGGACTCCAGGATGATGGTGTCCCCCTTTCCCACCCGGTAGCCGGAGTGGAGCAGGGGCAGCGTGCCGCCGATCATCACCGTGGGGTCCGCCTCCGCCGCCATGAAGATGTGGGTGCACATGGAGGAGGTGGTGGTCTTGCCGTGGGTGCCGGAGACGCACACGGCGTTGGGGTAGCGCCGCATGATGGCTCCCCAGGCCTGGGCCCGCTCGTAGACAGGGATGCGGCGGGCAATGGCCCCTGCGATTTCGGGGTTCCCGTCGTGGACGGCGGCGGTGCGGACGACGAAGTCGCACTCCCCCAGATTGTCCGCGTTGTGGCCGGTGGCCACGGGGATGCCCAGGGACCGGAGGTGCTTGACCGTGGCGCTGTCGTTCATATCGGAGCCCTGAACCTGGAGCCCCATGCCCTGCAGAACTTCCGCCAGAGGACACATGGACACGCCGCCGATGCCCACCAGATGGGCCCGCCTGCCGGGGGTGAGAAACTCCCCAATGGGAACAGATTCGTGCATCATGGAAAATGGACTTCCTTTCCAACACAAGCGTTTTCGCGTTGCGGAAACGGCGAAACCGGTGTATAATAAGAGTAATGAGACAAAAGCACTTTATTATATTCCAAAGAGCGGAAAATTGCAACGGGAAAGTGGAAATGACCCGTTTTTTTCCGGCAGAAGCCGGACCGGAGACCCTGCGGAACCGTGAGCCGGAGAGAATGCGGACCGGCTGCCGCATCGCCGCGGGAGCGCTTTGTGGAACATCGCGCATTTGGAAAAGGTGAGGGTTTGACGCTTTGCGGGCGGCGATGCCCTGTGCAGGCACCGCGCTGAGCGCTGGAGAGGAACTGGGAGGCTGGGCATGGAGATTCCGGCATACGTACAATCCATTCTGAAGACGCTGAACGCGGCGGGCCACGAGGCCTGGTGCGTGGGTGGCTGCGTGCGGGACTCTCTGCTGTCCGAGGGGCGGCTGCCGGGCCGGGTGCCGGAGGACTGGGACGTCACCACCAGCGCCCTGCCGGAGGAGACCATGGCCCTTTTTGGCCGCCATGCCATCCCCACGGGCCTGCGCCACGGCACCGTCACGGTCCGCTCCGACCACCGGAGCGTGGAGGTCACCACCTACCGGATCGACGGGGCCTATCACGATCACCGGCGGCCGGACAGCGTGGCTTTCACCAGCTCCCTGGAGGCGGACCTGGCCCGGCGGGACTTCACGGTCAACGCCATGGCCATGGGCCTTTCCGGAGAGCTCCGGGACCCCTTCGGCGGACAGGCGGATCTGGAGAAGGGGATCTTGCGGTGCGTGGGAGACCCGGACCGGCGCTTCGGGGAGGATGCTCTGCGGATCTTGCGGGGGCTGCGCTTTGCGGCGGTGCTGGGCTTTGCGCTGGACCCGGCCACGGGAGAGAGCATCCGGCGGAACCGGATGCTGCTGAAAGAGATCGCCGCAGAGCGGATCTGGGTGGAGCTGAGCAAGCTGCTGTGCGGCCCGGGGGCGGCGGAGATCCTGCGGGCGTATCCGGAGGTCCCGGGGGTCTTCTGGCCGGAGCTGCTGCCCATGGTAGGCTTTGACCAGCGGAACCCCCACCACATCTATGACGTCTGGGAGCACACCCTGCACGCGGTGGAGGCCGTGCCGGGGGAGGCGGTGCTGCGGTATGCCGTGCTGCTGCACGACATTGGAAAGCCCGGCTGCTTCCACCTGGACGAGGCCGGCATCGGGCATTTTTACGGCCATGGGGCCATCAGCCGGGATCTGGCGGACCGGATGCTGCGGCGGCTGAAGTGCGCCACGGAGTTCCGGGAGACCGTGGTGCGGCTGGTGGAGTGGCACGACCGGGACATCCCCCGGACGGACAAGGGCATCCGTCGGGCCCTGCGGGCTCTGGGGGAGACGGATCTGCGCCGCCTGATTGCGGTGAAGCGGGCGGACAACCTGGCCCAGGCCCCGGCCTATTGGGACCGCCAGCGGGAGCTGGACCGGGCGGAGGAGATCCTGGAAAAGCTCCTGGCGGAGGACGCCTGCTTCTCTCTGCGGCAGCTGGCGGTGGATGGCTGCGATATGATGAAGCTGGGTCTTGCCGGGCCCGCCATCGGCCGGACCTTAAATCTGCTGCTGGACGCGGTGGTGAATGGGGAGCAGCCCAACGAGCGGGCGGCCCTGCTGGAGGCGGCGCGGAGGGTTCAGGAGGGGTAGCCCGGCGCGGTCAAAGAAATTTCCGGGGATTTGCGTTTTTTTGAAAAAATGTGTTGACAAGACGGGAGGGGTCTGGTATACTCCTAAATGTTCCGGTTCGGGGGTATAGCTCAGCTGGGAGAGCGCTTGACTGGCAGTCAAGAGGTCAGCGGTTCGATCCCGCTTATCTCCACCAAGGAAAGAACTCATGGAGCCAAGAGGCCCATGAGTTCTTTTTTGCTGTAATGGCCGGACCGTGGGGACACGGTTCAGGAACACGGACACCGTATGGAGAGATCGTCCATACGGTGTTTTTTTCATGGAATCCGGGGACTGCTGCGCCCGCAGGGAGGGGGAGCGTGTTGGCCGCCTTGGCCGGGTGCTTCCAGGTTCCCGGACAGGGTCGCTAGGGACGATGGTTGACGAATTTGGACATCAGCTGCCCCCGGCGGGAGACCTCCAGCTTGCTGAAAATGCTGTGGACGTGGGTTTTCACCGTGCCGGTGGTGATATAGAGCAGCTGTCCGATCTCCTGATTGCTCTTTCCGTCCAAAAGCAGCCGCAAAATCTCCGTCTCCCGCTCCGTCAGGCCATAGTATTTTCCAAAACTGTCAATCTGCTCCGCGCTGACCTGCTTCTGCCGCTCCTGTTCCCGAATCTGAAATTCCAGCATCCGCTGCTGGAGGAGGTCCTCCACCTGCCGGGAGAGGTAGGCGTCCTGTTCCTTCCGGGAGAAATAGACCAGCCATGCGGCCAGCAGCAGGGAGAGAATGTCACAGAAGAAGTTGATATGGCTCTTGTAGGTGGGAATGAGCCGGTCTATGATTACATGGGCGCCGGCGAGATAGACGGCGGTCTCCAGAATGGACAGAGCGGAGAAGAGCCCGATCAGGAACATCAGCTGGCGGTATTTCGCCGCCGCCGCGAAGTACGCCGTCTCCCTGCTCTGCCGAAGGAACAGGCCGTAGACCAGACTCAGGAGCAAAAGCGTGAAGCTGAATGCGGTCATATCCAGAAACCAGCCCAGATTTCCGGGGAGCAGGATTCCACAGACACTGCACAGCACGGCGGCCGGGGGAAGAAGCGTCAGTATGCGGGACGGCCGTCCCTGGAACATGGTACGGACACTCTGGGCCAGAATGGCCGTTTCAACGCCGGTGAACAGGGAGAGAACGAAGAAGTAGATCACCAGCGGAGTGTGCCGCATATTTAAGACGGAAAAGAGAGCCACCGCCACAGCGTCAAACAGGTAGACCAGGAGCAGAGTGCCAAACTGCCGGAAAATTTTTTGCTTGGTGACGCCGTAGGCCGTGAAGCAGGAGCTCAGTGCGACAGAAAAGAACAGCACATACACAAGGTTGTAACAGTAGCTAAACAGATCCATACCCAGTCCCTCCCCTGCGCCGGATCAATGGAAGACAGCGCCCAAAACACGGAGAAACGTCCGGCGGTCCGGGAGCTGCTGACTGCACTGCCTTTGTGGAGAGGACATCATACTGGTAAGGTGTCTACTCATAAAGGACGTCAGCCCAGATCTGTTCTGCAATTCCTGTCCGTGCCTCATTTTTCTTGTGGTTTCTGGAGACTGCTCCGTCTTTTTATTGATTTTATCATACACGATCTTTGCGCCCTTGTCAAAAACTAGTTGAAGGCGCGAAGCCATGAGGGACGGAAAGGAAGACAGGAAAAGGGAGCCCGAAGAGGGCGGAACCTCTCCGGACTCCCAAAGGAGGGCGGTGTTTCAAAAGGGGAATCAGAGCTGGCCGCGGAAGGCCTCGTTGACATAGGTGGCCTTTCCGCCCAGCATGGTCAGAAGGACCTTGGTGTTCATGATTTCCTCGGGATCAATCTCGTTCAGATCCCGCTCCAGCACCACCAGGTCGGCGTACTTGCCCACGGTCAGGCTGCCGGTCCGGTCCTCCATGTGCATCCCGTAGGCGGCGTTGATCGTGTAGGCCTCCAGGGCCTCGTGGACGGTCATCTTTTCAAAGTCCGCCGGCAGGGATACGGCACCGCCGTCCAGATAGAGCCTGCGGGTGACGGCCATCTGGATGCCCTTCAGGGGCTCATGCCCCAGCTCGTCGGCGGGCATGTCGCTGCCCAGGGTGATCCGGCCGCCGTGCTTGATGATGGAGACCACCTGGTACTGGCGGTTCACCCGCTCCTCCCCCAGAATCCGGGTGACATCCGGGGCCTGATAGAACCAGATGGAGCTGAAATTGGCCAGCACGTTGTATTTTCCAAACAGGGGGAGATCCTCCCGCCGGACCAGCTGGGTGTGGGCGTTGATGAAGCGGGTGCCATAACACCCGGCCTCCCGCACGGCCTTGGCAGCCATGAGGTTTTCGTGGACGGCCCTGTCGCCGATGCCGTGGATGTGGATATCGAATCCGGCTCTGGCGGCGGCCACGCAGGTGTCATAGAAGGGCTGCCCCTGGGCCATGGGCTCCACCAGGGTGCCGTCGAAGAAGGGCTCGTCGGTGGCGGCGCTGACGGATTCCACGGTGCCGTCATTGACGATCTTTAAGGTACGCACGTCGTAAATGTCGCTGTGGAACCGGGCGTGCTTTTCCTGGAGCTTGCTGACAGCCGTCTCCAGGGCGTCGCTGGACTCCACCATGACGCAGCCGTTGATGCGCTGCTTCATCTCTCCCCGGGCCTCCAGGGCCTGGATGGTCCGCTCCGTCATGGGCTCAAAGGCCTCCAGGTTGCCGCAGTCCACAAAGCCTGTGATGCCCAGGGAGGCGCACTCGTCGAACATGGCCAGGTAGCCCTCTTCGATCTTATCCTCGGAGAGCCAGGGGATGTTCTTCAGAATCACCATCTCCGAGGGGATCTCCACCACCCGGCCGGAGGGGGTGCCGTCGTCGTTGCGCTGGAAGTAGGAGAAGCCGGGAATCACGTCGGGGGTGTTCTTGCCGATGCCCGCCAGCTCGAAGGTTTTGCTGTTGCCCCAGCCCTCGTGGATGCCGCTGCTCATGAGATAAATGGGCTTGTCGGCGCAAATCTTGTCCAGGTCCTCCTTCAGGGGCCCCCGCTCATCAAAAACCCACTCGGGGTAGCCGATGCCAAAATAGCGCTCCAGCTCGGGGTTCGCCTTCACGTACTCCGCAATGGCGTCCAGGGTGCCCTGGTGGTCCAGCGTCACATCCAGCACCATGCCGGAGGTCAGAAAGGGGTACTGGGAGGGGTGGCAGTGGGCGTCGATCATGCCGGGAATCATCATTTTGCCGGCCAGATCCACTACCTTCGCCCCGGTCTCGTAGCTCCTGACGCCCTCGTCCGTGCCCACGTAGGCGATTCTGCCGTCCCGGACCGCCAGCGCGGTGGCGTAGGGCAGCTCCCGGTCCATGGTGTAGATGCGGCCGTTTTTGAATACGGTTGTCATAGTCTCCTCCTTTTCATATGGCCGTTCCCATGCCCCCCGCGGCAGAAAGACCCTGCCGCGGGATGGTGGTCCGGCTTTGCCGCTTTCTCATACTAGAACTTGTTAAAAAGGTTGAAAACCTTTTTCCCCGCCAGGAGGACGCCGCATCCGTAAGACGGCAGAGCCGCCAAGGGCTGCGCAGTATAGCGCCGAAGGCGCGTTAAGTTCTTATGAGACGTATTTTACGCCGATTCGGCGCAAAATGGAAACACATTTATGCGTTTCCGTTTCCGATAAAACGGAACAGTTTGATCGGAAATTAGCATCAAAACTCCGGGAAAGCGTCCTTGTTCACGTAGGTAGGCCGGCCTCCCAGCATGGTCAGGAGGACCCGGGTAGCCATGATCTCGTGGGGGTCCATCTCGTTAAGATCCCGCTCCAGCACCACCAGATCCGCGTACTTGCCCACCTCCAGACTGCCGATCTTGTCCTCCATGTGCATACAGTACGCCGCGTGGATGGTGTAGGCCTCCAGGCACTGCTCCACCGTCAGCCGCTCCGAGGCGGGTTCCATGACCGGGGGGTCCTGCTCCAGATACAGCTGGCGGGTGACGCCCATCTGAATCCCCTTCAGGGGCTCCTCTCCCATTTCGTCGAAGGGATAGTCGCTGCCCAGGGTCATCCGGGCGCCGTGCTGGAGGATGGACTGCAGCTCAAACTGGTGGAGATAGCGCCGTTTGCCAATGAGCTTTTCCACCTCCGGGGCGCAGTAGAACCAGATGGCGCTGGTGTTGGCCAGCACATTGTACCTGCCGAAAAGGGGGATGTCCTCCGCCGCGGTGACCTGGGTGTGGGCGTTGGTGATGCGGGTTTCAAAATACCCCGCCTCCCGGACCGCCTTGGCGGCCATGAGGGTCTCGTGAATGGCCTTGTCGCCGATGGCGTGGATGTGGATGTCATGCCCGGCCGCCGCGGCCTCCACGCACTTTTGATACAGGACCTCTCCCTGGGCCATGGGCTCCACCACGGAGCCGTCCGGGTAGGGTTCGAGCATGGCGCAGCTGCAGCTGTCCACGGTGCCGTCATTGACGATCTTCATGGTGTTGACGTTGAACAGGTCGCTGTGGTGGGCCCGGTGGTATTTCTCCAACAGCTCCAGCACCACCTTCATCCGCTCCGGGTCTCCCGCGAAGGCGCAGCTGCAAATCCGCTGCTTCAGCGTGCCCTGCTTCTCAAACTCGCCCAGGTAGTCCATGCCCTGCTGCTCAAAGGGCGCGAAGGTGCCGCAGTCCACAAGGCCCGTGACGCCCAGGGCGCTGTACATGTCAAAGGTCTTTTGGTAGACGCTTTTCACCTTCTCCGTGTCAAACCAGGGAAGCGCGCCCATCACGAGATTCTGGGCCACGGTTTCGATGATCTGTCCCGTGGGCTCTCCGTTCTTGTCCCGGCGGAAGTAGGAGTAGCCGGGCGGGGGGTCCGGAGTGTCCCTTGTGATGTGCAGCACCTCAAAGGTCCTGCTGTTGCACCAGGCCTCGTGGCCGCCGGTGCTCATGAGATAGACGGGTTTGTCAGCGCAGACGGCGTCCAGCTCCTCTTTCAGGGGACCGGTCTTCTCGTCAAAGACCCACTCCGGATAGCCGATGCCGAAATAAGTCTCCTGGTCGGGGTGCTCCGCCACATAGGTGCGGATGGTCTCCAGGGTCTCCTCCCTGCTCATCTCGGCATCGCACAGGATGCCGGAGGTCATGAATGCGGCCAGGGAGGGGTGGCAGTGAGCGTCGATCATGCCGGGAATCAGCATCTTCCCGTCCAGGTCAATCACCCGGGCGCCGGCCTCATAGGCCTCCGCGCCCTCGTCCCCGCCCACATAGGCGATCTTGTCATCCCGCACCACCAGGGCAGATACATAGGGCATCTCCCGGTTCATCGTGTAGATATGTCCGTGTTTCCATACAGTCGTCATGAAAAGCTCCTCCCTGCTGTCGTGATGTTGTCGTTCTTTCGTTCCGCTTAGAAAATGAAGCCCAGGATCAGGTAGCCCACGGCGGTGATGCCGTAGCAGATCCAGTAGTAGGGCTGGCAGGCCACGAACTGGTCGAAGATGTTCACGCGGCAGCTCTTGGCGGCGATGACGCCCAGGTCGGAGATGACGCAGGTGTTGGCACCGAAGAGGCCGGCGGAGATGATGGCGGCCAGGCACATGGGGACGTTGGCACCCACCTGGGGCAGCACCACCATGAGGGTGGGGAAGAGGATGAGGAACAGCGTGTAGTTCATGGTCATCAGGTACTCCTGGAGACCGAAGTACACGAAGAACACAAAGGGCAGCAGGGCCGCCAGGGGCACCAGGTTGCAGACATTCAGCATGAAGGTGGAGAACTCCATGGCCTCCAGGGCGGCGCCCAGGGAGTAGCCCATGACCAGGATCAGCGTCATGTCCATCATGTCCCGGCAGCCCTGGATGTAGCAGTCGATGTACTCGCTGAGGTTGAAGATGCCCTGGCAGATATAGAGCACGGCGCTGACCAGCATGGGCACCAGGAAGCACAAAAAGCCGTTGAAGTCGAAGGCGAACATGGAGATGACCAGCAGCACCATGGGGATGATGAGGTTCCAGACGCTGACATTCTGTTTCCGGGGGTCGTTTGCGATCATTTCCTCGATGAGGGCGCTGTCGTCCTCCCCGTCGTCGGCATTGGCGGCGCCGTACTGGATACCCTGCTCCGCCTGCTCATAGGCGGTCTTCATCTTGCCGATCCTGGGGAACTTGCCCCAGGCGAAGAGGAGGCAGATGACGCAGGCCACGATGGGGAAGATCTGGTAGGGAATGGTCTTGTAGAAGATGCCGGCGGCCTCGTCCAGGCCGTTGACGTTCTCCGCCGCGGCGATCTGGTAGATGATGAAGAAGCCCCAGGCGCCGAAGGGCAACAGGCAGGAGACGCAGGTGGAGAAGGTCTTGATGATGAAGGACAGGGCCATCCGGGGCTTCTTCATGGCGTCCATGAGGGGAGAGAAGGCGGCGCCGGAGGTGAGGGAGGCGATGTAGTCGTCCACGGACATGGCGCCGGTGAAGATGCCGGCGCTGGTAAGCACCAGCTTGTCGCTGGAGCCGAACTTCCGCACAATGAGATCGCCGAAGCTCTTGGTGACGCCGCTGCGGGTGAACATGACGATCATGCCGCCGCAGAGCAGGAAGGAGATGATCATCAAGCTGGTCTCCGGTTCGCAGACGCTGGCCACGACGTTCTCCACGAAGGCGTAGAGGAAGCCGCCCTTGTACCACATGAGGTAGTTGGCCAGGGTGCCCATGACAATGGCCTCATAGACGTTCTTACTGATGATGGCGTAGATGAACAGGCCTACGGTGGGCAGCAGGCACAGGATCGTGCCCCGCACCAGGTCGTTGGGCAGCAGGAAGAGAACCACATTAAAAAAAATCCAGAAAATCCACAGGTTTCTCCGTTTGGGCTCCAGCTTTGCGGGGTTCATGTAGTAGGCAATACGTTTAAAGATGTTGCTGGTGGTACATGCGGCCTCGTTTTTGACGCTTGTGTCGTTCATGTCGGCACTCCCTTTTCATGATTTTCCTGCTTTCCCCGGATATCGCCGCCGCAGGAGGGGAACGGCCTCCTGCGGGTTTTGGCATATTCGTTAGATATTCAATACAATATCTCCGGGAAAATGTCTATTGTACCAAAGATGGACCTTGCCGAAAATCATTCCCCAAAAAACCGAGGCTGCCTCGGGTCAGGCTCTATCTTTCGCTGTATTCGAGGTGAAAATCCGAAAAGAAGACCGCGGAAAACGTGGACCAATCTGTGGGAATTCTCACCAAATCTGTATATTTTGCATAAAAATAAGCTGTTGTTTTAAACATTTTTTGCACAACTAAGGGATGAGATCGCCGGTTTTGGGCGGAAGTCCATCCTTTGATGAGTTCTTTTCCCCCGGCAGGCCAGGTATAATACAGACAACCTGATTCCCTCGGATTTCTGATCCGCAAATGCGAACACACAAACCGGATTCCCATAATCTCTGCAATCATCCCCACAGAAAACGAAAAGGCCGCGACGAGAGTCGCGGTCCATCAATGAGGAGGTTTCGTTATGAAAAAAGTGATGGTATGCGGCTGCGGCGCGCAGGGGTCGACGATCTGCCGGCGGTTGGACGAGGAGCCGAACATTGAGGAGGTCGTCTGCGCAGACTATAACCTGGCATCCGCGGAGGCGGTGTGCAAGCTCATGAAGAAGGGCACGCCGAAGCAGGTGAACGCGGCCCACGTGGACGAGATTGCCAAGGCGGCGGAGGGCTGCGAGCTGATCGTGAATGTCATGCCCCTGGAGTACGGCGTGAACGTGATGCAGGCGGCTCTGCAGATCAAAGCGTGCTACCAGGACCTGTCCGCCTGCGAGAACGTGGTGGAGGGGTACCCGGAGTATGACACCTGGCTGGAGGGCATCAAGTACATGTACACGGAGTACGGCCGCCGCTTCGCCGAGAACAACACCACCGCCATCATCGGCACGGGCTCCGCGCCGGGCGTGATGTGCGTGGTGGCCCGGAAGGCGGTGGAACCCCTGGACGAGTGCGACACCATCGCCTGCATGGTGTACGAGGGCACCCGGACGAAGCGGTTCATCCCCTTCTTCTGGTCTCCGGAGGTGGCGCTGTGCGACATGGAGGAGGACGCCTACGCGTTTGAGAATTGCCAGCAGATCCGCACCAAGCCCTTCAGCCGTCCCATCAAGCGGAACTGGCCGGAGTGCGGCCGTGAGGTGAAGCTGGTGGAGCACGCCCACGATGAGCCTGTGTACATCGGGTTCAACCGTGAGAAGTACTTCAAGGGCTGCAAGAATGCCTACTTCAAGTACGGCGGAACGGGCATCGAGTTCTCCGAGGGCCTGTACAAGGCGGGCCTTCTGCACCACGAGCCGGAGGAGTTCGAGGGCCACGAGATCGTGCCCTTCGACTGGATTCTCAAGCACATCCCCAACCCGCCGAAGGACCCGGAGGTCATCAAGGCCATCATTGACGAGGGGATCGTGGAGGACAACGGCGCGTTTGTGTGCGAGGCCTACGGCACGAAGGACGGGAAGAAGGTCATGGTAGACCTGCACCTGAACGCCCCCGGCCTGGAGGAGTCCTATGAGCGGGCGAAGATGACGGGCGAGATGTATCTGACGGGCCAGGGCGCGTTCCTGTATACGAAGCTGCTGGTGAATGACATGGTGCCTCAGAAGGGCCTGATCTCCTCCGACATGCTGGATGACAAGCAGGTGGAGCAGTATCTGGCCTGGGCGAAGGAGTGGGGCATCACCTACAATATTGAGATTAAGGAAGGCAAGGTCTGGGAGGAATAACCCGGAAAAAGTTTCGCCGGCCTTTTCAAAGGCCGCGGGGTCCAGGGGCAGAGCCCATGGGCGCGCCCGCAGGCGCGAAATCCCCCCGTCCTAAAAATCGAAGCATCAAAAAACCGCAACAGAGAGCGTCTTCGGCGAAGCCGAACAGCGTCCTCCGTTAGAAGAGAGCCTGTGGGGACGGCGCGCCGGGTCGTCGCACCCTACGCACCGGAATCCCAGGGTCCAAAACCGGATGGAACAGAGCCGTTGAGGCACAACAAATTATCGGAAAACGAAAAAGGAGACATGCCATATGACCATTCAGGAATATGTGGAGCGCGGCCGTGCGGCCGTGGAAGCCATCAAGGACTACACCCAGGAGCAGGTGGATAAGCTCTGCTACGAGGGTGCGAAAACCATCTACCAGCACGCCGCTGAGCTGGCCCGGGAGGCCGTAGACGAGACGCGCCTGGGCTTCTATGAGGACAAAATCGCCAAGAATACCGACACCCCCGCCGCCTTCTGGGCGTACCTGCGGGACAAGAAGTCCGTGGGCATCATCAATGAGGACAAGGCCACCGGCATCATTGAGGTGGCCCATCCCGTGGGCGTCATCGCCTGCGTCACCCCCGCCACCAACCCCAACGTGACGCCCCTTGGCAACTTCATGGACGCCATCAAGGGCAAGAACGCCATCATCGTCTCTCCCGCCCCCCGCGCCGCCAAGTCCACCACCCACACCATCAACCTGATCCGGGAGGCTATCACCAAGTGCGGCGCCCCCGCGGACCTGGTGCAGGTGCTGGACGAGGTGACCATCGAGAACTCCCAGGCCCTCATGGAGGCCTGCGACCTGATCATCGCCACCGGCGGCAGCGGCATGGTGAAGGCGGCCTATTCCTCCGGCACCCCCGCCTACGGCGTGGGCCCCGGCAACCCGCCTGTGGTGCTGGACCGGGACTATGACCTGACGGAGGCCGCGAAGATGACGGTGGTGGCCGTGGGCAGCGACAACGGCATCCTGTGCGACGGCGACAACCTGCTGCTGTACCCCCAGGAGCAGGAGAAGGCCTTCTTCGAGGCATTGAAGAAGGAGGGCGTGGTGCTGTTCGAGGACAAGAAGGACGTGGAGGCCTTCGGCAAGGTGCTGTTCCACGACGGCCACCCCGTCCCGGAGCTGGTGGGCAAGGACGCCCCCGTCATTGCCAAGGCGGCCGGGTTTGAGATTCCCGCCGACACCAAGGTCATGGGTTTGAAGATCGACGCCGTGGGCAAGGCCAATGTGCTGAACAAGGAGATCATGGGGCCCATTGTGGTCCTCAAGAGCTACGAGACCTTCGAGGAGGCCGTGGCCATGGCGATCCAGAACATGGAGGAGGCCGGCGGCATCGGCCACACGGCGGGCATCTTCTCCAACGACCGCAAGCATATTGACTATTATGCCGAGCGCATTCCCGTGGCCCGGGTGCTGGTGAACCAGCCCACCCCCGATGCCTGGGGTCCCAGCACCAACGGCCTGAGCCCGGCGGTGTCCGAGAGCTGCGGCACCTGGGGCAACAACATCCTGTGCGAGAACGTGGACTACATCCACCTCATCAACGTCTCCAAGGTGGCCCTGCCCCTGGAGGTGGACCTCCCCTCCGCCGAGGAGCTCTTTAAGGATTGAGATGACACGGGAAGAGCTGATCGGAAAAATCCGGGAGCTGTACCAGGATGAAAAATTCCGCCTGGATGCCTATTTCTTCTGCGGTTTTCCCTCTGGAACACCCAATGAGAGGCTGATGAGGGCCTGTGAGAAATACCTGAACACGCTGGACGCGGGACAGAGCACCGCGGAATCTGCAAAGGCCCTGATTTCGGAGCTGGAGGCAGCCGCCTCTGCGAAGCCGAGGATTGCCGGTGTGAACAATATGATTGAGACCCGGGGCAGTGTCCAGGAGATCCTGGAATACAAAGCGCTCCTGTGCTGAACTGCCTTTGCAGTTTGCGTCCCCTTTCTATGTCCATGGAGCCGCGGCACTTGTGCCGCGGCTCCATGGATATATGAGGCTCAGAGGGCAGGCGCTGGCAGGATGATCAAAGAGAAGTGCACTTCTGTTTTTTACAGAGAAATATTCCGGGCATAGAAGGATAATTAAAGACGAAACAAGGAATCTGCGAATGATTTTGTACTTGCCTCGCTTCAACACTGCCGTATAATAAAAAGGCCTCCCTACACAGCGGCGAGCTCTATACGAGGCCTAATGTCCTTTTTCGCTGCTATAGTTGAGAAAAAACACCGGATTCTTTCAACTGTGGGGACAATCATCTGTAAATATCATGGGCATTCTCTTGCCAAGTCCACAGAGAACCTCAATGGAAATGGTTCCTGCAAGTCTGCCAAATTCTCCTGCTGTAATTCTTGCCTTACCTTGCCGTCCAATTAGCACGACCTCATCTCCAACCTGAGGACACTCTACATCCGTAAGGTCTACCACGAATTGATCCATACAGATATTACCGACCATAGGACACCGGCCTTCATGAATCAGCACTACGCCGCGGTTTGCCAGGCTCCGGCACACACCATCAACATATCCCAGAGGAACCACGCCCAATAGGGATGGGTGTTTTGTCACAAAGCTCCCCATGTAACTGACATGAGTTCCGGCGGGGACGGACTTCACAGAAGCCAGTTTTGCCTTGACCTCCATTGCAGCATAAAGAGAGATATTCTCCATCAATTCCAGCTCCTGTCCGGGATAAAGACCGTAAATTGCAGTTCCGGGGCGCACCATATCCAATTGCATATGGGGAAACAAAAGAGTTGCGCCGCTGTTCGCAATATGACGGGTTGGAATCTTGAGCCCGTAATGTGCAAGAGATTCCAGCAACGCAGTGAACTTTTCAAATTGCATATTACAATAAGAGGGGTCGCTGATTCGCGAAGCAGTAGCCAGATGAGAAAAGATTCCCTCTGCTCTGAGGTTTGGCAATTTCGCGATATGCAAGATGGAATCTACTGTTTCCGGAGCATTAGCCAAGAATCCCAAGCGTCCCATTCCCGTGTCAACTTTCAGATGGACCGGAAGGATTTTTCCTAATTTTTGCGCCGCGTTGTTTAGAGACTCAGCTTGATCGATAGAAAAGACTGCTGGTGTTAAATCATACTGGAAGATCAGAGAATAGTCATCTTCAAATACACGGCCCAGTACAAGAATGGGCTGGTGGAACCCCGCCTGCCGCAATTCTACACCCTCTTGCGCAATTGCGACGGCGAACTGATCTGTGCCTTCCTGTTCTAAGATTCGTGCCACAGGAACTGCACCGTGACCATATGCGTCTGCCTTAACAACCCCCATAAATTTTGTGGAGGGACTGATCCGGCTTTTTAAAAAGCGGATATTTTTTCGGATCGCCTCTAGGTGGATTTCGATCCATGCACCGCGCATATGCTTTACCTCCTATAGCTTCCGCACTTTTTGCATCGATTTTCTATGATTGTCTCAGCAGGTTTTTCGTCCATGGAACACAATTTTTTGCCTGTGAGTGTTTTTTCTGTTGTGTTTTTGGAAAATATATTCGCCTGTTTTCTTTTGCACCCGGCGTAAAGTAGTTGACAAATAGAACACCACTGACAACCTGAAAGAAATCTTTTTAAAGATTTTATATGAGACTATTGCGCAATATCGTTGACAGCTTGCCAAAGATTCCAATATAATGTAGAAAAGCATAGAAGGGGACGCTGACAAATGTTTACTGTAAAGGATTTTTTAGATAAAAAAATTCTGCCGTGGTATAAAATCTTTTGTGGGCAGGAGTTTCTGGATGCTTGCCCCATTGAGTATGTATCCAGCCTGGAATTGCCCATTGAACATTTCGCTCGAAAAAATGAATTGGTGCTTTCCTCACTGGTGGGCTGTGAAAAAGAAACGTCTTTTTTAGAGTTGATTCGAGATGTGCATATGGCCGGAGCAAGCGGTATCCTCATCTCCAGGCCGGAGGACCAAGTGGTTTTGCCGCACGCTGTTCTCACTTATTTGGCAGAACATCCTTTTCCTGTCATTTTGATCCCCTGGCACATCCGTTTTGCAGATATTATCGAGGCGGTTTCCAAGGAAATTCGAGAAGATACCAGTGTGGAAATTGCGCGGTACGAGCGTATTCAAAAGCGCTTATTAGAAGAATATCTCTCAAATAAGGATATCAATTGTGCTGCAGAACGGCTGTCGGGGGCATTTCACTGCCGAGTCTGTATCTTTGATATGAATGGAAACCGCAAGGGTGTCAGCAGCAATTTCACAGTGCAGGACAAAAGCGCTCCGCAGCTTCTGCTTACCGGTGAGGGAATTGTCCTCGAAATTAAAGCCCACGAGCGCCTTTATGGCAATTTGTATTTAGAACCGGCTGGGGGAAAGACGCTTTACGATGAGTCGCTGTTTTATCACTATCTGATTTGGCCAATGATTCTTTGGTTTGATAAGGAGTGGATTATTCAGGCGAGCAATCAAAGTGTAAAGGATGATTTTATTTGGAGGCTTACCAAAGGAACATCTGTCCCATTTGATCAACTCTGTGAGGAAGGGCAGCGGCTTGGTTTTTATCTTCGCGGTTCTTATATCTGCATTATCGGAAAGATCCACCTATATAACGGGACTGCTATCCCGGTAAGTGAGCAGTGGATTGCCAACAACATCAATCTGCTGAAGGAGGAAATCCTGCAGGTTGCCCACATGGTTCACCACCGAGTCATGGTAACTTATCAGCAAAAGCTGTTGATTATCTATTTTCAGGGCGACAGCGGGTACCTTCAGCGAGATGTCCATGCATTTTTAGATAAGGTAGAACAAAAATTTCATATTGTTTTTCCACAGATCCGGTTTGCCTGGGGCATCAGCGGTCCTAGTGGCGATCCCACAGATTTTCGAAAATGTTATCAAAATGCTAAGCTTGCCCAGTCGCTATGTGTAAGCGCTTCGGCTCAAAATACCCGATATACGTTTGAAAATACCGTCATTTACAATATTATATCCAACTTGACTACTGACACTGCCATTGCGGAGAGCATTGAGCACATTATAGGTCCGCTTATAGAGTACGATCTTGTAACTGGTTCTTCCCTGATCAGGACCCTGCAATGTTATTTGGAATGTAAAAATCTTTCGGAGGCGGCACGGTTGCTGCATCTGCACCGCCAGTCTCTGATCTATCGAATCAATAAGATCGAGGAACTGACCGGGCTCACATTGAAAGATGCGGATAACTTTTTTCTTCTGGAAGTCTGTGTCCGTATGTATTCCAGTCGCAATCAATCAAAACCATCCCTATAAAGACACCGGATAGCCTTCAAACGTACAGGGCACAGCCCTTTATGTCCGAACGGAACGAATCTCCCTTGAAATCCAACAGGATTTCAAGGGAAATCGTTTTATTGGAAGCACGGCTTCTCTTCCTGCAAATATCGGCAGGATAGGTGAAACGGTCAAACTGAAATCAGGCGTTCTCTGCCCAGGCCCAGCCACGCGTAAGCATTGCTTTTTCAATTTTGCGTAAAGCGTTGGTCCAAGCGGCGTCGCGGTAACTGATACCAAGCTCTTTTGCCACATTCGCGGTCTCATGGTAAGCTTTGACAATCCGTTCTTCCAGCTTGTTCCGAACCGTATCCCTATCCCAGTACTGGTCGGTTAAACCCTGTGTTCGTTCGAAGCTGCACACAATGGCGCTGCCGCAGTTCGTCAATACGTCCGGAACAATCATGACCCCCCGGTCATAGAGGATCTTCTCACCCTCTGGTGTAATCGGGCCGTTGGCACACTCCATGATCAGTTTCGCTTTGACCCGGGCTGCGTTTCCGCCATGAATTACACTCTGCACAGCTGCTGGCAACAGAAAGTCGCAGGAGACCTCCAGAACATCAGCAGTGCTGATCTCTGTGCAACCGGGGAACCCTTTTACCGTCTTATGTACATCCACATATTTTCCGAGCTCAAAGACATCAATACCGTCCTGATTTTCGATTCCCCCATAGATATCAGAGACGGCAACCAGTTTGTGTCCATCCTTCTGTAAAAGTTCGCTGGCGACACGGCCAACGTTCCCGAATCCCTGTACAGCAAAGGCCTTAGAGGTACCACCCCAGCCGATATCGTTCATCATTTCCCGGGTAACAAAATAGACGCCGGTTCCTGTGGCCTCTCGCGACAGTTCTGTACCATTGGCTTCGATTGGCTTGTCATTAATAGCGGCGGGGGAGTGGAAGCCTTGTATGGATTCCAGCTCATCCAGCATCCAGGACTGGGTCTGTCCGTGTGTTCCGATATCTGCTCCGGGCACATCAACCCAGGCCCCTTTCATGGGCAGGTTGCGAATGAAACCGCGGATTAAAGACTCATATTCGCGCCGAGACAGTTTACTTGGATCTGCTTTGATGCCGCCCTTGCCTCCGCCGGCAGGAATTCCACTGACCGCGTGCTTGATGGTCATCCAGAATCCCAATGCTTTTGCGGTATCCATATCCATATCCGGAACTACACGGACCCCGTTTTTGACCTGTCCAAGGGCATCACAATAGTGAACGCGGTAGGCTGTGAAAATTTCGAGATGTCCGTCATCCATCCTTACGGGAATGGTAAATTCGAACATCCGCTTGGGCTGTTCCAGGATGCGAACGACCTCCGGGTGGATATGACCGATTTCTGCTGCCTCATGCAGCGTTTTCAGGGAGGTGTCAAAGGGATTATTATTCATGATTTTTCAGTCCTTTTATCAAAAAATTGAGAGGATCAAAGATGGTAGTGCGGCAATAAATGTGCAAACTGATTGATGGACCAGGTTCCGGCATACTGTTTTCTGCGGTTGCGGTAGTTTGGGAATACAATCTTTCATTTCGGCTCTTCCTGTATCGGAGGCAACGCTTCATGTTGTCTATGTGTGAGATATTTCAAGACTAGCCCCAATTGCATTTCTACACCGATGTGAAGGATTCCTTCATCAAGCAGAAAGCGGGGGTTGTGATTTTCTGTATCTGTTTTTTTCGATGGGTCTGCAGATCCTACAAAGTAATACAACCCAGGGATCTCCCGCATAAACTCCGCAAAGTCATCTCCTCCCATTGTCATGCAGTTTCGGCTGCAGTTAATATTTTCCTTTCCCAATAGTTCTTCTGCGACGGCAACAGCCATACCGGCAAGATTAGGATCGTTATTTACCAAGGTATTTCCGCACTTGAAGGAAATCTCGCATGTACAGCGATGTGCCTGACACACCTCTTCGACCAGTTCCCGCAGACGGACCCGCACTGATTCGTCATTTTCGTGGAGGCAGCGGATCGACCCCTCCATTTCCAGGACCTCCGGGATAATGATTTCTTTTTCCCCGGCATGGATCTTACATGTGCTGATGATGGTTGGCTGCGTGGCGTCTATCTCTGCGGTAAGCATTGTTTGTATGGATTGAAGCACGTGAGCTGCGGCATTGATGGGATTGATTGCCCGATCCGGATGCCCTCCATGTCCGCCCTTTCCTTTGATCACAATTTTGAAGTAATAGGCAGACGCCATCAGTGGGCCTTCGGTGATTCCAACCGTGCCGCTTGGCATTCTGGGCCATACATGCAGGCCGAAGACTGCTTCTGGTCGGGTGTCTTTCATGACACCGGCATCAATCATAAGCTGCGCGCCTGCATCTTCCTCGTTGGGCTGGAATAGGAACACAACAGTCCCAGCCAACCTTTCTCGGTATTCTGCAAGGATTTTAGCTGTAACCAACTGAATGGCGGTATGGCCATCATGTCCGCATGCGTGCATGACACCGGGATTTTGGGACGCAAAGGGAAGTCCCGTTTGTTCTTCGATCGGCAGCGCATCAATATCGCTTCGTAACATAACCGTTGCCCCAGGATGCCTGCCCTTCAGAATTCCGACAACTCCGGTTCCAATATATCGTCTGACTGGAATCTCCAATTGTGTCAGATAATCCTCGATCAGCTGTGCGGTTCGATATTCTTTTAATCCCAGCTCAGGATGGGCATGGATATCCCGGCGGAGTTCAATGAGCTCACTGCAGTATTGTGCTGTGGCTGCTTTGATATCGAATGGCGTACTCTGCATAGCAGTTTTTCTCCTTACAATCTGCGATTTTCAAGCAGTACTCGCATGGTGAACATGGTTTAAATAACCATGTTCCTTGCCTGTTTAAGACATTCAGGCCTGGGATTTACAGACAGGCGGCGGATCTGCGCAAAAGACCCGCCGTCTGTCTTACTTTTGAGGGACTTAAGCACGTTTCTTCTCTTTGTTTTCCTTCAAAAAGGTCCGTATCACCAGGAAGAATCCGATTGCGAGAAATGCAACGGCAGTGGGCCGGGTAAACAGCGGCAGCAGGCTGCCTCTACTCACCATGATTGCCGTCCGGAAGTTGCTTTCAATAATACTGCCCAGGAGATACCCTAATACCATCGGAACCAGGGAAAATCCTTGGGATGCTAGAAGATAACTGAGAATCCCAATCCCAATCATCACTCCCACGTCAAACACGCGATTGTTCGTTGTAATCGTACCGACAATACACATTAGCAAGATGGTGGGATACAGATAATAGGCAGGTATTTTGAGAAGATTCACAAAAACCTTCATGAGGCCTAGCTGCATGAGATACATGATGATGTTGGCGATGATGTAGGACATAAAGATGATGCCTACTACATCCGGCTTTTCTTTAAACAGCAAGGGTCCCGGCTGGAGACCATGCATAATTAAGCCGCCCATCAAAATGGCGGATACCATGTCCCCGGGAACACCCATCGTCAACATGGGAACCAGGGCTCCACCGCAGACTGCATTGTTGGCAGTCTCCGCAGCAATTAAACCTTCTGCACATCCTGTTCCGTATGCCTCCGGTGTTTTGGAGATGTTCTTGCACTGTGTATAGGATATCATGGCGGCCGTGGTTTGCCCGATCCCCGGCAGAATGCCAATGACCGTTCCTATAACACCGGAAATTGCATAAAATTTTCCCTTGCCGACCAAGTGATCTTTGGCAGGATGCAGGGGCACCTTGGGTGTTTTGGGGACCGGAGGTTTATTCTTCATCCGCGGTAATTGCAGCATAATTTCTGAAAATGCAAACATTCCCATCATGGTTGGAAGATCTGCAAAGCCGGCGTTCAACTGCCACTGTCCAAAAGTCAGCCGCATAACGCCCGAGACTGTATCCATGCCAACTTGTGCCAGCAGGATGCCAATGACCGCCGAGATCAGACCCTTTACCACGTCCTTGGCAACAAGACTAACAACCACGCAAAGTCCCATAACACCAAGGGCGAAGTAGTCCCAGGCACCGAAATACAACGCGATCTTTGCCAAGAAAGAGGAGAACAGAACCAGCGCTATCCCACCGATCAGTCCGCCGATCAGTGAGGCAAATGTGCCCAACATCAAGGCTTCACCGGCACGTCCCTGTTTTGCCATGGGCGATCCGTCAAAACAAGTGACAACACTGGAGGATGTGCCAGGAATATTAAGCAAAATAGCGGAAATCAAGCCTCCGGAAATGCCTCCGACAAAGGCTGCCACCAGAATTGCCATTCCTTCGCCTGCGCTCATCGCATAGGTGAAGGGAAGTAGAATGGTAACCGCCAGGGATGCTGTCAGCCCGGGAATACAGCCAAAAACGATTCCCATGAAGACACCGATGAAAACGTAAACGAAAATAATTGGGTCCGCAAAGATTTCCTGGATACCAATCTGTGCGGAGATCAATCCATCTAGCATGTCATATCCTTCCCCCCATCAAAACAGTGAGAATGTCGGCAGCCGCACATCCAGAACTGAGGTAAACAATTTTTGAGTTCCCCAGGTCAATAATACGACAAAAAGAATTAGTTTTCCGTTTTGCATTACCCATTCTTTTCCCCGCTTTTTTCCGGTCACTTCCGTGCTATAGAGGATCGTGATTACAGAGAAGATCACAATGGTAGTCAGGAAAAAACCGAATGTGCTCACAACCATGACATAAATCACTGCAAGGATTACGGTTAGTGTTGCCAATGAATTCCATATCTTTGCAACTTTTTCGCCCTCACGGTTTCTGAAAGACCGCCAGAGCAGCAACAGCGCTAAGATTGCCAACACGATCAGCCATATTTTTAAATATCCATTGGGACTCCCCAGCACATACGGAATATGACCATCATCCATTTGATTTGCGAATATGAACAATATAGCGCATGTGGCCAGAATGGCGATGCTGTATAATGCGTCCCGTTTCCATTTTTCCATGCGCGATCTCAGCTCCCTTCACGACGTGCGCAGTTTTCCTGTATGGTTATCCGGCCAGCATGTTATCAATAATGCGCTTAATGGTCTCGCTCTGATCGGTGTAATGGGCTCTGGCCTCTTCACCTCTTTGATAGAATGGAGTAAAGTCCAGATCCTCTTCCAAGGTGGTAACATAGTCTTCGTTTTCATACAAAAGCGCAAACTGGTCGGCCAGGTAATCTTGAATTTCCTGCGGCGTTTCGGGAGGCGCCCAAACGGAGAGCGTCATGCCACTGATAATATCATAGCCCAGTTCTTTAAAAGTCACACAGTTTTCACCTAACATGGGGACGCGCTCCTCGGCGGTCACTGCCATGGCGAGGCAGTCGCCGGAATCAATATAGGATACCTCTCCGGCAACCTGGGTGAATGTTACGTCGATGTGTCCGCCCAGCAGAGCGGTTCGACAGGCGGCACTGCTGTCATAGGAGACATACTCCGCGTCAATGCCCAGAGCGCGGATAATGTCCAGGGCCACAGCCTCAATCCGCCCGCGGGAACCGGGGCCGGCAATAGTCACCTTGCCAGGGTTGGCTTTTGCATAGGCTACGAACTCCTCTAACGTGCTGAAATTGGGATTCTTGGCAGAAATCAAAAGTGCTTCATAGCAGACGGCAAGATTTGCAATGAGCTCCAGATCCTCGTGAATGGGTTCGCTCAAAACGCCGCTGTAATACTGGCTCATCAGAGATTCCCCGCTGTGCAGTAACAGAGTGTACCCGTCGGGTGGCTCGTGAGCGACCTCCATGCTGCCAATGGTTCCGCTGCCGCCTTCGATATTCGTAACGGTCATCGTTGTGGGAAGATCAATGAAGCTGGTGACGGCTCTGGCAAGCACATCGTTGCTTCCTCCCGCTGCAAAGGTGACTACCATGTCAATGTTGGATTTTGGAAAATCCAACGTAGAGGTTTCATCGTTTTTTGCGGTATCTGTGTTGTTTTCACTGTTGTTGGCAGGACTGCCGCCGCAGCCGGCCAAAATTGTTCCGGTGAACAGAAGGACCAACAACAAACTACACAATCTCTTCTTTTTCATTCTTTCTTCCTCTTTTCTTTTAAAATTTTCAGCCTCGCTGGGCTGGATTCAAATAATTCAATGGCCGTATCATGGCCATTCTTACTTGTTTGGCAATCGGAAGAAATGTGTTTTCAAAGTGTGTTATCGTGATACTACAAAATGTGACAGCCAGAGATTATAGTATGAGCTTGTTTGAACAATTCATATCATTTTGTTTTACATAATTATATGGGAGTGCTTTCAGGTTATCAACGTACAAGTTGTGCGTTTTTTTGTCTAAATATTTTTACAAGTTGTATAATAGCGAATGACTATATAAATAAAAAAATGTTGCGTTTATACATCGATTTTATGCGAAGTGCTGCTATTTGGCGGCAGAGACGGTCGTTGTATGTAGCGTGAATATCTAAGATGTGTACTACCTTTCAATCATACAGTTTCACTGTGTTTCAAAGAAATATGTGAAAATGTGTGTTATTAATACGTAGAAAAACCACTGGCAAAGCCAGTGGTTCCAAAGAGCAATAATAAGGAAAAGAATAAAAATATATGTTATATCCAGCGTGGTTTACGGATTTCATCGAGGCTTCAGAAAAGCACAGCATATCGGGAGAGTATTACTAAAGGGAAGAAAACCATGGGTCAGTTGCGCGAGTGAAAAGGGGACTGATACTGAGAACTGCAATATGCTTGTGGAGTATCCATAGCCTGATAGACATTCCGTGAAACCGTCAGTGCCAGGTTTTTCTAAATATCGGGGGACCAGCAAGCCGCAAAGCGGATCAGACCCTCTACTCAATGGAGCGTACTTCGCCCGCAGCCGCCAAGTCCACCGCCGGCACGGGACAGCCCTTTGGGCAGACCGCCGTCTCCATGCCGCTCTGCCCGTTACAGCCTTTTGACGAACAGACAGCGAATGGCGTTCAGCACCGCGAGGATCATGACCCCCACATCTGCGAAAATGGCCAGATACATGTTGGCAATGCCCACGGCGCCCAGAATCAGGCAGGCAAACTTGACCCCCAGGGCCATGGTGATGTTCTGATAGACAATGCGCAGGCATTTCCGGGAGATCCGGATGGCCTTGGCGATTTTCATGGGATCGTCGTCCATGAGAACGATGTCCGCCGCCTCAATGGCGGCATCCGAGCCCATGGCGCCCATGGCAATGCCGATGTCGGCCCGGGAGAGCACCGGGGCGTCGTTGATGCCGTCGCCCACAAAGGCCAGCTTTGCCTTGCCGTGTTTGACGCTTAAAAGCTCCTCCACCTTGGACACCTTGTCCGCCGGGAGCAGTTCGCCGTAGACCTTGTCAATGCCCAGGGAGGCGGCCACCTGATCGGCTACCCGTTTCCCGTCGCCGGTGAGCATCACCGTCTGTCTCACGCCCGCCGCCTTCAAAGAGGAAATGGCGGCTTTGGCATGGGGTTTTACCCTGTCGGAGATCACAATGTGTCCGGCATAGGCGCCGTTGACAGCCATGTGAATGATGGTGCCGGTCTCGCGGCAGTCGATCGGGGAGAGCCCAAGGCGGTGCATCAGCTTGTCGTTGCCGGCGGCGACCTCCATACCGTCCACCCTGGCAATCACGCCGTTGCCGCTGATTTCCCGGATCTCGCCGACACGGGTGCGGTCCGGCTCTTTTCCGTAGGCCCGCTGCAAACTCTTGCTGATGGGGTGGGAGGACGCGCTCTCCGCCAGAGCGGCGTATTCGATGAGCTGCGGGGCGTCCATCTGGTTGTGGTGAACCCCGTTGACTTCAAAGACCCCCTGGGTCAAAGTGCCGGTCTTGTCAAAGACCACCACCTTGGTCTGGGAGAGGCTCTCCAGATAGTTGGAGCCCTTGACCAGGATGCCCTCCTGGCTGGCCCCGCCGATGCCGGCGAAGAAGCTGAGGGGGATGCTGATGACCAGCGCGCAGGGGCAGCTGATCACCAGGAAGGTCAGCGCCCGGTAAACCCAGGTTCCCCAATCGGCGGGCAGACCCAGGAACAGCAGCCGGACCAGGGGCGGCAGAACGGCCAGCGCCAGGGCGCTGTAACAGACGGCGGGGGTGTAGATCCTGGCGAACCTGGAGATGAAGTCCTCGGATCTGGATTTGCGGGAGCTGGCGTTTTCCACCAGATCCAGGATTTTGGACACCGTGGACTCCCCGAACTCCTTTGTGGTCCGGATTTTCAGCACACCGGTCAGGTTGATGCAGCCGCTGATGATCTCATCTCCCACGCCTGCCTCCCGGGGCAGGCTCTCGCCGGTCAGGGCACTGGTGTTCAGGCTGGAGCTGCCCTCCAGGATGATGCCGTCAATGGGAACCTTTTCGCCGGGCTGCACCACAATCACGCTGCCAATGTTCACCTCATCCGGGTCCACCTGCTCCAGTCTGCCGTCCCGCTCCACGTTGGCATAGTCGGGCCGGATGTCCATCAGGTCGCTGATGTTGCGGCGGCTCCGGCCCACGGCGTAGCTCTGAAACCACTCGCCGATCTGGTAGAACAGCATGACGGCAATGGCCTCCAGGTAATCGCCGTTTTGATAGATGGCCAGGGCCATGGCGCCTACCGTAGCGACGGCCATCAGGAAGTTCTCGTCAAAGACCTGCCGGTTGAGAACGCCCTTGAGAGCTTTTCGCAGGATGTCGCAGCCAATGAGGAAGTAGTTGGTCAGGTACAGGGCAAACCGCACCCAGCGCCCGGCGGAGGGGAACAGCGCTCCATCCAGGCGGGCAAAGGCCTGCACCGGAAGGCACTGAAGCCCCAGCAGCATGGCGGCGGCGATCAGAATCCGCATCAGCATGGTCTTTTGTTTTTGGGTCATGCCGCTTCCGGCGCGCATCCCAATAAAAAAGCGCAGAATCGCCGCGGTCAGGACGACGACAGCCAGCAATCCGTTGATGATCAGTTCCTGCATGGTGGAAAGAACTCCTTTCTGCCGTAAGCGGGCCTCCGCTCCCTGTATGGAGGAGCCGGCTTACAGGAAAATTTCGCAGTCCGGCTCCACCTTCTTGCAGGCGGCCAGGACGTCCTGCATGACGGCCCGGGGCTCCTGACCCTCGGCAAACTCCACAATGATCTTCTGGGTCATGAAATTGACGGTGGCAGCCTGCACGCCGGCGGTTTTGCGGGCGGCGTTCTCCATCAGATTGGCGCAGTTGGCGCAGTCCACTTCGATCCTGTAGGTCTTTTTCATGGGGAGTCCTCCTTCATTTCATAAACGTTTCAACAATTAAGCACTTGCTTAATCATTATGGCTGTAGTATAATCCGGACAGCGGCCCAAGTCAATGCCGCCGGAGAATTCCCTGCCAAACGGGCGAAAAGAATTTCTATTTGGGCGAAAGAAAGGAGTCTGCCGCTATGGATCAGATCATACTGCCCCATCACCACGGCGAGGAGGAACGCCTTGCCCTGCTGCAGGGACATCTGGATCGCGCAGACTGTTTCCAGACCGTGGCAGAGGTCTTCAGACAGCTGGACGATACCACCCGAATTCGCATCTTCTGGCTGCTGTGTCACTGCGAGGAGTGTGTGCTCAATATTTCCGCCGTCATGAGGATGTCCAGCCCGGCCGTGTCCCACCATCTCCGGTCCCTGAAGGCCGGCGGACTGATTGTCAGCCGTCGGGAGGGGAAGGAAGTGTACTATCGCGCGGCGGATACGGAGCGGAGCCGTCTGCTGCATCAGATGATCGAGCAGATGATGGAGATCACCTGTCCGGAGATGGGAGGCAAGTTCTATGAACTGTGAGCGGCGGCCCTGCCGGACCTCCCGGGATGTCTGCGCCGCAGAGGGCCTGCCGGCGCAGACGTCACTCTATCCCGGAATCGACCTGTTTTTTACGGACGCCGGGCCGGACCGGCCGCCCCTGCGGCAGCCGCCTCCGGGGCAGGTGCTGCAGATTCACTGCTGCAGAGCCGGGCAGATGGTGTGGCGTCTGGAGGACGGCAGCCGGATCTGTCTGCATCCGGGGGACATCTCCCTGCACACACCCTGGGCCGGGGAGATGTTCTGCGATGTGCCCGCCGGCCAATACCAGGGGTTTGCCGTCTGGGTGGATCTGCAAAAGGCGGCGGCGCATCCGCCGGAGCTGCTGCGGGAGACGGATCTTTTCAGCAAGGCCCTGTGGGATCAGCTTTGCCGGAATCGCGGGACGGCATTCCTGGCGGGCAGCGAAGAGACCGAGCGCATTTTTGCGGACTTTTACGGCCAGCCGGAGCCGCTGAGACGGGCCTATCAGCGGCTCAAGGTTCTGGAGCTGCTCTTGTACCTGGCCCGGAGGGGGGAGATGGAGCCGGTTTGGGAGGACCCGTCGGAACAGCTTGGGGTGGTGCGGGAGATCCACGACCACCTGCTTTTGCACATGGAGCAGCGGATTACCATTGAAGAGCTCTCCCGACAGTATCACCTCAATCCCACCACGCTGAAAAGCGCCTTCAAGGCCGTCTACGGAACCTCCCTGGCGGCGCATATCAAGCAGCACCGCATGGAGCAGGCCGCAAACCTGCTCCGGGAGACAGATCTGAGAATTGCCGGGATTGCACAGGCTGTGGGATACGACAGCCAGAGCAGATTCACCGCCGCATTCAAGGAGGTCTTCGGTGTCCTCCCCTCCGTGTACCGGCGGCAGAACGGCGGCGGGCAGGAGAGAACGGAATAGCAGCGGATTTTAAAGCGGAGCCGGATGACCGCGCAGGCGTCCGGCACCGTCTTTTGCCTGAGAAGAGCACCGGCGGAAGCAGGCGCTTTGACGGGTTCTGTTTTGTAAGCGGGCAGAGCAGACAGGCCGGGACCTCCCAGCTCCCGGCCTGCCTGTTGATTCCTGTGCCGCCATTGGGTATGCCGGCCCTGATCCTTCATCCTTTCACTCCGGTCTCATGGCAATACGCCTATGTGCGGCGGGCAGGTCTGTCGGTTTTTCCGCCCTCGATGGTAGCCGCATAGGCGCTGTTGCAAAGACCTAACATTGCGGACAGGACAAACAGGGTTTCGATTCCCAGCACCTTCCAGATCCACCCTCCAAAGAGCGCGATCAGTACCGTAATCAGGTGGTTGACGGAGAGACCGGTGGAGAGGGTTGCCCGCACCTCGTCCGCGTGATCGGAGAGGGCCTGGACGTATACGTTTGAGGCCATGGACGCCAGGGAGATGATGGAGTCCAGGATGTAGTTGACGCAGCAGACAACAAAGGCAACAGACATCGGGAAGATGTGATGGGCAAACCCGTAGAGAAAACACACAACGACCAAAATCAATGTGTCGGCAATCATCACCACTTTGTACCCGATGCGGTCAATGATCTTTCCTACCATGGGAGATGCCAGAAAGCAGCAGATGGAGGATACGGCGAACAGGATGCTGATGACCATCGCGTTGGCACCGTAGAACAGGACAAGGACATAGGGGCCGAAGGTGAAGAAGATTTGCTTTCTCGCGCCGTAGAACACCTCCAGCATATAGTACTTGCGATACTTTCTCCGGAAGTAAAACCGCCTTTTTGCCTGGTCCGTTTCGCTGTGCCCGGTCATGCGCAGCGACGCCAGAAGACCCACCGCAATCACCGCGGCAGTCAGCCAGAAGATGGAGCGAAACAGCCGTACGGTGCTGCGGAACATGGAGAATGCCGCGATGATTCCCCCATAGCCTGCGAGTGTCCCGATCTGATAGACCGCCGTTTGCAGACCCAGGGCCTCACCGCCATGGTCCGCTTTGGCATATTTCAGGGAGATTGTGTTGCGCATTCCAAGCTGCATATGCTCCCCCAGGGAGTATACCAGAATGGACAAAGCGGCAAAGGCCCGCGTGGCGGGGACCACTGCGTGCATACCCATGCCCAGCAGCATGATGGCCGCGCCGATCTTGTAAATTTTCTCGGCGGAGAACGTATAGAGCGCCGCAAGGATCAGGATAAACATCAGCCCCGGCAGTTCCCGGAAAAATTCCGACACGCCTTTGTCAAATTCCGTCATGGCCACGACCTCTGCCAGGTAGTTATCAATTACGCCCTTATACAGGCCGTATGCCACACCGAAAACGACCATGGAGAGAAAGAATGATCGGTACTTCGTATCAGCTTTGAAGGTGCTCTGAAACCTGTTCATATCCATCGAATCCTTTCCTTTTTCCGGGTGTTCCGTCTTTCGTGCCTGGAGGCGGTTTCCTTCCGCTGCGGAGGAAATACGGCTGGCGGAACGGCGAAAGCCCAGGAGTTCTTGACTTCGCTGTCGACTGCTTCTATAATCATATCACAGGTTTATTCGGGATGCCCCTTGAAAAATCGCCAGCTACTATCAAAATATCACAAAAAGGCAGGCTGATTGGAGATGGACAGGAAGCGGGAAGCATACATCAACTCCGTCAACTTCCGCGGGGACACGGATTTTCCGTATCTGGTTCTGGAGGTTGTCAATGCCCGCAGCTATCCCCCAAATCCCGGTTTTCGGGTGATGCACTGGCATGAGGATCTGCAGTTTCTGTATGTGAAGCGGGGCAGGGTCCGGCTGGTCACGCTGGACGGCTCCACCTCCGCGGCTGCCGGTGAGGCGATATTTATTAACAAAAATGTTGTCCATCAGATTCAGCAGGTAGAGGAGTGCCGGTACAACAGCTTTCTCTTTCCCGATTACTTTCTCGGGTTCTATATGGGCGGGCCGGCGAGAGCGCTGGTTGACAGCATCGCCGGAAAAGAGCAGCTGCCCTTTGTCCGGTTTGAACCGGGAACCGGCTGGAATCGGGAGGTTTTGTCCGCGCTGCGGAGATTGAGTGAATTGGAAGGGGAGAAGACGGAATTTTATACCTACGAGGTTTTGGTGCGGCTTTCCGAAATCTGGCTTCTGCTCTGCAAAAACATCTCTTTGCCGGTGGAGAGGAAGAAAAGCGCTGTGGAAGTCCGGATGCAGAAATTTCTGCATCATATTGAACAGCACTATGGGGAGGAGCTGTCCCTGGAGGACCTGGCAAAGAGCGCCCATGTCAGCAAGTCGGAGTGCCTTCGCTGTTTCAGACAGAGTATGGGGACGACGCCGTATCAGTATCTGATGGAGTACCGCTTGTCGCAGGCGGCTGCGCTGCTTAAGCGCACGGATGATCCGATTGAGTGGATTGCAAATCAGGTGGGTTTTGGGCAGGCCAGCAGTTTCGGAAAGTATTTTCGCAGGAAAACCGGACTGTCCCCAAGGGAATATCGAACGTATGGACAGAGGACTGACAGCGAAAAGACGTGAGAGCGAAACCAATCGTTCTCACGTCTTTTTCGGAAGAGGCGCAGGGCCGGTCGGCAGACAGAATCCGGAACCTTGCCGCCATTCGGCGGCCGGCGCAGGGGTGGGAGCCTTGCCGGGACGGATGATATTTTAGAGCATGGATGGGGATGTGAACGGCTGCTTTAGAATCCGCTGCGCTTCCATTTGCCGGGAGTTTTGCCGGCCCTGACCCATCAAGAAATTCAGCTTGACGAAATGAAGGAAGCCTGATAGAGTAGTGGTTGTACACAGAAATACCAAAATGAAACGTGATTATTTTAACAGAATGAACAAGAAGTTGACGGCCGAACCGGGATCAGAGGGAATCGGCTGCAGGGACTCAGCGCGCTGTTATGAAACGAAAGACCCGAAATAGACGGAACAGCGGGCAGGGAGCGGAAGCGTCCGCCGGGAGAATGCGGCCGGATGGTAACTGCCGGACGGCCGGCGGAAAAGCGCGGCCTCCCGCTGTTTTTGTCCTTGCGGGCGGGGCGCGGCCGGCAGAAGACCGGCGGAGCCTTTCTCACCGGGCGCATGTTCGGTGGCTGCTGTACGGAACCGGGCTGTGCTTCTTGCCGGAGCCCGTGTTAACATGCGCTGAGCGGCCTTGGAGCGTTCTGTACGCTCAGGACACTTCGTCAGGCCGCCGGATGATATGTCCGTAACGGAGACAGGCCGCCTCTCCCTGGGGGTATGGAGGATATGCTTTATGCTGCCCCGCCGGCCGGGGGTTCTTCGCCGGCTGCGGGGCAAGGCCCCGGTGCCTGCTGGGAGTGGGGGCAGGTGCAGGAAGGCAGATGTGCAATTCCCGGTTCGCAGTTCCTCACGTCTCCGATCTTGACAGGGAGGCCGCCGTGCGCGCATGGGACATGGAATAAGGAGAATGACAAGTGGAAGATATCTTCGAATATGAAAAGCGGATCGCGGAAAAGCGGGCCAGGAATCCATTTATCAGTCAGACGGATCTCATATACGACCTGCTCCTGGAGGATATCATGTCCTGCAGGCGGCGGCTTGGAAGCAAGATCAACCAGGACTGGCTGGCAGACGCGACCAATGTCAGCCGCTCGCCGATCCGGGGGGCGATCAACCGTTTGATCGAGGAGGGACATCTGGTAAAGCAGGGAAAGCGGGGCTATTATGTCTATATCCCCACCATGCGGGATGTCATCCATGCCTCGGAGTTCCGCATTGCCATGGAGACCAATGCGGCGCAGCTGGCCATGACGAGAATTACAAAGACGGATCTGGGCAAACTGCAAAAGAATATTGAGGAACAGGCGAGCTGCAGCCGGCAGGATCTTGGAAGGATGATTGCACTGGACATCGTGTTTCACGACCACCTGGTGGCGTGCAGCAAGAGCGATTACATCATTCGGGCCTACCGGCAGTTTGAGAAGAAATTCCAGCAGATCCACAACCGGATTACCGTGGTCAGCATGCAGGATATTATTTTTGCTCAGCACAAGGACATTCTGTCTGCCATGAAGGACAGAGACAAGGTTCGCCTGGAGTCCGCGATACGCACCCACCTGAATCACGCGGAGGACTATATTCAAGCGCCCGAGTGCTACTACGAATAGCCGAGCACATGCCCGGGCTTCCTGATGATTCCATACAGAGCGGAGGACAACCTTCCGGCAACCCCATCAGATGGGTGCCGGAAGGTGTTTTTTAACAAATATCCGCAGAAATTTTTCGTTTTTCAGGCTTTTTTGACGGAGGAGAGGAAAATCGGAGGGATAAATGTACAAAAATACGTACATTTTTAAAATTTATGAACGAGAACCTGTACTTAATTTGAAACGTGAAGGTGCAGGTACGTCATGTAAATGAAAAAAATAACTAAAATTTTACACGGAACAGACGCGCTGTATATACTAAAGCTACAAAAGCTGGGGGAATCGAAACGAACCGTCAGAGAAGAAGTGCGGTTTTCAGCTTGAAGCTGCGTTGAAATCTGAGCGGCCTTTTATGATACGGCGGCGCGTCCCGGTGGGAGGATGGTCCCTGCTTACAACAGCATCGTTGATTTTGCTCCAAACTGTATTTGTGTTCCTGGTGGTTCCGGCAGCCCGGACACCGCAGAGCGACGGGCTGGGAAAAGAAGGATTCCTTTTTGTGAGGATGCCGGTGGCCGGCAGGAGGGCGAAGACAGGGCGGAGCTTAATTTTTGCCCGCAAAATTAAAACTAGGAGGATCGCAGAATGAAAGAGAATGGTACGGTGAAGAGATTACTGCCCAAGGCAATCAGCTTCGATATCTATGGCACGATTATCGACTGGGAGGGCGGCACGATCGAGTGGTATCAGAGGTTCATGGACAAGCACCATATCACGCATGTCTCCGCCGCGGAGGTGGAGAGCGCGTGGGAGAAGCTCCAGTTCGAGTATATCCGCAACTACCACCCGTTCCGGAAGGTGCTCATGGACACCTTTGAAAAGACAGCCTGGTACTATGGCTTCCAGTACGATCCGGAGGATGTGGTCAGCTTTGCCGACGAGATGGCCAAGATGAAGGCGTTTCCCGACGCGGCCGAGGGCCTGCGGGAGATCCGCAAAATGGGAATCAAGGTGTGCGCCCTGTCCAACGTGGACAACGACATCATTACCGAGTCCTTCCGGCATGAGGGCATCGAGATGGACGCCATCGTCACCGCGGAGGATGTGAAGTGCTACAAGCCCCACTATCCTGGCTTCCTCAAGTCTCAGGAGGTCATGGGCTGCACGGCTGCGGAGATGCACCACGCGGCCTTCGGATTCAAGTATGACTGTGTGCCGGGCAATGCTCTGGGCTACACCACGGTTTGGATTCGCCGCGGCGACGTGGTGCGGGACGCGATTGACAAGGAGGACATCTGTGTGGGGGACCTGAAGACCTATGCGACCTACCTCAAAGGTCTCAAGGCCATCGACGAAGAGAACGGAATCAAGGATTGAATGACGGTAAGGGATGACGGATGTTAAATATTTTAATAAGCGGTATTCTGCGAGGCGGCATGTATGTGCTGATTGCGCTGGGATTGGCGCTGGTATACGGCGTGATGAAGATCCCAAACTTCGCCCACGGTGAATATTACCTGATCGGCGCTTATGCCGCTTATTACGCCTTTGCCGTCTTCGGCTGGCCTCCGGCGATTGCGATCATCTTTGCGGCTCTGGTGGGCTTCGTGTGCGGCGCTCTGATTGAAAAGCTGACCTTTGCGCCGCTTCGCAAGAGGAACACAGGCGACTGGGTGACCAATGCCTTCATGATCGGCGCGGGCATTCAGCTGATTATACAAAACGGCGCGCAATACATTTTCTCCGCCAATTATTTCGGCGTGGAAAAGTACTGGGACGGCAATTTCCGGATCGGCGGCTTCAACGTCTCCTATGACCGGCTGATCGCCTTTGGCATCGCGATGGTAGCGGTGGCGGCGTTCTGGCTGTTCCTGAAGAAAACAAAGACCGGCATCTCAATCCTCGCAGTGGCGGACGATGAGACAGGCGCCATGCTGATGGGCGTGGACATCAAGAAAATTCACACCATCACCTATGCCATGAGCTGTATGCTGGCGGCTCTGGCAGGCGCCGCACTGCTCTCCATCACCCCGGCCTATCCCACCATGGGTACGGCGCCGAACCTGGCGGCCTGGTTTACGGTGATTCTGGTGGGCGTGGGCAATCTGGCGGCAGTGATTGTAGGCGGCATCCTGGTGGGGCTGATCGAGGTGGCTTCTGCCTATCTGATCGGCGCGGCATGGCAGAATGTCGTCTCCCTGTCTGTCATTATTCTGATCCTGCTGTTCAAGCCCAACGGCCTGTTTGGCCGCAAGCAGAAAGTGTGAGGAGGGAGGAAGGTATGGAAAAAACGAAGATGCTCTATGCAGGGCTCTCCAGGCCCCTCAAAAAGGTCGGCCTCTCTCCCGTCAGCCTGGCGGCGTTCCTCCTGATCGCCCTGTTTCCCCTGGTCTCCCCTAATGAGTACTATACGAAGCTGGGAGTGACCTGCCTGCTCTGGGGAACGCTGGCCATGGGCTTCGACTTCTCAGTGGGCTATATCAATGTCTCCAACTGGGGCTATGCGGCCCTGATGGGAACGGGTGCGTACATGTCCGCGCTCTTGAATCAGTATTTCGGTGTGAATCCCTGGATCGGCATGGCACTGGCCGGCGTGGCTTCGGCCCTGCTGGGACTGCTGATCGCCCTGCTGACCATGAAGATGGACGCCATGTTTGCGGCTTTGCTGGCGTGGTTTGTGGGCATTGTGCTGCAGAACACGGTGGCCGCCCTTCCGGATATCACCCGGGGCGCAATGGGCTTGAACGTCAAACAGCTGTTTGCCACCCCCTGGGCGAAGCCCTATTTCTATGTGATGTTTGTGATGTGCCTGGTGACGTTCTGCGTTTTGCGGAGGATTGTGGACTCCAAGTACGGCCTCTCCTTCCGCGCCCTGGGACAGGATATTGAGGCGGCGAAGGCCATCGGCATCAGCCCGCTGAAGTACAGAACCATCAACTTCGTGGTCTCCTGCTTCATTGCAGGGGTGGTGGGCGGCTTCTATGGGCATTATGTTGGTGTGCTCTCCCCCAATGTGCTGGGCACCCGAAACGTGGTGCAGATCCTGGTGCTGGCCTATATCGGCGGACGCGGAAGCATCTGGGGCCCCCTGCTGGCCAGCTTCATTATCATGCCGGTCTTTGAGGCCATGAACAGCCTGGTGGAGATCAAGTATATCATCTACGGTATTCTGCTGATCGTATCCATGATCTTCTTCCCCGGCGGCATCTGCAAGCTGCCGGAAAAGGTCAGGAGCGTCCTGGCAGAGCGGAAGGCCGCAAAGGCCGCGCAATCAAGTGACCCCATCAAATTTTAATCAATGAAGGAGGAACCCGACGATGAAGAAGACAACTTGTATCGTGTTGGCTCTCGCAATGGTGATGTCCCTTGTGCTCTCCGCGTGCGGCGGTGGAGGCGGCGGAAGCGCTGCGGATGACAAGGTTTTGAAGGTGGCTGTCGGCTGCTCCCTGACCGGCACAGGCGCCAAGGCGGGCACCGCGTTTGAAGAGGCCACCAAAATGGTTCTGGAGGAGATTGATTACAAGGTGGGCGACTACACCATTGAGCCCATCATTGTCGATCTGACGGATGACCCGGAGAAGGGCGCCCTGGCGCTGGAGCAGGCCATTGTGAAGGATGGCGCTGAGGTGGCCATGCAGGGCTGGTTCACCACCATTGCCATGTCCTCCATGGACGTGGTGGCAAAGTATCAGATCCCCTATCTGTTCAACTATGGCGCGGGCCAGGCGCTGGACGAGAAGTGGGAAGGGGACCCGGAGCGCTACAGCTACTACATTGGCAAGATGTATCCCACCACAGACTTCATCGCCGAGGAGTACCGGGATCTGTTCAACGCGGCGTTTGCCTCCGGCCAGATCACCGGAGAGAAGACCATCGCCATCTATGGCGAGGACACCGACTGGGGCCACTCCCTGGGCGACAATCTGAAGAACTATTTCGGCGACGCCGGCTATGAGATTGTGTACAACGAGTACTTCGCCGCCGGCACCACGGATTTCTATGCGATTCTCTCCAAGATTCAGTCCACCGGCGCATCCATCGTCGGCGGCACCATCAATACGCCGGCGACGGCCGCCGCCTTCCTCAAGCAGGCGAAGGAGATCGGCCTGGACGCTCAGATTATCTGCCACTCCCTGACGGAGAACGCGGACTGGTATACGCTCTGCGGTGACGCTGCCAACGGCGTGTTCGACCAGACCGCCACCTACATGGATGAGCGGGGTGCTGAGTTCGAGGCCCGCTGGAAGGAGAGAATGGGCTATGACGCCTCCATCCAGTGCGAGGCCGTCGCCTATGACTGTGCGCTGTGCTTCGTGGATATGCTGGAAAAGTGCTATGAGAAGTACGGCGTTCTGGATTCCGCCACCATCTACCAGTATGGCTGTGAGGAGATCCAGACCGGCAACTATGTATTTGACAACTCCATCATGCAGGCCTCCTATCAGTGGGAGCCCGGCCGGCTGTCCCCCCTGGTGGGCGAGGATAAGTTCTACTACCCCCTGGGTCAGGTGCAAAACGGCCAGCTGGTCGTGGTGTGGCCTGAGTCCAGAGCTGTGACGAACGCGGTCTTTTCATAAAGAGACCTCTCCAATCTGGAAGACCGGGGAATCACTGGGTCGGTCTCTGTACAGATCTTCATACCAGCCGGATTCACGGGGCGCTTGGAGTCCATGGGACCTCTTGCGCAGCCTCCTCTCAGGGAGCATGGAAACGGTTTTGCGCAGACTTATGCTGTCAGTGATGCTCTGGATGGAATCCAGGGGAACCGGCGGCCGCAGGATGGCGGATGGATGCAGAACGGCGGCAAGGCCAGTCTGCGGCCGCCCCCTCCCGTATGTTCCGGCTGTGATCTGAGGGCCCGCGCACCGCGGCAATCTGCGGGAGCGGCGCGTGGATGGAAGATGCTTGCAAAGAGAAGTCCGCTTCTCCGTGCAGGGCAAAAAGAGCAGGGGACTGTATGGAAGCAGGATGGAAAATCACAGCCTGTGGAGGAACCGCTGTATCCATCCGGAGAGCGGAGAAGGGCTCCTGGGGCCCGGACGGAGGCGGCGTTTCCCCAATCAATCATCGGAAGGCAGGTGTCAGTTTTGGTATTACGCATAGATGGAGTGACCAAGAGCTTTGGCGGACTCACGGCTGTTGACAATGTGTCGCTGGACGTCAACAGAGGCGAGATTATAGGAATCATCGGGCCGAACGGCGCAGGCAAGACCACGCTGCTGAACTGTATCTCCGGATTCTACGCGCCCACCAAGGGCAAGGTGTATTTCAACGATAAGGATATTACCGGCATGACCCCCTATGAGCTGTGCAAACGGGGACTGGCCAGGACCTTTCAAATGGTCCGTTCCTTCCCGAAGATGACCGCCCTGGAGAATGTGAAGACGGCCATCATTTTTGGCGGAGGGGAGAGGACGGCCGATCCGGACCGGCGGGCCCATGAGATCCTGGACGAGGTGGGGTTTGCCATGGCCCATGACGCGCTGGCGGAAACCCTGAACACCATGCAGCTCAAGCGGCTGATGCTGGCAAGGGCCATTGCCACCCGGTGTGAGCTTTTGCTGCTGGACGAGGTGGCCGCGGGCCTGACCACCGCGGAGCTTCCGGATTTCATCGCACTGGTCAAGCAGATTCGGGACCGGGGCGTCACGATCATCTGCATCGAGCATGTGATGAAGTTCATCACGGATACCAGCGACCGCGTGATCGTCATCAATTTCGGAGAAAAGATTGCGGAAGGAACTGCGCATGAAGTGCTGAACAATCCGTTTGTGATTGAGAGCTATCTCGGAAGAGAGGATTAACATTTCGAGGTGTATGTATGCTGAAGTTAGATAAAGTTTGCGCAGGCTACGGGAAGCTGGACATTCTCTGGGATATCAGCTGCGAGGTCAACGACGGCGAGTTTGTCGCCATCGTAGGGCCGAACGGCGCAGGCAAGACGACGACCATGCGGGCTATCAGCGGCATGATCCGCCCCAAGAGCGGCTCGATCCTCTTCAACGGGGAGCATCTGGAGGATAAGACCATGAAGCAGATCCATGATCTGGGCGTGGGCTTCATCACCGACGAGGGCAATCTCTTCTCCGGCATGACGGTGAAGGAGAACCTGTATATGGGCGCGCTGAATATCAAGGACCGCGGCAAGAGGAACGCGCTGATGGACAAGGTCATCGGGCTGTTTCCGCGCCTGGGAGAGAGAATCAACCAGCAGGTGGGCCTGATGAGCGGCGGCGAGCGCAAGATGCTGGGCATTGCCAGGGGCCTGATGGCGGAGCCGAAGATGCTGCTGGTGGATGAGCCCTCCCTGGGTCTTGCACCCGCGGTGGTTCTGGATGTGTTCCGGACGTTGAAAAACCTGACCCGGGAGGGCATTATCATCCTCCTGGTGGAGCAGAACGTCAATACGACACTGAAGATCGTGGACCGGGCCTATATCCTGGAGAAGGGTGTGATCAACGGCCAGGGCACCAGCGCGGAGCTGCTGGCCAGCGACTACGTGCAGAAAATGTATCTGGGTATCGAGTAATTTTCCGGAAGATTGTTCCGGCACCGCGCAAGCGGTGAACCCTGATTCTTTAACAATTTAGCGTAAAATCTTCCGTTTTTCGGAAGAGAGCCGCCGGAGGCGGCTTCGCGGGGAGTGCATCAGGACTGCCGGGCGAGAGGTTCCGGCACCCGCGACAGGAATTCGTTTTCAAAGGACGGTACGTCCCCAAAAATTTAAATGTGGAGGAATGAAAACATGATTGGCAACAAGGTGATCTTCAGAAAGATGATGACTGTGGAGAACGACGGGCATTATTTGGGCAATCTGATCAACGGCGGCAGGATGCTGGACTATTTCGGCGACGTCGGCACGGAGCTGATGGTGCGCGCCACCGGCGACGGCAGTCTGTTCAGAGCCTATAAGGAGGTGAACTTCCTGGCGCCCATCCATGTGGGCGATTTCATGGAGTATCACGGCTGGATTGAGAAGAAGGGCAAGAGCTCCTTCGAGGTCCACTTTGAGTGCTACAAGATCTTCACCATGACGGACGACTATAAGATGAAGTGCAACTTCATGGACGCTATCCAGGGCGAGCCGGACCTGAAGCACTATAAGAGCGACGCGGCCATGGTGGCCTGCGATCCCCCGCTGCTGTGCGGCAATGCCATCGGCATTATGATCGTTCCCGAGGAGTTCCAGAGAGAGCCTCTGGACCCCGCCTTCAAGATTGAGAAGTAATCCAGACTCAGATTGTTGATTTGAGAGGCATGCGATGGGAATTGTTAAGATTGATTTTCAAAGATGCAAGGAGTGCGGCTACTGCATCCATTTCTGCCCCAAAAAGGTCTTGACCAAGGGGACTGCCGTCAATAAGCGCGGGTATTTTCCGCCGGTTGCAGGCGAGGGCTGCATTGCGTGCGGGACCTGCGCGAGAATGTGCCCCGACGCCGCGATCTCAGTATATAAGGAAGATTAGGTGACAGCTATGGGTGAAAAAGTATTTATGCAGGGCAACATGGCGATGGCGGAGTCCGCCATCCGCGCGGGCTGCAAGCTGTTTTTCGGCTACCCCATTACCCCTTCCAGCGAGGTGGCGGAGTACTTTGCCAAGGCTATGTTTGCCCGCCCGGAGGAGGAGATTACCTTCATTCAGGCGGAGACGGAGGTGTCCGCGTTCAACATGATCGCAGGCGCCGTGGCGGCGGGCCATCGGGCTATGACGGCCACCTCCGGCCCGGGCTTCTCCCTGGGCCAGGAGGCCATGTCCTTCATGAGCTGTGCCGATCTGCCGGCAGTGGTCCTGGATATCATGCGGCCCGGTCCCGGCGACGGCGACATCATGGCCGGTCAGAGCGATTACTATCAGCTGACCCGGGGCGGCGGCCACGGGGACTACCGCAATCTGATCCTGGCGCCCTATACGGTGGAGGAGGGCTGCCGCCTGATGCAGGAGGCGTTTGTGCTGGCTGAGAAATACCACAACCCCGTGGTGGTGGCCTCAGACGGCAACCTGGCCAAGCTCCGGGAATCTGTGGAGCTCCCCGGACGGCTGGAGGTGCCGGCGCCTGAGACACAGTACAATGTGCTCTCCGGGTTTGACCCGGCTCAGCGCGAAAAGCACGTCTTCCTGACGGGCATGAACGGCGTGGCAGAAGTCATCATGATAAACGAGCGGCTTCAAAAGAAGTTCCGGGCCATCGAGGAGAACGAGGTTCGCTACGAGCGCTGTCAATGCGAGGACGCGGACATCGTGCTGGTGGCCTACGGTTCCCTGGCCCGTGTGTGCATTTCCGCCATGAAACAGGCCCGGGAGGAGGGCATCCGGGTTGGCCTGATCCGCCCCATCACGCTTTGGCCGTATCCTGAAAAGGCCTTCCGGGATTTGAACGGAAAGAAGTTCCTCTGCTGTGAGCTCTCTGCCGGCCAGATGATCGACGATGTGAAGCTGTCTGTGGAAAACAAGCACGATGTCTATCTCTTCAGCAGGTGGGGAAGCGTTCTCCCGAGTCCGAAAGAGATCCTTGCCGATATTCGTAAGTTAAATGAGGTGAAGTGAGTGAAGGCGATTTATGAAAGACCGCAGATCTTCACAGACGCAATTACTACATATTGCGGCGGCTGCGGACACGGGATTGTGAACAAGCTCATCGCGGAGCTGATTGATGAGATGGGTCTCCAGAAAAACGGCGTGATCGTGTGGCCCATCGGCTGCTCCTGCCTGGCAGACAAGTTCTTTGACATGGATCAGATCATGGCCCTGCACGGCCGGGCGCCTGCCACGGCCACCGGCATCAAACGGGCGGAGCCCGGCAAGTTCGTTCTGGTTTACCAGGGCGACGGCGACATGGTCTCAGAGGGCATGGCCGAGATTATGCATGCGGCCATCCGGGGAGAGAAGTTCTCCGTGATTTTTATCAACAATGCGATTTACGGCATGACCGGCGGACAGGTCGCTCCCACCACGCTGATGGGCCAGAAGGCCACCACGGCACCGATGGGCCGGGAGGCCATTAACACCGGCTACCCCATCAACATGGCGGAGGTGCTGGGTTCTTTGCGGGGCGTCTGCTACTCCGAGCGTGTGACGGTGACCACGCCGCAGAACGTGATGAAGACGAAGAAGGCAATCAAAAAGGCCTTTGACCTGCAGATGGCCGGCAGGGGAATGACCTTTGTGGAGGTCCTCTCCCCCTGCCCGACAAACTGGGGAATGCCGCCGGTGAAGGCCCTGGAGTGGATCAACGATGTCATGGTTGAGCAGTATCCCCTGGGTGTGTTCAAGGACGAGGAGGGTGAGAACTGATGAAAAAAGAGCTGTTGTTCTCCGGCATCGGCGGCCAGGGCATCATGAATTTGGGCGAGATCCTCTGCACCGCCGCCATCAAGGCGGGGTATAACGTGACGTTCTCCCCGGTGTACAGCGCGGAGAAGCGGGGCGGACGGACCATGTGCAATATCGTGATATCCACGGAGATCGAGTGCCAGATCGTCTCGGACGCGGATGTCATGCTGATTATGGATGACGCCTCCCTGGCCGATTACCAGCACCTGGCCGGGGAAAAGGGCGTGCTGATCCTGAACGCGCAGGTTACCGCCGAGCCGGACTGCCCCTGCAAGACCATCCTAAAGGTTCCCTTCATTGAAAAGGCCATGGAGCTGGGGAATGCCAAGGTGGCCAACATGATCGCCCTGGGCTTCGTGCTGAAATATCTGGACTTCATCCCCTATGCGGCGGTGGAGGAGCTGGTCAGGGAGACCTTCGCCAGCAAGGCCAAGCTGATCCCGCTGAATCTGGAAGCCCTTAAGACGGGTTATGAGTACACGGCGTAAGGAGGGCGGATACCATGAAGGTTGTCATTGTTGACCACAGCCACGAGGTCATCACGGACCCGAACAGCGCCCGGTACAGCACCGAGGTCCGGATTCTCCGGGAGGCGGGCCACGAGGTTGCCGTGACCCAGGTTCACACGGAGGACGAGGTCATTGCCGCCCTGCAGGGGGCCGACGCGGCCATTGCGGAGTACGGCCAGTTTACGGGGAAGGTCTTTCAGGCGCTGCCGGATCTGAAAATCGTCAGCAACTACGCCATGGGTGTGGACAACATTGATCTGGACGCGGCCAAGGCCGCGGGCCGTGCCGTTGCCAACAGCCCGGATTACTGCTTTGACGAGGTGGCCGAGCACGGGATTGCCCTGGTGATCGCGCTGCTTCGAAACGTGGTGGGCTACGCCATGGATGTGAAAAATGGCATCTGGGACTGGTCCAAGGCCCCCAGGCTCCAGAGAATCCACGGTCTGACGCTGGGGCTCATCGGCTGCGGGCAGATTCCGCGGCGGGCGGCGCGGATGGCCCAGGGCTTCGGGATGACCGTGATCGGCTATGACCCCTTCCTGCCCAAATCCGTGGCGGCAGAGGTTGATATCGAACTGGTCTCCATGGAGGAGCTAGGCGCGCGGGCCGACGCGGTTTTGAGCCATGTCCCCCTGGGAAAGGGAACCCGGGAGATGGTGAATCAGAGCGTGTTTGACACATTTCAAAAGAGCCCGGTGTTTGTCAACACCTCCCGCGGCCTCACCGTGGACGAACATGCGCTGTGCTGCGCCCTGCGGGACGGCAGGATCAGCAGGGCGGCGCTGGACGTCATCGTATCTGAGACACCCACCTTTCAAGAGGAGATCTTTTCCGCCCCCAACGTCTTCTTTACCCCCCACGCGGCCTTCTACTCGGAGACCGCGCTGGATGAGGCAAACCGGATTGCCGCCAACAACGTGGTGCACTTCTTTGCAGGAGAGTACGACCAGGTGCGCTTCGTGGTGCGCCCGGAGGGACTGTAACGGCGAAGCCGGATTCCGGAGCACAGATTTTTCCCATGCAAGCGGCCGTCACAGGCACTCTGCTGGCGGCCGCTTTTTCGGACCGTGAGGAACCCGCCCGGGGGCCGGAGGTCTGCCGGTTCTGCGGGTAATGCCAGGCCTCCGGGAAAGTCGTTCTTCTTCCTGAATTTAAGTTAAAGGAGGATTTTGTGTCATGGAACTTTCAAATTTTACTTTCCAGCTGGCCACGCGGATTGAATTTGGCGAGGGCTACCTGACCCATGCCGGAGCGGAGGCGAAAAAGCTGGGGATCACCAAGGCGATGGTCATTGCGGATCAGGGCATCCTTGCCGCGGGCATTGTAAAACCCATTGAGGAGTCTTTGCGGGCGGAGAAGGTAGATTATGTGATTTACGACCAGATCATGCCAAACCCCAGAGACATCCACTGCATCGCCGGCGCGGAGTTTGCCAGAGAGCACGGGATCGACGGCATGATCGCCATCGGCGGCGGCAGCTCCATGGATACGGCCAAGGCCGTGGGCACGCTGCTGGCCAACGGCGGCAATATCCGGACCTGGGCGGCGCCTGCCCTGTTGGACCACCCGATCCTCCCCATGATCGCGGTGCCCACCACCGCCGGCACCGGCAGCGAGGTGACCTTCGATGCGGTGATTACAGATACCGAGGCCCACGAGAAGCTGAACATTCTGGATATCAAGATCGCTCCCCGGGTGGCGCTGGTAGATCCCACCGTGCTGAAGGGCCTGCCGGAGAAGGTTATGGCGTCCACCGGCGTGGATGCGCTGATCCATGCGGTGGAGGCCTATACCTGCAAGGCGGCCTCGCCGATGACCGATGCCTTTGCCCTGTATGCCATAGACCTGATCGGCGCCAACATCCGTGAGGCGGTTTACAAGCGGACGCCGGAGTCCTGCAAGGCCATGATGCTGGGCAGCACCATGGCGGGCATTGCCTTTGGCTATTCCGATGTCGCCGCCGTGCACTGCATCGCAGAGGCCCTGGGCGGCCGCTATGACACCCCCCACGGGGTCTCCAACGCCATGGTTTTGTCCACGGTGACGGAGTTCAATATCCCCAGCGCCGTGGAGAAATACGCCGAAATTGCAAGGCACCTGGGGGTGGATACTGCCGGCATGACGACGGAGGAGGCGGCATATCGCTGTGTGGACGCCATGAAGTCCATCTGCAGTGATGTCAAAATTCCCAGGATGCGGGACTTTGATGTGATTGATCCGAAGGATTTCCAGGCCCTGGCAGAGGCCTCCTTCCGGAACATGTCCACCCCCAACAATCCAAGGGAATTGACCGTGCAGGATTTCTTTGACCTGTTGACTAAGGCATATAACGCCTGATCAAGAGCACGCCGACGGAGAAACTCCAGGCCGGCAGAAGGGCGCGCCGTGTCGTCGCGCCCTGCATGTACATTGGAAGCAGGAAGCCGAGGGGGAGAAACGCGTATGCCCCCGGAGGTGGATCGGCCCTCTGCCGGGAAGCCGGACGGAACGGCTGTTAAAAACAGCAAGCAGACAATGTGCTGCATTGTCTACTTGCTGCGCTCTTGGGATGTACGGAACGTTTTGGCGAGGATATCCGGAATCAAAAGAATGGAGAATCCCATGAATGATTTTATTTTTCACAACCCGGACCGCGTTTACTTTGGAAGAAATCAGATGGAGCGGCTGCCGCGGGAGCTGCTGAAGTATGGGAAAAAGGTGTTGCTGGTCTATGGCGGCGGGGCGATTCGAAGGAACGGCCTGTATGACCGTGTGACCGCAATGATGCAGGACCATGGAATTGTCTGGGAGGAGCTTGCAGGTGTGGAGCCCAATCCGAGACATACTACGGTGAACCGGGGGGCGGCGATCTGCAGGGAGCAGGGGATTGAGGTGGTTCTGGCAATCGGCGGGGGATCTGTGATTGACTGTGCCAAGGGCGTGGCTGCGGCCGCACTGTCTGATACGGGGGATGTGTGGGATTTTGTGCGGGAGCAAAGGGTGGTTGAAAGCGCCCTTCCGGTGATCGCGGTTCTCACCAATGCGGCCACCGGTTCGGAGATGGATATCTGGGCCGTCATCTCCAACGAGGAGACCCGCGAGAAGGTCTCTGTGAGCGGGCCAGCGATTCTGCCCAGAGCCGCGTTTGAAAATCCGGAGGACACCTACTCTCTTCCGGAGTACCAAACCGCCTGCGGAAGCTTTGATATTTTTAACCATGTGCTGGACAATTTCTACTTCGCAGGCGGGACGGCCATGAGAATGATCCTGGAGTTTCAGGAGGCGGTGATGCGTGCTGTCGTGCGATACGCCCCGGTGGCCATGCGGGAGCCGAGGCACTATGAGGCGCGCGCCAACCTGATGTGGGCGTCCTCCATGGCACTGAACGGGGTGCTGGACGCGGGAACCATGCACGCGGGGCCCTGCCATGCCATGGAGCATGAGCTGTCGGCCTACTATGATATCACCCATGGGCATGGGCTGGCAATTTTGACGCCGCGCTGGCTCACCTACATTTTGAACGCTGAGACGGCCCCGGAGATTTTCCGGCTGGGCGTCGAGGTCTTTGGTGTGGATGAGGGATTCGCCCCCATGGAGGGCGCGAAGAAAAGCATTGAAGCACTGTCGGAGTTCTGTTTTCATACCTTGGGATTGAAGAGCAGGCTCTCAGAGCTTGACATCGACAGCCGGCACTTTCAGGCCATGGCAGAACACGCCTGTGCCGGCGGAAAAATCCCGGGGATGTTCCCCCTGGGTCCTGCGGACGTAGAGGCAATCTATCGGATGTGCCTGTAGGATGCACGGGATCGGAGCGTGCAATACAGACGCCCCCTCCAAATGGGAGGGGGCGTTGTCATAACAGGAGAAGTACCTCAGGAAACAGAAAAGAAGCACTGCCCTGGTACGATGAAGTGCCCTGGACCGGAGCATTTCGGCTGGTGACGGAGCAGAGCCGTCCCGGCCGGGCGATGTCTGCCGGACGCAGGAACTGTATCAGGGCGGCACGTCGTCACCGGGCCGGACAGGGTGCCAGATCCGGAGAGATCCGGCCGGGGTCCGCCTTCCCCCGGCGGGGAGTATCCGCGCCCCGGCCTGACAGGTTGATCCCGCGCGGGCTTCCTCCACAGTTCTCCGCGACACAGGGGGGCCTCCCGGTTTTCAGAGAACTCGGGATTTATCGACCCTCAGGGTACCCGCCGGAGCCTTTTTGCGCGCAGAGGGATGTACTCAATCGTTCTCCGCGTGGACCTCAAAATAGGCCTGGGGATGGGCGCAGACGGGGCAGATCTCCGGGGCCTTCTCGCCCACTGCGATGTGGCCGCAGTTCCGGCACTCCCAGACCTTGACCTTGCTCTTTTTGAAGACCTCCCGGGTCTCCACGTTGCGAAGCAGAGCCTGGTACCGCTCCGCGTGGTGCTTCTCAATCTCGCCCACCATGCGAAATTTGGCGGCCAGCTCCGGGAAGCCCTCCTTCTCGGCGGTTTCAGCGAACCCGGCGTACATGTCGGTCCACTCATAGTTCTCTCCGTCGGCGGCGCCCAGATTCTCGGCGGTGGAGCCGATCCCCTCCAGCTCCTTGAACCACATCTTGGCGTGCTCTTTTTCGTTGTCGGCGGTTTTCAGGAACAGGGCGGCAATCTGCTCAAAGCCCTCCTTCTTAGCCTTGGAGGCGAAATAGGTGTACTTGTTCCGGGCTTGGGACTCCCCGGCAAAGGCGGCAGCCAGGTTCTTCTCGGTCTGGGTTCCGGCGTATTTGGACATGTTGAAGTCCTTCCTTATCAACTTGCGGAATGGTAAGATACAAAAATTGACTGGTCCTATTGAGTGTTTGCAGCGATTCCCACACTGGCATCAAGCGGCGCTTTATAAAATATATGGACATACAAAGCGGGACGAAGCATTCCGTCCCGCTTTGCGTATCCCTTTTATGAGCGCCGTAACCCGCCCGACGGATAATCAGGTTACAGAGAGATAGAGAACTTTGCTCTGGTTATGCCTCCAGATTCTCTCCGTTGCTGTCAAACAAGTGGCAAACGCTTCCGCTGAAGGTAAACTTGATCTCTGCCCCAATTCCAAAGGTCTCCCTGTGGTTCCCACTCAAATCCATCGTGGGCACGATGATGACCACATCTCTTCCCTGTGCGTTGGCGTGGAGATGAACCTCGCTGCCCATCATTTCACTGACCTCCACCTTGGCGGAAATCGTATTGGCGCCCTCGCTCAGGGTGATATGGCTGGGCCGCACACCCAGGGTGACGCTCTGCGGCTGTACATTTTTTGCAGCCAGCTTCTTCTGCTTCTCCTCCGATAGTGTCACGACAGCACCGCCGGTGGAGACGGTGTACTGACCGCCGTTTTTCGTAAGCTGTGCGTCAAAATAGTTCATCTGCGGGGTTCCGATGAACCCGGCCACGAAGAGGTTGGCCGGATGGTCGAAGACCTCCTGAGGTGTGCCAATCTGCTGGATGTAGCCGTCTTTCATAATGACTATGCGGTCGCCCAGGGTCATGGCCTCGGTCTGGTCGTGGGTGACATAGATAAAGGTGGAGTTGATTTTTTGCCGCAGCTTGATAATCTCTGCCCGCATCTGATTGCGGAGCTTGGCGTCCAGGTTGGAGAGGGGTTCATCCATCAGCAGAACCTTCGGCTCCCGAACGATGGCCCGGCCAATGGCGACACGCTGCCGCTGACCGCCGGAAAGGGCTTTGGGCTTGCGGTCCAGGTATTGCGTGATATCCAGAGTGGCCGCTGCCTCTTTCACCCTGCGGTCAATCTCGGCCGCGGACAGCTTACGCAGCTTCAAAGGGAACGCCATGTTCTCATAGACGGTCATGTGAGGGTAAAGGGCGTAGCTCTGGAAGACCATGGCGATGTCCCGGTTTTTGGGCTCCACGTCGTTCATAAGCTGGCCGTCGATGTACAGCTCGCCGCCGGAGATTTCCTCCAGACCGGCCACCATCCGCAGAGTGGTGGATTTGCCGCAGCCGGAGGGACCCACCAGGACGATGAATTCCTTATCTGCGATATCCAGGTTGAATTCCTGAACGGCGATGACGCCCTTATCGGTGACTTGCAGGTTGTTTTTCTTCTGGTCATCGCCCTTCTTTTTGGCTTTTTTCTGGTCGCCGCTGTGGGGATAGATTTTGGTGATGCCCTTCAGTTTCAAACTCGCCATAAAATCCGGCTTTGATGGACCGGCCTCCGCCGGTACACCTCGCTCCTTTTGAGAGCTTTACGGCAGGTCTCCACACTGCCGCACCGCAAGCCGATGCGGTTTTCCTCCTTTTTTCTGGTACCGGGGGCTGTGGAAGTGGAGCAGCCAGCGGCCCATAATTTGGGATTTCTTCTATAGAACGGCAGAATCCTGCCGGTTCCACCTGTTGAACACGGATTCCAGTTGCGCGGCGGCAGCGGACACTTACCTGGTCAGATCCAGATACAGATCCTTGTATTGCTTCGCGGAGTTCTCCCAGGACAGGTCTTTTTCCATGTCCCGCTGTACCATTTCGTCCCAGCAATCGCGATGCTCGAAATACAAGGCTTTGGCCCGGTTGATGGCGTCCAGCAGCAGCCCGGCGTCGTAGCGGTCAAACGTAAAGCCGTTTCCCGCACCGGAAAACAGATTGTAGGGCTCCACCGTGTCCTTCAGACCGCCGGTTTCCCGCACGATGGGCACGGTCCCATAGTGCATGGCGATCAACTGGGTCAGCCCGCAGGGCTCAAACTGGGACGGAACCAACAGGGCGTCCGCGCCGGCGTAGATCCGGTGGGCCCGGGTCTCGTCGTACAGGATGTTGGAGCAGACGCTCCCCTTGTATGTGTTCTCATAATACCGGAAGGAGTCTTCATACACCGGGTCCCCGGTGCCGAGAACGACGATTTGAGTATGGTCATCCATGACCTGGGGAAGGATGGCGTTGAGAAGATCCAAGCCCTTCTGGTTCGTCAGCCGGGAGATCAGGCCCAGCACGAAGCAACCGTCCTCCCGCGCCAGTCCCAATTCCTCCTGGAGCTTGCGCTTGTTCTCTTTTTTCCGTTCCAGCACGTTATGGATGTCGTAGTTCGCGCAGAGTTTTTCGTCGGTGCCGGGATTCCAGATGGCATAGTCAATGCCGTTTATGATTCCACGCAGCTTGCCGGAGTGATAGCGCAGGTGGGCGTCCAGACCCTCGCCGTAGTAAGGGGTCTGAATTTCCCCGGCGTAGGTGGGACTCACGGTGGTAATGGCATTGACATAGGCCAGGCCGCCTTTCATCATGTTGGCGTCCTGATATCCCGTTTTCAAGGCGTCCTTGTTGAAGACGTAATCCGGCAGGCCGGTCCAGTAGCGGATGGTGGGGATGTCGTAGATTCCCTGGAACCGGAGGTTGTGGATGGTCAGGATGGTCTTGGCGGTGGTCAGCTTTGTGCCGGCGAACAGGGTTCTCAGGAACACGGGCGCCAGGGCGGCCTGCCAGTCGTGGCAGTGGATGATATCGGGCACCCAGTCCATATAGTTCAGCGCCGCCAGCGCCGCCTTGGCGAAGTAGCAGTATTTGGGAATGTCGTCAATCAGGTTGGTATAGGGATTCCCCCAGTTGAAAAACTCCTCGTTGTCAATAAAATCGTACACCACACCGTCCCAGATATACTCCATGATGCCCACATAATAGGACCGCCCGTCCGCGCAGAGGTCCATGTGGAAGGAGCCGCGGTAGATCATCTTCTCCTGATATTCCCAGGGGATGCACTTGTATTTGGGAAGAATGACCTTCACGTCGCAGTTTTGCTCCACCAGCGCCTTGGGAAGGGCGTACATCACATCGCCCAAGCCACCGGTTTTGACAAAGGGATAGCATTCCGAGCCGATAAACGCGACGCTTCTCCTGGGAGAACCGTCGGGTTCCTCCGGGACAGCCGCCTCCACGGACCGGGGCTCCTCCGCTTTGATCTCTTCTGTCAACGCGTTCACCTCGGCGTGTACTTGATGTTCCGCTGTTGTTTTTTCCAAGGGAGCGCTGGGCTTCTTACTGGTCTTCACGTCTTTCTTTTTTGCCATCTGGCACCTCCTGAAAGAGAAATACTTGGTTTTTCGTCAGAATAACTATGCGGACAATTCACTTACAGCAGATAGCTGTCTGATAAAATCGTAAGTCGTTTATATCCACCACTTAGGAGTAAGCTCACCAAGAGTAACGATTTCCTCTGTTTCAAAATTCATCAGCACTTCAATTCTTTGATAACCATTGGGCATAAGCTGAACCATCAATTCCCGGCAAGCACCACAGGGAGCGCCGGATTTTCCGTTTGGCATGATTGCAAGCACTTTTTTTATTTCCTGTTCGCCATTTGTTATCATATTAAAAATCGCATTTCTTTCAGCACATATTCCCAATGTAGAGCAAGTATCTACACAGACACCCACGTATATTTTTCCTGATGATGATAGTATCGCGGCGGCCACTCCTCCCGCATCTACATAATTAGATATCTGCCGTCCGTTCTGTACTGCTTTTGCCGCCTGAAACATTTCTTTCCATATCTGCTCCATTATCATTTCCCTTCACCCTCAGCTCGGTTTCCTGCAGTCCTCAATCAATTTTGAGAATCAGCTCCAGCACCCGGCGGGCGCAGACCTCCAGATCCTTCCGGCTGACGGCCCCCAGCGCCATGGCCTCCCGCACCCGCTCCGGGTAGCCGTTGGCCATTTTCAGGTCATTGCCCGCCAGAATCTCCTTGTACTGCTCCCCGCGGGTCCACCAATCCGACATCACCATGCCGGTATATCCCCATTCCTCCCGCAGAATATCCGTCAGCAGTTCCCGGCTCTCGGAGGCCCGGCGGCCGTTGATGACGTTGTAGGAGCTCATGATGGCCCAGGGCTCCGCCTCCCGGACGATGATCTCAAAGGGGCGCAGATAGATTTCCCGGAGCGCCCGCTGGGACAGGCGGGAATCGCTGTATTTCCGGTTAGTCTCCTTGTTGTTGCAGGCAAAGTGCTTGACCGTGGCGGCGATATGCAGGGACTGAATTCCCCGCACCATGGCGCCCGCCAGCCTGCCGGAGAGCAGGGGGTCCTCGGAGTAGTACTCAAAATTCCTGCCGCAGAGGGGATTTCGATGAATGTTGACCGCCGGCGCCAGCCAGACGGAGATATTGTTCTCCTTGACCTCCGCCGCGGCGGCAGCGCCCACCTGTTCCACCAGTTCCTGGTCCCAGGTGGCGGCCAGCAGTGTGGCGCAGGGCCAGGCGGTGGTACACACTCCCGCCTCCGGCTGAATCCGCAAGCCGGCCGGGCCGTCGGCGGTGGTGAGGTTGGGTACGCCGTACTCCGGGAGGTTGCCCAGCCCAAAGGTGTTGGATACGCCCACGTTGGGCTGGCCGCCCAGCAGGTGAATCAGGTTGCTGTCGCTGAGCTGGGCCATAAATTCGTCCAGCGTCAGCTTTCCCTCCGCCACGGCGGAAAGGGGCTGTGCGCCCTCGGCAAAGGGATGGGTCAATTGCCAGCGCTCCCGGCCCGGCTCGGCGGGAGCCACCGCCTCGACGCTGCCCCCGTGGATCGGTTGGAGCAGATTGGCGTCCGTGTCCACCGCCGGGGCGGCGGGCAGCTTTTCCCAGCACCCGTCCGCCAGCAGCCGTTTTGCCAGATGAGAGGGAGCCAGGCTGTCGCTTACGGTGCGGACGATCTCGGTTTCAGCCTGGTCCCAGCCCCAGTCCAGCTCTGCCGCGTCCCGCACGGATGTCCCCACGTACAGTGTGTAACGGCCCTTCTCCAATACCCAGGCGGAGGAGGCGATTTTGCCCAGATCGTCAAAGCTGGCCATGTCCGAGATGGCGAAAGACAGCTCGATCATCTCGCTCTCTCCGGGCTCCAGCAGCCTCGTCTTTTGGAAGGCCACCAGAATGCGTTTGGGCTTCTGGAGCAGCCCCCAGGGGGCGCGGTAATAGAGCTGGACCACTTCTTTTCCTGCCCGCGTTCCGGTATTGCTTACCCGGACGGACACGTTCACCCGGCCATTTTCCGCCCCGGCGCTGACGGTCTCCAGCCGGAAGGTGGTATAGGACAGGCCGTAGCCAAAGGGATAGCAGACCCGTTCCGACGCTCCCGGGAGCGTCTCAAAGTACCGGTAGCCCACATAGACGTCCTCGGTGTATTCCACATACTGGGGGGAGTCGTGAAAATGCGCGGTGGAGGGATAGTCCGTCAGGTCCCGGGCGAAGGTGTCGGGCAGCTTGCCGCAGGGGTTGGCCCTGCCGGTGAGCAGGGCGGCAATGGCCGCGCCTCCCTCCATGCCTCCCTGATAGGCCAGCAGGACGGAAGAAATCCGGTCGTCCTCCCAAAACCAGGAGACGTCCATCACTCCGCCCACGTTTAGCACCAGAACCACATGGGAAAAGGCGGCGCAGACCTGTTCCACCATCCGCCGCTCGGCGTCGGTTAGGTAGAAATCCCCCTTGGGGAAAATGGACATTGCTTTTTGGGGCATCGCCAGCTCATCCGGCCAGGGATAGTCCGGCTCCTGGTACAAGACCGGCTGACGGTCCCAGCCCTCTCCGGAGAAGCGGCTGAGGACGATGACGGCCACATCCGCGTGTTTGGCTGCCTCGTTCGCCAGATTTTGAGGCAGTTCCGGCTCGGCCATCAGGCCGGGGACGTCTCCAGCTGCATAGCGCCGCGCAACATAGTCTCGGTAAAAATCGGACAGAGGCTCAAAGAGGGACACGCCCTCTCCTTTCAGGCCGTCATACACATTTTGGGTATAGGCCACGGTCACATCTCCGCTGCCGCCGCCGCCCTTCACATAGTCGAAGCTGCCCTTTCCGAACAGGGCCGCCCGGCAGCCGGAGGCCAGGGGAAGCAGGTTCCCCCGGTTTTTCAGCAGCACCATCCCCTCCTGTGCCGCCTGCCTGGACAGGGCGATGTGTTCCGGACTGGCGGTTACCCGGCGGTTTCTGTCCAGGGGGAGGTTTGGCTGATACCGGGCGCGAATCCATTTTTCCATAAAGATCTCCTTTTAAAATGCCGCCGCCGGCAGATAGGCAAAAGCGCTGCCCGAGCAGGCCGGGCAGCGCTTTTAAGAGCAATCGTTACTCTTTCACACCGCCAAGGGTGACGCCTTCCACAATAAACTTGGACAGCAGCAGGTAAATGATAATGATGGGCACGATGGCAATGGTGATCATCATATAGATCTTGCCCATGTCGAAATTCATATAATCCGCGCCCCGGAGGGTGGCGATCATAATGGGAAGGGTCTGCTTATTCTTGGAGGAGATGACTAGAGCGGGGATGAAGTAGTTGTTCCAGGACCCCACGAAGGTGAAGATGGCCTGCACCGCGATGGCCGGCTTCATAATGGGCAGCACGATGCGGTTGAAGGTGCCGAACTCCTGGGACCCGTCGATCCGCGCCGCCTCAATCAGATCCTTGGGAAGGGAGGACTGCATATAGCTGTGCATGAAGTAGAACACGGCGGGCGAGGCGATGGAGGGGATAATCAGAGGCAGCAGGGAGTCATTCATTCCCATGTTGGTAATCAGGCGGAGGAAGCCCAGGGCCGTCACCTGAGTGGGCATGACCAGGATGGCCATGATGAAGGTAAAGGCCGCGTGCTTCAGCTTGAAGTCATAGGCGTAGATGCCGTAGGCCGTCAGGGCGGAGAAGTAGGTCACAATGGCGGCGCAGCAGCCGGAGACGATCAGGCTGTTCTGGATGCCCTTCAGGATGGGAATGGCCGGGTCGTTGATGACGCTTTTGAAGTTCTCCACAAGGCTGGACCCCGGCAGGGCGGAGAAGCCCAGCTGGAGCTGCGCGTGGGAGCGGGTGGCGTTGACGATCAGGATGTAGAAGAAGAACAGACACAAAAAGGCCAGGATAATCAGCACCACATGGGCCAGGACGGTCCGCCCGTTAGATCTTTTGCTCTCCATTATGCCTTGCCTCCCTTCCTGGCTCGCTTGGCCGCGGATTTGGAACCATCCGGGTCGCTGTCGGTGTTCATCTTAAAGACCATCCAGCAGAGAATGGCGCTGATGATAAAGAGGAAGACGGACAGGGCGCCGGCGATGCCGTAGTTCTTGGCCTGCAGGTGTTTGTTCAGGTACATAATCAGGGTCATGGTGGTGCGATCGGGGGCACCCTTGCCGGCGGTCAGAATCTGAGGAACATCGAACATCTGGAGGCCGCCGATGAGGGAGGTGATCAGAGTGTAGGTCAGCAAAGGCTTGATCTGAGGCAGGGTAATCTGAAAGAACTTTTGCGCGTGGGTGCAGCCGTCCAGCTCCGCCGCCTCAAAGATGGAGGGGTTGATGCCCATGATGGCCGCCATCAGCATGATAGTGGTGTTGCCGAACCACATGAGGAAGTTCATCAGCCCCACCAGGGTGCGGGCGCCCAGAGTGGACTCCATGAACCGGATGGCCTCTCCAATCACGCCCATGCGCAGCAGGATGCTGTTGATGGGCCCGGCGTTGGAGAACAGGGCGAAGAACAGCATGGCGAAGGCGGAGGCCATAATCAGGTTGGGCAGATAGATGACCACCTTGAAGAACTGCTTGCCCCGGATTTTCAGCCGGGCGTCGGTGAACCAGGACGCCAGCACCAGAGAGATGATGATCTGGGGCACAAAGCCCAGCACCCACATCACAAAGGTGTTCCAGGCGTACTTGGGCAGGTCGGAGGAGAGCAAGGATATGTAGTTGGACAGCCCCGTCCAGTTGGGCCCCACTGTTTTCAGGCCGAAGGCGTAGTACTCATAGAAGCTGTTCCGGATGGTGTCCGCCAGCGGGATCAGGGAAAAGATGGCGTAGGACAGGAAGAAGGGCAGGATGAAGATATAGCCCCACTTGGCGTAGCTGACGCTCTTGATTTTATTCTGGTTTTCCACAAAAAGTCCCCCTTTCTCTCATCTTTTATGGCCACTCCACGCCGCCGCCTACCAGCCAGGGGTAGCGCTCGGTGATGGACATCTCAAAGTTGGCCTTGGCCTTGTCCAGGCTGATTTTTCCGTTGAAGTAGTCGCCGAAGGTGTTTTGGAACTCCTCCACGCAGCCCTGGTCGTAGGAGGAGATGTTGGACAGGTCCACCGTGGCCGCCACGTCGGACAGCACGCCGATGTAGTTCTGCCCGCCCAGCAGGTCGATGCCGAAGTCGGGGGACTGGGCCAGCTCCTCCATCAGGGGCTGGTCGTTGCTCATCTCGCCGTAGTTCATGGCCAGGGTGCGCAGCAGGTCCCGGTCGGCGGTCATGGTCAGCATGATATCCCTGACCTGAGAGGCGTTGTCGGTGCCGTTGGCGGCCACCAACCAGGTGCCGCCCCAGAAAAAGCTCTGGGGACTGGGGCAGACGGCCCAGTCCTGGGCGGCGGCGGTGTCCTTCACGTTGGGGGCGATGCACACGTCCAGACCCCAGGCGGGCAGGAAGAAGCAGAACACTTTGGAGTCGGGGCCCATGTCCTTGTTCCACTCGTCGTTCCACTGGCCCGGCACGTTGTGACTGACGCCGCTCTCAATGTCCTCCATGGAGCGCTCCACCCAGTTCATCATGTTGGGGTCCACCACCACGGTCTTGTCGTTCTTTACCCAGGGGGCGGAGACGTTGTTGGAGTACACCCGGGCGGTGTCGGCCCGGCCGGAGTACATATAGTAGCCGGCGGCTTTCATCTGCTGGGCGGTCTCGTAGAATTTATCCCAGTCGGCCACGGCTGCGCCCACGACCTCCGGGTCGTCGGTGCCCAGGACGGCCTGGGCGATGGAGCGGCGGTAGACCAGCATACCGGGGGTGGCCTGGTAGCTCAGGCCCCGGATTTCCCCGTCGGAGCCGGTCATGGCCTCCAGGGTGTAGCGGTACTGGTTGGCGATGTCAGCGTCGGTGATTCCCAGCTGGGAGATGGGCAGGGCCACATTGACCTCGGGGTCCACGTACTTCAGGGCGTAGTCGGCCTCCACCAGAAACATGTCCACCCGCTCGTCGGCGGCCGCCCTGCCCTGCTTGAGCAGCGCCTCATCCAGCTTCTGCTGATAGACGCCGTCCTGGGTGGGGTTGACGATCCAGTGGACCTCGGTGCCGTCCTTCAGATAGGCGATGGACTTGTCGTTGGACAGGCGCTCCACTTCGGGGTAGTTCTCGTTGAACTTGCCCTGGAACTCCTCGTTCCACACGTAGATGTTCAGGACCTTGCCGCCGTCGCTGGCCTGCACGCCATCAAGCAGGCCGCTGCCGCCGCCTCCGCAGCCGCTGAGCAGCGTCAGGACCAGACCGGCCGCCAAGGCGAGACTACCCAGTCTCTTTTTCATCTTGTTTCCCTCCTGTTTCCATTTTTATATGGCCCCCCGGCCATGGTTCCAATCGGATTAACCCCATTATAGAGGTGGAGCAGACTGCCGTATACAAAAATCACCATACAAATATCAAATTCATGACTGATTTTGGAGGCTGTCACAATTTTCCATTCAACAGCCTCCTGAAAAATATCACGCCGCCTCTTGATGGAATACCAGATTCATGATATATTTCTAAGAAAAGATGAAGGGGGATGTTTCCATGGACAGGCGGCAGGACTGGCAGCCCGTTCTTCCGGAGGAGGAGATTACCAGCCACCGGGAGCCGGGAGAGGAATTTCTCTTTTACCGCGCGGTGGCGGCGGGAATGATCGATGCGGTCCAGGACAATTGCAGCCGGGGCGCCTTCGAGAATATGGAGGGCGCGGGCGTCCTCTCCAGCAATCCGGTCACCAACCTGCGCTACCACTTTGTGGTCACTGCCGCCATGATTACCCGCTTCTGTACGGAGGGCGGCATGCCCATGGAGGAGGCCTTCCGTCTCAGCGATGAGTATATCCGAAGGATGGACTGCTGCAACAACATCGCCGGGATCGTGTATGTCCATGACCAGATGTCCCTGGACTTTGCCTGCCGGATGCGGCGTCTGCGGAAGAATATTGCCTCCTCCAAGCAGGTAGCGGACGCCATCGACTATATCTATATCCACATCATGGACCGAATCACCGTGGGCGAGCTGGCGGAGGCGGTCAGCGTCTCTCCCGCCCATCTGTCCCGCATCTTCAAGCAGGAGACGGGCATCTCCGTCAGCGAGTACATCCGCCAGCGCAAGATCGACATGGCGAAGAACCTCCTCCGGTTCAGCAATTACGACTTCGCGGAGATCGCCTCCATGCTGTCCTATTCCTCTCAGAGCCACTTCATCCAGCACTTCCGCACCCAGGTGGGGATGACTCCCAAGACCTACCGGAGGCAGAACTACCTGAATAACTGGAACGTCAACCGGGAGCCAGAGACTACATAGTCAGGATAATCTCGGTTACGTCGGTGAGCAGTTCCTCCGGCACATAATTTCCGGATAATTCCTTTCCGTTGACCGTGAGCTTGGCACAGCCGGTTTCGTTCCCCTGGGGATTTTCAATTTGAATATGAAGCTGCTTTCCCCGAAATTCCTTCCGGATCTCCAGCGCCTTCCACTCCCTCGGGATGGAGGGTGCTATTTTGATGCCGCCCAGGTCGGGCCGCATTCCCAGGATGCCCTCGACGCAGCCCACCATGACCGTGGAGGCCGTGCCGGTAAGCCAATGGACATGAGAGCGGCCCGCGTGGGGGCTGGCCTTCCCCTCAGTGAACTGGCCGTAGCAGTAGGGCTCGATCTTGCGGACCTCCGCCCGGTCGTTCTGCATGGAGGGCGCGTTCTCCCGGAAGTAGGCAAAGGCCCGGTCCCCGTGGCCCAGAAGGGCCTCCGCCAGAATCAGCCAGCCCTGGGACTGGGAGAAGACCCCGGCGTTTTCCTTGACGCCCGCGTTGTAGATCACCGCCAGGGCCCCGTCAAAGGCGTGGGCATGGTAGGGCGGGTCCATCAAAATCGCACCGTATTCGGTATTCAACCGGTTGTAGACGTTTTCCATGGCCAGTTCCGATTCCTTCTGACTGGCCAGGCCGCTGATGACCGCCCAGCTCTGGGGATTCAGCCAGAGGTTGGCCTCCGGGTCGCTGTGGTGTCCGATGACTTCCCCGGTTTCCGTAAAGCCCCGGATAAAGCGGTCCCCGTCCCAGCAGAGGTCGTTCAGCAGCGTTCGCAGCTTCTCCTGCTCCAGCTCCAGCCAGGCAAGGTACGCCTCGTCCTTCTCCCAGGCCGCGAACTGGCGCAGGATGGTAAAGGCGTAATAGAATTGGAAGGCCACAAAGGAGGATTCTCCGTTCGCCCCCAGCCGCAGGCAGTCGTTCCAGTCGGCGTGAAGCCCGGCGGGCATCCCGTGGGGGCCAAGATGGTTTATGGAGAAGTCCAGCGCCCGCTTCAAATGCTCATAGACGGAGCCCTGATCACGGTTGGCGAAGGGGATCACCTCGTCCAAAAACGCGGTGTTTCCGGTTTCGGCGATATACTTGTAGACAGTGGGGAAGAGCCACAGGGCGTCGTCGGCCCGATAGGCGGGATGCCCGGTTTCCCGCACGTAAGACTCGTCCTCCGGCGTGTCCTCGTGGCCGGGGGTGTGGGTGAATTTCACCAGGGGCAGACCGCCGCCGTGGTCCACCTGGGCCGAGAGCATAAAGCGGAGCTTTTCCGCCGCCGCCTCCGGCTCCAGGTGGATGATCCCCTGAATGTCCTGGACGGTATCCCGGTAGCCGTAGCCGTTGCGGAGACCGCAGTAAATAAAGGAGGCCGCCCGGGACCAGGTGAAGGTGATGAAGCTGTTATAGGCGTTCCAGGTGTTGATCATCGTGTCAAATTCCGGACAGGGGGTCTTGACCTGGAACCGGGAGAGCTTGCCGTGCCAGAACCGTTTCAGGGCCTCCAGCTCCCGCCGGCAGACCGCCGCCGTGTCCTGGTAGCCTTCCAGAAGGGCGGCGCTTTCCGCCTCTGCCCTTTCTCCCAGCAAAAAGGCGATCACCGCCGTCTCTCCCGGCGCCAGCGCCACTACCGTCGAGAGGGCCCCGCAGCTGTTGCCGTTGTAGCCCAGCTGGTTCCACAAATTTCCCCGCTCCACGCCGATGGGATTCCCGTAGCCCCGATAGGGTCCCAGGAATTCCGCCCTGTCGCCGCAGTAAGAGGAGACCGCCCCTCCGGCCAGGCCGAAAAAGCGCTCAATCACCGCCTTGGCGTCCACCTCGCTTTCCGCGGCGTCCAGATTGCCGTGGATCTGCTGGCGGACGCGGCTGCCGCTGAACAGCGTCCGGGTGACAAACTGGGAGTATTGCAGATTCACCTGATCCTGCTCGTAGTTGCCGTGGCTGGTGAATTCGGCGTAGCCGGTGAGGGTCAGCGTCCGGGGGCGGTCTGAGTCGTTGCGCACCGTCAGCCGCCAGACCTCGTGGGTTCCATCCAGGGGCACGTAGTACGCCGCCTCACTGTGGATGCCGCTGTAATCCGCCGCCATGACCGTGTAGCCCGTTCCGTGGCGGCACTCGCTTTTGTACGCATCCAGGCTTTTTCCCACCGGCTGCCAGGAGGCAGACCAGAAGTCTCCCGTCTCATTGTCCCGGAGGTAGATGTACCGCCCCGGCTGATCGAACTGGTTGAACACATACCGCAGAATCCGCCCATTGGCCCCGGACCTCACAAAACTGTAGCCTCCGGCGTTGTTGGAGATCAGGGCCCCATATTCCGGGGAGCCCAGATAGTTGGCCCAGGGGGCCGGGGTGTCGGGCCGGGTAATGACATATTCCCTGGCCTGGTCGTCGAAATATCCGTACTGCATTTCACATTTCTCCTCATATCAGTTCCACTGCAATCTGATTTCCCTCCGCGGGCAGCTCTGCCAACAGCGCCCAGTCCAGCACCGCCTGTCCCGCCGATACCGGGAGCCGCCGCATCTGAGGGCTGTCCGGCGCGGTCAGGTACGCTTTTGCCACCTGATACTGACCGTAATCCTTTCCGCTCAGGTTGACAAAGGTCACCCGGAACGCTTTGCCCGCGAAGCGAAGCTCCAGCACGGCGGCCCCCGCTTCGTTGAACTGCTCCCGCACCAGCTTCGGGGAAATGACCAGATTGCCGGATTCTCCCCGGACGCCAAAGACCTGGGTAATCAGTGTCAGCATATACCAGCTGGCCGCGCCGGTGAGGTAGTGGTACATCCCCCGGCCCTGGGCGTTGAAATACTCCGGGATGCCGGGATAAATCCGGCTGGTCTCAAAGTCCAGCGCGGCGTCCGCCAGGGTCTGGAGGGCCTTGTACCCCTCCCGGACAAACCCCCGGCGGTAGAGGGCGTTGGCGTACATCACCGTCATGTGGGAGAACACCGCCCCGTTTTCCTTCTCCCCGTAGGCAAAGCCGAACATCCGGCCCATATCGAATTTCAGCTCCTGGAAGTCCGTGTTCAGGCGGTAGCCGCCCGCCTCTTTTTTGTAGAGATAGCGGTCCGCGCTGTGGGAGATGGCCTCCACTTGGGCGTCCGTAGCCGTTCCGCTCATGATGGCGAAGACCTGCCCGGTGAGCATCATGTGGATGCCTTTTTCTGAAACGCCCTCCAGTGGGCGGCCATGGTTGTCGTAGTAGCTGTTGAACCAGCCGTCCTTCCCGTCCGCGATCCACTCCTGGCGGCGGATGTGGCTCATCAGCCAGTCCGCCTTTCCCTCCAGATTCTCCGCCAGCTCCGTCAGCGAGACCCGGACACGCCTGCCGCTGACCGTATGGCGGCACTGGGCGGCGTAACGAGACAGCAGCTCCTGTTTTTGGGAGACGCTTTCATAGCGACCGGCGGGCAGCTCCAGCAGAACAGACAGCTCTTCCGCCAGCTCCGCCATTTCGTCCTTCCGCCCCAGCAGACGGAGCAGTCCCGCCAGGTCCCTCAGATTTCCGGCGTAAGCGCAGGTAAAGGCCACGCTCTCCCCCCGCTCCGGGGCCATGTCCAACGCGTCGTTCCAGTCAGCGCCCCGCAGGCGGAAAATGTTGTGCTCCCCTACCTCATAGAAGGCGGTCAGGTGCTGGATCAGCAGGTGCTCCAGAATGCTGCCGGTGTAAAGTTCACCGGAGGCCGTCCGCTGCCATTTTCCCTGTTCCGTACCCCACTCCTCGTCGATCGACCTGCCCCGCATGGCCTGGGGGTCCTTGAAATAGGGAACCTCCGCGCGCAGGATGTCCAAGTCCCCCGTCTGGTCGATATAGAGCTTCGTGGTCATCAGAGGCCAGAGGGCGTGGTCCATCCAGACCCGGGCAATGCCGTTGCGGTCCGCGATGAAGTTTCCCAGGCCCTCCCCGATAATGGTGGCGTTGGTGCCGTCCATCCGCACACCGCCGAAGTTGGCCCGGATCATCTCCCCCACGCCGCCGGGGTCCATCAGCAGCAGGGACAGGCAGTCCTGCCACAAATCCCGCCAGCCCCGGCCTCCCCGGCCATAGTCGTGGTGGGGCAGGAAGGAACAGCCATAGATCCGCCGCAGGAAGGGCTGGAAGCTCACCCAGCACATCAGACGGTCAAAGTCCTTTGAGCCGGTCTGATAACGGACATTGACCCTGCTTTGCCAATAGGTCTTTGTCCGTTCCAGGGCGGCTTGTACCCGTTCCTCTGTGCCATAGGCCGCAAGAACCTTGGCAGTTTCTCCGGCATCCTCGGAGATCCCCAGAAGGACGAGATAGACTGCCGTTTCCCCCGGTTCCAGGATAACGGAGTGGAACCGGATGCCGCCCATGGCCTCCCTGCCGTTGATCTCAGCTCCGGCAAGTCGGGTCTCTCGTCCCTCACAGACCGCTCTGGGATGGAGGAAGGTGCCGCCCTCGCCGATAAATTCCTGGACCGTCGGATAGAATCCGGCAGGAGCGCCGCCGTCCCCGGCGGCCACCAGCACATAGTAAATGCGGTGGTTTTCCCGGTGGCCCTTCTCGTCGAAGGACATGGTGGGCTTCACGCAGACGCCGTATTCCATAGTCTGAATCCGGTGGAGCATGGAGGTCACGTTCCGGTGGTCCCGGAGATTGTCCGCGCTCCTTCCATAGATCGGGACCGCCGCGATGCCGGTGACCTTCTGGGGCACGGTATCCTGATTGGTGATCCGAACCTCCAGAATCTCCACGTTTTCATCCGGCGGCACAAAGGAGGTCAGTTCCGCCTGAAGCGCGTAACGCTTCGAGGTCCGGCGCACCGACTGCCACAGAAGGCCCGCCGTCAGAACGCTCTCATCCTGTTCCGGCGTAAAGCGGGCGGCCTCCTGCTCCGCGGATACGCCTGCGGCGGACCAGCAGCCCCGTTCCGTCACGCACCAGAAATTCCGGGTGCTGCGGCTGGTGTGCAGGTCCTCCGCGCTTACCGGCGTCAGGAGGAAGGACTCCTGATCCAGCTTGCTGTCTCCAGCCAGATCCGGCGCAATGGCGCTTTTCAGTCCGGTTTCACTGGCCAGCGGGAAATAGAGTCCGCTGACCGCCTCGGGGTTTTTCAGCTCAAAGGTTCCGTTTTCGTCCAGGAAACGAATCTCAGCCATGTGTCGTCACCTCCGTTGATGATTGGGGTTTCTGATATGGTCAAAACAATTGAAAATCGGTAACCGATTTTCAAGGCGGGCAATGCCCGCCGGCGCATTTTATGCGCCGTGTTTTGTCCATGAAGTCTGCCGCCGGGCCGTTTCACGGCCCTCCGGGGGCGCATATGCGCCCCCGGATTGAAAAGAAGCACGCTTCTTTTCAACTGCGGCGACGATAGACCCGTACAAACTCCACTTCAAAAGCGGCGTCTTCAAAATTTGTTGTCTCATCCGGATAGCCTACCCAGCTTCCCCCCACGGCCAAATTCAGAATGAGATACATTTCGTGGTCAAAGGGGGCGGGGTAGGGCTTCCTCACGCCGTCCGCCCCGGCGGAAAACCACTTCCGCACTTCATGGAACGGCCTGCCGTCCACGTACCAGCGGAGCAGGCCCGGCTCCCAAAGCAGCGCGAAGTCGTGAAACTCCTCTGCAAAATCGCCCTTGTACAGCGTCACCGTCCCCTGCGCCTCCTGATGGGGCAGGCCGTAGTGGATGGTCCCGTGGTTCGTTCTGGTCCGGCTCCCCCAAATCTCGCAGATGTCGATCTCACCGCACTCCGGCCATTGGCCGTACCGGTCCTCGTCGGTGGTCATCAGCCAGAAGGCGGGCAGAAAGCCCTTTCCCCTCGGCACCCTCAGCCGGGCCTCAAACAGGCCGTAGGTAAAGTCATGCTTGTGCTGTGTGGAGATTCTGCCGGATGTGTAGGAGACGCTTCCGTCCCCATGTACCCTTTTCACCGGACGGAGCAGCAGCCTGCCATCCTGGACGCGGATGTTCTCCGGGGAGTCTACGTATTCCTGAAGCTCCTGGTTAACCCAGCCCGGCTCGTGCAGCTCCACATTCCAGCGGCTCCGGTCCAGCTGGGTTCCATCGAATCGGTCCTCAAAAACCAGCCGGTAGTCCTTGTGGGAAAGCAGCATGTCCATGATCACCAACCTCAGTGTTCAAAGATTCTGTTCAGGTAAAAGGAATTGACCCAGGCTTCCGCCGCGAAGCCTAACAACAGCCAAAAGGCGAATGTCACGCCGAGCAGTGAGGGGACCAAAAAGCTGATCAGCAGAGGCAGCAAATTGACCGTTGTGATCAGAAAGGTGACAGGCAGGTTCGCCAGGGACAGCCGGACCGCGTTGCCGAGATGATGGGAAAAGGTGTTTTCAAAGTGGGCCAGCAGGGGAAACAGATAGGACAGCAGAGCGGTCAGAAGCACGGCGGCGAGCGCCAGCAAAAGGAACAGCGCCGGTGAAAACAGCAGAGTTTCCGCGTAGAGCGCACTGCGCAGGAGGGCCAGAAGAGCGGCGTTCACAAACAGCAGAACCGTGGCGGGAGACGAAAGCAGGAAGTTTTCCCGCAATGCCCGGAGAAATCCCTTGATTGGGTCATAGTCCTGTCCCCGCATCATTTTCAGCGTGATGGAATAGAGGGCGGTAACAGCGGCCCCCGAAAGGACGATGGTGCAGCAGGAGAGGACCAGCGCGATATTCAGAAAGAGCAGATCGCATACTTTCGTCAAAAAACGGATCAGCCAACTATCGGGATGAAACATGGCCGCCAGCCTCCTCCGAAAATCGTTTTGGTTATTCTATCTCAAAAAACGCTTCCGGTATATCATGGTTATATTTGAAATATCAAAATACTTGCACGGGCCTTGGAAGATACGAAATAAGCAAAGGCTTTGTGAACGGATACGGCCATGGATGACAGGGTACAAGGCGAATAGGGAGCTTCACAGATCTCCCAACATAGCCATGGGTCCGGCTGTCATCCTGGCAGCCGGACCCATGGCTTGTCTGTCTTTGGGGACCTTGGATTGAATTTATTTTCTGATTTGTGAGATGCGGCTATGGTTGGCGTTTGCATAAAATGTGGGATTCTATGAGTTTTTCAGCCACTCCTGATATTCCTCCGGCGTGATCTTTCCCTCCTCGCACTCCGCCTTTTTTTCCTGGCCTTCTCACCCCAGGCGTAGAGCGTAGCAGGGGTGATCTTCCCGGTTTTCGTCCAAGCGAACCGCTTCTTGTATATGTGTCAGGTCTTTCCTGGGCAGCAGATCAATCAGCGCTGAGCCTTCCGCATTTGCTGTCTGCTCAAAACGGCGCTGCCAGTCCAGGCGAAGCTGCTGGAAATAGATGTGGGCCTGCGCCAGTTTCTCCAAGCCAGTGAGGACAATGTCCGCGTCCTGCTGGCCTCGGGTCTGATGGAACCGAAGAAGCGCCTGCTCCATGTCCTTGAGCATGAGTTCGTACTGCCAGATATCCAGACGCAGCAGCTTCAAAAGACTTTCCGGAAACGGAAAGCCTTTTTTTGTCAGGGATGTGCCTCGTCCACAGCAAAAATGCTCTCTGCGATTGGAGATGTAGGTTTTGAACGCGTAAGACTGCATGTGGTACCCTCAGACATAGAGACTGCTTATATATTTTATAAAATAGGACTATCACATAAGCGAAAAAAGTCAAATAAAAAATCAAGGAGGAGCCGCTATGAAAAACACAACACTCATATCTCTTAACACCATTGACGGCAAAACCCTGATGAGCAAGCTGCTCCAGCCACTGAACTTCGTGGTGGATACGCTGCTCTCTCAGGGACTCCATATTCTTGCCGGATTTTCCAAGGTGGGGAAGTTATGGTTGGCGTTGTGGCTGGCGGTAACCGTTGCCAAGGGTGAATCTGTCTGGGGGATTCCCAGCTCCGCATCCAGAATCGGTTGTTCGACGTAACGGAGGACGCACCAGCCAATGTCCACTTCTGCACAGAGAGCCGCATCTTGGGTGACGGGTTGACAGAACAGCTGGAGCAGTTCCTCAGCGAGCACCCCGATACGTCCCTCATCATCATTGACACGCTCCAGATGATCCGGGGCACGACCTACGACAACACCTACGCCAATGACTACCGGGATCTGTCTATGCTGAAAAAGCTGGCGGACGGGCACAGGATCGCTATCCTATTGATCCATCACCTGCGGAAGGAGAAGTCGTCCGATGTGTTCAACCGCATCTCCGGCACCACAGCTATCGGCGGCGCGGTGGATTCCAGCTTCACACTGGTGGAGGAACAGCGAGGCAGCGGCAGGGCGAGACTCAGCTGCATCGGACGGGACATCGAATACCGGGAGTTGGAGCTGCGCCGCAACGCCGACAACGTGTGGGAGGTGACGGCGGACAGCTATCAGCAGCCGGCGCTGTGAGGGTGGTGTGTGGGGCCCTGCGGAGGAGAGGAGTACATGGGCGGAAGGACATCGAAAGCGCACAGGCGGCCTCGTGGGGCACGTTTGGGATCAGACGCACGGGCCCGCGGAAGGACGGAAAACCCACCACCCGGTGCCCCCGCCGGAGCCCAGCAAAGCGGGTTCGGTGGGGAGAGAAAGGACAAACGGAACGGTGTGAAGCCTGCCCAGAGGGCGAGATTCACGGAGTGCAGTTTGTCCTGACGAGGGGCAAGCATAGCGTCCGGCTATACGCCGGCCGCATTCGCCGGGGCGGAGCCCCTGCACCCCTATAGGGGCCCCCGCAAAATCGGAGATTTTGTGGGGAGAGGAGGTGCGGCGGAATGAGCGAGCCCTGCCATTGGCAAGGCATGGGATATGGAGCTTGTGCCGACGAGAAGGGGAGAAAGGAAACGTAAGTGCAGAAGAAAACAGAAATCGTTACCGCCAGGATGACGCCCAAAATAAAAAAGCAGCTCCAGCAGCGGGCACAGGATGTCAATATGACGCTCACGGACTACCTGTGCATCTGCGGACTGGGGCAGGAGATCATCCGGGTGGAGGGCCTGGACGCTATCCTCTCGGAACTGAAGGCCCGGGGCCGCAACCTCAACCAGCTCACCACGCCGGCCAATATGGGACAGCTCACCGTCCTGCGGAGCGACGAGTTGATCGAAAGGAAAAGGTGATCGCGGATGAAGAGACCATGCAGAAGATCATCGCGGCTCTGGAAAACGAAAACCTCAAATATGAGACCTACTACAAGCTGATTATCGCCACAGGGATGAGAAGGGGAGAGTGCTGCGGCCTGAAGTGGTCCGACATCGACTACGAGAAAAATAGCATTCCCATCCAGCGGAACGTGGTGAAGATCACAGGTGAGGACATCATTGTCAAGGACACCAAGACCGCGGCAGGGGACCGTTATGTGTACTTCTCTCCGGAGATGGAGAGCCTTCTTAAAGAGTACCACCGGGAGTGCGTCTGGCAGGCGGATGCCTACGAAAACCGCAAGCTGACCGAGGACGATTTCGTGTTCCGCAGGCACGACAGTCAGGACCCGATGACGCCCAGCACCTTCACCTGGCGGTTCAAGATGATTCTGAAGAAGAACGGACTTCCGGAAAAGCTGAACGTGCATTCCCTCCGTCACAGCAACGCAAGTCTGCTGATTGTGGGCGGCGCGGACGTGGCAACGGTAGCGGGCCTCCTGGGCCACTCCCAGCCCTCCACTACACTGGATATCTATACCCACGCCTTCGATAAGAACAAGAAAGCTGCCAGCGAGGCACTCCAGCGGGGCTTGGATATCTGAAGAAGGAGGAAATACCATGTATGATTATATGCAAGCGTTACAAGCCCGTTTTTCGACGGAGCACCTCTGTGCTGAACAACAGCCAGAAGTGATGCGACTGCACCGGAGGCTGGAGAAAAGGTTAGACCGTCGAAATCAGATACAGCTGTTGGAACTGGTCGATGCCGAGGCAAGACTGCGAGACGACGTATCCCTGGAAAGTTTTATCGCTGGATTCCGCTTGGCCAGCGGAATTGCTCACGAGCTGGGAACGGAGCCGCCCTACTCCTTCCGCCAGGAAGAGGAACAGCGGATCAGCGGGGCATAGGGGAGGACCACCCTTAAATAGACAACAGCGCCATGGAGCTTTGCTCCATGGCGCTGTTGTCCGCATCCGCTCAATCATTTTCCATTAACGGATGAAGTTCGTTCTCTGAGGCGCTTCCCGCTCCGGGAGACCGTACTTTTCCTTGCCCAGTTCAATGCTCCGCATGAGGAACGTCATATTCCGGGCCAGGGTCCGCATGGTCTGCAGGCCCTCCGCGTCCTGGACCGCCTGTCCCGGCTCCCGCCCATGGACGCTGTTCCAGTACTGGCTGGAGGCCACGGGCATTCCGGAGATGGTGAAGAACTTGTTCAGCTCGTCGAATGTGGCGGACAGCCCGCCCCGCCGGGCGACGGCCACAGCGGCGCCCACCTTCATGGTTTTATCAAAGGGCGTACTGTAAAAGAGCCGAGTGAGGAGGGCCACCAGCGTGGCATTGGCGGAGGCGAAATAGACAGGGCTGCCCGCCACCAGACCGTCGCAGGCCTCAAACTTCGGGGCGATCTCGTTGACGGCGTCGTCAAAGACGCACCTGCCCGTCTCCGCACATTTGCCGCAGGCGATGCACCCTCGAATGGCCTTGTTTCCGATTTGGACAGTCTCGGTTTCAATACCCTCCGCCGTGAAAATGCGCTCCATCTCCCGCAGGGCGAGGGAGGTGTTGCCGTTGGGCCGGGGGCTTCCGTTGATGATGAGAACTTTCATGTACAAATCTCCTTTACTGAAATTAAATTGATAGCTGTTTATGTATTTTGTTCAGTAGGGGGTTCCTCCTGGGTGCCGTCCGGACTCGCCGAGTTCTGAGGGGCAGCGGGAGGCTCCGTCTTAGTGGATTCATTCAGCAGCTGCTTCAGGGAGTCGCAGACTTTGGTAAAGTACTTGGCGATGGGCTCCAGGAGGATGCCGCTCAGATACTCTGCTTTCGGGATGGCATCCGCCGCAAAGTGAGCTGCCAGTGCGATGGCACCGTACCCGACAAACAGCAGAAAGATCTTTTTGACACCCTTAAAAAACAGAACGCTGTTAAAGCCGGACTTCCAGGAACCGTATCCGGTGCCGATGATTTGATTGGCGGCCATCAGGACCACCAGAATAAAAATCAGCTGTAAGCTCATCCCTCAATTCCTCTCCTTCTTCCGCAATCGTGGTCAAGCGTCAAAATTATGCTGAACATTTCTTAAACAAAACCCGCCGAAAAAATACATTTTCGGCGGGTTTTGGTACGCCCGACTGGATTCGAACCAGCGGCCTTCAGAGTCGGAGTCTGACGCGCTATCCAACTGCGCCACGGGCGCATACCAAGCTTATAAAATTGAAAGATGACCTGCAATCCTCTTACGGAACGTCCAACAGTATACCAGAGATTTCCCCCGGTGTAAAGTGGTTTTGCAAAAAAAATTTGCACCGATTGTTAAAAAGTTTGACAAGTCGGCAGTTTTGAGCTAAACTATATTCTGCGGAGAATCTTTCAAAAGCACCTGGATTCGTAACCGGGGGATACCAGATGGACGGGGTCTTTCCCGCCGGGCGGGGAGCGATTCTGCGGCAAGCCTGACGGACTGCGGGGAAGAACAGCGCGGGCTGCCGGGAAAGAGACCGGCCGGACGGCGTTTGATGGCTGGGAATTCAGGGTCCAAGAGATTGTGTTCAGTGAGGAGTGACAGCCTTGAAAAAAGAGAATATATCTGATGCGGTCATCCGGAGACTGCCCCGATATTACCGCCATCTGGCTGAGCTGTGCAAGCGCGGCGTGGTGCGGATCTCCTCCCACTCGCTGGGACAGGAGATGAATATCACGGCGTCCCAGATCCGGCAGGATTTCAGCTGCTTCGGCGAGTTTGGCCAGCAGGGATACGGCTACAACGTGGAGGAGCTGCGCGCGGAGATCGGCCATATCCTGGGCGTGGACAAGGATCACCATTTGATCATGATCGGCGTGGGCAACTTGGGTCACGCCCTGCTTCAAAATTTCCCCTTTTCCCAGACGGGTTTCAGCGTGGATGCGGCCTTTGATGTGGCGGAATCTGTCATCGGCACTGCCGTCAACGGCGTTCTGGTCTATGCCCTGGACACCCTGGAGGAGTACATCCGGGACCACGATGTGGATGTGGTGGTGCTGACCATCCCCCAGGCCGTGGCCCAGGAGACCGCCAACCGCCTGATTGATCTGGGGGTCCACGGCTTCTGGAACTTCACCAACATTGAGCTGGCCAGCAGCAATCCGGATGTGAAGTTTGAGAACATCCACTTTGCAGACAGCCTGCTGACCCTCAGCTACCGGATTGCCAACCGCTAAGAGCGCTTTGGCCTGTTCCGTATCGCCCGGCGCGGGGCTTGGCGGCGGTGTTTGCCCCCGCGGGGTGAGAAGCCTGTCCGCAAGCCGGAATATGGGGCAGGCTGTGAGATCGGGTTGAAAGGACCCTTGTCAATTCTGCTATGATGAAAAAAATCATTGTCATGCTGCTCGCCTGTTCTGTGCTGGCGGTCGCCGCCGCGGCGGCAGGCGGAGCGGAGGACCCGCTGGCGTCCCTGAGCTATCTCACCGGCGCCTTCACCTCTGCCCTGGACGCCGAGGTGGACCGGCGGCTGGACGAGTCGGACCAAAAGATTCTGGCGGGAGGTGGAGACCTGGCTGCCGCGTCGGAGGGAGCGGCCGTCTGGACGGAAAAGAGGATGAAGCGGGGGGACCTGCTGATGGTCTCCACCGGCGGAGGCGCCCTGCTGCTGGCGGGGGAGGGACAGATCGCCGTGACCGGCGGCGCCGTGGTGGATGTCACCACCGGCCGGGAGGTTCCTTCCGGCAGCGCCATGGTGGTGAACCACCGGTATCTGGCGGCGGAGGACACCTCCGCCACGTTCATCGTCACCTCCAAGACGGCGGTTTTGGACTATCAGGGCCCCTGTGAGCTCTCCTGGTCCGAGGATGTGGACTACAACGCCATGGCCGCCGCGCTGAAGCAGCTGAACCTCTTCCGGGGCACCTTCACCGGCTACGGCGAGGGCTATGACCTGGAGAAGGCCCCCACCCGCCTGCAGGCCCTGATCATGTTCATCCGGGTGCTGGGGGAGGAGGAGCGGGCCCTGGCCTGGACCGGCACCACGCCCTTTACGGATGTGGCCAAGGGCTCTGAGGCGGAGAAGTACGTGGGCTATGCCTACGAGCGGGGCTACACCAACGGTTTCAGCGCCACGCAGTTCCGTCCCGGCAGCGCGGTGAACGCCTATCAGTATACGGAGTTTGTGCTGCGGGCCATGGGCTACAGCTCCGCCGCCAACACGAACCTGGCGGACACCCTGGACCGGGCCCGAATCGCCGGAGTGCTGACCTCCGGGGAGACCGCCGCCATCCGGGCGGACAAGTTCCTCCGGGCGGATCTGGTATACATCTCCTACTATGCCCTGGATGCGCTGATGCCGGAGGGGGACCGGACGCTGGGGCAGACCCTGGCGGACCAGGGCGTCTTTACGGAGGAGGCCTGGCTGGAGGCCAAGACGCTGGTGACCAGCCGGCGCATGTGAGAACCCGTATTCACAACCGTTGAACGCCGCCTGAGCGGGCCTCTTGCCGTCTTGCCGCGTTAAAAAATCTTGAAATCCACAAAGGATTCCTGCGATTTTTTGCCTTGCAAAACGACAAAATCCCTCGCCCATCCGGTATCCCCCGGTGATGAATACAGGTTTTGAATTCAGGTTCGGATGCACCACAGATCGGGGAGTGCATATGATGGTTTGAGATCGCTTCCAGCGGTCAACACTTCATAGGAGGTCCCTGTAATGTGCAATAACGGTTTTGGCGGCGGCAACTGCTGCTGGATCATCATCCTGCTGATCATCGTCTGGTGCTGCTGCGGCAACAACGGCTGGGGCGGCAACGGCGGCTACAACTGCTGCTGCGATTGCGGCAGCTGCTGCAACAATGGCTGCAACTGCGGCTGCAACTGCAACAACTGCAATCCCGCTCCCTGCTGCTGATCGTTCATAAGAGAACAGCGCCCCGGGCCACAGGCCCGGGGCGCCTGTGCGTCTCAAGACCGTCGGTTCCCCGGAAAAGAACGGGTTTCTCTGGCTTTTTCTCAGAGGATATGGTACAATCCCAGAGAATTGCCGGAAGGGCAGAAGAAGGGGGAGCCTATGGAGCAGACTGTTTTTCAAATCGGAGAGATTCCCGCCGCCGTGTGGGGAGCGCCGTCGGACCGGGTAATCCTGGCGGTCCACGGGCACCAGTCCCACAAGCTGGACGCGCCCATCGCCGTGCTGGCGGAGTGCGCGGCGCCGGGGCAGGTGCTGAGCTTTGACCTGCCCCAACACGGGGACCGGCAGAACACGGACCGCCCCTGCATGACCCGGACCGGCGCGGAGGATCTGCGGACGGTACTGGCCTATGCCCGTACACGGTGGGCCCATGTGAGCCTCTTTGCCAACAGTCTGGGGGCCTGGCTTAGTCTGCGGGCGTTGGAGGACGAGCCCCTGGAGCACGCCTGGTTCCTCTCGCCGCTGGTGGACATGGAGCGGATGGCGGGCAATCTGATGCGCTGGTTTGGGATTTCGGAGGACCGGCTGCGCCGGGAGGGCGCGGTGCCCACACCGGCGGGACCGACTTTATACTGGGAGGACTTCCAGGACGCCAGGACCTCCCCTGTCCACCGATGGGCGGTGCCTACGGAGATCCTGTACGGCGGCGCGGACACGGTGTGCGAGCGGGACACCGTGCAGGCCTTTGCGGACCGTTTCGCCTGCCGGCTGGAGATTGCGGAGGGGATGGAGCACTATTTCCACACCCCGGAGCAGATGGCGGTGTACCGGGCATGGCTGAGGCGGACCCTTGGACCTGCGGAAAAAAAGGATTCATAAGGAGAACTCCATGGAAAACTATTTTGAACTGTCCCTGCCGGATGAGCAGCTGTGCGCTATCAGCTCCATTGGCCTTGCCCACATGGGGGACGCGGTGTTTGAGCTGCTGGCCCGGAGCTGGCTGTGCGCCCATGGCAAGGCCACCGGCAGGGGGCTGCACCAGGCCGCGGTGGAGCTGGTGCGGGCGGAATCCCAGGCGGAGCGGGCCGGGCGGATTCTGCCCCTTTTGAAGGAGGAGGAGCTGGCGGTGTTCCGCCGGGGCCGCAACGCCCAGGTGCATACCGTCCCCGGCCACGCCAGCCGGGCGCAGTATGCCGCGGCCACGGCGGTGGAGGCGCTGTTTGGCTGGTTGTACCTCAGCGGCCGGCGGGAGCGGGCCAATGAGCTCTTTTGCAGGATGATGGAGGAGGCGTAGTCATGGCACTGGATGCAATCTGTCTGCAGGCCGTTGTGGAGGAGCTGCGGCCGCAGCTGCTGGGCCTGCGGATTGACAAGGTGCAGCAGCCATCGCGGGATCAGGTGGTTTTGCTGCTGCGGGGGAACAGGCGGCTGCTGCTGAACGCCGGGGCCAACGCCCCCCGGATTCAGCTGACATCTCTCAGCCGGGAGAACCCGGCGGAGCCGCCGATGTTCTGTATGCTGCTGCGCAAGCACCTGGTGGGAGCGCGGGTGGCGGCCCTCACCCAGCCCGCTCTGGAGCGGCTGGTCCGGCTGGAGCTGGATATCACCGACGATTTCGGCCAGCCGGGGAGGCGGACACTGGTGCTGGAGGCCATGGGCCGCCGGTCCAACCTGATCCTGCTGGACGGGGAGGGGCGGATCATCGAGTGCCTGCGGCGGGTGGATGCGGAGATGTCCGCCCAGCGGCAGGTGCTGCCGGGCCTCTATTACCAGCCGCCGCTCTCCGCGGGGCGGCTCCCGGTGACGGAGGAGACGGAGGCGGGCTTTCGGGAGAAATTCTCCGCCGCCAATCCCGAGCGGCAGATCGACGCCTTTTTGCTGGATCACTATTTCGGCCTCTCCCCGCTGCTGGCCCGGGAGCTGGCCTTCCAGGCGGCAGGGGAGACCGACGCCCGCCTCTTCCGGCTCAAAAGCCCGGAGCGGCTGTGGGAGGGGCTCTCCGGCCTGATAGAGAGGGCGGCGGAGAACCGCTTCACCCCGGTGTGCCTCCGGCGGGAGGGAAAGCCCGTGGAGTTTGCGTGTCTGCCCATTGAACAGTACGGCCCCGGCACGGAGCAGGTGACCTATGAGAGCTTCTCCGCCCTGCTGGACGATTTTTACGAGTCCCGGGAGCGGCAGGAGCGGACCCGCCAGCGGGGGGCGGAGCTGATCCGCACCGCCTCCACTGCCCGGGACCGCCTGCTGCGCAAGCTGGGCCAGCAGGAGAAGGACTACGCCGCCACCCAGCAGCGGGACCAGCTGCGGATCTGCGGCGACCTCATCACCGCCAATCTCTACCGGATGGAGCGGGGGCAGAGGAGCCTCACCTGCGAGAACTACTATGATGAGCAGGGCGGTGAGGTCACCATTGCCCTGGACCCTCTGCTCACCCCCCAGCAGAACGCCGCCAAATACTACAAGCGCTACACCAAAGCCCGCACGGCGGAGCGGTACCTCCGGGAACAGATGGAGATTGCCCGGCGGGACGCCGCGTATCTGGAGAGCGTTCTGGAGGAGATCCGCCAGGGGGAGACGGAGCAGGACTTTGCGGACATCCGCAGTGAGCTGCGGGAGAGCGGCTTTTTGAAAAAGCAGGGGAAGAAGGAGCCCCGCCGGGCGGCCAAGCCCCGGGAGTTCCGCACCAGCAGCGGCCTGCGGGTGCTGGTGGGCCGGAACAACCGCCAGAACGACCACTTGACGCTGAAGGAGGCGGACTACCGGGATCTATGGTTCCACACCCAGAAGATCCACGGGTCCCATGTGATCCTCTGCACCGGCGGACAGGAGGCGGACGAGGACGCCGTCGTGGAGGCCGCGATGATCGCCGCCTGGTACTCCCAGGCCCGGGAGAGCGGCAACGTTCCGGTGGACTATACCCAGGTTCGGAACGTGAAAAAGCCGGCGGGCGCCCGCCCCGGCATGGTGATCTATCAGACCTGCCGGACGGTGAACGTCACCCCCCGGGAGGAACTGGTGAAGGCCCTGCGGGTGCGGTGAGACCGTTGGGTTCAAAACGAAGACGCGCCCCCGGCGAAAGCCGGGGGCGCGGGATCTTATCGGGAGAGCCTTTCCTGCAGAGCCTCCCACAGCTCGATGGTCTTGAACTTCAGCACATAGCCGCCGCTCTCCTCCGTGATGAGGCCCACCTCCTCCTCCGTCAGCCCCGCCTCCAGGGCGGCGGCCGGCACGTCGGCAGAGGCGGCGGCACACAGGGGCGGGAACACCACGCACCACCAGTTCTGCCCCTCCGCCGCGCCGATCAGCACCCGCAGGGCCAGATACTGCCCGGCGGGCAGCGTGAAGCCGTCATATTCCCGGGTGGGGAAGCGGGTGTCCGTCAGCTCCACCGTCACGGGATAATCGTACCCGGCCTGGCGGACCACGGCCTCCGCCAGCTGTTCAAACTCCAGCAGATTCCCCCGCAGAAGGCCCTCCGCCTCCCGCCGGTCCGTAGACCGGCTCAGCAGCGCCTCCGCCCGGTCCAGCACCACGTCCCGGACCTGCATTTTCAGCGCCTGGTCCTCCTCCGAGTCGGAGTTGGCCAGCACGTGGAGCCGCACCACCTTGTCCGCCAGGGCGGCCTGGCTCCGCAGAGCCGCGGCCCCGGAGATCAGTAGAACCGCCGCCCCGATCAAAAGGGCGATCTCCCACACTTTCAACCGCCGTCCGGCGGATTCCGTCGTCTTCATTGCTCGTTCCATCCTTTCCTATGTAGACGCAACGCACCGGACTCCCTGGAAATAGCTTTCCGGGTGGGGAAGCCCGCCGGCGCATTTCATGGGCCCTGCGTCTCCCGCCTGCCGCCGGGCCGTTTTGCGGCCCGCTGCGGAGACGGCAGGTTCCGAAAAGGGACCTGTTAGGAGGATCATGGACAGAATCTGCAATTTTTATACACCACACCGGCCAAACACCGCGAAAAGAGGCCCTGTGACCACAGTCACAGGGCCTCTTTTCATCAGATGTTTTCTATTCCGGTGCATTCCGGCGGTCCGTCTACCGGCTCCGCCAGGAAGACCTGCGCATAGCGGCCTTTGAGCGCCTCTGCCGCCTCCTTCGCCGCCGCCTGCGTTTGGAACAGCCCGAACACCGTGGGGCCGGACCCGCTCATGGAGGCGTTCAGTGCCCCGAGATCCCGCAGGGCGGTCTTGATCTCCGCCACCGCCGCGGCCTCCGGCGGCGGCAGCACCTCCTCAAATACGTTTTGAAGGAGCCCTGCCACCCCCTCCAGGTCTCCGGCCTCCAGGGCCGCCGTCATGGCGGCGGTGTCAGGCCGGCGGGTGATGCGGGCGGCATCCGCCAGGGCAAACAGCCGGGGAGTCGGGAGGTCGAAATCCGGCTTGCACAGGACGATCCGGCAGGAGGGCAGAGGCGGCAGATTCGTCAGGCGCTCCCCCCGTCCCTCCGCCAGGCAGGTGCCGCAGCGGAGGCAGAAGGGCACGTCGCTGCCTACGGACAGGCCGATCCGCTCCAGCTCCGCCTCCGGGAGCGCCGGAGCGTACCGGTCCCGCAGAAGACGCAGAAGCGCCGCCACGTCGGCGCTGCCGCCCCCCAGCCCCGCGTAGGCGGGGACCCGCTTTTCCACGGTGACTGCCAGGGCCGGCATGGGGCGGCGGAGGAAGGCGAAAAACGATTCCGCGGCCCGCTGCTCCAGACTCTTTTTCCCTGCCGGACGGAAGGCGGCACGGAGGGTGAAGCCCTCCTCCGCTGTCTGGAGGCAGACGGTGTCGCAGAGGGAGATGGACTGCATGACCATCCGCAGGTCGTGGTAACCGTCCGGCCGGGACCCCAGGATGTCCAGCGCCAGGTTGATCTTGGCAGGAGCCGGTCTCTCACACATGAAAAGCCCCCCTTACAAGGTCCGCGCCGTTACTTGATCCGCCGGGCCTCCACATAGTACCGCTTATCCTGGGCGTGCCCCATGGAGAAGGTCTTCCGGGGCAGCACCCCATCCGCCATCACCGTCTTGAACAGCTGCTCCTTGCCCATGGCCGGCAGCTTGAAGCCGATGTTTCCGGGCTGGCGGCCCAGCTGGTCGGTGACCTCGTCGCCGTGGATGTAGTCCACCTCACCGCCGTGCTCCTGGACGTATCCGTCCAAAAACGCCTGAAGGGTTCCCACCGCCAGCTGCATTTTGGGATGCGGCACCGTGATCTGTCCGCTGTGACCGGCGTAGGTGTAGGCAATCACATGTCCCGTCCCGGCGCCCTCGTGGGCCCCGGGATAGAAGGCCCGGAAGGCCTCCAGCAGCTTCTCCGGCTCCACGCCGAATACAACCCGGTGGATCGGCTCAAAGCCCAGGGCCTCGTCGTGGTTGTTCACCACCTCCACCAGGGCGTAGCGGGCGGGGAGATTGGCCCACTCCGCCTCCGGCGTCACCTTCTTCAGATCCTCGTAGCACTGCTTTGCCGTGGCCAGGGAGTGATTGCCGTCGCCCACGGCGAAGAGCAGGGGCGCGGCGTCTCCCATCCCGTATTTCCGCTCCATCTCCTCCGGTGTGCACAGCGCCGCCAGGGCCGCTGCCGCCGTGTCCATCTGCGTCCTGGTCAGACGCCAGCCGGCCAGGTGCCCGCCGCCCTGCTGGAGATCGAAGTCATAGAGCTTCTCCATCCCGCCGCAGTCCCCTGCGAGGGGCTCGATCACCGTCCGGGCCGGGTCGTCAATCAGCAGCATCACATGGGGCAGCTCCAGGGGGGCGTCCCGGCGGACCTTCACCCGGGGGGGAATCCGGGAGAGGACGGTGCCCTCCGTGGCCCGGATCAGCGCGCCAGAGCCGGGGGTGAAGTCGTACTGCTCCAGATCCACCATGCCGATGAGTCCACGGCGGATTTTGCCGTCGGACTGGGTGCGCTCAATGTAAAGCAGCGACTCCGGCAGCTCCCGGAAGAGGCCCTGGTCCAGGTAGGACTCCATGGCGCCGTTGATGTTTTGGATGCGCGCCTCCACATCCGGGGTGTTCAGCTTCGCCTCCGGCAGAATCAGCCGCAGCGTGGAGGGGGCGTCCTTCACCGTGTCCTCCACCGCCTGCCAGTATTCCGGCTGGGAGGTGAACTGGTCGCAGGCCACCACGGCCCATTTGGTCATGTCCGCGTCTTTGGGAAGCAGGATGTCCGCGGGCTGAAAGGGGAGATTTTGAAAATGAGCGTTCATCGATCCACCGTCCTTTTGAAGTGATGTTTCAGGAAACGCTGACAGGGTCAGCAATTTTCAGATAGAGAGGCCCTTTGCATGGGCCGTCAGTCCAGTACGCGCCGGATGGCGGCCAGGAGGTCGCCGAACTCCTCGTAGGCCGGCAGCTCCGGATGGTCCTTTTTGATCTGCTCCGTGCTCTTGAACAAAAAGCCCGCCTTGCTGGCCTGAATCATTCCCAGATCGTTGAAGCTGTCCCCGGCGGCAATGGTCTCGTAGCCGATGGACTGCAGGGCCTTGACGGTGGTGAGCTTGGACTTCTGGCACCGCATCCGGTAGCCGGTGATCTCTCCGTCCGGGGCCACCTCCAGGGAGTTGCAGAAGATGGTGGGCCAGTTCAGCTTCTCCATCAGAGGCTTGGCAAACTGCTCAAAGGTGTCGCTGAGGATGAGTACCTGGGTCAGGCTCCGCAGCTCGTCCAGAAAGGCCCTGGCGCCGGGCAGGGGATCGATTTTGGCGATGGTGGCCTGGATCTCCCGGAGCCCCAGACCGTGCTCTTTCAAAATGGCCAGGCGGTACTGCATCAGCTTGTCATAGTCGGGTTCGTCCCGGGTGGTCCGCCGCAGCTGCGGAATCCCGCTGGCCTCGGAGAAGGCAATCCAGATTTCCGGGACCAGAACGCCCTCCATATCCAAACATACGATGTTCATGGGATGTTTTCTCTCCTTACTCTCCGTGATCCGCGCCCGTCCGGCGCGTTTTTTGCCATTATACAATATCGCGGGATTCCTTTCAACGAAATTTGAAAATTTTCGTCTCAGGAGCAAAAGCGCGGGATGATTCATCCTCTTTCGGGGGAAAATTGGGATCGGATCGAAGTGCTTCGGCCGGAATTTCCCTAGGGAGCCGGGGGTTTGCGGGAAGTCTCGAAAAACGTGTCGAATCTTTTTTGGAAGAAATTTACACCACCGCCTTGAAAATCCTGTAGGTTTATGCTAATTTATAGAAAAGGTGATTTAAAGTATCACGAATCCGTCGCAAATCGGAAATTCTGGGTAAAGGACGAGAGTAACATGGAGAACAAAAGAACGGTCTTGTTGGCGGATGCCAACGAGGACTTCCGCACCATGCTCCGGGCAGTGATTGAGAAATCAGAAGAATTTACGGTGGTGGGAGACACGGGTGACGGAGTAGAGGCACAGCGGCTTCTGGAACGGCAGGAGCCGGAGCTGGCGGTGGTGGATCTGGTGCTGCCGGGCACCGACGGCGTGGGCCTTTTGCGCCAGGCAAAGGAGCTGGGAGGAAAGACAAAGATGTTTGTTCTCTCGGCGTTTTGCACGGACCAGGTGGTGGCGGAGGTCATGGGACTGGGCGCGGCCTACTTCCTGCCCAAGCCCTGTGAGCCGGGGGCCCTGCTGGACCGGATGCGGTCGCTGTTCAGCCAGCCGGTCACAACGGAGGATCAGGCCGCGGCGCTGAAGAATCAGGTGACCGCCATCATCCACGAGATCGGCGTACCCGCCCACATCAAGGGCTACCAGTACCTGCGGGAGGCCATCATCATTGCCGTAGGGGACATGGAGGTCATCAACGCCGTCACGAAGGTGCTGTATCCGGCGGTGGCCAAGCGGTTTGGCACCACGCCCTCCCGGGTGGAGCGGGCCATCCGCCACGCCATTGAGGTGGCCTGGGACCGGGGGGACCTGGAGACGCTGCAAAAGTACTTTGGGTACACGGTCTCCAACGCCAAGGGCAAGCCCACCAACTCGGAGTTTATCGCCATGATCGCCGACCGGCTGCTGCTGGAGCGGAAGAACGGCCGGGGCATGACGGTTTGAGTTCCGGCTGAGAGGGGAGAACCGCTGCTTCCGGAGCTTCTTCCCGCGTCTGACGGGCTCCGTTCCATCCGTGGGACCTCCGGAACCGGCTTTCAAAACCAGCGCCCCCGCCTGTTCAGGCGGGGGCGCTCTCTTCTTATTCTTAGGCCAGGCTGTGTTCCCGGAGACTGCACAGCCCCGCGCCGATGGCGGTGGCGAAGGTGGCGTTGTCCGGGATGATGTAGTGGATGCCGTAGAGGCGTTCGAAGTTGTCGAAGTTGGGCCGCACCTGGTCCAGTGTGGTGACGGAGCCGGTGAGGATCACGGTCTGGGTATTGCAGCAGCGGCAGGCCAGCACCGTCATGGTGCCGATGGCCTGGAGCACCAGGTTCACCACGCCGGCGGCCAGATCCGCGCAGGTGGCGTCCTCTGCCAGATTGCCGAAGTTGGCGGCGGTGAGGGTGGGGTCCAGAGAGGGGGCGGGGTTGCTGGCGATGTCCTGAATGGTGAGGTCCACGTGGCCCAGGTCGCCGCCCAGGGCCAGCTTCTTGATCTGGCCGAAGCGCTCCATGTCCACCAGCTTGCGGCAGAGGCCCCCCAGGGTGCCGCCGCCGATGCCGCTGCCGCACAGGTGCTCCACGGTGCCGTCCTGCTCCGCCCAGAGGAAGGCGGTGCCGGTGCCCATGGTGGCCACCACGCCGGAGGGCTGGCCTGAAAGCGCCAGGGCGCCCGTGCCGCTGGCGGAAAACTCGTCCACCTTGCAGGTGGGCAGGCCGTAGATGTCCCGGCTGACATAGCTGGAGCCCACACCGGTGAGCACCACCCGCTGCACATCCTCCAGGGACAGATTGTTGCTGGTGAGATAACTGCCCAACGCGCCATACAGGCTGGTGATCTGGTCCTCCGCCCGGGTCCGCAGCATGGACACCAGGCTTCCGTCGGGCCGCAGGCCCACAATCTTTGTGGTGGAGCCCCCAATGTCAATTCCCAAAATCAGTTTCATGGCGTTCCTTTCTCCCTGTGACAGCAGGGCTGTCAGATACCCACATCATAGGAGAGAGCGGCCGCCTTGTCAACCAATACTTTTCCGAAATGGAGAAAAATCGGACGAAAGGGGGAGGGTGCTTCGACATTATTTTCAAAAACGATTGCTTTTCCCGGGCAGTCCGCCTATAATCAAGGCAATCCCTGCGGACAACCGCAGCTTTGAGGTGTATCATGAGAGTTGAACAGAATTTGACCATGCTCTGTGATTTTTATGAGCTGACCATGGGCAACGGCTACTTCCAGGCGGGCTATCAGGACCGCATCACGTACTTTGACATGTTCTTCCGGGATGTGCCGGACCGGGGCGGCTATGCCATCTGCGCAGGCCTGGACCAGCTGATTGACTATATCCAGGATCTCCATTTCGACGAGGAGGACCTTGCCTATCTCCGCAGCAGAAATCTCTTCTCCGAGGAGTTTTTGCAGTATCTGCGGACGTTCCGTTTTACCGGGGATATTTGGGCCGTGCCGGAGGGAACGCCCATCTTCCCCCGGGAGCCGGTGATCACGGTCCGGGCCCCGGCCATCCAGGCCCAGCTCATTGAGACCTTCCTGCTTTTGACCATCAACCACCAGAGCCTCATTGCAACCAAGGCCAACCGGATCGTCCGGGCGGCCCAGGGGCGGACGGTGCTGGAGTTCGGCTCCCGCCGGGCCCAGGGCATCGACGGCGCCATCGCCGGAGCCCGGGCGGCCTTCATCGGCGGATGTGGCGGTACGGCCTGCACCATCTCCGACCAGCTCTACGGCGTCCCCGCCGGAGGCACCATGGCCCACTCCTGGGTGCAGATGTTTGACAGTCAGTATGAGGCCTTCAAGACCTACTGCGAGATCTACCCCAACAACGCCACGCTCCTGGTGGACACCTACAACGTCCTGAAATCCGGCGTGCCCGACGCCATCCGGGCCTTCAACGAGGTCCTCAAGCCCCGGGGCATTACGAAATGCGGGATTCGCCTGGACTCCGGCGACATGGCCTATCTGACCCGGGAGGCCCGGAAGATGCTGGACGAGGCGGGCTGGAGCGGCTGCCAGATCTCCGCGTCCAACTCCCTGGACGAGTATATCATTCAGGACCTGCTGCGGCAGGGTGCCGAGATCGACCTTTTCGGCGTGGGGGAGCGGATGATTACCGCCAGCAGCCAGCCGGTGTTCGGCGGGGTGTACAAGCTGGCCGCCGTGGAGAAGGACGGGGAGATCCTCCCCAAGATCAAGGTCAGCGAGAACCTGGACAAGATCACCAATCCCCACTTCAAAAAGACCTGGCGCATTTTCGACAGGACCACCGGCAAGGCGGAGGCGGACTATATCACCCTCCACGACGAGACCGTGGACGAGACGCAGCCCCTGGAGCTCTTTGATCCCCAGGCCACCTGGAAGCGCAAGACCTACACGGACTTTGTGGCAAAGCCCCTCCAGATGCCGGTGTTCCGGGGCGGTGAGCTGGTGTATCAGCGTCCCACGCTCCCGGAGATCCAGCGCTACTGCAAGGAGCAGGTGGAGACGCTGTGGGACGAGGTGAAGCGGTTTGAAAATCCCCATGGGTACTATGTGGATCTGAGCCAGCGGCTTTGGGATATCAAGCAGAGGCTGCTGCGGCAGAATTGAGAACCTGTACTGATCGCCGGGAGACGCCGGCAGGGCGGACCGGAACACCGGTCCGCCCCTGTTTTCCTGCCGGAAAAGACACACCAATGGCGCATGGCCGAAGGCCATGCGCCATTGGTGTGTTCCTGCTGCTCAGGCATCTTCCGTATTGTGCTCAATCAGGCTCAGAGAGGACAGGAACTGCGCATAGTGATCCTCGTCCAGCCCCGCGGTGATCCTGGCGTTGGCGTCCTCAATCACCCGGTCCACCTGGGCCCAGAGGGCTTTGCCCTCCTCCCGCAGGTAGATGCGGACGCTCCGCCGGTCCTCCTTGCTGTATACCCGCTCAATGAGGGCCTTCTTCTCCAGACGCCCCAGAATCCCCGTGATGGAGGAGGTGTCCAGCCGCAGAGCCTGGGCCAGCTGGGAGGGCGTCAGCCCGTCCTGGGCGTAGAGGCACTGCAGCAGCGCATACTGGGAGGGGGTGATGTCATAGTCCGAGAGCCGCTTTTTAAAATAGTTGTACACGGCGTTTTGTGCGTTTGAGAGAATAAAGTTGATACAGTTATTGATTTCCATTGGGCGCGCTCCTCATCCTTCGGCGTTCCGGTCTCTATCACTTTGAAATTCCCATCTTTCCAGCGGCCTTCCGGGGAGGGAACTCCGCTCCGCCGCAATGGGATGACAACCTGCGGGTCATTATACCAAAGAAAATTAGGGCTTGTCAAGAAAATATGCCGCAGAGACCGCCGTTTGCGTACCGGCAGTTAAGGATGAACCGTATGCGGAAAAACCGTTTGGCAAAAGAGAAAAAGTGTGTAAAATATATTGACAAACTTCTGGCAAACGGCTACAATAAATCCGAGCAATTAGTTTGTGGACAAAATACTTGTTGCCCAAATGCCAAGCGCGTAACAATATTGTTGGGAGGTAGCTATGGATTTTCAACTGAGCAAAATGCACCTGCTGCAGCAGGAACTGTACCGCAAATTTGCGGAGACAGAGATCGCCCCGCTGGCCCATGATATGGACGAGGAAGAGGTCTATTCCCCCGAGCTGCTGGAGAAGATGCAGAAGTACGGGTTCTTCGGCATTCCTTATTCCAAGGAATACGGCGGCGTCGGCGCAGATACGCTGGCCTACACGCTGTGCATGGAGGAGGTCTCCAAGGTGGACGCCAGCACCGGCATCACCATCTCCGTGCACACGTCTCTTTGCTGCTCCTGCATCAATGAGTTCGGCACCGAGGAGCAGAAGCAGAAGTTCCTGCGGCCTCTGATTGACGGCAGCAAGATCGGCTGCTACGGCCTGACGGAGCCCGGCGCCGGCTCCGACGTGCAGGGCGCCCAGACGGTGGCCGTGGAGGACGGCGACGACTATATCATCACCGGCTCCAAGGTCTTCACCACCAACTCCGGCTTCGCCGATACCTGCGTGGTGTTCGCCCTGACGGACCGCTCCGTCCCCGCCGCCAAGGGTCTGACCGCCTTTATCGTGGACCTGAAGGAGATGCCCGGCATCACCGTCAGCGACAACATCCAGCGTATGGGCATCCGGGCTGCCAGCAACTGCATCGTGACCTATGACAAGGTCCGCGTGCCCAAGGACCGCGTTCTGGGCAAGGTCGGCGGCGGCTTTAAGATCGCCATGAAGGCTCTGGACGCCGGCCGTATCGGCATCGCCGCTCAGGCCGTGGGCATTGCCCAGGGCGCCTTGAACGAGGCCATCAAGTACGGCAAGGAGCGCAAGCAGTTCGGCAAGACCATCAACTCCTTCCAGAACACCCAGTTCAAGATGGCCGAGCTCCAGACCAAGATCGACGCCGCCCGTCTCATGACCTGGCGCGCCGCCAAGGCCAAGGACAACCACGAGAACTACGGTCCCTACGCCGCCATGGCGAAGCTGTTCGCCTCCGACGTGGCCAACGAGACCACCCGCGCCTGCGTGCAGTTCCTGGGCGGCTACGGCTACTGCCGTGAGTATCCCGTGGAGCGCATGATGCGCGACGCCAAGATCACTGAGATCTACGAGGGAACCAGCGAGGTCATGAAGATCGTCATCTCCGGTTCCATGAAGCTGAAATAAGAGGGGGAAAGAACATGAAAATTGTTGTTTGTATCAAGCAGGTCCCCGATACCGCTGAGGTGAAACTGGACCCCAAGACCGGTACGCTGATCCGTGACGGCGTGCCCAGCATCATCAACCACGACGACCGCGCGGGCCTTGAGGCCGCGCTGCAGCTGCGGGAGAAGGTCGGCGGCACCGTGACGGTGGTCTGCATGGGTCCCCCCCAGGCCGACGTCGCCCTTCGCGAGGCCCTGGCCATGGGCGCGGACGACGCATATCTCCTCTCTGCCCGCGAGTTCGGCGGCTCAGACACCTACGCCACCGCCACCATCATTGCCACCGGTCTTCGCAAGATCGGCTTTGATCTGGTCATCACCGGCCGCCAGGCCATCGACGGCGACACCGCTCAGGTGGGTCCCCAGATCGCCGAGCAGCTGAAGATCCCCCAGGTCAGCTACGGCGAGGAGCTGAGCGTGGACGGTGACAGTGTCATCGTGAAGCGTCAGTATGAGGATCAGTCCCACATGCTGAAGGTGAAGATGCCCTGCCTGGTCACCGCGCTGGCCGAGCTGGCCGAGCCCCGGTATATGCACGCCGGCGGCATTGTGGACGCCTATCAGAAGGAGATCACCGTCTGGGGCTTTGACGATCTGAAGAACGACCTGAATCCCGAGTGGATCGGTCTGAAGGGGTCTCCCACCAACGTGTTCCAGTCCTTCGGCAAGAAGCCCAAGACCGCCGGTACGGTGCTGGATGGTCTCTCCACCGAGGAAGCCGTGGAGAAGATCATGGCGGTGCTGATCGAGCGCCATATCATCTAAGGGAGGCACAGAGACGATGAGTAAAGATATTTATGTAGTTGTGGAACAGCGCAACGGCGTCGTTCAGAAGGTCACCTATGAGCTGATCTCCGAGGCCACCAAGCTGGCTGCCGACCTGGGTGAGCAGGTGGTCGCCGTTCTGATGGGCTACAAGATCGCCGAGAAGGCCCAGGACCTGATCGCCTACGGCGCCTCCAAGGTGCTGGTGATCGACGCTCCCGTGCTGGAGAACTACACCACCGAGCCCTATGTCCGGGGCATTGAGTATGTCATCAAGAACTTTGATCCCAACGTGGTCCTGTTCGGTGCCAGCAGCATCGGCCGCGACATGGCGCCCCGCATTGCCGGCCGCGTCCACACCGGCCTGACCGCCGACTGCACCCGCCTGGATGTGGAGGTCAGCAAGTATCAGGAGTATCTGCGCAAGGCCACGAACCTCCCCGAGGAGAAGATCGTCGCCCTGGATACCTCCGACCGCAACCTGAAGATGACCCGTCCCGCCTTCGGCGGCAACGTCATGGCCACCATCGTGTGCCGCAACTACCGTCCCCAGATGGCCACGGTCCGTCCCGGCGTCATGGAGCTGGGCGAGAAGGACCCCAGCCGCAAGGGCGAGGTGGTCATGGTGGACGCAGGTCTCACCATGGACGACATGAACGTGGAGATCCTGGACGTCGTGAAGCAGGAGAAGAAGGCCGTCGATATCACCGACGCCAAGATCCTGGTCTCCGGCGGCCGCGGCGTGGGCGGCCCCGAGGGCTACAATCCCCTCCGCGAGCTGGCTGCCGAGCTGGGCGGCGAGGTCTCCTCCTCCCGTATCGGCGTGGACAGCGGCTGGATTGAGAAGGACCGTCAGGTGGGCCAGACCGGCAAGACCGTGCATCCTGAGCTGTATATCGCCTGCGGCATCTCCGGCGCGATTCAGCACCAGGCCGGCATGGAGGACTCTGAGTTCATCCTGGCCATCAACACGGACAAGTTCTGCCCCATGATGCAGCTGGCGGACCTGGGTATCGTGGGCGATCTGAAGAAGATCGTTCCCGCCCTCACCGAGGCCGTGAAGGCATACAAGGCACAGAAGGCAGTTTGATGTCATGAAGAGGGGGGGACGTGAGTCCCCCTCTTTTTTGATCCTCCTCTCCGGTTGCTGCGGCTGCCGGAGAGGGGGATTTTCCACAGAGGGATTGTTTACAGAATTTTTGGTTGAAGAGCGCCGTCTTTTTGAGTATAATACACTTGGACTATTTTGTGGAAGGGAGCGTGAGGGATGCGACGGGAACTGCCGAGAGTGACGGAGCGGGTGGAGCGGAAGATCTCCGCCATCACCAGCTTGTCCATGTGTGCCATGGTGGTTGTGGCCCAGATTGCAACCACGCTGCTTCTAACCCACTTCCTGCGGGAAAAGGCCAGCTATTTCTATGCCATTTTGGAGTTTATCGGCGCAATCGTGGCAATCCGGGTGTACCTGCGGCCCGGCAGTCCCAGCTATAAGCTGGTGTGGATGTGCCTGCTGCTGGCCCTGCCGGTGTCGGGCATGATTCTCTTTTGCCTGTGGGGCGGAACCCACCAGGCCAAGCGATTGAGTCTGCGGAAGGTGCCGCCGATTCCCCAGCGGGAGAGCTGGCAGATGGCCAGCGAGGCGAATCTGACCCGGCTGCGCCGGACCTCCGCCACCTGGGGGCGTCTGGCGGCCTATCTCCAGAAGAAGGGGTTTTTGCTCTACCGGAATACCAGCGCCAAATATTTTGGAGACGGCGCCGCCTTCTTTGACGATCTGATTGATCATCTGGCCCAGGCGGAGGTCTATATTTTCCTGGAGTACTATATTCTGGCGGAGGGGATGCTTTGGGACCGGATTTTTGCGGTTTTGCGGGAGCGGGCCGCCGCCGGAGTGGAGATCCACATCATCTTTGACGATTTCGGAAACCTCACCCGCTTCACCGACGAGACGCTCCAGACCATGCAGGATGCCGGCATTGAGGTGGAGGTCTTCAACCCGGTCCACCGCTATGTCAACCGCATCTATTTCAACTACCGGGATCACCGCAAGATTGCCGTCATCGACGGGTGTGTGGCCTACACCGGCGGGCTGAACATCGGCGATGAGTATATCAACGAGCTGGAGCGCTTCGGCCACTGGAAGGACAGCGGCGTCCGCATGGAGGGCGAGGGGGCCTGGGGCTTTGCCATCCAGTTCATGCAGATGTGGAAGATGATGGGCCGCACCTTCTCCAACGAGGACGACTTCTACCGCCCCCGCTGCGAGAGCCCGGAGACCGCCGGCTACTGCCAGCCCTTCACCGACGGCCCGCTGAACAACCCGGACAACCCCATTGAGGAGGTATACCTCCAGCTGATCGCCTCCGCCCGGCGGATGCTGTATCTCACCACCCCCTACTATGCGGTGGAGGAGTCCATGCAGCAGGCGCTGTGCATTGCCGCCGACGCCGGCGTGGATGTGCGGCTGCTGGTGCCGGCGATTCCGGATAAGAAGTACGCCTACATGGTGGCGGAGACCTACTGGGGAGAGCTTTTAAAGCACGGCGTGAAGATCTACCGCTATCTCCCCGGCTTCCTCCACGCCAAGAGCGTCATGGTGGACCGGGAGGTGGCGCTGGTGGGCAGTACGAATATGGACTACCGGACCTTCCAGCTTCACTACGAGTGCGGGGTGCTGCTGTACAACATGCCGGTGGTGGAGGAGCTGCTGGAGGACATGGACGACATCATGGCCCAGAGCGCTCCCTACACCCTGGAGGAGTGGAAAAAGCGCTCCTGGTTCCGCAGAACCTCGGCCTCGCTTTTGCGACTGGGGGCGATCTGGCTGTAGGCGCGGCCGGAAGGCCGTCGGTTCCCGGTCCCGGGAGAACGCCCTGATTTATGATGTGCAGGAGGGCTTTATGAGCCGTGAGCTTTCACCGCGGGAGAGTGCGGAGCGCAGTCTGATTAAAACCTACCGCAAGACCCTCTGGAATCCCTTTATTGCCGCGGTGAAGCGATACGAGCTGGTGCAGCCGGGGGACCGGATTGCGGTGTGTATCTCCGGCGGCAAGGACTCCATGGTCCTGGCCAAGCTGATGCAGGAGCTGCAAAAGCACACGGACCAGCCCTTTGAGCTGGTGTATCTCGTCATGGACCCCGGGTACAACCCGGCGAACCGGGCGCTGATCGAGTCCAATGCCGCCCTGCTGGGGATTCCTGTGACCATTTTTGAAAGCGATATCTTCGATGTCACCGTCCAGGTGGAGAAGAACCCCTGCTATCTCTGCGCCCGTATGCGGCGGGGCTGGCTGTACGCCAGAGCGCAGGCGCTGGGGTGCAATAAGATCGCCCTGGGGCATCACTTCTCCGATGTGATTGAGACGACCCTGCTGGGCCTCTTTTACGGCGCTCAGCTCCAGGGCATGATGCCCCGGCTCCGCAGCAAAAACTTTCCCGGCATGGAGCTGATCCGCCCCCTTTACTGCGTCCACGAGGACGCCATCATCGCCTGGAAAAATTACAACCACCTGGATTTTCTCCAGTGCGCCTGCCGTTTCACGGAGCATCTGGACGACGGCGGGTCCAGCGAGAGCAAGCGCCAGGAGGTGAAGCTGCTGCTGCGGCAGCTGAAAAAGACGAATCCCAACATTGAAAAGAGCATTTTCCGGGCCCTTCACGGGGTCCAGCTGGACACTTTCCCGGGCTTTAAGTACCGGGGACAGTCCCATTCCTTTCTGGAGTTTTATGGATCTTCGCCGGAGGCGGCCGGAGATCCTGACCGGATATTTTCAAATGGCGCCGCCGCTGGCGAGGACGCCGAATCCTGAGGAGGAGCGTGAGAACATGGAGTACTATCGCTGTGAAAATCCCGACTGCGGCTATGTGATGGAAGAGGAGCCGGATGTCTGCCCCCACTGCGGGGGAACCTTCTTTCTGGCCGTTGACGAGGAGGAGCTGACCGGCAGCGACTGGGTGTGTCTGGGCGGCCAGGCGGTGGATGAGCACCGGGAGACGGATGCCCTGGCCTGCTACCAGCGCTCGGCGGCCATGGGGGACACCCAGGGGCTGACAAATCTGGGCTGGTGTCTGGAGGCTGGTGTGGGCGTGGAGGCGGACCCCAAGCAGGCGGTGGTGCTGTACGCCCAGGCGGCGGCGCAGGACTACATACCGGCCCTGACCAATTTGGGCTACTGCTATACCTACGGCATCGGTGTGGAGCAGGATTACGCCAAGGCCCTGGAGTGCTTCCGCAAGGGTGCGGAGCAGGGGTTCCCCCGCGCGCAGTTCCTGCTGGGCGAGGCCTACCGCCGGGGCGACGGGGTAGAGGCCAATGATGAGGAGGCGGTGAAGTGGTATCAGTCCGCCGCCTGGCTGGGATATCCCGGCGCCCAGACGGAGCTGGGCCGCTGTTTGGAGTTCGGCACCGGCATCCAGGAGGATCTGGAGCAGGCGGTGAAGTGGTATCAGACCGCCGCGGAGAACGGCAACGCACCGGGCCAGTGCTGCCTGGGCTTTTGCTACGAGGCCGGCCGCGGCGTGGAGCAGAGCTGGGAGGAGGCGGTGAAGTGGTACCGCAGGGCCGCGGACCGCAGCTATCCCAGGGCGATGTGCAACCTGGCCTGGTGCTATGAGTACGGCAAGGGCGTGGAGCAGGATTACGCCAAGGCGGCGGAGCTGTATCGGGCCGCGGCGGAGCGGGACTACCCCCGGGGCATTTTGTGCATAGGCCTTTGCTATGAGCGGGGCCGGGGCGTGCCTCTGGACAAGGCGGCCGCGGCGGAGTGGTACCGTAAGGGCGCGGAGATGGAAGACGAGGAGTGCGCCTGCTGCCTGGGCTATCTCTATGAGATCGGCGAGGGCGTGGAGCAGAGCTGGGAGACGGCGGTGGAGTGGTACCGCAGGGCCGCCGAGCTGGATCTGCCCCGGGGCCAGTGCAACCTGGCCTGGTGCCTGGAAAACGGCCAGGGAGTGGAGCAGGATCTGGAGGAGGCCTTCCGGTGGTACCGCAAGGCGGCGGATCAGGGAGATCCCCGGGGATTGTTCAGCGTGGCCCGGGCCTATGATTACGGCCGGGGCGTGGAGCAGGACGCGGCAGAAGCGGTGAAGTGGTACACGGCGGCGGCCGATGCCGGCTCCACCCCCGCCATGTGTGATCTGGGCGTTTGCTACGAGCGGGGCGAGGGCGTGGAGCAGGATTATGCGAAGGCGGCGGAGCTGTACCGCAAGGCCGCCGAGGCCGGCAACGCGCCGGGTCAGTGCAACCTGGGGTATCTCTATGAGATTGGTCAGGGCGTGGAGCAGAGCTGGAAGGAGGCGGTGAACTGGTACGGCGCCGCCGCCCAGCAGGGGCTGTCCCGGGCCATGTGCAATCTGGGGTGGTGCTATGAGTACGGCAAGGGCGTGGAGCGGAACCTGACCCGCGCCGTCCACTGGTACCGCCGGGCCGCAGAGAAGGAGGACCCCCGGGGCATGTTCTGCATGGGCCTTTGCTGCAAGCGGGGCATCGGCGTGGAGCAGAATTGGGAAGAGGCGGTGAAGTGGTACCGCAAGGCCGCCGAGGCAGGCTATGTCGCCGCTCAGTGCAATCTGGGCGTTTGCTACGAGCAGGGCGAGGGCGTAGAGGTGGATTTGGAGAAGGCGCTGGCGTATTACCGGCAGGCCGCGGAGCAAGGAGACGCGGCGGCGCAGTGCAATCTGGGGTATCTCTACGAGACTGGCCACGGTGTGAAGCGGGATATGAAGCAGGCCGCCATGTGGTATGAGCGCTCTGCCGCCTCCGGCTATGCCAGGGCCCAGTGCAATCTGGGCTTGTGCTATGAGCTTGGCAGCGGTGTGGTGATGGACACCGCCAAGGCCGCCTGGCTGTACCGGCAGGCTGCGGAGCAGGGCAGCCCGGTCGGCGCCTGTAACCTGGGCTATCTCTATGAGACCGGCGTCGGCGTGGAGCAGAGCTGGGAGACGGCGGTGAAGTGGTACCGCCGGTCTGTGGAGCAGGAGTACCCCCGGGCCCAGTACAACCTGGCCTGGTGCTATGAGCACGGCAAGGGCGTGGAACAGGACCCGGCCAGGGCGGCGGAGCTGTACGCCAGGGCCGCGGATCAGGGGTACCTCCCCGCCGCGTGTGCTCTGGGCTACCTCTATGAGACCGGCGAGGGCGTGGGGGAGGATTTGAAGCAGGCTCTGGCCCTCTACCGCCGGGGCGCAGAGGGCGGAGACGCGGAGAGCCAGTACCGCCTGGGCCGCTGCTTCTATTACGCCATTGGCGTGGAAAAGAATGTGAAAACGGCAGTGGAGTGGTTTGAGAAGTCCGCCGCTCAGGGCAGCCGCCAGGGGGAGTACTTCCTGGGCATGTGCTGTGAGCAGGGCGACGGCGTGGCTCAGGATATGAAGCGGGCCCTGGAGCTGTACCGCCGCGCCGCGGACCAGGGCAGCGACCTGGCGAAGGACGCCCTGAACCGGCTGACCGGCGCCGGCGGCAAGAGCCCTGCCGCCCCGCCGCCTTCGTCCCAGGGCAAGGGGAAGGGCGGCTTTTTGAAGGGTCTGTTCGGCGGCCGCCGCTGAGGCTTCCCTGCGGGCGGCGGAACCCATAGAGAAACACCCCCGGATGCCGCAGCATCCGGGGGTGTTTTTCGCCTGTTCATTTCAGGATATACACGGTGCAGCTCCGCCGGCCGAACTGAATGCACTGCTGGTAGGTGTCGTAGTACAGGTCGATGGTGTTGCCCCGTACGCCGGTGTCCTCCGCCACGCCGACGCCATAGACAATGCCGTCGCTGGTGACAATATACATCCGGGTCCCCAGGGGAATGACACTCTTATCCACCGCCACGGTGCCCACCTGCACAAAGGTGCCGGTGGCAGTGGTGCTGTTGGCGCCGCCGTGTCCGGCGGTGTAGGCGGTGGCGGTCATGGTTTTCACTGAGGAGAATGCCAGCGTGGCGCCGGAGTTCAGATACAGCACGCCGCTGCCGTCCTTGTTCTTCTCCACTCTGGAGATGCCGCCGCCGCTGCCGGCCACGGCACTGCCGGAGGACTTCTCCGGCTCGGGTACAGCGGTGCCGTACTCCACAATCTGATCCACCGCCGTGCTGGCCAGCTTCTCCACGAACTGGCGGCTGCTGAGCTGGCCGTTGGTCCATACCACCTCATAGATCGAAGTGCGGACCCCGTCCACGCCCTTTTGCACCACCTTCTCCGTGCCCTCCTTCATCTCCGGATTGGGCACCCGGACCGTCTCAAAGGGAGCCGGCTCATCCACCTTGTCGTAGTAGGTGATGTCCTCGCCGATGGTCAGCACGATCTCCTGACCGGAGAGATCCACCGCCACCATTTCCAGGGGGGAGAGGACGATGTTCAACCGGTGGAGCAGGTTGGAAAGGCTCTCTTTCCGGGCGGCCCGCTCGCGGATGGTCTCGCCCTGGCGGTGGATGACCACCTGCCGGGCCCTGGTCAGGGTGATGTCAAAGCCCGTGCGGCCGGAGGCCACATAGATCATCCGGCCGGACAGATCCGGAACCTCCTGGGAGCCGTCCAGCACGATGGCGGTATCTCCTGTGCCGGTGAGAATATACAGGGCCTGTGCCTGGGTGGTGGCGCTGAGGCCCGCAGCCAGGATCACCGCCAGGGAAAAGAGCATGGTCAGGCGTTCGTGCAGCTTTTTTCGCAGCTGATACTTCAAAGCCATACCTCCTTACAGGTTCTGCGGCCGGCAGCCGTACGTACAGACGACTTGTTACTTTTGTTACCGACCGGAAAACTGAACTCAGTATACACGAAACTACCACTCATGTCAAGTTTTTGCGGATAAAAAGGGATGACCATCCCCACTTTAGACGAAAAACGACGGAACAAGCCTGGAAATGTCTGACCGAAAAGCAACCAAAAGTAACAAAACGGTGACAAAACAGGGCGCGGTTTCACCGCCGAAGCCCTTCTCTCGCTTCGTTTGCCGGGAGGGCCGCGGCCTGGAGGCGGCGGCCGGCAGTGAGAAATGCCCCGGAAGCGGAGAGAAATTTCACCTTCTTTTCGGTCTGGTGGACCGCAGCCCTTGCGGTCTTTCGGAAATCCGGTATAATAGAGTCAACACGGTGGAAGGGGTGCTTGGACACCGTTTCCGCCGGCGGGCAAAGGCCGCCTGCCGCTAAAATGCACCCGGCGCTGTCTGTGAAGTCCGCCGCAGGACCGACACGCGGTCTCCGCCCTGTGCCGCGGGGTTATAGTCACCGCAGTTGAAAAGAAGCAGATGCTTCTTTTCAACTAGTGCGGCGATGATTCGCCGCACAGGCCGCAGGCCTTGCGGTAGACTTCATAGTCAGCACAGGGGGGTTATCCATCAGCGGCTTTGCCGCTGTTTGAAAATCGGTATGTACCGATTTTCAACTGTACTGACTATAAAAAGGAAGCGGCTGCTTCTTTTCCGCTGCGGTGACGATACCGGATTCCATTTCAGAAAGAGGAGACGCCCTATGGATGAACACACCCTGCTGCGGCAGATCCCCCAGATTGACGCCCTGCTGCGCTGTCCGGCGCTGTCGGCGCTGTCCCCGGCTGTGGCCGCGCCTCTGGCCCGCCAGGTGACGGGGGAGCTTCGCAGCGACATCCGCGCCGGGAAATGCCGGGAGGTCCCCGGCATGGAAGCGCTGTGCCGGGAGATCCTGGCGCGGGCGGACCGCCCCCGGCTGCGGGAGGTCATCAACGGCACCGGCGTGCCCCTCCACACGAATCTGGGCCGGGCCTGTCTCTCAGAGGCGGCGGCCCAGGCGGCTCTGGACGCCGCCCGGCGCTACTCCAACCTGGAGTACGACCTGACCGCCGGCGCCCGGGGCCAGCGTCACAGCCGGGTGGAGGAGCTGCTGCAAACCCTCACCGGTGCGGAGAGCGCCCTGGTGGTGAACAACAATGCCGCCGCGGTTCTGCTGGCGCTCACCGCCCTGGGAGGCGGCGGAGAGGTGGTGGTGTCCCGGGGGGAGCTGGTGGAGATCGGCGGGTCCTTCCGCGTTCCGGAGATCGTGGCGCAGTGCGGCTGCCGCCTGCGGGAGGTGGGGGCCACCAACAAGACCCACCTGCGGGATTACCGGAACGCCCTGGGGCCTGACACCCGGGCTATTTTGAAGGTCCACACCAGCAACTACCGCATCGTGGGGTTTCAGGAGAGCGTTCCGGTGCCGCCTCTGGCGGAGCTGGCCCGCCGGCACGGCCTGCCGGTGATCCAGGACCTGGGCTCCGGATGCCTGATAGACCTGGCGCCCTTTGGCATCCGGGGAGAGCCCGCGGTGGGGGAGTGCGTCCGGGCCGGCGCGGACATTGTGACCTTCAGCGGCGACAAGCTCCTGGGCGGCCCCCAGGCGGGATTGCTGGTGGGGAGCAAAAAGTGGGTGGACCCGCTGAAACGCCATCCCCTGGCCCGGGCGCTGCGGGTGGACAAGCTGACGCTGGCGGCCCTGGAGGCCACCCTGCGGGCGTATCTGGACCCCGCCCGGGCGGTAGAGGAGATCCCCGTGCTGCGGATGCTGACGGCCTCTCCGTCCGCTCTGCGGGGCCGCGGCGAGGCACTGCTGGCCCTGCTGGAGGGCCTTCCGGCCACGCTGGTTCCCACGGAGGAGCCCGCCGGCGGCGGGAGCCTGCCGGGCCAGCTGTTTCCGGGGGTCGCCGTGGCGCTGTCGCCCGCCGCCGGGACGGCGGAGGCCCTGGAGCGGCGTCTGCGGGCACGGGAGCGCCCCATTCTGGGCAGGGTCCGCCAGGGACAGTACCTTCTGCACCTGCGGACGCTGTGGGATGAGGACTTCCCCTGTATCGCCGGGGCTCTCCGGGAGGTGCTGGTATGACCCACGCCATCATCGGTACGGCGGGCCACGTGGACCACGGCAAGACCTGTCTGATCCAGGCTCTCACCGGCGTGGACACTGACCGTTTGCCCCAGGAGAAGGCCCGGGGCCTCACCATAGAACTGGGCTTTGCCCCGCTGACGTTCCCCGACGGCCTTCGGGCCGGTATTGTGGATGTCCCCGGCCATGAGCGCTACATTCGCCATATGCTCTGCGGCGCGGCGGGTATGGATCTGGCCATGCTGGTGGTGGCTGCGGATGAGGGGTTCATGCCGCAGACGGCGGAGCACCTGGAGATCTTGCAGCTCCTGGGCGTCCGGGAGGGACTGGTGGTTCTGACCAAGGCCGATCTGGCGGACGAGGCCCGGCTGGAACAGGTGGGGGAGGCGCTCCGGCGGCGCGTCCGGGGGACGTTCCTGGAGGGAAAGCCCCTCCTGAGCGTCTCCGCCCGCACCGGCCAGGGGCTTTCGGAGCTGCGGGAGACCCTGCACCGGATGCTGCTGGCGCTCCCGGCCAGAAAAGACCGCGGTCCCTTCCGCCTGCCCATTGACCGGGTGTTCACGGTGGAGGGGTTTGGCACGGTGGTTACCGGCACGCTGCTGGAGGGCGTCATCCGCCAGGAGGACCTGGCGGAGATCTCGCCCGCGGGCCGCATGGGCCGGGTACGGGGACTCCAGGTGTTTGGGGAAGCGGTGGAGGCCGTCTATGCCGGCCAGCGGGCGGCGGTGAACCTCTCCGGGGTCAAACGGGAGGACCTCCGCCGGGGAGACGCGCTGATTTTGCCCGGTTCCCTGGAGCCCTCGCTGCTGCTGGACGTGCGGCTGGAGCTGCTGGACTCCTCCCGGCACACCCTGCGCAGCGGAACGCAGGTCCGGCTGCACCACGGCGCCGCCGTCCGTTTGGCGCGGGTGGCGCTGCTGGAGGGGGAGACCCTGCCGCCGGGCCGGCGGGGCTATGCCCAGCTGCGGCTGGAGGAGCCTCTGGCGGCCGGAACGGGAGACCGCTTTGTGCTGCGGCAGCTCTCCCCGGCGGAAACCCTGGGCGGCGGGGTGATTCTGGACCCGGTGCCCCGCCGGCGGCACCGGCGGGGGGACATGGCGGTGCTGGAAGCCCTGGCGGTGAAGGAGCGGGGCAGTCTGGACCAGCGCTTCCTCCAGGTGCTGAAGGAGGCCGGCGGGGAGATGGGGCTGTCCGGTCTGGCGGCGGCACTGTCACTGCCGGAGGAGGCGCTGACTCCGGCGCTGAGGGAGCTGCTGTCGCAGGGACAGGTGCTGGAGCTCCTGCCGGGGCGATACCTGGCAGCGGAGGTCCGGGACCGTCTCCAGCAGCGCTGTCTGGAGGTTTTGGAGGCCTATCACAGGGCCAATCCCCTCCAGGCGGGCATCCGGGCGGCAGAGCTGCGGCAGCGGACGGGCGGCAGCGCCGCCCTGCTGGAGCATCTGGTAAAGAGGGGCGTTTTGCGCCGGGTGGGAGAGCGCTATGCCCTGCCGGCCTTTCGCATCGGCCTGACCCGCCGCCAGGAGGCGATCCGCCGTACGATTCTGGGCCTGTGCGCCGGCCAGGGCCGCCATACGCCGGGCCCGGCGGCCCTGACGGCCAAATTTCCCCTGCGGGACCGGGAGGACTGCCGCCGGGTGCTGGAGAGCCTCCTGTCGGAGGGGACGCTGGTGCTTCTGGCGCCGGAGGTCCTGTGTCATGCCGGGGACCTGGCCGCGTATCAAACGGCGGCGGCGGACTGGCTTTCCGGTCACGAGACGCTGACGCTGGCCCAGTTCCGGGATCTGCTGGGGACCTCCCGGGACTACGCTCTGCTGGTGTTGGAGTACTTCGACCGCCTGGGCCTGACCCGGCGGGAGGGCGATCTCCGCCGCCCCGGTCCGGCGGCTCCGGATTCGGCGCGGTAGGGATGGACCCGCGTGTCCGCCCGCCGTGCTGCCGGGTCTGCGGCAGGAGGGAACTGCCTGCGATTCTGGCGGCTGGAACCGCCCGCCGCGGGTGTTCCTGCCGCTTCCATATGGGAGTAACTGGGCGCCGGTGTGTCCCCCGGTCTTCAAAACCGGTGTGGGCGGCGAGGAGCCGCCCGGGTGGGTTCGACTCCCACTTACTTCCGCCAGATGGAAAGATCCCCATCACCGCACCCTTTCCGGCTTCACCGAAGACGGCGGGAGGATGGGGATTCATCTTCTTTCGCCCCCATTTCCCCGGACGCGCAGCCGAAGGAGACCTGCGGGATCTGTGGGGGGAGGGAGTGCCTGCTCCCAAGTGGGAAAAACGCACCGCGCAGCGGTGCGTTTTCCCTATTCCAGAATCAACGCAGTTTCTCCCGGCGGCTCCGCGCGGCCGATCACCGCACTGCACGGCGCGTGGCGCCGCAGCTTCTCCAGCAGCGCCCCGGCCTGGTCCGCCGGCACCGCCGCCAGCAGCCCCCCGGAGGTCTGCGGATCGGCGCAGAGGTCCGCCAGGGCCTGCTCCGCCGTCTCCAGCTGCCGCAGGTGGGGCTGCACGTGGTCCATGTTGCGGTAGGCCCCGGCGGGAATGATCCCCAGCTCCGCCAGCTCCCTGGCCCCCGGCAGCAGGGGGATGGTCCGGCTGGTCAGCCGCAGGGTGACGCCGCTGCCCGATGCCATTTCCAGAGCGTGGCCCAGGAGACCGAAGCCGGTGACATCGGTGCAGGCGTGGACCTCCGCGGCGGCAAAATCCGCCCCTGACCGGGCATTGAGGGTGGTCATGCTGTTTACCATGGCCTGATAGTCCGCCGGGGAGACCAGATCCCCCTTGACGCCGGTGGTCAGCACCCCGGTGCCCAGGGCCTTGGTGAGGATCAGCACGTCTCCGGGCCGAGCCCCTGTGTTCCGCAGGATGCGGTCCGGGTGGACGAAGCCGGTGACGCAGAGACCGTATTTCGGCTCGTTGTCCTGAATGGTGTGTCCGCCGGCGACGGCGCAGCCGGCCTCCCGTGCCTTCTCGTGTCCGCCCTCCAGGATCTTGCGGATGACCTCCGGAGGCAGGCAGCCCGGCACGCACAGAAGGTTCATGGCAAGACGCGGCGTGCCCCCCATGGCGTAGACGTCGCTGAGGGCGTTGGCGGCCGCGATCTGGCCGAAGGTGTAGGGATCGTCCACAATGGGTGTGAAGAAATCCACCGTCTGGATCACCGCGAGATCGTCGCTGACCCGGTAGACGCAGGCGTCGTCGCTACTGTCATAGCCCACCAGCAGATTGGGATCTGTCAGGTTGGGCAGTCCGGTCAGAAGTTCCGTCAGGGCACCCGGCCCCAGCTTGGCCGCTCAACCGGCGGCGGTGGTCAGATGTGTCAGCCGCAGCTCCTCTGCCATGTCCATCACCTCGCCTTTCTCCGCAGAATGGGCATCAGGCCCGTGTCCCCGACGGAATCCGCCGGGGACGGCCGGCATGACTTCACAGACCGTATCATACTCCCTTTTTCAGGGAAATGCAAGGCGTGGGGAAAGGGAGTCCGCCGCCCATGCCCGCCTGTCGGAAGAGACCACGGCGGCGTCCGCTTCCCAAAAAGCACGAAGAGCCGGGGCCCTTCGTGCTTTTTGGATCACATGCTGATCTCTGGGTGCTCAATCACCTGGGCCTTGATGAGGTTTGTGGAGCCGCTCTTGCCCAGAGGGACGCCGGCGGTGATGACCACGGTATCCCCATCCTGCACCAGACCCTCCTTCCGGGCCACCTCCGCGGACAGGGAAAAGATCCGGTCCGTGGAGTTCACCTCTCCGGTGAGGAAGGGGGTGACGCCCCAGGAGATGTTCAGCTGGCGGCGGACCTTTTCGTGCATGGTCAGGGCGGCGATGGGGCAGGCGGGACGGAAGCGGCAGATCAGCCGGGCGCTGCGGCCGGAGTGGGTGGCGGCCAGGATGGCCTTGGCGTCCAGATCCTTGGCCGTGAGGCAGCAGGTGTGGGTGATGGCGTCGTTGATGTTGGAGGCGGGCAGCACCCGCTGCTTTTGGAACTGCTTCCAGTAGTCGATGGCCCCCTCCGTCTCGGTGATGATATCCACCATGGCCTGGAGCGCCTCCACCGGGTATTTGCCCCCGGCGGTCTCGCCGGAGAGCATCACGCAGCCCGTGCCGTCATACACGGCGTTGGCGACGTCGGACACCTCCGCCCGGGTGGGCCGGGGATTGCGGATCATGGAGTCCAGCATCTGCGTGGCGGTGATGACGGGCTTGCCCGCCTGAAGGCCCATGCGGATCATCTGCTTTTGCAGCACCGGCACCCGGGCGGCGGGGATCTCCACCCCCAGATCGCCCCGGGCCACCATGATGCCGTCGGCGGCGTCCAGAATCTCGCTGAGGTTGTCCACGCCCTCCTGGTTTTCGATCTTGGCGATGATTCGGATGTCGTCTCCGCCGCACTCGTGCAGAACGGAGCGGATGGCCTCCACGTCGGCGGCCCGGCGGACAAAGGAGGCGGCGATGAAGTCGAAGTCGTTCTCCACGCCGAAGCGGATGTCGTCGATGTCCTTCTCCGTGAGGGCGGGCAGCTGGATGTGGACGCCGGGAATGTTGATGGACTTGTTGGCGGACAGGGTGCCGCCGTTTTCCACCATGCAGAGGATGTTCTGCCCCTCGATCCGCTCCACCCGGATGGCCACCAGACCGTCGTCGATCAAGATCTCCTGGCCGGGGGAGACCTCCTGGTGGAGGTTCGGGTAGGTAACGGACACCCAGCCCTGATTTCCCGTGATGTCCTGGGTGGTGAGGGTGAAGGGGTCTCCGGCTTTCAGCTCAATACTCTTGCTCTCAAAGCTCCGGATGCGGATCTCGGGGCCTTTGGTATCCAGAATAGTGGCGACGGGACAGCCCATCCGGTCCCGGACGGCCTTGAGCCGGTTCAGCCGGTCCAGATGTTCGGGGTGGCTGCCGTGGGAGAAGTTGAAGCGGGCTGCGTTCATACCGCCCCGGATCAGGGCGCAGATCAGCTCCTCGCTGTCCACGGCGGGGCCCAGGGTGCAGATAATCTTTGTTTTTCTCATCGTTGTTCCTCCTGTCGGGAATCCATGTAGAGCGGGGTTTTCCCTATTATACAGGACTCGCCGGAAAATTTGAAGGAGGGAATTGTAGAAATCGTCTGAAAAGTTGCGTAAAAATTGCCTGATCTTTTCCATTGACAATTTCGGCCAACCTGCGTATAATCAACAGTCGAATGTATGGAAGGGGGAAGGCTGTTCATGAGCTTGCTGCTGACCGGCGGGACGGTGTTTTGGAAGGGACAGTTCCGGGAGATGGACCTGATGGTGGATCAGGGCCGTATTGTTTCCGTTTCCCGGGAGGCTTCCTCCGTTTTGAAAGTTCATGGTTGTTTGATTGTTCCAGGCTTCGTGGATGTACATGTACATCTTCGTGAGCCTGGTTTTTCTTATAAGGAGACGGTAGCCTCCGGCACCGCTGCGGCAGCGGCGGGGGGATACACGGCGGTGTGCGCCATGCCCAACCTGAACCCGGTGCCGGATACCCTGGAACACCTCCAGGTCCAGCTGGGGATCATCAGGCAACATGCCGCGGTCCACGTCTATCCCTATGGGGCCATTACCTGCGGAGAGCGGGGGGAGGCCCTGGCGGATCTTGCGGCCCTGGCGCCCTGCGCGGCCGGCTTCTCCGACGACGGCCGGGGCGTCCAGTCGGAGACCATCATGCGCCGGGCCATGGAGCTGGCAAAGTCGCTGGAGCGGCCCATCGTGGCCCACTGTGAGGACGAGTCCCGTTTGACGAAGGGCTGGTGCGTCCACGACGGGGCCTGGGCCCGGGCCCGGGGCCTTCCCGGAAACGACCCTGCCAGCGAGTGGCGGCAGATGGAGCGGGACCTGCGGCTGGTCCGGGAGACCGGCTGCCGCTACCACGTGTGCCACGTCTCCTCAGAGGAGAGTGTGGCCCTGATCCGCGCCGCCAAGGCGGAGGGCCTCCCGGTCACCTGCGAAACCGGGCCCCACTATCTGGTCCTCTGTGATGAGGACCTCCGGGACGAGGGGCGCTTTAAGATGAATCCCCCGATTCGCTCCGCCGCCGACCGGGACGCGTTGGTGGCAGGACTGCTGGACGGGACCGTGGACTGCATTGCCACGGACCACGCCCCCCACGCGGCGGCAGAGAAGGCCGGGGGCCTTCGGGAGAGCCTCAACGGCGTGGTGGGCCTGGAGTGTGCCTTCCCGGTGCTGTACACGGAGCTGGTGAAGACCGGGAAGGTCCCCCTGGAAACGGTCTTAAACGCCCTGTGCGTGACCCCCCGGCGGATTTTTGGCCTGCCGGGCGGAGAGCTCGCCGAGGGCCAGCCCGCCGACCTGGCGGTTCTGGACCTGCGCTGTCCCGGCGTAATAGATCCGGAGCGCTTCCGCTCCCTGGGCCGGGCCACGCCCTTTGCCGGCCGCCGGGTGGAGGCCGCCGTCTGCATGACAATGGTGGGAGGGAACATCGTCTTTCCAGAGGATGCAGCGATGTTCCCCGGAGAGATTGCCGGCATGGTCCGGGAAGATAACCGCCTGGAAGGAGAGAAGCCATGAAACAGTCTGTCTTTACCCTGGAGAGCTCCCGGCCCTTGACCGGGGATGTGTGGGAGCTGGTCCTGTCGGGGGACACCTCCGCCGTAACCGCGCCGGGGCAGTTTATCAATATCGAACTGCCGGGGAGATTCCTCCGCCGGCCCATCTCCGTCTGTGACTGGGATTCCGGGAGTCTGACGCTGCTGGTAAAGGAGGCGGGGAAGGGGACCGGGGAGCTGGTCCGCCTGCCGGAGGGGACAGAGCTGGACGTGCTCAGCGGTCTGGGCAACGGGTTTACTCTCGACCCGGCGGTCACGGGCCCCGCCCCCGTGCTGGTGGGCGGCGGCATTGGGATTGCGCCGCTGTATGGACTGGCAAGGCGCATCCGGGAGCAGGGCCAGAGACCTGCCGTCATCCTGGGGTTCCGGAGCCGGGAGGATGCGTTTTACCTGGGCCGGTTTGAGGCGCTGGAGTCCAGGGTCTTTGTTGTCACGGAGGATGGAAGTCTGGGGGCAAAGGGCTTTGTCACAGATCTTCTGCGGGTCTTGCCGGAGGTCTCCTATGTTCTGGCCTGCGGCCCCACGGCTATGCTGCGGGCCGTCCATACGCTGCCCCAGATCCAAGGCGGGCAGTTCAGCTTCGAGGCCCGGATGGCCTGCGGCTTCGGGGCCTGCGTGGGGTGCTCCATCCCGACGGCGGGCGGCCCCCGCCGGGTCTGCAAGGACGGACCGGTGTTCCGAAAGGAGGAGATTCTGTGGACCTGAGCGTTGAACTGGCCGGGGTGCGGCTGAAAAACCCGGTGATCCCCGCCTCCGGCACCTTCGGCTACGGCCGGGAGTTTGCGGAGCTGTACGATCTGAACCTCCTGGGGGCCTTCGCCTGGAAGGGCACTACGGCACAGCCCAGAGACGGCAATCCCCAGCCCCGGATCGCGGAGACGGAGGCGGGGATGCTGAACGCTGTGGGGCTCCAGAATCCCGGCATCGACGCGGTGATCGGGGAGGAGGTGCCCCACATCGCGCGGATCTTCCGCGGCCCGGTGATCGCCAATATCGGCGGATTCTCCCTGGAGGAGTATGGGGAGAACTGCCGGAAGCTGGAAGATTGTGAACAGGTTCAGATTCTGGAGGTGAACATCTCCTGCCCCAACGTCCACGCCGGGGGACGGAACTTCGGGTGCGACCCGGCCTCTGCCGCCGCTGTGACCAGGGCCGTCCGGGCGGCCACGAGGAAGCCCGTCTTTATGAAGCTGTCCCCCAACGTCACCGATATTGCGGAGATCGCCAGGGCCTGCGCCGACGCCGGCGCCGACGGCCTCTGCCTCATCAACACGCTGCTGGGGATGCGGATTGACCTGCGCACCCGCCGTCCTGTGCTGGCCAACCGCACGGGAGGACTCTCCGGCCCGGCGGTGTTCCCGGTGGCGCTGCGGATGGTATGGGACGTCTATGAGGCGGTGAAGCTCCCCATCATCGGCTGCGGCGGCGTGGACAGCGCAGAAGCGGCGGCGGAGATGATGCTGGCGGGGGCCTCCGCCGTGGAGATCGGGGCAGCGAACCTGCGGAATCCCTGGGCCTGCAAGCAGATTGTGGAGGACCTGCCGGCCGTCTGCGGGCGGCTGGGCGTACATCATATCTCAGAGCTGACAGGAGGAGCACACACATGAGCGCAAAAGACGTCATCATTGCCCTGGACTTCCCGGGCCGGGAGGAGGCATTGAGCTTTCTGGACCGCTTTCCCGCGGGGGAGAGGCCCTTTGTGAAGATCGGCATGGAGCTCTACTATGCCGGGGGACCGGATATGGTCCGGAAGCTCAAGGACCGGGGTCACAGGATCTTTCTGGACCTGAAGCTCCATGACATCCCCACCACCGTGAAGCGGGCCATGGCCGTGCTGTCCCGGCTGGAGGTGGACATGGTGAACCTGCACGCCGCCGGCGGCTCGGAGATGATGCGGGAAGCCCTGGAGGGACTCACCCGGCCCGACGGAACCCGGCCGCTGCTGATCGCCGTGACGCAGCTGACCTCCACCAGCCCGGAGATGCTGAAACAGGAACTGCTGATTGAGACCCCTATGGATGAGACAGTGATGTCTTACGCAAAAAATGCCGCCGCCTGCGGCCTGGACGGCGTGGTGTGTTCCCCTCTGGAGGCGGCGCTGGTAAAAGAGCGCTGCGGCGGGGAGTTCCTCACCGTGACCCCCGGCGTCCGGTTTGCGGACAGTGAGGCGGGGGATCAGAAGCGGGTGATGACGCCCGCGCGGGCCGGACAGGCGGGCTGCGATTATCTGGTGATGGGCCGGCCCATTACCCGGGCGGCGGACCCGGTAGGCGCTTACCGCCGGGCGGTTGGGGAATTTCTGGGAGAATCGGAGTGATCCGGCAGCAGAGGTGCCCGGACAGCCTGGGACCGGTATCCACAGCCTATAATTTACAACAATCAGGAGGAGTTTTGCCATGACCCTGGAACAGACCATTGCCCACGACCTGCTCTCCATCGGAGCGGTCTTCCTTCGACCCGACGAGCCCTTTCTCTGGGCCAGCGGGATCAAGAGCCCCATCTACTGCGACAACCGCCTGACTCTCACCGCACCCGCCGTCCGCACCCGAGTGGAGGAGGGGCTGGCGGAGCTGATCCGAAAGAACTACAAAGACGTAGAAGTCCTGATGGGTACCTCCACCGCAGGCATTGCCCACGCCGCCATTGTGGGTCATCTCCTGGGACTGCCCATGGGGTATGTCCGCTCCGGCAGCAAGGACCACGGGCGGCAGAACCGCATTGAGGGCCGGCTGGAGCCGGGCCAGAAGGTGGTCGTGGTGGAGGATCTGATCTCCACGGCGGGGAGCTGCCTGGAGGTGGTGGAGGCGCTGCGGGAGGCCGGCGCGGAGGTGCTGGGCATCGTGTCCATCTTCACCTACGGACTCCGGAGGGGTCTGGAAAGACTGGAGGCCGCCGGTGTAAAGAACTACAGCGTGTCTGACTTTGACGCCGTGTGTGAAGTGGCCGCCAGGGAGGGGAAGATCCGGCCGGAGGACATAGAACGGCTGCAGCGGTTCCGAGCGAATCCCTCCGACGAGAGCTGGATACGCTGAGACTTCGGAGACGGCAGAGGCGGCAGTCCGCCGTCTGAACCTGTTCGTCTATGGGGAAATTCTGTAGTACTACATGCATGTCTTTTTAGATTAAACCGCCGCCGGGGCCTCTGCCAGGGCCCTGTCGGGCGGGCAACCCATCAATCTTTTGGAGGTTTCTATGCCCAGAAATATCATTGACATCACCGATTTGTCTGTGGAGGAGATCGATCAGCTGATCTCCACGGCGGAGGATATCCTGCGCAATCCCGCCAGGTACCAGGACGCCTGCGCCCACAAGCAGCTGGCCACCCTCTTTTTTGAGCCCTCCACCCGCACCCGGCTCTCCTTTGAGTCTGCCATGCTGGCCCTGGGAGGCAGCGTGCTGGGCTTCTCCGAGGCGGCTTCCAGCTCCTCCGCCAAGGGGGAGACGGTGGGGGATACCGTCCACACCGTCAGCTGCTACGCCGATATCATTGCCATGCGCCACCCGAAGGAGGGAGCACCCTACGCTGCCGCCCAGTTCAGCGAGGTGCCCATCATCAACGCCGGAGACGGCGGCCACAACCACCCCACCCAGACCCTGACGGATCTCCTCACCATCCACCGGGAGAAGGGGCGGCTGAGCGATTTCACCATCGGCTTTTGCGGCGACCTGAAATTCGGGCGTACGGTCCACTCCCTGGTCAACGCCCTCAGCCGCTATGAGAAGATCCGCTTCGTGCTGATCTCCCCGGAGGAGCTGAAGCTGCCCCGCTATGTAAAGGAGCAGTCCCTGAAAGCCAAGGGAATTCCCTACACCCAGACCACGGATCTGGAAGAGGTCATGCCGGAGCTGGATATTCTCTATATGACCCGCGTCCAGAGGGAGCGCTTTTTCAACGAGGAGGACTATCTGCGGTTAAAAGACAGCTATGTCTTAACACCGGAGAAGCTCCGAAACGCCAAGCGGGATCTGTCGATCCTCCACCCTCTGCCCAGGGTCAACGAGATTGCCGTGGCGGTGGACCAGGACCCCCGGGCTGCCTACTGGAAGCAGGTGAAGAACGGGAAGCTGATCCGCATGGCGCTGATTATGAAGCTGCTGGAACGATAAGGAGGCCCTCATGAATATTGACAGCATTTCCAATGGCGTGGTTCTGGACCACATTCAGTCCGGCAAGAGCATGGAGATCTACCGGCATCTGCACCTGGATCAGCTGGACTGCCAGGTGGCCATCATCAAAAACGCCCGCAGTGAACACATGGGCCGCAAGGACATCATCAAGATCGACTCTCCCATGGAGCTGGATCTGGATGTTCTGGGCTATATCGACGCGGATATTACGGTGAACATCATTCGGGACGGGAAGCTGAAGGAGAAGAAGCATTTGGAGCTGCCCCACAAGCTGGTGAATGTGATCCGATGCCGGAACCCCCGGTGCATCACCGCCGCAGAGCCGCAGCTGGACGCCATTTTCCTCCTGAGCGACGGGCACACCTACCGCTGTGCCTACTGCGAAGCGGAGGAGCGCCGCGCCCTTTAATTCAATCACAAAACCAAGCCCCCGCGGCAGCAGCCAGGAATCACCTCGGTTGCCGTCGCAGGGGCTTTCATAAATCATCAGGTTTGGCAGCGCGCTAAAAGTCTTTTTGGTTCTTTTTCTACAGAAAAAGAGCTATACGCCTCTCCAGGCCTCCGGCCGGAGGGTGCTCATATCCTCCCTGGCCCGCCGGATCTCCGCCAGCATGGCCTCCTTGTCCTGGTTCAGCGTGCCCCGCAGCAGCAGGTAGTTGGAGGCGTGGTTCATCCGGAAGATGCTGCCGGGGCTGTCCAGGTTCTCCACCAGCAGCCGCGTCTCCTCCAGCACCTGAGCCTGAGTCAGGAGGCGGAACTCTCCGCTTCGCACCCAGTCATAGAGGGGTGTTTCCTCCTCCACCACCAGCGTCAGCATTCCAATATACTCCGGGTTCATGGCGTTCAGGGCCTTGGCCGTCTCCACGGCGTGCTGTTCCAGAAGGTCCGGGCCGCCCAGGCCCGTGATGGCCGTCACAGACAGCTTCAGCCCGCACTGCCGGACTTTTTGGCCCATCTCAATGATCTCCGCCGCCGGGTGGCCCTTGCGCATGAGGGTCAGCACCGCGTCGCTGCCGGACTCCAGGCCCATGTAGACCATGGTCAGTCCCTTTTCCCGCAGCGTATTCAGCTCCTCCATGCTCCGGATACGGATGCTGGAGGGGGAGCCGTAGCAGGTGACCTGGCGGCACTCCGGGAACAGCTCCCGGATGGTGTCCAGGATTGTGTACAGCTCCGAAGCTCTGCGCACCAGGGCGTCGCCGTCTGCCAGGAATACCTTCTCCACCCGGCGGTAGGCCTGGCGGGCCATCTGGAAGTCCTCCAGAATCTCCTCCATGGGCCGCAGGGCAAATCGCTTGTCCTTGTACATATCGCAGAAGGCGCAGGTGTTGTGGCTGCACCCGTAGGTCACCTGCACAATCAGGCTGTAGGCCTCAGAGGGAGGCCGGAAGACTCTGCCGTAGTATCTCATACGCCCAGCACCTCCAGAGCGGACAGCCGCAGGCAGACGCACAGCACCTCAATGGCCTGCTCCAGCTCCTCCACCGGGGGCAGGGAGGGGGCGATGCGGATGTTGCTGTCCTGAGGGTCCTTGCCGTAGGGGAAGGTGGCGCCGGCGTCGGTCATGGTGACGCCGGCCTCTTTGCACAGCTCCAGCGTCCGTCTGGCTGTGCCGGGCATGGCGTTCAAGGACACGAAGTACCCGCCCTTGGGCCGTTTCCAGGAGGCGATTTCCAGCGGCGCGATCTCCCGCTCCAGGGCGTCCGCCACACAGCGGAACTTGGGGCCCATGATGGCGGCGTGCTGCTTCATCAGCTCCAGGGTGTGGGCCTTATCCTTGAGGTAGAGCACGTGGCGCTGCTGATTCACCTTGTCAAAGCTGATGACCTGGACGGTGAGGAGCTTTTCCAGGTAGGCCATATTGGCCTGGGAGCAGGCGAAGCAGGAGATGCCCGCGCCGGGCAGCGTCACCTTGGAGGTGGAGGCAAACTCGAACACCATGTCCGGGTTTCCCGCCGCCTCGCAGAGGGAGAGAATATCCGGGAATTCCACATAGTCCCCCTCAAACTCGTGGATGCAGTAGGCGTTGTCCCACATGATGGTGAAGTCCGGTGCGGCGGGCTTCAGGGCCGCCATGCGGCGGATGGTCTCCTGGGAATAGATGATGCCGTCGGGGTTGGAGTATTTCGGCACGCACCAGATGCCCTTGACCGCCGGGTCCTTCACCGCGTTCTCCACGGCGTCCATATCGGGGCCGGTCTCCGTCATGGGGATGACCATCAGCTCAAAGCCAAAGCTCTCCGTGATGCGGAAGTGCCGGTCGTAGCCAGGGGAGGGACACAGCCACTTCACGCGCTCTTCTTTGCACCAGGGCCGGGGGCTGTGGAGCAGACCGTGGGTATAGCCCTTGGAGATGGTGTCGTACATCAGCTGCAAGCTGGCGTTGCCGCCGACAAAGACCTGCTCCGGCCGGCAGCCCAGGATCTCCGCAAAGAGGCGCTTGGCGGCGGGCAGGCCGCTCAGTTCGCCGTAGTTGCGCACGTCAATGCCGTCGGATACGTAGTCCTCCGGCCGCTGCATCAGCTGAAACAGGCCGCTCACCAGATCCAGCTGGGCCTTTCCGGGCTTTCCCCGGGCCATGTTCAGCTTCAGGCCCTGGGCTTTTAGGGCCTCATACTTCTTTTGCACGGAGGCGTATTCCGCCTTCCGTTCCTGGGGCGTCATCTTGGAATAAGCAGTCATAAAAACATCCTTTCTGATTCGGGGCGGTTGCTCTCTTGGCGTAGTATAGCCCGTTTTCCCGAAAGTTGCAAGCCCCGCCTGTGCGGGGGAGTGTCCCAACGCGCAATTATCGAGAGGCGGGCACATGGGGAGAGGTCCGTAAGTCCGTTTTGGTTCCGGCCAATGCCAAAGCCGGAGGACCGGTCCGCTCCTGCAAAACGACCAAATCGCCCCTGCGTGGGAGCGGCGGTCTGGCAAAAGCCGGGCAGTATCGGGGACCGCCGTCTCTCCGCAGCCCTCTACGGAAGCACGGAGCTCCTGAGTACCGCATTTTTGCATAGCCCCCATTATAACGGCTTTTCCAGCCCTCTGCAAGGGCGAATCTGAAGGAGCGGGGGGGCCAAAAGGCGTCCCCCCGCCGGGATCTCCGGCAGGGGGACGGATCTCTGGCCTTTCATGTAATCCGGGCGCCCCGCCGTGCCCGGCGGAGCGGAGATTTTCAGCAGCAGCCGCAGCTGCTGTCGGCGCAGGCGATGGTGGGCTCTCCGGCAGTCAGCGTTACGCCGTAGCGGACCGGCACGGAGACACAGATCTGCTGGGTCATGGTCACCACGCAGCGGCTGCCGTCGGCCTCGGTGACACAGGTGATGCAGGGGCTTCCCTGGCAGGACACCGTGACCGTGCCCACGGAGGCGGCAGGGGTCAGCACCAGCGGCGCGGCGATGTCCACGCACTGGGTGCCGGTCTTGCTGCACCCGCCGGCGGGACAGTTCTCCTCCACTTGACAGCTCAGGAGCGGTTCATGTTCATATGCCTCACTGATACGCAAAGCGATCCCTCGTTTCCTGAGGAACGGCCCCCCTCTTTCGGACATAGAGAACGGAAAAAGGAATCACACCTTTTCCAACAGCGCCTCTACAGTCCGTTGGTTATGGCTCCCGGCCCGGACTGCGGCCGTCGTATTTACGGCCGGCCGCGGTACAATTTTGCCGCGGAGGGGAAAAGAACCTGAATCATTCTTTTCGCGTTGCTCGACGATAGGGCGGCAGTTCCTGAAATGGTACCTGGTTTGGTACGCTTCATCCTATGCCGGAGGAGAGCGGCCTGCGCCTGTACCGCCGATTTTTTTGACTTCCGTTTTGGGCGAGGGTGTGTTATAATTTCGTTAAGAAACAGAAAACACGGGGAGTTAGACATGGACGAGAAACAGGAACAGAAATTTCATGACATGACGGAACTGCCGGTGAGCCGTCTGGTGTGCCGCCTGGCGCTGCCCTGCATCATCAGTATGCTGGTTACGGCCTTTTACAACATGGCGGACACCTTCTTTGTGGGCCGGCTGGAGAGCAACAGCGCCACCGGTGCCGTGGGCGTGGTGTTCTCCATGATGGCGGTGATTCAGGCGGTGGGCTTCTTCTTCGGCCACGGCAGCGGCAACTTCATCTCCCGGGAGCTGGGGCGGCAGAATCTGGAGGACGCCTCCAATATGGCCGCTACCGGATTTTTCTCCGCCCTGGGGGCGGGGCTTCTCATCTGCGTTCTGGGTCAGATTTTTTTGGAGCCTCTGGCCTATCTGCTGGGGTCCACGGACACGATTTTGCCCTACGCCAAGGCCTATCTGCGGATCATCCTGCTGGGTGCGCCGTGGATGACGGCCTCCCTGGTCCTGAATAACCAGCTGCGGTTCCAGGGCAGTGCGGCCTATGCCATGGTGGGCATCACCAGCGGCGCGGTGCTGAATATCGGACTGGACCCTCTGCTGATCTTCGTGTTCGACATGGGGGTGGCCGGCGCGGCCTGGGCCACCATCATTAGCCAGCTGGTCAGCTTTTTCCTCCTGCTGATGGGCTGTACCCGAGGCGGCAATCTGGAGATCCACATCTCCCGGGTTCAGAGAAAATGGTCCTATTACCAGATGATTATCCGGGGCGGCCTGCCCTCCCTGGCCCGCCAGGGCCTTGCCAGCGTGGCCACCATCTGCCTGAACTGGGCCATCCGGCCCCATGGGGACGCCGCCATTGCCGCCATGGGCGTGGTCCAGCGGCTGATGATGTTCGGCGGCTCGGCGATGATCGGCTTCGGCCAGGGCTTTCAGCCGGTGTGCGGCTTCAACTACGGCGCCCGGCTCTATACCCGTGTGAAGGAGGGCTTCTGGTTCTGCGTGAAGACCTCCACCGCCTTTTTGCTGGCGGTTGGCGGGCTGGGAATTCTCTTTGCGCCCCAGCTGATCGCCCTGTTCCGAAACGACCCGGAGGTGATCTCCGTAGGGGCGGCGGCTCTGCGGTTCCAGTGTGCCACCTTCTGCCTCTCGGGCTGGGTGGTTATGAGCAACATGATGCTCCAGACCATCGGCCGGACGGTGCCGGCGACCTTCCTGGCCATGGCCCGGCAGGGGATCTTCTTCATTCCTCTGGTGTGGCTCCTCTCCATGACCCTGGGTCTTCTGGGGGTGCAGATGACCCAGGCGGTCTCCGATGTGCTGACGATGCTCTGCGCCATCCCCATTCAGCTGCGGGTACTGCGGCAGCTGGATGTGCCGGACGGCACGCCGCTGTGATCAGTACAGACTGTCCAAAAAGGCAGAAAAGTGGTTCGACGGGAAGGAAGGGTGTGTGCGGGAAACCCAGGAAGGGTTTCCCGCACCATTTTAATCCAGGATTTGCAGAACTTTTTGAAGTTCTGCAAATCCTGTTCAGCTTGTCGAAAAAAATTTTTCGACAAGCTGAACCGCCCCACCGTATCAGCGGTGGGGCGGTTTTTCTCTGGGGGATGGTCAGCCTGCGGCGGCTGTGCCGGTGATGCAGTTTACATAATACTTGCTGGCGTCCGTCACAATGCACCAGGCCGGGGCCAGGGACAGCGCGGAGGCGGTGGAGCCCTGGAGCTCATAGCAGAGATACAGATCCGTCACGGCGGAGACCACGGCGTAACTCTCCCGGCGCATCTGCTGGAAGGCGGTGAGGGCGGCGGCGGCGGACAGGGGCTCCCGGTCCTCCGCGACGGCGGTGCCCTCCCCCGGCAGCAGTGTGCCGCTGACAGTCAGGAGTTTTCCATGGTCCATGGTGAAGAGGAGCGTGCAGTTGTAGACCGGACGCTTTCCGTAGAGACAGACGGCCGTACCGGTGCCGGTTCCCTCACTGTCCAGGGCAAAGACGGGTTCTTCGCAGGAAAAGCGTTTGCAGAACTCCCGGCAGCGGGCTATGCCGTCGTCGGAGGTCAGGGAGCCCACCATGTCGAAGGCGCCGTTGGAGCGGAACTGCGCGACGCCGGCCTCTGTGGAGTAGATATAGGTGCCGTCGTCCTGGGCGCTGCGGACCGCACCGGTGCCCAGGAAAAACGCCGCGGCCTCTTTCTCCCGCTCCAGATTCCGGGACAGCGACAAGGAGGGGGGAGGCGTCTCGTGGGAGATCACGTCGGGCTCCAGCGTCATGCCGTCGGCGGCGAAGAGGGCCACCAGCTGCGCCTCGGACCGGTGGCGGCTGCGCACAGCGGCCGTTTGGCGCATGGCCAGAGAGCCCAGCAGAAAAGCGTTCAGCAGGACGAGAATCATGATGATGATGTTTTTCAAAAGACGCCGGTCCAAGTGTTCACCCCGCAGTGTCGGTAATTTGGGCGGATTACTCCGCCAGCCATTGGGCGGCGGCCGTGCCTGCGCCGCTGTCGGTATAGCCGATGAACAGCTCCGCGCCCTCCTGCCGGGCGGCAATGGCCAGAGCCTGCCGCAGAGGCAGCAGCAAAGAGTTGGTGCCGTTGGCCGTGTACTGCCGGACGCGGATGGTCATGGAGGCGACGCTGCAACCTGCGAGACTGACCTGTGCGGCGCCCTGTCCGTCGGCCAGATGGACCGGAACGCCGCCCACTTGGTAACCGTATTGCAGCACCGTGGCGGTGCCCACCTGCCGGATGCTCTCCAGGTACAAGGCGGCCTCGCCGGCAGTGGGGGAGAGGAGACCGTTTAAGAGGGCACCGACGCCGACAGCCGCCTCCAGCTGCGTGGGGCGGTCCTCCTCTGCGGCAATGGACAGCACCGGGTCCCCGCCGCTCTTGTAGACAATGGTGCCGTCGGGGTGAATCCGCAGTGTGCGGCCGCTCTCTGTCACCACCTCTGCGCCGCCGGCGTCCGTGTAGCGGTTCTGGGTATTGGGATTGAAGCCCAGACTGGCCAGCAGCCGGCTGGTATCCGACAGGGGGACGGAGACGGAGAGCTCCGGCAGAACCGGCAGCTCCTCCAAAAGGAGGGTGCAGGGCGCCGCCGCCTGTGCCGCCGGGTCGTCGATGTGTTCAAAGGCGAAGGTGGTGCTGCCCAGCTCATAGTGATTGACCGCCTCCTCCAGAACCTGCGGGGAGAGGGCCGTTTCACAGCGGAGATAGGAGTCGTTCTCGTCCAGCAAATAGAGCGTCACAGAGCCCTGCCGCTCCGCCAGAACCAGCCGCCGGGCGGAGACGGATTCCGCTCCGTCGGTCTGCACCATCTGAGAGAGGACGGACAGGGGGAGCGGTGTGAGGAAGTCGTAGTAGACCGAGGTACTCTCCAGGGCCTGGAGAAAGGTTTGCTGGTCGCTGGCGCTGTAAGTCCGCACAGAACCAAGGGCCTGCTCCAGCAGACCCCGCAGAGGCTCGAAGGTCTCATCGGCTGTGGTGAGGGTCACGCTGCCGTAGCGGCCGAAAGAGCCGCCGGTGACGGCGACCCGGACCGGGGCGATCAGGGTGAACCCGCTCTGACTGGGGGCGGCGCCTCCCGTGTTCCCCTCTGACAGGAAATCAACGCCCAGATTGTAGATCTGTGTCTGGGCGAACAGCAGCACCGCAGTCACCGACAGCACCGCGATGGTGAGATTCTGGATAAAATCCAGGCGTTTCCGGCGACCCTCGCTCATGGCCGCTCCCCTCCGCTCTGTCCCCGCTGGGCGATGGGCAGCGTCAGGCGGATGGTGGTGCCGGGGCCCTCGTGGGGCACCAGGGCAATCACGCCGTCATGGCGCTGGACGATCTCCCGGGCGATGGAAAGCCCCAGACCGGTGCCGCCGGACTCCCGGGACCGGGCCTTGTCCACCCGGTAGAAGCGCTCGAAGATCCGCTCCCGGTCCTTCTCCGGGATTCCGATGCCGTCGTCCTGCACCTCCATCCAGACAGTCTCCTCCCCGGCGCCGGAGAGGATACGGATGTGTCCGCCGTCCGGGGTGTATTTGATGGCGTTGCCGATGATGTTCATCATCACCTGTTCCAGCCGGCTCCGGTCCCCCACAATCAAGGGCAGGCTCTCCGGCGGGTCGTAGGTCAGCTCATGGCCCCGCTGCTTGGCGTTCAGGGCATTGGCCCGGACCACGCTCTCAATGGCCTCCCCGAAGGGGAAGCGGGAGAGGGACAGCTCCGCGTTGCCCGCGTCCAGACGGCTGAGGGTCAGCAGGTCCTGCACAATATGGGTCATGCGGTCGGCCTCGTTGATGATAATGTCCAAAAAGCTGTTGGCCGTCTCCTGGGGGATGTCGCCGCCTGCGTCCCGCAGGGTCTCAGCATAGCTGCGGACGTTGGTGAGGGGGGTCCGCAGCTCATGGGAGACGTTGGCCACGAATTCCTTGCGGCGCTCCTCGTTGCGGTGCTGCTCCGTCACGTCGTGGAGCATGATGAGAACGCCCCCCTTTTCGTGGTCGGAGAAGGGAGCCAGATAGATGTCCAGAGTCCGCTCGCCCGCCCGCAGCTCCTCTTCCACGTAGTTGGGGCGGCGGAGGGCCAGAATCTCCTCAAAGGGGTGCATGTCCCCCAGGAGCTCTTCATAGGTGCAGTCCGGCTCCACGGTCCGCTGCAGCAGCGCATTGGCGGCGGGGTTGCAGTGGATAAGGTAGCCCTGGTGGTCAAAGGCCACCACACCGTCGGTCATGTGGAGGAACAATGTGTCCAGTTTGTTGCGCTCGTTCTCCACCGCCGCCAGCGTGGACTGGAGGACTCCGGCCATCTCGTTGAAGGTGCCGGTGAGGATGCCGATCTCGTCGGTGGACTCCACCGGCAGGGCGCTGTCAAAGTCCCCGGCAGCCACCCGCTCCGCCCCGGCGGTGAGCTTTTCAATGGGGCCCACCATGGTCTTGGAGAGCAGGAAGCTCAAAAGAACGGCGATCAGCAGTCCGATGATGAGGGACTGCATGATGATGGTAAAGAGCTGGGCGTTGAGGCCGGACACCGTGTCCTTGTTGTCCAGAATGTAGATGATGTAGGCGTGGTCCCCGCCCATAATGGGGATGGCCGCGTCCATGTAGTCGGCGGTGATGTCGCTGTCGGCGCCTACGGTGGTCTCGTCCCCTGCGGCTACGGCGTTCCGGGCGGTGAGCAGGTTGGCGCTCTGTTCCCTGGGCAGAGCATCCTGGTCGGCGGACCCGGCCAGATAGCTGCCGGTGGCGCCGTCCAGCAAAAAGTAATTGCGGCTGCGGTAGTCGATGCCAAGGGCGCCGGCGTTGGTGTCCAGGATCTCCTTGACCAGCTCCACGCCGTTTTCCTCGGCGGCTGCGGTGCGCAGATCCGCCACGAAGTCCCGCCGCTCCTGGCCGAAGACGCTGTTCATCTGCTGGTAGAAGGTGTCAATGTAAAAGCTGGAGACGTTCATGGTCAAAAAGGCCCCCACCACTGCCATCAGCGAGGTGATCAGCAGCAGAAGGATCAGTGTCAGCTTCATATGAAGACTTTTAAACATGGCGGGGCCTCCTTTTATGCGCCGGGGGAGCGGGCCATGATGGCGGCCGGTGCAACGGGTCAGCCGTCAAACGGCAAAATAGTACCCCACCCCTCTGCGGGTGAGAATGAACGCCGGACTTGCAGGATCTGCCTCAATCTTCTCCCGCAGGCGCCGGACCGTGACATCCACCGTCCGCACGTCGTCGCCGACATATCCGTAGTTCCACACCTGCTCCATCAGATCCACCCGGGAGTAGACCTTGTTGGGGTGGCTGGCCAGGAAGGTCAAAAGCTCATACTCCCGCTGGGTCAGGTCGATGGCCTTGCCGTTCCGAAAGACCTGGTGGCTGTCGGTGTTGATGGCCAGGTCTCCCGCCACCGGCATGGCACCGGAGGCGGCAGTGGCGGCGGCTGCGGCTGCCATGGCGGTGCGGCGGATGTTGGCGGAGACCCGCGCCACCAGCTCCCGCATGGAAAAGGGCTTGGTGATGTAGTCGTCGGCGCCGATCTCCAGGCCCAGCACCTTGTCGGCCTCCTCCTCCCGGGCGGTGAGAATGATGATGGGCACGCTGTTTCCCTCATCCCGCAGCTTCCGGCAGACGTCAAAGCCGTTCATTTTGGGCAGCATCACATCCAGCAAAATCAGATCCGGGTCCCCCGTGCGGGCCAGCTCCAGGCCCGCCTCGCCGTCGTAGGCCTCGGCGGTCTGGTAGCCCTCCCGCTGGAGGTTGAAGCGCAGGATGTCCACAATATTTTTCTCGTCCTCTACAATCAGAACGGTCTTCTGCTGTTCCACAGATATCTCTCCTCCGTATTAAAGATCCAGCTGGACCTTGGCTTTCAGCACGGACACCACCGTTTTGGCGTCCTCAATTTCGCCGGTCAGGCAGCGGTGAACCATCTCGTTGAAGGGGATGCGCTCCACCTGCAAGAATTCGTCGGGGTCCAGGTGCTGCTGCTCCATCCGAAGGCCCCGGGCCAAAAAGAGGTGCAGCGTCTCGGTGTAGCAGCCGGGAGCCGGCAGAATTCTGCCCAGGGGCAAAAAGACCTCCGGAACCGCCCCCGTCTCCTCCCAGAGCTCCCGCAGGGCCCCGGTGGCCGGGTCCTCGCCGGGGTCCAGCTTGCCGGCAGGGATCTCCAGCAGCGTCCGGCCCAGCACGTAGCGGTATTGCGTGACCACCAGCACGTTATTTCGCTCATCCAGAGGCAGCACCGCCACGCCGTCGCAGTGGTCCACCACCTCGCGGATGGAGGTGTTCCCGTTGGGAAGCAGTACCTGGTCCACATGGACCTGTACCAGCTTGCCGGAAAATTTGTCCTCACGGCTGAGGGTCTTCTCCGTCAGATCAACGCACTCCTTCATAACACAGCACCCCTTATGTTTCTCTCCAAGCGCCGCATCTGCGGCCATCTGCGGCAAAAACGCCGCGGAAAATGTTGAAATTCTTTTCAGCTTGCTGGACAATACTCTCTAAAAATATCACAGTTTCAGGGGAATGTCAAAGGCGGCCGGAGAAAATCTGAGCGGGGAGGGACTTATGCGGGAGAACCGGAGGACATTCTGCACGGTTTGGCCCTGGAAAACTCGCATGGATTCCGGGTTAAGAGCGGCCAAAACGCGGCAGAGCGGTGACAGAGATGTCTGCCATCGCTCTGCCGCGTGCTTATGCGGGGACGCCGGGCGGGCGGCCGCGGCGCGTGCGAGCCGGGAGTTTATTGGGATTACTCATATCGCAGTGCGTCAATGGGATTGAGCTTCGCGGCCTTGTTGGCGGGGAGATATCCGAACAGCACGCCGATGCCCACGGACACGCCGAAGCTGATGAGTACGGCGCTGAGGGTGGGGGTTGCGTTGAAGGTGACGCCGCTGGCGCCCATAGACGATACCAGCATCCCGCCCAGCAGCGTTCCGATGCCTGTGGCCACCAGACACCCGAAGACAATGCCCAGCAGGCCGCCCAGGGCGGAGGTGGTGCCGGCTTCAATGATGAACTGGCTGCGGATATCCCGCCGCTTGGCCCCCAGGGACTTCCGAATACCGATCTCACGGGTCCGCTCCGTGACGGACACCAGCATGATGTTCATGATGCCGATGCCGCCCACCAGCAGGCTGATGGCCGCAATGGCCACCAGCACCGTCATGGCCACGCCCATCATGGCGTTGATCTGCGCCACCTGCTCCGCCATGGTCTGGATGAAGAAGAGACTGCCGTTGTCGCTGTACTGCTCCCCGTAGAAGTCCAGCATCATCTCCGTCAGAAGCTCCTTGGCCAGGCCCGAGGTCTCCCGGGAGGTGCAGGTGAGCTGAAAGAGCTGGATCTGGCAGGTGCCGGAGAGCTGCATGGCGTTTTCATAGGGGATGTACACCATGTCGTCGCCGCCGCCCTCCTCCATGATTTCATTGGCCTGCTTGATGACGCCGATCACCGTATATTTGATGCCGCCGATGGTGAGCTGTTTGTCCAGGGCGTCCCCATGGAAGGCCTCCTGCTCCAGATAGGCGCCGATGATGCAGACGTTGTGCCGCTGGAGCACATCCACATAGGTGAGGAAGCGTCCCTTGGCCAGGGTGTCTCCGTCCAGGGTGGTGCAGGTCTCCGGGCGGTAGAAGGCCTCACTGACGCCGTAGATGTTGGTTTTCTTAAATTCCTCGTGGTCCTTTCGCACGCCGGAGCCGCCGCCCACCCAGGGGGTGACGCCCACAAAGACGTCGGGGCGGCTCTCCACCAGGTCGTAGATCTCCTGGGCGTCCAGTGCCAGCGCTCCGCCGCCGAAGCCCCAGTTGTAGGCGTAAATCTGGTTGATGCCCACCTTCTCCACCTGCTGCTCCACCATGCCGGTGAGGCCGTTGCCAAGGGAGATGATGATAATCACCGCCCCCACGCCGATGATGATGCCAAGCATCGTCAGGCACGCCCGCAGCTTGCTGGTCTGGAGGGACTTGATGGCCAGCTTGAAGGACTGGGTAAAATTCATGAGTTCGCCGCCTCCTCTTCTTCCTGGGCCTGAACCACCGCCTGGGGGTCATGGGCGTCGCCGTCATAGATGATCCGGCCGTCCTGGAGGCGGACGATCCGCTTGGCCTTCACGGCAATGGAGTTATCGTGGGTGATGAGGACCACCGTGTCTCCCTCCTGGTTCAGCTTCTGCAAAAAGCCCAGCACCTCCCGGCCCGTCCGGGAGTCCAGGGCGCCGGTGGGCTCGTCGGCCAGAATCAGACTGGGATTCCCCGCCAGAGCCCGGGCGATGGAGACCCGCTGCTGCTGGCCGCCGGAGAGCTGGCTGGGGAGATTCCTCCGTTTGTCCTGGAGGCCCACCCGCTCCAGCGAGTGGATGGCCCGTTCCCGGCGCTCCTCCGGGGAGATGCCGGCATACAGCAGGGGCAGCTCCACGTTTTCCTGAACCGTGAGCTTGGGAATCAGGTTGTATTGCTGGAAGATGAAGCCCAGCATCTTGTTGCGGATCTCCGCCTGCTGGTCGTCATTCATGGTGGAGACGTCTACGCCGCCCAGGTGATAGGTGCCGGAGGTGGGGACGTCCAGGCAGCCGATGATGTTCATGGCCGTGGACTTGCCGGAGCCGGACTGGCCCACAATGGCCACAAACTCCCCGGTGTCAATGGTGAGGTTGATGCCGTCCAGGGCGTGGACCGCCTCGCTGCCCATCTGATAGATTTTATAGATATTTCGCAGTTCGATCAGATGTTCCACGTGCTTAGCCTCCCATCATGGCGGGGTCCATCTGCTGGATGTAGAGGACGGTCTCGCCCTCCGTGAGGCCCGAGGTGATCTCGATGTAGGCGTCGTCGCTGCGGCCCAGGGCCACGGGGCGCTCTTCCAGCAGCGAGGCATCCAGCACGGTGACGCCGTCCTCAGCCATAGCGCCGGGAGTGGGCACCAGGACAGTGTTGCCCCGGTTCACGGCACCCACCGGGACGGTGAGCACCTGCGTGGCCTCGCCGCAGAGGATGGTGGCGGAGATGTTCATGCCCGGCTTCAGGGCGCCGTAGTCGGAGATGGAGAGGGTGACGGGGTAGGTCGTGAAGCCGTCGGTGGTGGTGCCGTTGACGCTGATCCGTTCCACGGTGCCGTAAAAGACCTGGCCGGGCAGGGCGGCGGCGGTGATCTCCACCTGCTGGCCGGCCTCCACCTTGCCGATGTCCAGCTCGTTGACCTTCATCTCCGCCTTCAGGCGGCTCAGGTCATAGATGGTGGCCAGGGTTCCGCTGCGGGAGCTGTCCACCTTGTCCCCGGCCTTGAAATTCTTTTCAATCACCGTGCCGGAGATGGGGGAGGTGATATTGTAGTCCTCCAGATTGGCCGAGGCGCTGCCGGCGGAGAGCCGGGCGCTCTCCACGCTGAGCCGCGCGTTTTCCACCTGGGTGCGGTTGGCCTCGGATTCGATGGTGCAGAGGGTCTCCCCCTTATTGACGGCGCTGCCGGCCAGCTTGTCAAGGCCGGTGACGGTGCCGCTGCCGGCGGAGTAGACCGTGGCGGAGCCGGGCATGGAGAAGTGGGTGCGGCCATAGCTGCAGAAACTGCCGATGGTGGCGGAGACGTTGAAGGTCTCGGACACCACGCCGGGGTTGACCAGCTTCACCCGGACGCTGCTGCACTCCCGGCCGTCGGTGGTGATGGTGGTGTCGTCGGACACCGCCTCCACCGTGCCCTGTACCGGCGCGTCAAATTCCCCGATGAACACCGTGGCGCTCTGGCCCACGTAGAAGTCCGCGGGCTTGGTATAGGGGAAGAGGAAGTCGATGCTCAGATCCGAGCTGGTGATAATCTTGGCCAGGGCCGTGCCGGCGGAGACGCTGTCGCCGTTGTGGACGAAGATCTCCTGGATGGTGCCGGAGATGGGGGCGGTGGGATGGAGGGCCTCCAGGGCCTGCTCGTAGCTCAGCTGCGCCTGCTGGGTGGAGAGGTTGGCCCGGTCCACGGAGCTCTGGGCGTCGCTGTGGTCCAGGGCGTACAGCAGCGCCCCCTGTTCCACCAGATCGCCCTCTTCAAAGGGGGCGCTGAGGATGTTGCCGGAGACCAGGGTGGTGACCTGATAGGAGTCGGCGGGCTCCAAAGTGGCGGAGCCGGAGACGGACAGCGTCAGATCCCGGCGCTCCACAGTCGCCGACTGATAGCTGGCCCCTGCGGCGGCGGTGTTCCCGCCCAGCCGGGGCAGGACGACAGCTGCCAGCACCACCAGTGCCAGAATGCCGGCAAGAATCTTTTTCCGCCGGCTCCAGCGGATGCGGGGAAGGTGAAAGCGCTTTTTCTCCGGCGCCTGGTCCCTGTCCTGCAGCATGACTTCGTTCATAATCAGTCTCTCCTTGCATTTGGATTTTGTCTCTCCAAGAGAAATACGAGACGGGCCGCCCGGTTTCTTCAAATTTTGGAAAGATCTTTGAATTATTATATTAGGTAGTTAATACAATAGCACAAAATTGGAATTTGTCAAGAGCGGAACCGGGATTTTTTTCTCTTGGCTGGAGGGACCATACACCCTCCACCCTGTGGAAGGTCAAGTCTTTTCGGGAAAAAAGAAGGACCCCCGTCACATTTGACGGGGGCCCGGGGCGAAATGACATTACAGAAGATCCCTGTGGGAGAGAATCTCCGTGACGCTGTCCAGATTGTTGAGGATGTTGTTCACATCCGCGATCTTGGGCTTGGCGTTGGCGGTGGCCTCCAGCTGGGCAATCAGGCCGGCGGCGGCCTCCTGGGTGGGCTGGCCGTTGTCCACGGCGTCCAGATAGGCGCCGCAGGCGTTCAGCAGTGCCTCGTTGGGCGTTCCGGAGGGAAAGCCGCAGAAGAAGTAGGCATCCAGCCGGAACTTTTCATTTTTGTGGACTTCTCTGATTTTTTCGATGAGTTCTTCCCTGGTCATAGTGGGTGATTCCTCCAAATGATGATTTGACACGTTTATCCCTTCACGCCGCCGGAAGCCAGGCCGCTGACCAGGTTCTTCTCGATGCACATGAACAGGATCACAACAGGGATGATGGCAAAGATCGAGGCGGCGAAGAGGTACTGCCACTCAATGATGTTGTAGCCGTTGAAGATGTTGATGCCCACGGTCAGGGGCTTGAGCAGGTCGTCCTGGATCAGGCACAGGGCCACCGTATACTCGTTCCAGGCGTTGATGAAAATGAAGATCAGGGTGGTGACGATGCCGGGGGCGGCCACCGGGAGGAGGACCTTCATCATGGATTGGATGCGGTTGCAGCCGTCAATGGTGGCGGCCTGCTCCATATCTGCCGAAATGCCCATAAAGGTGCCCCGCAGCAGCCAGATGGTGAAGGCCTGGTTAAAGGCGGCGTTGATGAAGATCAATCCCCAGATGCTGTTGGTCAGGTGCAGGACCTGCATGACCTGGTAGATGCCGATGAGCAGCACCACCGGGGCGAACATCTGGGAGACGATGACGAAGCCCAGAAAGGCGGTCTGGCCCTTGAACCTCATCCGGGCCAGGGCGTAGGCGGCGGGGATGCCGCAGAGCATGGCGATGATGGTGGAGCCCCCGGCGATGAGGATGGAGTTGAGCATGTATTTGGCCATGGGGGCCCGACTCCAGATGTCGATGAAGTTGGACCACAGGGCGGTGATGGGCAGAACGGTCCCGGCGGTGGAGAAGATCTCCTCCCGGCTCTTCAGGGCGGTGCACAGCATGGCGAAATAGGGGTACAGGGTGATGACGCACACGTCCAGCACCACAAAGTAGAGCAGCACGCGCAGGATGGTCTTTTTCACAGAGACCGGCTTTTTCCGGACGGCATTGGCGGGCTGGCTCATAGATCCTCATCTCCTTTCCGCAGGGTGTAGACCATGTATACGCTGGCGCAGATCAGCAGGATGAGGAAGCCGATCACCGACACGGCGGAGGCCTCGCCCTGTCTGCCGTTGTAGAAGGCCAGCTTGTAGAGGTATGTCACCAGGGTGTCGGTGCGGTTGGCGGGATCGCCCTTGGTCATGGTCCAGATGATGGGGAAGGAGTTGAACACATAGATGATGTTCAGCACCGTACTCACCGTCAGGGAGGACTTTACCAGGGGCAGTGTGATGCGGAAGAGCTTCTGCCAGTAGTTGGCCCCGTCCACGGTGGCGGCCTCGTAGTAAGTCCCGTCAATGCTCTGCAGGCCTGAGAGGACGCAGAAGCATACAAAGGGGATGGTGACGAAGATGCCGCAGGCGATCTCCCAGGTGAACCAGGCGGTAGGGGTGGACGTCCAGTTCATCGGGGCGCTGATGAGACCCAGCTTCATGAACAGGGTGTTCAGCGTGCCGTAGTCCGTGTTGACGATGAACTTCCAGGCGCTGGCCTGGATGACCAGGGTGGTGGCCCAGGGGAAGACCACGATGGCCCGGGCCACCTTCCGGCCCTTGAACTCGTTGTTCAAAAGCAGAGCCAGGATGAAGCCCAGCAGGGTGGACAGCGCCACCACGGCGATGGTCCAGATGATGGTGTTTTTCAGTACAATGGCAAAGGCCGGGTCCTTCAGAACACTTGAAAAGTTTTCAAAGTTGTTGAAACCCTTCAGCTTGCCTGCCCGGGTCACCTGGTTGGCAGACAGCTGGAACACCTTGAGGATAGGAATCACGATAAAGATGGCCATCAGGATGATGCTGGGGGCGATCCAGATATAGGGCTCGATGGTGCGGAAACGCTTTTTGCTGCGGGGATGGGGCAGGCGGGGTTCCGCCTGCTTCGGGACAGCCGGGTTTTTTGTACTCACGGAGACACCTCCTATGGTTTGATGCGTCTTCCGGCCGCTTTCAAAAGGCGGGGAACAGGCCCCTGCCCTTGGAAAACGGCTGGAAGAAAACGCGGGGGCCGGGCCGTTTTGGCCCGGCCCCGCAGTCGTTTACCTCACAAAGGGAAGATGGTGTGAGGGCTTAGCCGGCAATCTGGGCCTGGAGCGTATCCAGCAGCTCCTGGACGTTGCCGCCCAGAAGGGCCTGCTGCTCCACATTGATGACGCCCTGCTTCACGTCAGCCCACTTGGCCTGGGCAGTGGGATAGAACTTGGCGGAGCCAACGATCTCGATCCAGCTGGCGGCATCGGGGTCGGCGGCGGCCATGATCTCGCCGCCGGTGCTGGTGGCGGGCAGGAAGGTCTCCATGATGACCCAGTCGGAGTAGCGGGTGTCCTCATAGAAGAAGTCGAAGAAGGTCTTGATGGCCTCCGTCTTGGCATCGGTGTCCTCGTTGTCAAAGACCATGAACCGGTCCATAACGCCCACAGAGGAAGTGTCCTTGCCCTCGTTGGCGGGGATGGAGGCGATGCCGAAGTTGATGGGATTCTCCTGGCTCTCCACATAGTTGGAAATCTGGTTGGGGCCGATCATCATGGCCACCTTGCCGGTGGCGAACAGCTCCTGCAGGTCATAACGGGTCTGGGTGGCGGGATCGGAGTTGGTCAGACCGTCCTTCACCAGGCCCACGATGTACTCCACGGCCTCCACGTTCTCGGCGCTGTTCAGCGTCCAGTTGCCGCTGGCGTCCAGGAAGTCGCCGCCGTTGGTCCAGGAGTAGTAGGCGAAGCAGGCCTGGCCCTCGTCGGTGGTCATATCCACGCCCCAGGGATAGATGTTGGCGTCATAGGCCTTGATCTTCTCGCAGGCATCTCTCAGCTCGGCCCAGGTGGTGGGGACCTCCGCGCCGGCGGCCTCCAGGATGTCCTTGTTGTAGTACATGGCCCGGGCGGAAGCCAGGTCGGGGATGGCCCAGATGGTGCCGTCGATGTTGGACTGCTCCAGGAAGGCGGGATAGAACTTGGCGTAGGTCTCGTCGGACACGAAGTCCTGAATGGGCCGGAGCAGATCGTCGCCCACATAATCGGCAAAGGTGTCGATGTTCAGGATGTCAGGGGCGGCGTTGTTGGAGATGCGGGTGTTGACCACGGTGTAGATGTCGTTCCAGGAAACGACCTCCACGGTCAGGTCGATGTCCTCGTTGGCGGCGTTGAAGTCGTTCTGGAACTGGGCCCACCAGTCCTTGGTCAGATCGCCGTACTGGGCGGCGATGACGTTGAGGGCGACCTTCTCGCCGGAAGCGTCGCCGCCGCCATCATTGGCCGGCTCCTTGGTATCGCCGCCGCCACCGCCGCCGCAGGCGGCCAGGGACAGCACCATCACAAGAGCCAGCAGTGCTGCAAGAAACTTCTTCATTGTCATTCTCCTCTTCATCTTAAAAATTTGCGTATAGAACGCTGTTGGGAGGAGGCAAATGGAGATAATCCACAAATGCTTCCTCTTATTTCAAATTATACTTGTTCATTCTGCGATTATATAGGGATCAGAGTACGCTTTATAGAAAAATCGTACGAATTCTGAAAATTCGTACGATTTTATACGTCGATCAGCCGGAAACTTTTGCGCAACAGAAGGGAGGCGCATACACAGACCGGGTCTGAGATACGTTTTAAAGCGTAACTGTTTACAAAAGAGCACGCCGTTTTTCTCCCGTATGTTCCGTAGGATGGAATTTTCGCGGTTGCCGGCGCCGCTTTCTCCGAAAAGTTCCTTACTCCAGATGACTGCGGCCGTTTTTCCGGAAATCACTGGGAGTCGTGCCGGTGATGGAGCGGAAGACCTTGGAAAAATAGTTGTAGTCGTTGATGCCCACGGCCTCCGCAATGGCGGAAATAGGCTGGTTGCTCTGGAGCAGCAGCCGCTTGGCCGCCCGGATGCGCCGCTGGGCGATGAGATGGGACAGCGTCTGCCCGCCGGAGAGCTCCTTGGCCAGGGCGCACAGCTTGGTGCGGCCGATGTGCAGCTCCTGGGAGAGGACGGCCAGGGACAGCTTTTCCATGTAGTGCTCATCCAGATACAGATCCAGCCTCTGCGCGTCGGTCTGCTCCGTGGCCAGGATCATGCCCTTGAGCTGGATATAGGCGGCCAGGGCCTCCAGGGTTCCGGTATAGGCCTGAATGGCCTCCTGGGAGTACTGACGGAACTGGAAAAAGGCGCCCTTCAATGCCTCCGGACCGCCGGGATACCAGTCCAAAAGGGAGCGGGTGTTCTCCCACTGCTCCTCCATGGGGGAGTCGTCCAGGTAGCAGCCGAAGGCCAGATAGGCCAGGGGCCGCTTCCTGTCAAAAAGCGGCATAATGGCCTCACAGATTCCCACGTGGCAGCGGTAGAACTGAAACCCCTTTTCCGCCGTGTAATGCTTGATCTTGCACATGTCGCAGGCGACGCAGCGTGCGTGGCCCTCGGGCAGATCGTTGAGCATCCGGCAAAAGGGCGGATGCCCCTTGAAGAGGTTGATGTCCCGCCCCTCCGGGTCCAGAATGTTGGCGGGCAGACCGGTGAGAATATTGAGATTGGCAATGAGCCCCCGCAGCTGCTCCTCGTCAAATAGGATGTCCAGAGATGCCGCCTCCTCCAAAAGACGCGCTCTGCCGGTACCGGCAGAGCGCACATGGGGCGCGCCCCATGATCGACTGTTGTATGGTTTTAGTGTTTGCGGTAGCGGTTCACAATGGCCTCCAGCTCGGACCAGCGGGACTCCATATCCTGCACCAGCTTAAACTGGGTGCGGCAGCGGTCCAGGTTCTGGCCCTCCCGCTCTGTGTGGAAGTAGGTGTCCCCCTCCAGATAGTCCGTGAGGAAGCGCATTCCGCACTCCAGGGTCATGAGCTTGGCGCCCCAGGGGAGGTACTCGATCTCGGTGTCCGTCAGGGAGCCGCCGGTGCCCTCCAGAAAGGCGTCGGTATAGGCGGCAAAGAGGTCCACGTCCAGGTTGACCTTGCTCAGATCCCGCTCATCCTCGGCGGAGTGGTTGGCACCGAAGCGGATGGAGTCGCCGAAGTCGTAGAGCACCAGCCCGGGCATGACGGTGTCCAGGTCGATGATGCAGATGCCCTCGCCGGTGGTCTCGTCCAGAAGCACGTTGTTCAGCTTGGTGTCGTTGTGGGTGACCCGGACAGGAAGCTTCCCCTCCCGCAGGGCATCCAGAGCCACGGAGCAGTCCGACTCCCGGGAGAGCACAAAGTCGATCTCCGGCCGGCAGGCCCCAGCCCGGCCCAGCTTGTCCGCCTCCAGGGCGGCCTTGAACTTTTTCAGTCGGTCCTCGGTGTCGTGGAAGTGGGGGATGGTCTCGTAAAGGGTGTCGGCGGGGTAGTCCCGCAGCAGCTGCTGGAAGCGGCCGAAGGCCCGGCCGGAGGCGGCGAAGAGCTCCGGGGTGTCCGCCGCCTGATGGCAGACGGTGCCCTCCACAAAGGGATACAGCCGCCAGGCGCCTCCCTGACTGTCGGTGTAGTAGTCCGCGCCGTTTTTGGGGCGGAGGACTTCCATGGCCTCCCGGCTCCGGTCGCCGCCGTGCTTTTCGATCTCCCGGCCCAAAAACTCCGTCACGCCGATGATGTTCTCCATCAGCTGGTCCGGCCGCTTGAAGGCGGCGGCGCTCATCCGCTGGAGGATAAAGCGGCGGCAGCAGCAGTTGTCGGGCTGGGTATGGACCACGAAGGTGTCGTTGATATGTCCGCAGCCATAGCGGATGGCGCCCACTACCGGCGCGCCGAACTCATAGGCCTCCAGCACTTCCTGGAGGGTCTGTTCTGCCGGAATCATGGCTCACACCTCCCACAGCCGGTCCGGATACAGGCCGGAGGCCGTCTTTTCCGCAATGGCGGCCACCACGGTGGGCTTGTCCTCCCGGTAGGTGACGCCGTACCACTTGTCCTCGCTGCGCAGAACCTTCACCCGGGCCTTGCCCTCGTCGATGAGCTGGCTGACCACGGTGGGCAGGAAATACTCCGCCTTGGCGGGGTTTTCCGCCAGGGCCCTGTCCAAAAAGGCGGGGAACCGGGCCAGGGCCTCGTCCAGGAAGCTCCGGGTGAAGCCCCACATGTTCATGGACACGATGGTGTCGGCGGACAGCTCGGTCCAGGTCTGCCCGTCGTCCTCGGTGTAGCGGGGCGGCTCGCCCTTTTCAATCTTGGTGCGCTCGGTGACCTGGGTGAGGAAGTGGTCCGCCGTCTCCTCGCACACGCCGCGGGCCACGGTGCCGTTCTCCGTGACGGTGTTTTTCAGGAGATACCCCACCATGACGTACTCGTACACGTCCCCGTCCTGATGGGTGCTCAGGTAGTCGTAGATCTCTTGGTAGGCCTCCGGACCGTAGTAGTCGTCGGCGTTGATGACGGCAAAGGGCCCGTCCACAATCCCGCGGGCCGCCAGGGCCGCATGGGCGGTGCCCCAGGGCTTTGTACGCTCCGCCGGAACAGCGTAGCCCTCCGGCAGATCCTCGATCTGCTGATAGGCGTATTTGACGTTCATAACCTTGGCCACCCGGTCGCCGATGGCGGCCTTGAATTCCGCCTCGATGGAGTGCTTGATGACAAAGATTACAGTTTCAAAGCCCGCCCGGCGGGCGTCATAGATGGAGTAATCAATGATGAGCTGGCCGTGGTTGCCCACGGGGTCCAACTGCTTCAATCCGCCGTACCGGCTGCCCATGCCGGCGGCCATGATGACAAGAACAGGCTTGTTCATGCTGTTTGTCCTCCTTAATCCTGATGTGTTCGGTTGGGGACGGCCCTGCGGGGGCCCCTCATCCGCCCCAGTTTGCGAACTGGGGCACCTTCCCCTAAAGGGGAAGGCTTTTTTATGCAGATCCGGAGCTTTCTCACAAAAAGGAAGGCTTTTTTATGCGGACCCGGAGCCTTTCCCACAAAAGGGAAGGCTTTTTTATGCGGACCCGGAGCCTTTCCCCAAAAAGGAAGGCTTTTTTATGTGGCCCCTGAGCCTTCCCCAAAAGGAGAAGACTTTTTCTATGGCCCCTTAGCCTTCCCCTTTAGGGGAAGGTGGCGCGGCCCGCAGGGCCGTGACGGATGAGGTGGGTGCGGAAGGACCGAAGGTTACCCCTTATATCCGTTGGGGTTCATGGACTGCCACTTCCAGGAGGAGGCGCACATCTCCTCAATGCCGTACTGAGCCTCCCAGCCCAGCTCGTCCCTGGCCTTGGCCGGGTCGGCGTAGCACTCGGCGATGTCGCCGGGGCGGCGGGGGTCGATGACATAGGGCAGCGTCTTGCCGCAGGCCTTCTCATAGGCGTGGAGCACGTCCAGCACACTGTAGCCCTTGCCGGTGCCCAGATTGCAGACGAAGAGGCCGCAGTTGGTCTCCAGCTTCTTCAGCGCCGCCACATGGCCGCGGGCCAGATCCACCACGTGGATATAGTCCCGCACGCCGGTGCCGTCGGGCGTGGGGTAGTCGTTGCCGTAGACGTGGAGCTTGGGGAGCTGGCCCACCGCCACCTTGGCGATGTAGGGCACCAGGTTGTTGGGAATGCCGTTGGGGTCCTCACCGATGAGGCCGCTCTCGTGGGCGCCGATGGGGTTGAAGTAGCGCAGCAGGGCCACGTTCAGCGTGGGGTCGGCGGCGCAGATGTCCATGAGGATCTTCTCCTGGAACAGCTTGGAGGTGCCGTAGGGGTTGGTGGTGCCGCCGGTGGGGAAGTCCTCCCGGATGGGCACGGAGGCGGGATCGCCGTAGACCGTTGCGGAGGAGGAGAAGACGAAGTTCTTCACGCCGTGCCGGCGCATGGCCTGGAGCAGGTACAGCGTACTGCCCAGATTGTTGGAGTAGTACTCCAGGGGCTTTGCCACACTCTCGCCCACGGCCTTGAGCCCGGCGAAGTGCATCACGGAGTCAATCTCAGGGTGCTGGGCAAACAGAGCTTCCACCTGGGCCTCATCGCACAGCTCGGCCTTGATGAAGGGGATCTTCTTCCCCACAATCTGCTCCACCCGGTGCAGGGCCTCCTCGCTGGAGTTGCAGAGGTTGTCGGTGACAATGAGGTCATAGCCTGCCTGAATCAGCTCCACACAGGTGTGGCTGCCGATATAGCCGGCGCCGCCAGTGACAAGAATGGACATAAAAATGACTCCTTTCTATAGATACCTCCGATGGGGTGACATTGAAAAATTTTCCATGGTCTCCGGCCGCGGAACGCCCGGCCGCCGGGACGCTTTGTGTCCATTGTAAGCGTCTGCAATGAGAATGGAAATATACGATTCTATACATTATTTGCATCATCGTCCGGCGCCGGCTCCGGGGATTCCGACAGCATTTTGACACTGCGGGCGTACTCGCTGGGAGACATGCCGGTGGAGAGGCGGAAGCGCCGGGAGAAGTAGTGGACGGACTGGAAGCCCAGGTCTGCGGCAATCTGGGTAAAATTCAGGCGGCCCTCCCGGATCATCCGCCGGGCGGCCTGGATTTTCAGCTGGATGAAATAGGCCATCACGCCGCCGCCGGTGTGGGCGTGAAAGCGCTTTTGCAGCTGGCTGCGGCCGATCAGATTGTCCCGGCAGATCTGCTCCAGGGTGAGGGGCCGGTCGATTCGCTGTTCCAGATAGCGCATGACCTGCTCCAGGGTGTGGTCGTCCTCCGTCCGCCGGGTGCTGCTGCGCCCGGCGGGGGCCGCCTCCCGGCGGACCAGACGGATCAGAAGCTCCTCCAGGGCGGCGCAGACCAGCTGCTCTCCGCCGAAGGGCGGGGACTCCCGGCGCTGCACCTCCACGGTGCCGGGGTCGCCCAGGGGTGTGGAGAAGGCGGAGGCGCTCTCCGCCACCACCCGGCCCAGCAGCGCCCGCTCCTCGGGGAGGAGAGAGGTCACCCGGCCCTGAAAGAACGCCATGGCCGGACTGACGCAGTCAAAGCCCACCACCACCAGATCCGGCGCCACGCCGGTGGCGGAGAGGGCGTGGAACTCCCCGGGGGCATGGAAAATCACCTGTCCCCGGGAGAGCTGCCGGCTCTGGGTTCCGGCAGTGACCTGCAGGGACCCCTTGTCCACATACAGCAGCTCCCAGAAGTCGTGGTACTCTCCCGCGAAGGCATAGTTGCCGGTGTGCTCGAAATAGTGTACAGAGTAGAGACGGCGGATCTCCAGCGGACGCTGCGGGACCAGAGGACGGTAATGCGGCTGCTCGCGGCTGCTCACGGAAATCACCCCCCGAAATGTGCTTGTTCTCATTATAAACGGGTTCAAAGGATTTTGCAACCGCCCCGCCTGGTCCGGCGCTTACGTGCCGAAGGAGAGGAACCGCCATCTGTGGCGGTTCCCAGGACCTTTGCAGCGTCTTTTACAGCGTGAACCAGCGGATCTCGTTGGCCTCCAGGTCCAGCGGGAAGCTGGAGCCGTCCCCCCGGTAGACCGTGGTGGACTGGGGCTCATAGGTGTTGTTGACCACGCAGAACCTGCCGTTTTTCACATAGGCGTGAACGTCCACATTGCAGTTGGTAGACAGCCACAGGTTCAGCTGCTCCTCGCTGTGAGCGGACCACAGCACCGCCCGGTGGAGCAGGCGGCTGTTTTCGAAGGAGTAGGGCAGGCCGGAGAGGTACACCGCCCGGCCGGAGCCAAACTCGTTCACCGCCAGCTGGACCTCCCTGTCCCGCTGGACCAGCACCTGAGCCCCCTCCAGGGCGTAGATGGACTTTTTTCCTTCACCGAAGTCCACCTCGCCCCCGCAGTCGGCCAGGATGAAGTGGTCCCGGTGCTCGGCCCAGTTGTACTTGTCATAGCCCAGGGTGAAGCCGGTCTCCTTCTCCACCCCCAGCAGGTCGGCGAGCTGGAGGTACCGGCCCTGATACTGGTGGCCGGAGGGCTCCCCCACACCAATGAAGCCGCCGCCGTTCCAGACGAATTTCTTCACCGCCGCGGAGACCTCCGGGTCCTCCCAAATTGCCCCGCCGGTGTGGGCGGTGTCTCCGTCGCCGATGTTCAGCAGGACGTCCACCCCATCCAGCACATGGGGGTTGGCCTTGAGGTCGTCAAAGCTGAGGAACTTCACATCATAAGGCGCGCCGGACAGGGCCTCGATGACCCCGGCGTAGGAGTAGTTCTGCTTCTGATACAAGGCGTGGTGGACCATGTGGCAGCCCCAGGACCTCTGCCTGCCCCAGCTGTTGAGGACGGCCACCGTCTTCACGCAGTAGGGCGTGGTCCCCTTGATGTTGTTGTAGAGCTCTCGGAACTCATTACATACGCTCTCCACATAGTCGATAAACTCCGGGAACTGGCAGGCCAGCTTCAGGTAGCCGCCGTAGCCGATGCGGTCGATGGGCTTTCTCAAAATGGCCCGGCGGGCGGTGACCCAGTTCTCCTTGGCCTCCCGGACGGGGTCGCCCCCCTCATGGAAGGTGTCGGGGAAGAAGTAGGGCAGGAAGCGGCCCTCGGTGTAGCGTACCCCGGGGATGTCGGAGATGAGCCGCAGGGTGGAGCCGTTGCCCACGCTGCCTACCACCGCGTCCAGGCCGATGGACTTGAACTCGTCCAGGTAGGGCTCGGTGCCGATCCAGTGGTCCCCCAGGAACATCATGGCCTCCTTGCCCAGCTCGTGGGTGATGTCCACCATCTCCCGGGCCAGGGCGGCCACCTCCCGGCGCTGGAAGGCCATAAAGTCCTTGAACTGACTGGAGGGCACCCGGTACTGGTTGTTGTAGTATCCCTGGTCGATGATGTACTCGGGGCGGAATTTGTACCCGGCCTCCTTCTCGAACTGCTCCAGAATGTAGGGGGAGACCGAGGCGGAGTAACCATACCAGTCCACGTACTTCTCCCGCTTCAGCTCATCGAAAATCAGGGTGAACTGGTGGAAGAAAGTGGTGTACCGGATGACGTTCACATAGGGGTGGTCCGCGATGAATTTCCGCAGCCGCTCCATGGTGAATTTCCGGGTCTTGGGCTGGCGGACATCGAAGGTGATCTGATGCTCAAAGTCCTTCCAGTCGTTGGTGACGGCGTTGTACATGTGAACCGGGTCCCAGATCAGGTAGGCCAGGAAGCTGACGGTGTAGTCGTGAAAGGATTCCGGGGTGTCAATGACGACCTGGCCATCCGCATACCGCCACGCCCCGGGGTCCAGGGGCTGGCCCGTGGTGCGGTCCACCACCTCCCACCAGCGTTTGATGTCGTCCCGGGTGTTCACCTCCAGAAGCTCCCGGCTGATGCCCTCCATGAGGGGGATGGACAGCGGCCCGCCGGTGGCGGTGTGAAAGCCCGTCATAATGTAGCACTGCTGGATTTCGTCCGGATTGGCTCTGGCCCAGGCGTTGTCCTTCCGGGTGGTGTAGTAGGTGGAGTAGACCTTGGCGTCCACCCCCTTCAGCTCCTCCGGGTAGTCGGTGCCGTCGCAGTCCCGGATGGCGTCCGCCCCCCAGCGCTTGAGCAGCTCCAGGGTCTCGGGAACCACGTCCACGTCGGTGGGGATGGTCACCCGGCCATTTTTTTGTTGTTTGCTCATGGGTCCTCCCTCACAGCTTGCGGTTGTCGCTTTCAAAGGGCTTGTTATAGATCATCAGGGCGGCCAGCAGCAGGATCACCCCCACGATCATCAGCCCCAGCCCGGACAGCTTGCCGGTCAAGGTCCAACCGTAGATGACCAAGGCCAGCCCTGCGAAGAAGAACAGGGCGATGAGGGTCATCCGCAGGCTGGTGTGTTCTTTCCAGAATTTCATAATATACATCCTCTCCGTTGAAGTCAATGTTTCGTTACCGGGCAGAAATGTATCCGCAATAATCAGGGTATCAAAGCGGCAGCAAAGTTCTTTTTGCCTACTTTTTCTTTCAAGAAAAAGTAGGTTAGCCTTTCAGTCCGCCCACGGTCATGCCCTGGGTCAGCTTCTTCTGCACGCACATGTAGAGGATCAGGGTGGGCAGCATCACCAGTACCAGGCCCGCGTACATCCGGCCGAACTCCGCCTTGGACTGGGAGGCCTGCATCAGGTTGAGCAGTCCTACGGGGAGGGTCTTCTGTCCGGTGGAGCTGCTCATCAGAGTCATGGAGATGATGTACTCATTCCAGAAGGACAGGAAGTTGAACAGGATGATGGTGATGATGGAGGGCTGGGCCATAGGGAAGATCACCCGGATCATGGCCTGGCCGTAGCCCGCGCCGTCGATGTAGGCAGCCTCCTCAAAGTCGTGGGGGAGGGTGGCGAAGTAGCCCGACAGCAGGTAGATGGTGAAGGGCAGGGCGGTAGAGGCGTAGACCACGGCCAGCATGAAGAGGTTATTCAGAAAGACGGTCTTTCCGAAGAAGTAATTCATCCAGCTGTCCCAGTCCCGCATCATCAAAAAGATGGGCACCACGATGTAGTTCACGTTGATGAACAGGCCCGCCATGAAGGCGGTATTCAGGAACCGCCCGCCCCGGAAGCGGAAGCGGGAGAGACAGTAGGCCGCAGGCAGGGCCACCACCAGCAGCAAAACCAGAGAGAGGGCGGTGACAATCACCGAGTTGAGCATATAGCTGCCCATGGAGGCGGCGGTCCAGGCCTCCTTGAAGTTCTGCCAGTAGAACCCGGCGGGCATGGCCCAGGGGTTACCGTAAAACTCGCTGTTCTGCTTGATAGAGGCCAGGAAGACCCAGGCCACCGGGACGATGATGACGATGGCCAACGTGGCCAGCACCACATAGATAAAGGCCTTGTAAAGCCTGTCGCCGGAGGATTTTTTCTTTGTCATACCGGCACCTCCTTACATTTCCAGCACTTCCCGCGCCGTCACCCTGTTGACCAGGGCGGACAGCAGGAAGGAGAACAGGAAGATAATCACGCCGGCGGCCATGGAGTAGCCGTAGAGGCCGGCGTCCTTCTGGGCGTACATGAAGCTCAGGCCTACGTCAGAGGTGCCGGGAGCCACCATGGACTTGACGAAGAGGAAGGCCATGTTGATGGTGGAGATGATGAAGAAGGTAAGGGTGGTGCGGATGTTGGTCCAGATCAGGGGCAGGGTGATCTGGAAGAACTGGGTCAGCCGCCCCGCGCCGTCCAGCCCGGCACTCTCGTAGAGACTGACGGGCACAGCGGCCATGGAGGCCATGTACATCACCATGTAGTAGCCGATGGCCTGCCACACCATAGCGATGATGATGCTGACAATGACCATGGGCTGGGTCTTCCAGAGAATCTCAATGTTCTGCCCGGCGAAGAAGGTGAAGATGTTGTTCAGCATTCCCGTGGTGTCCGGTTTGTAGATGGCGGAGAAGATGCCGGCGATGACGACCACAGACAGGATGTTGGGAATGTAGAACACAATGCGGAAGAAATTCTGACCCTTGATTTTCTCCCGGGTGAGGATCGCCGCGAACACAATGGCAAAGAAGAACGTGATGATAGTCACGGTGACGATGAGCAGGATGGTATTCTGCATGGAGGTGATGAACTTGGTGTCCTTGAACAGAGTCTGGAAGTTGTTCATTCCCACGAAGGTCTCCGTAGGGGAGTAAGCCCCCCGCTCGAAGAGGGACATGCGGAACACGTTCAGGGTTGGCAGGATCATGAAGAGGAAAAACAGGATGACTGCCGGGGCCACACACAGGATGATAAACCGGCTGCGGCCTTTGCTGCGCATAGGACCACTCCTTTCTCTGAAATCCCAGGCGGCGGTGAGCAGCTCTCGCTCACCGCCGCCTGCCTTGGGGCTATGTTGTTTTATTTGATGAGCAGGTTCTCGCGCATCAGATCGCTGGCCTCCTTGAAGCGGGAGGTCCACTGCTCATAGGTGGTGCTGCCGCTGATCAGGCCGTTGATGGGGTCGAAGAACTCCTCGCGGTTGGAGCCCAGGCCCGGGGTGGAGGTGTAGGGGGCGAACACGCCGACCACCGCGTTGGCGCCGTAGTCGTAGATGGAGTAGAAGAACTTGTTGTCGCCCTCCAGCTTGTCAACGATGCCGTTGACGGGCTGGACCGCGCCGCCCTTGAGGAAGATGTCCACGGCCTTGTCGCTGTACATGAAGGCCACGAACTGCTTGCCGGCGTCCACATTGGCGGCGCCGGAGGGAACCCAGATCTGCTCCAGGAAGGCGTAGCTGGCGCCGTTGCCGCCGGACTTGGCGGCGGGCAGGGCGCACATGCCCCACTCAAAGCCGTCGGCCCGGGGCGCGTCGGCCATCTCGCCGGGCAGCCAGGTGCCGTTGGGGCAGAACAGAGCCTTGTTGTCCAGAATCAGCTGCTGGTTCTGGCTGAAGTCGGTCTCGTTGGCCTGGGCGGGGGTCACCTTGGCGGTGTAGCCGGCCAGCTTGTTCACGATCTCAAAGCACTGCTGGCCCTCGGGGGTGTCCCAGATGCCCTCGGCATAGCTGGTGGCCTTGTTGAAGAACTCCGGGCCGCCCACAGAGTACATCAGGGCATAGAAGAAGGCGTCGAAATAGCCGGTGGTGGGGTAAGTAAAGAGGTCGATGCCCTCGGCCTTGGCCTGCTCGCCCAGAGACCACATCTCGTCCCAGGTGGTGGGCAGGGGCCACTGCATCTCCTCAAAGAGGCCGGCGTTGTAGAACAGGCCGCAGGGAGCGTAGAACATGGGGGCCAGGTAGGTCTTGCCGTCGCCGTAGGGGGCGGTGGCGTTGGTGCCCAGCACATCGGCCATCACCTTGTCGCTGACCTTGACGCTCTCGCCGGGAACGGTCATGCCCAGCACATCGCTGATGTCGGCGATCAGGCGGTCCTTGATGAACTGCTCCGTGAGGGCGGGGCCGCGGCCGGTGGCGCACAGCACCACGTCGGGATAGTCGCCGCCCTGCATGGACGGGCCGATCACATCCTCCAGGTTCTTCTCCAGGGTGAGCTCCACCTCCATGCCGGTCTCGGCGGTGAAGGCCTCGCAGACCTCTTTCCACATGCCGGGGTAGGTGGTCTCATAGCCGGAGGACAGGGCGGCTACCTTGAGGACCTGGGGAGCATCCCCCGTGCCGTCCTCGGTGGGGGTTTCGTTGGGGGTCTCTGCCGGCTGAGGCGCGCCGCCGCAGGCCGTCAGCAGGGACAAAAGCAAGAGAGCCGCCAGGGTCAGGCTGAGAAATCTTTTCATCAAATGTTCCTCCTTCAAGTGAAATTGGTAAGTTCAGTATACACCATCAAGGGGAGAAGACAATCCAATTCTTGCTCTGCTTTTTAGAAATCTTGCTATTTTCTTGTTTCCACAAAAAGATCTGACCAAATCTCCGGGCATTTTGTAAAAAAGTGATAATTTGAAGGGGAGCTTTTCGGGGAGAGAAATCAAAATGCCTGGAAATGAAAGAAAATGCCGCCGGAAGTTGCACAATCCGGAAAAGAGATTTATAATGGATTTCCCGGGGATCTCCACCGGTTTTCAGAATCTTGCGGAGGGGAGGCGGCGGATGTGAGCACCCATCAATACGTGCTGCCGGAGGCGGCCGGCGGACCGGAGCGGGGCGGCGCCCGGCTGCTGTACGTGACCTGCGCCCACTACAGCCGGGAGTGGAACTCCGCCCTGCACACCCATGTCTGCGCGGAGCTCTTTTTCATCACCGGCGGCCACGGGGAGTTTCAGGTCCGGAAGGAGCGCTTCCCTGTGGCCATCAACGACCTGGTGGTGGTGAACACCAGCGTTCCCCATACCGAAACCAGCCAGAACGGCAGCCCCATGGAGTATGTGGTGCTGGGGGTGGAGGGGCTGGAGACGATGACGGATCTCAGCGGCTGCGCGCTGATGCACCTGCTCTCGGAGCAGGAGATGGTGACCGGGTGCCTGCGGATGATGGTGCAGGAGGCCCGGGGCGGTCAGCCGGGGTGGGGGAGCATCTGCCAGAGCCTGCTGGAGGTGATCCTGCAGCGGCTGCTGCGGCGGGAGGACTTCGCCCTCTCCAGCCCCACGGTAGGGCCTCAGTCCAGCCGGGAGTGCGACCTGGTGCGGCGGTATATCGACAACCACTTCAAGGAGAATCTGACCCTGGACCAGCTGGCGGCCCTGGTCCATGTGAATAAATATCATCTCTCCCACGCCTTCCGGCGGGAGTTTGACACCTCCCCCATCAGCTACCTCATCACCCGGCGGATTCAGGAGAGCCGCTTCCTCCTCAGCGAGACGGACCACAGCCTCTCCCAGATCGCCCAGATTCTGGGCTTTTCCTCCCAGAGCTACTTCTCCCAGAGCTTCCGCCGCCAGGAGGGGATCAGTCCCCTGGAGTACCGCAGGCGGCATCGCCGGCAGAGGCCCCCCGGTCCGCCGGTCTGAGGAGCGGATTCCGACAGATTTTGGCCAATCCCTCCCGGGGAGAAAATCTTCGAGGCGGACAGAGTTTCTCTGTCCGCCTCCTTTGCTGCCATGATTTCTGAAGATTGCTATAAGGGGGAGATGCGCTTTTTTCGGGGTTGAATCCCCCCAAAGGTTCATATACTCTCTCAGGTGATTGCATGAGAAATCGAAACTGGGACCCGGTGGCCCTGGCCGCCGCCGTGAACATCCTGGCCATCAGCATCGCCGGGCAGTTGGACGACAGCCAGCTGGATCTGGCCGCTGCGGTCTTCAATCAGCTGGGGGACACCCTGGCCACGATTGCCGTGCAGCGGGAGTTCAACCAGCTGGTGAACGGACAGAGGAGAGGATAGAGCGGGGAAAGGGAGAATTCCCCTCCGGCAGGGGTTCGCGGGTCCGATGGAGGCCGGCGCGCTTCATGCGTCCTGCTGCCCGCGTCCCAGCAGATTCCGGGCGGTGTCCGTGTTGCCCCGCTCCAGCGCCCGGAGCCGCTCCACTGCGGCGGCCTGGAGGGCCGGGTGCTTCGCCTCCTCCGCGGCCCGGTCGATCATCTCCCGGAGGCGGCCTTCCGTCAGCTCCTCCAGGCTGGTGAAATTCTCCTGCCCGATATAGCGCAAAAAGGCGGAGACCTTGGGGTCGTACACCACGCCCGCCAGGGGGATGCCCTGCCCGGCGGCGAAGATCAGGGCGTGAAGCCGCATGGAGACCACCGCCTCCATCCGGGACAGGGCGCCGATGATGGTGCCCGCCCCGCCGGCGTCATCCAGGAAGTAGTGGGGGATGGTGCCCAGGTCCTTGGCCGCCAGCCGGCCCGCCGCCGGGTCCTGGTGCTTTTCAATGGAGACGAACACCGGCGTCAGGCCGTAGGTCTCATAGGCATATCTGGCCGCCGCGCCGAAGAGGGGCGCCGCCTGCTCAAAGCCCTTCCAGGGCCGCAGGGCGAAACAGAGATAGCGCCCGTGGGGCGGGATGCCCGATCGCAGCAGCACGCTGTCGGTTTGGTCGGCCTCCGCCGGCTGGAGGGTCAGAGCCGGGTCCGCCGTCAGCAGGATCTCCGGCCGCGTAACCCCCATGGATTTGAGCTCCTCCAGGGAGTCCGGCTCCCGCAGGGTGATGACGTCCGCCGACTGATTCAAAACCCTGGCGGAGAGGCGGCGGTGGTTTTCCCGGATCACCGGGCCGATGCCGCAGCCGTACATCTGCACGGCGCAGCCACACCGCTTGGCGGCGGTGATATTGTGGAGATAGAACCACAAAGACCGCCGGGAGGTGACATCCTGGATCAGACTGCCGCCGCCGTTGATATAGAGCCTGGAGCGCCGCATGGCCCGCTTCCAGGCGGGGATATTCATCCGGCTGACGGAGCGGACCCGGTAGGCGAGCCTTGTGGACAGGGGGTCCTTGCTGAGAACCGTCACAGGCATGTCCGGGTCGATGGACCGGAGCTCCTGGAGGATGGCCTCCAGGATGGCGTCGTCTCCGGCGTTGCCCCGGCCGTAGGCCCCGCAGATGACGGCCCCGTCCCGGCCCTCCTTCGGGCGGCTGTGGCGGCGGAGGATCTCGTCGTAAATGCGGAGCTGGGTGTCCACGGTTTTTTGAATGGAGAATTTGGAGGAGGCCTTCTCGTACAGCTTCTCCCCCAGGCGGCGGCGCAGCTCGTCATCATTGCCCATCTCCGCAAGATGGGCTCCCAGTGCCTCCGCGTCCCCCGGCTGGAAGAGATAGCCGTTGACCCCGGAGTCGATGAGGTAGGGGATACCCCCCACGGCGGTGGCGGCGGTGGCCAGGCGGAACCGGGCGCCCTCCGTCAGGGCGTAGGGGAAGGTCTCGGAGAGGCTGGTGAGGGCGTTGATATCCAGCGCGGCGTAGAACCGGTCCATGCCGCCGCTGATCCACCCGGCAAAGGTGACCTGCCGCTCCACCCCCAGCTCCCTGGCCAGGCTCTCCAGCTTCTCCCGCTCCGCCCCGTCCCCGGCGATGACCAGCCGCAGCCGGGGGCACTGCCGGTATCCGATGGCAAAGCCTCGGATCAGGGTGGACATGTCCTTGACGGGGTTCAGCCGGGCGGCGATGCCCACCACCACGCAGGTCTCGTCTACATCGGCCCCCAGGGAGCGCAGGTACGCCAGCCGGTCACCCTGCAAAGGGGGCGGCGGGGTGAAGTCGATGCCGTTGTAGATGGCGTAGAAGGCGTCCGCCGGAAAGCCCCGGCGGATCAGAAGATCCACCATGGCGTCGGACACGCCGATCCGGTAGTCCAGCCGCCGCAGGGCCCAGGCGTTGATGGTGCCGAAGGTCAGGCGGCTAAGAGGCCGGCCCATATAGTCGATCCGGTAGTCGCTGTGGATGGTGGAGACCACCGGCAGCCCGGTGGGCTTTCGCAGCAGAGCCCCCACCATGTTGGCCCGGGAACCGTGGCAGTGGATCAGCTGGTAACCCCCCTCCCGGATGAGGGAGGTCAGCTGCCGGCGCAGGCGGGGGATGTTGTTGCCGCCGCAGATGAGGGTGGGAATCCCCAGGGACCGTGCCTCCTCGGCAAAGGGGCCGTCCCGAAAGCACACCAGCTGGGCGGTGATGGTCTCGTTGAGATGCTGCAGCAGGCTGAGAACGTGGGTCTTGGCCCCGCCGGAGTCGCCGCCGCTGATGAGATGAATGACCTTCATAAAATACCTTCCTTAAAGATGAGGAGTGGGGAGCGTTTTGGAAAGGGACCGCCGGAGCTGCGCTGCTGCACAGGGAACGCCCCGAAGAGAACAATTCCCGATCCCGAATTCCGAATTGTCTCTTGTGCATTACGGGAAAATATTATATAATACTTTGGAAACCTTGTCCAGAAGATACGGAGGATCATATGGAACAAAAAGCAAAGCGGGTAGGAAAATTCAATGTTGTGGATATCATCGCGGTCATTTTGTTTGTGCTGGCGGTGGCCTTTGTGGGCTATAAGCTGCTGGGGCGGGACGACGGCGCCGGCGCGGACCGGCCCATGACGCCGGTCACCTTTGTCGTGAAGGTAGAGGGCGTGCCGGCGGAGCTGTATGAGAACTGTCTGGCCCATCTGCCCTCGCCCCTGATGGCCAGCGGCGCCCTGGTGGGCGGCGAGGTGGTGGCCGTGGAGAAGGAGCCCTATTACGTCCTCAGCGGCGAGGGGGAGTGGGTGGAGGACACCGCCCACGTGACGCTCCTCTTCACCGCCGAGACCTCCACCCCCACGGCGGAGGTTATGACCACCAAGGTGGGTGAGCAGGAGGTCCGCATCGGCAAGACGGACTATATCATCAAGAGCGAGTGGATGGAGTTCTCCGACGGGACCATTGTGGATGTCCGGTGGGGATGAGAAGTCCGCTCCGGCGGAGAACCCCGGCTGAGTCCGCTGACGGCAGGTATCGAAAGGGCGCACATCCATCAGGATGTGCGCCCTTTTGGCGCTGCCGCGTCTCCGCTGGGTTCGCTCTTGTCCGCCGTCTGCCGGGGCTCACAGGTTCGCAAAGACATCCACCTGCCGCTGCAGCCGGCCGACGATCTCCTGATTCGTATCCATGCCGGCGGTGATGCCGGCCATGTCCTCCGCCAGGGTGCGGGTGCTGTCCGTGACGCCGGTGACGCCGGAGACGGCGCCGTCCACCGCGCCGGAGATGCCGGAGATGGAGGCGGCGATGTCGGCCATGGCCGTTCGGAGCCGGTCCGCCTGGGCATTGAAGTCCTCCATGGAGCGCCCGAGATAGGAGGCGTCGTCCCGATACTGCCGCCCGGATTGGACGGACTGCTCCAGCTGCGTCAAAATGGCCTGTCCCAGATAGTCCGCCAGCTCCCGGGCGCTGACGGAGAGGTAGTTCACCGCTCCGGTGACCACGCCGTTCACTGTCTGGATATGGCTGGCGGTCTCTGCACAGGAGTCGGCCAGCCGGCGGATCTCCTGGGCCACCACGGCGAAGCCTTTGCCCGCCGATCCGGCGCGGGCCGCCTCCACGGAGGCGTTGATGGCGATCAGGTCCGTGGAGGAGGATATGGAGAGGATGTCCTTGGTCAGGATGCTGATCTGGTCCACGCTGCGGCTTTTTTCAATGGCCTCGTTGAGTACGGCCATGATCTCCTCCGTCCTGGCCCGGACCGTCTCCATCTCCGCCTGGGCGGAGCGCTCCATCTCCTCCGCCCGTCCCCGCATCTCCACGGAGTAGGCGGTGATGGCGGCGCACTCCTGCGCCATATTCACGGCGTCGTCCTGGGTGCGGTCGGCGCTGGCGGTGATGGCGGCGGTGTTTCCGGCAATCTCCTCCAGGGCGGCGGAGAGCTGCTCTGTCAGGCTGGAGAGCGTCCGGGCACTGTCGCTGGAGGTGCGGGTCCGCCGGCGGACCTCGCCCACTACGCCGCTGATTTGCTGGGAGCTGTTCTGGAGCGTGCCCATAGCGTCCCGAATGGGGGCGATGACGTATTTTCGGATGATCCGCAGCGCGGCCCACACCAGAACGACGCCTGCGGCGAGGGTGAGCGCACTGATGAGCAGGGCGGTGACATAGACCCGGAAAAGACGGGTGCGGGCCGCCTCCGCCTGGGCGCTGATGGAGGCGGAGAGGGCGTCGATGCTGCGCTCCGCCGCGCCGCCCCGGGTGGAGACGTCGCCGTTGGCCATGGCGTAGGCCTCCTGGGTTTTGCTGTTGGCACTGGCGCAGACCAGGGAGACCAGGGCGTGCTTGAAGGCGTCGTAGTCCTCCAGCAGGGAGCGGTAGACCGCCTCGTCCTCAGAAGAGATAAAGAGTGCGTAGTCCTGGAGCTTTTCATCCAGGGCGGCCTCCTCCGCCTTGATCTGCTGTACCAGCTGAATCATGGTGGCGTGGTCTGCCGCCACGATGTGGCTGAGGGCCAGGCGGTGGATCTCCATCATGGAGCGCCGGATCTCCTCCAGCCTGGTCTCGCCGACCATGTACTCGTCCACAATGGTTCCGGCGTTGGCGTGGACGTTGTTGATGCTGAACACCGCCAGGAGATTGGACAGCAGTGTCACAAGGCCCAGCAGGATAATGGGCAGAATCAGGCGCTGCTGCAGCGTGAGCTTGCCTTTCATATGTATCCTCCAAAGAAAAGAATTGGATGCCGCTGTGACGGGTCAGCGGGCCGCCACGTCCTCTGCCAGGCAGTCCAGCTGGGCCTGGAGAGACGCGCCGGAGGGGTTGCCCCGGGCCATGCTGCCGGCAAACGCCGCCACCGGGTCCCAGAACTTGCCGCCCACCCGCTGGAGCTGGGAGAACTCCGACTGGGCCAGCAGTGCGGCAATGGCCGGAGAGGCCTGGACCTCCGGGGAGTCTGCGGCACTGATATTGGAAGGGCCCTGTCCCCGCAGTTCAAAGCGGAGGCGCTGGTTCTGCTCGCTGGTGATCCACTCCGCAAGGCGTGCCGCCCACTCCGGATGGCGGGAATAGGCGTTGACGCCGATGAGCTTGCAGCCGGAGAAGGAGGCCATCTGCACCTGCTGGCCCCGGCAGGTATAGGTAGGGAGCTTGGCGGCGCCGGTGTTCTCCCCCCAGACCTCCTGAATGGCCACCGCGTTCCAAACTCCGCTGACGCCGGCGATGACAGACCCGCTGCGCACGCCCTCCAGGAATTCCGTATCGGTCCGGCTGGCAAAGCCGGGGCTTGCGGCAATGGCCAGCATGGACTGGGCCACGTCCACGCCGGTGATGGGGCCCTCCGTGCTGTTCCAGGTGCAGTAGTTGGTCAGGCCGTCCTCGTTGAGCCCTACCTCCAGTCCGGTGTTGCCGAAAAAGGCGTAGACGTACCAGGCGGAGGACCAGTCCATCGTCACCAGCCGCCCGGCGGCCGCCGCGGCGGCGAGCATCCGGTCCAGACTCTGCACGTCCTCCTCGGAGAAATAGGCCTTGTTGTAATAGAGGAAGTAGCCGTTGTCCGCCGTCAGAGGGTAGGCGTAGAGCACGCCGTCCACACTGGCCGCCTCCACCGCCGCAGAGAGGTTGGCGGCGCGGATCTCCTCCGGGTTTTCAATGGGGTCCAGTCCGCCGGCGGCGGCCAGAGCGGCCACCTGGTCGTCGGCAAAGGCGAATACGTCCGCGCCGCCCTCCAGATCTCCCAGCAGGGTGTCCTTGCAGCTGGACTCGCTCTGGGGCTGGAAGGTGATACGGAAGCTGGCCTCACCGGCGTAGTGGGACTGGAAGGAGGCGAAGATCTCCTGGAGGAGCGCCTCGTCCTCCTCTGCGCCCCAGACCGTCAGCTCCACGGTCTGGGGCTGTACGGGATCGACAGTCGGGGACGGCGGCTGCTTGCCGCAGGCAGACAGGAAAACGAGCATCCCCGCAAGCAGGAGCGGGAGGAGACGATTCTTCTTCATAGCATTCGGCCTTTCCTGTGGATTCCGGAGACTGCGGGCTTCGGGAACGGCAGACCGCCGCCCCGGCACCGGCAGCCGCTTTGGGAGTATGATACCATTTTTCTCCTCCCTTGGCAATGGGGCAGCGCCGCAGAGAATGTCCTGTGAGCATATATTAAAAACGGGACGCCGCAGGGACGGATTTGAATGTCTGCCCCTGCAAAAGATCTGCGAATGGAACACGCCCTCTGCGAATTGCTCTCTTGAAAACGCGGGATGGATGTGCTAAATTAAAAAAGAATACTGAAAACCGGAAGGAAAGAGGGAAACATTCATGAAAATGGCAGGAAATGCGGGGAAAAGAGCGGGTCTGGTATGCCTGACGGCGGTGCTGGCGTTTTCGCTGACAGGCTGCGGGAGCAAGAGCCCCCTGGACCCGAAGAATCCCGTGTCGTTGACGGTGTGGCACTACTATAACGGGTCCCAGCAGGCGGCCTTTGACGCGCTGGTGGAGGAGTTCAACGACACGGTGGGCCGGGAGCAGGGAATCTATGTGCAGAGCTACTCCCAGGGATCGGTGTCCGATCTGGAGACCGCTGTGCGGGATGCCATCGGCGGCAAGGTGGGCGCGGATACCATGCCGGATATCTTCTCGTCCTACGCGGACACCGCCTATGAGATTGAGCAGGCGGGCGCCCTGGCCAATCTCTCCGATTACCTGGGCCAGGAGGAGCTGGAGAAGTATGTGGACTCCTACCTGGAGGAGGGCTGCATTGCCGCCGACGGGACCCTGCGGATCTTCCCCACGGCGAAGTCCACCGAGATCATGATGCTCAACAGGACGGACTGGGAGCCCTTTGCGGCGGCCACAGGCGCCGCCCTGGGGGATCTGGCGACCATCCAAGGCGTTGTGGAGACGGCCCGGGCCTACTATGAGTGGACGGACGGACTGACCCCCGACGTTCCCTCGGACGGGAAGGCCTTCTACGGCCGGGACGCCATGGCGAATTATTTCATCATCGGTATGCAGCAGCTGGGCGTGGAGATTTTCCAGGTGGAAAACGGGGAGATCACCCTGAACACGCCGAAGGAGGAGCTGTGCCGTCTGTGGGAGAATTACTATGTCCCCATGGTCAAGGGCTATTTCGGGGCCTATGGCTCCTTCCGCTCCGACGATGTGAAGACGGGGGACATCCTGGCCTACACCGGTTCCACCACCTCCGCCATGTACTTCCCCGATCAGGTGGAGCTGGACGGCGGCAGCCATGCCATCGACTATTTCGTGATGAAAGCCCCTGTATTTGAGGGCGGAAGGAACTATGCCGTGCAGCAGGGCGCCGGCATGGTGGTGAGCAAGTCGGATGAGCAGCACGAATATGCCGCCGTGGAATTTTTGAAGTGGTTCACCCAGACGGAGAACAACCTGCGCTTTGGCTGTGTGTCCGGTTACCTGCCGGTGCTGAAAGAGGCCGGCAGCGTCCAGAAGCTGGATCAGGTGATTGCGGATCAGGATCTGTCGGTGGCACCCAAGACCTATGACTGCCTGTGCACCATTTTCGAGGGGATGGAGGATATGACCCTCTACACCAACAAGAGTTTTGAAAACGGCTCGGCGGCGCGGAAGGTGCTGGAGTACCACCTGGCGGACCGGGCGGCGGAGGACCGGGCGGCCGTGGCCGCGGCGCTGGCTCAGGGCGAGAGCCTGGAGGAGGCCTCGGCGCCCTATGTGACGGAAGCGGCCTTTGAGAGCTGGTACGGTGCTTTCTGCGAGGCACTGAATACGGCTGTCGGCAGGTAGGGATACCATGAAAGAGAACAGCCGGCAACGGAAAAAATCCACCATCTTCCGGATCTTTTTGATTCCTCTGATTGCCATCATGCTGCTGCAAAGCGCCATCACCATCGGCACGCTGGTGGTGCGGCGAACGGCCAAGACGCTGGAGGAGTACTCCGGCAATATGATGGGCCGTCTGGTGGAAAACCGGGGCGTGATTCTCCAGAGCGACATGAACCAGCGCTGGGCCTCCGTTTATCAGCAGGAGGCGCAGATGAACGCGCTGCTGGAGCAGTTCCTGCACAGCGCGGACACGGATCTGAAGACGCTGCTTCACTCCGAGGAGCAAAAGCGCCTTTTGCTGGAACAGCTGTTTCCGGAGTGCCTGGACATTTTGCAGAACAACTCCACCACCGGCGTCTTTTTGATCCTGGCCGGAGCGGACGATGGGACGGCGGCGGAGCTGGACGGTTTTTTCATCCGGGATTCCGACCCCTACACCAACCCCGCGAACAACTCGGATCTGCTGCTGGAGCGGGGGAGCAAGGAGCTCTCCAGGTCCTGGAACATCCCCCTGGACACCAACTGGACCACCCGCTTCCACGTGGAGGGCCAGGGGGTCAGCGCGGCGGAGCGCTATTTCTATGAGCCCTGGCGGGCAGGCAGGGACTACCCGGAGGCGGATGCGGCGGATCTGGGCTACTGGTCGCCGCCCTTCTGTCTGGAAAAGAGCGCTGCGGACCCCCATGAGATGATTACCTACTCCCTGCCGCTGCGCTGCGAGGGGCAGATCTACGGCGTGATGGGCGTGGAGATCTCCAGCAGGAGCCTGTACGACTATTTCCCCGTGGCGGAGCTGAACGAGACCCAGCAGTCTGGATATCTGCTGGCCGTCAGGAGCGGTGAGAACTGTTACCGCCCGCTGGTGGGCAAGGGAGTGCTCTATGATCTGGTCCGCTCCGTGGACGGAGACGTGCTGCTGCAGGAGATGGGGTATCAGGACCTGTGCCGGGTGGAGGGCGTCAGCCTGAACGGCCAGGGCGTCTACGCGGTGGAATATCCGCTGAAGCTCTACAGCAGCAACGTGCCTTATGAGGATACCGAGTGGGTGCTTTTGGGACTGGACACGGAGGAGGACCTCTTCGGCATGAGCCGCCAGCTCTATGTCTGGATCGTATTTGCCGTTCTGATCGGCCTTGGCTTCGGCGTGCTGGGCATCTATCTGGCGGTTCGCCACCTGACCCGGCCGGTTCAGCAGCTGATGGAGTGCATCAGCCAGGGGGCGGCGGGACTGGGAACCTTTAAGGCCTCCAATATTCTGGAGGTGGACGCCCTCTATGACGTGGTGGTGGATCTGACGGAGCGGCAGCGGGAGGCGGAAAATATCCTTCTGGAGGAGAAGGAGCGCTACAAGGTGGCTCTGGAGTCCTCCAGGGACATCTTCTTCTCCTACGACCTGAGAAGCCAGATGCTGGACATTGTGAACCATCCCACCATGAGCGGGCAGTGGCAGTGCGGCAGCCTTGGGGGGAGCTTCATCGACCCTGCGTGTATTTACGAGGCGGACCGGGCACAGACCATCAGGGCTTTGCAGAATCTGGAGGACAGCGTATATACGGAGTTCCGTCTGAAATGGCCGCAGGATTCCGGCTTTCTCTGGGTGGCGCTCACCGGCAAGACGGTCTGCGATACCGATGGGCAGCGCTGGAAGCTGGTGGGCAGCATCCGCGATATTCAAGAGCAGAAGGAGCGGGAGGCCGCGCAGCTGCGCAGGAACACCATGGACGGTGTCACCGGCCTCTACGCCTACAGCGCCGGCCTGAAGGAGCTGACCGCCTGTCGGGAGGACCGGCCGGAGGGCGTCATGGTCAGTTTGTTCCTGGACCAGCTGAAGCAGACCAACGAGAAAAACGGCATTGTGTTCGGGGATATGATCCTGGAGGAGCTGGGCCAGCTGGTGCAGGCACACTGTCAGGCCCTGACGGAGGAGACCGGCTGCCGCACGGTGGCGCTGCGGCTGAATCGGGATGAGCTTGTTTTGTGGCTGGAGGGGCAGACGGAGGCCCGGGCCTCGTCCTTTGTCCGGGCGCTGCTGGACAAGGCGGCGGCCTGCCTGCGGGAGTTTCCCGTCCGGCTGCAGGCCGGTATGGTTCAGGCGGAGCGGGGCGGGGACGCGGAGGAGCTGATCCGCATGGCGAAGCTGGCCCGGAGTGCCGGCCATCCCGGCACCGGCGGGCGGCCCTGCTTTTACGAGGAGCTTCCGGAGAAGAGCCGCGCCGTCCTGCCGCCTTTGCAGGTCCACGAGACCAACAGCCTGGGCTACGGCGAGGACGTGAGCCTGGTGTCTGTGGCGCTGAACCTCTTTGGAAAGGGCGGGGATTTTCCGGCCCAGATGATGCTGATGATCCGGAAGCTGGGCAGGTACTACGAGGCCGACGGCGTGCTGGTGTCGCTGCTGCGGGCGGATTTCAATTCCAACTATCTGAACTATCAGTGGAGCCGCAGCGGCGAGGAGAGCGCGAGGAGTGTCAGCAAGTACAGGGAGGAGGAACAGAAGGCCTTTTTCGGCTGGCTGGGACAGGAGGAGCTCCGGTATTTCTCCCCGGAGGACAGCTGTGAGAGAGTGCTTCAGTGCTTTCTGAATGTCTCGCCGGGACAGCGGGGACTGGTGCTGCCGATGTACGACAGCGGCAGCTATACCGGCAACGTCTGCATCCTGGGCCTGGGGCCGGAGCTTTTGGAGGACCCGGAGGAGTACCAGAATCTGGCGGAGCTGGGTCAGGTGATTCAAAGCCAGCTGAACCAGCAGCAGCACGACATCGCCAGCAAGGCGAAATCGGAGTTCCTCTCCCGCATGAGCCACGAGATCCGGACGCCCATGAACGGCATCATCGGCATGACGGCCATTGCGCTGCAGAAGGGACAGGGACAGGAGCGGATTTTGGACTGCCTCCAGAAAATCCAGTCCTCCTCCAATTATCTGCTGGGGCTGATTAACGACATCCTGGACATGTCCAAGATCGAGAGCGGCAAAATGAAGCTGGAGTCTGTCAACTTCGAGATGCGGGAGATGCTGGACACCATTCAGGAGCTGATCCAGCCTCAGGCGTCCGCCAAGCAGATTGACTTTGTGCAGGAGGTGAGCCTGGTACACGACTGGTTCCTGGCGGACAAGATGCGGATCAGCCAGGTGCTGATCAATCTGCTGGGCAATGCGGTGAAATTCACCCCGGAGGGCGGAAAGATCCTCCTGACCATAGAGGAGCACGATAGTGGAGGAGAGACGCCGGTGGTGTCTTTCTCGGTGCGGGACACCGGAATCGGAATCGCCAAGGAGGAGCAGGAGCGGGTCTTCCGGTCCTTTGAGCAGGCGGGGGCGAATCCCTCCAAGCAGCAGGGGACCGGGCTGGGATTGTCCATCAGCAGCCGTCTGGTGCGGATGATGGGCAGCAGCATCCAGCTGGACAGCGCTCCCGGAGAGGGCAGCACCTTCCGCTTTTCCATTCCGCTGGCTCTGGGCGAGTGTGTGGAGACCCGCGCCAGGACGGAGGAGATCTCCTTTGAGGGCTATCACATTCTGGTGGTGGAGGACAACGAGCTGAATGCGGAGATTGCCCAGTGCCTGCTGGAAGAGCGCGGCTTTGAGGTGGAGTGCGTCTATGACGGCGCCCAGGCGGTGGAGCGCATCCGCACCACGCCGCCGGGCACCTACGATGTGATTTTGATGGACATCATGATGCCGGTGATGGACGGGCTGGAGGCCACCCGGGTGATCCGGAGCATGGAGCGGGAGGACTGCCGGACCATTCCCATCATCGCCATGTCGGCCAACGCCTTTGACGACGACCTGAAAAAGTCGGTGGCCTGCGGCATGAACGGACATCTGTCCAAGCCGGTGGAGGTGGAGCGGCTGTACCAGGTGCTGAACGAGGTGCTCCGCTGAGAGGCCGGAGAGGAGGCCGTATTTTTGAAAACCGCGCCCCCGCCGGAGGTTTTGATGGCCCCCGGCGGGGGCGGTTTTTCCGCTGCGGCGCCGGGGCGGAAAACAAGCGTCTTGACGGGGACCGGCCAGGGGGCTACAATGAAAGGGAAACCATCCGAAAAAGGAGGGCGTCTCATGGCTGAAGTGAACAAGATGGAGTCCAGGCCCGTTCTGCCCCTGATCGTGTCCATGTCCGTGCCGCCGCTGATCTCCATGTTTATGCAGTACTCCTACAACTTCGTGGACTGCATGTTCGTCTCCTGGATCAGCGAGGAGGCGCTGACGGCGGTGTCCCTGGCCTTCCCCATCACTACGCTGATGATCGCCATGTCCATCGGCCTGGGCGTGGGTGTGAATGTGCTGATCTCCAACCGCCTGGGCCAGAAGCGCTTTGAAGAGGCCAACCAGATTGCCGCCAACGGCATTGTCCTCTCGGCGGGCTGCGGCGTGGTCATCACGGCGGTGGTGCTGGCGATTCTGGAGCCCTTCTTTGCCTCCTTCGCGGAGTCCGGCGTGATTTACGAGTACGGGATGCAGTACATGCGGGTGTGCGCCTTCATGGAGGTGTCCAACATGGTCCACATCTGCATCCAGAAGATCATCCAGGGCACCGGAAACATGCTGGCGCCCATGGGCTTTCAGATCGCCGGCGTGGTGCTGAACTATATCCTGGACCCCGTGCTGATCTTTGGCAAGGGACCCTTCCCGGCCATGGGCATTCGGGGGGCTGCCGTAGCCACCGTGACGGGGTATACCTTCAGCATGATTCTGGCCTTCGGCGTGCTGCTGTTCACCAGGCAGAAGGTGCGGCTCAGCGCCAGAGCCTTCCGGATGGACCTCCGGATCTTCCGGGAGATCTTTGTGATCGGCTTCCCCTCCTTTGTGATGAACGCCTTGGGGGCGGTGATGATCCTCTTCACCAACTGGTTCCTCAAGGCCTACTCCATGACCGCCGTGGCCTTTTTCGGCGCCTATTTCAAGCTGCAGCAGGTGGTGGTCATGACCCTGAACGGCCTGGTGCAGGGCTGCATCCCCATCATGAGCTATAATTTCGGGGCCAGGAATGAGGGACGGCTGTACCAGGCCCTGCGGTACGGCACCGTGATCGCCTGCCTGCTTACAGGCCTCAGCACCGTGATCCTCTGGGTCTTCCCGGAGCAGATCCTGCGGATCTTCAAGGCCTCCGACAGCATGATGGCCTTCGGCGTGCCCGCCGTGCGGATCATGTCCGCCAGCTATGTCTTCGCGGCCGTCTCCACCATGCTGGCCTCCTTCATGCAGTCCACCAAGCGGGTGGGGTACAGTCTGCTGATCAATGCCCTGCGGCAGCTGGTGATCCTGATTCCCGTGATGTGGGCCTTCTCCAGCTGGATCGGGATGTCCGGCATCTGGTGGTCCTTCATCGTGACGGAGACGGCGACGGTTCTCATTGCGTGGATGCTCCACAGGGGAAACCGGGTGGTGCTGTGATCCGGAGCCTCGACCAGGCGGTTTCCCTTGACGTTCCCCTGGCGCAGTGCGTTTCATATTCATAAGCTCCGCAAAAAACCGCGTCCGCAGGCTCTGCCTGTGGACGCGGTTTTTGTATTTTGTATGTTGGGTTATTTCTTCAGAGCCTTTTGGAGCCAGTCCCTGCCGTCCACGAACCGGGAGACGATGTAGCACACCACATAGTCGCCGGCGGCGTTGATCATGGTGGCGGGAGGGTCCACTAGGTTGCCGATGACCACCAGAATGGGGAAGGCGATGTCCATCTGGGCGGGGAAGAAGATGGAGCAGATGATGTACTCGCCGATGTAGCCGCCGCCGGGGACGCCGCTCATGCCCACGGAGCTGAGAACCGCCACCAGAACCACAGGGATCAGCATCCCCATGTCCAGCTTCTGCCCGAAGACCCCCAGCACAAAGGCAATTTTCAGCACGCAGCTGAAGCAGGAGCCGTCCATGTGCATGGTGGCGCCCAGGGGCAGCACCATGTCGGCCACGTCCTTGCGGATGCCGGTGTCGGCGGCCTCCTCCATGTTGGTGGGGATGGTGGCAACGGAGGAGCAGGTGCCAAGGGACACCACGGCAGGCTTTGTGATGTGGCGGAACATGGTGCCCACGGCCCCCTTGCCGCCGCCGAACCAGGCGAAGAGGGGCCAGGCCGTGAAGATGTAGAGGAAGCAGAGGGGATAGTAGACCGCCAGGGCCCGGGCGTAGTTCTCCGTGATCTGGGGACCGTAGGTGGCCACCAGGTCGGCGAAGAAGCCGAAGAAGGCGATGGGGGCGTAGTAGGTGATGATCTTTACGAATTTCAGCATCACGCTGGTGAGGTCCTCCAGGAAGCGGCCCACCGGGGTCTCCCTGCCGCCGTTGAGGTTCACGGCAAAGCCGAAGAGCAGGGAGAACACGATCAGAGGCAGCATGGCCCGGCGGGTCAGCAGGCCGCTGAAGTCGCTGGCGGTGAAGAAGTTCACAATCATGTCCGGCAGCGTGGCGTATTCCCCGATCTCCTCGGCGGCCAGATTCGTCCAGGCGGCGGGCACCGGCGGGAAGAGGAGCATCAGCACGTACATGATGACGGCGGCGATGGCGCCGGTGACCACAAAGGTTCCCACGGTGACGCCCATGATCTTGCCCGCCCGCTTCCGGCTCTCCATGTTGGCCACGGCGCTGGAGATGGAGGCAAATACCATGGGCACCACAATGCAGAACATCATATTGATGAACACGGTGCCCAGGGGCTTGAGGACGGTGGCGCCGGTGCCGGAGATCACGGCGCCGCCCTCGTCCACCTCCGCGGGCCAGACCCAGCCCAGAATGGCGCCCAGGATCATAGCCCCCAGCATGATGGCCAGAAAGGCGTAGTTCTTCGCGATGGATTTCTTTTCCATGGTTTCCCTCCTAAAATAGTTCCGCGTGTTTTCACTTCTCCTCAAAACAGCTCTGAAAAAAGCAATTCTGGAAAAACGGCTCTGGAAAAAACGGCGCTGCGTCGCTGTTGCTTCGGCTTGGGAAAATACCGGACGATCAGAGCGAGTTACTTTTCTCCCGAGAAAAGTGACTCATCCGTGATCTCGCCCTTGCAGACGAGGTTGGTGGGACCGGTGAGGGACAGGTCCGTGATGCGGCCGCCGCTTTGCTCCGCATCCACGATCAGGGTGCCTCCGGCCATGTCCGCCCGGACCTGGCGGCCGCTGACCCGGCCCTGGAGGGTCAGCACCGTCACCACGGACCCGGTGCCGGTGCCGCAGGCGTAGGTGAAATCCTCCACGCCCCGCTCAAAGGTCCGCTCATAGAGGTGGTCCTGATCCAGCAGCTCATAGAAATTGACGTTGGCCCCCTTGGGGAAGGCCGGGTGCCAGCGGAGCTTCCGGCCCAGCTCCCGCAGCGCCTGTGTGTCGGCGCCCTGCAGGCCGGAATAGGGCACCACCGCGTGGGGAAGGCCGGGATTGCCCAGCTCCACATAAGCGCAGGGATATGTGACACCATCCATCTCCACAGGGGCGTCCAGCCGGACCGTGGTGGGGTCGTTGAGGCGGATCTTGTACAGGCGGCGGTCCATCCGCACGCCTGTCACCACGCCGGCGGTGGTCTCCACGGTCTGAGTCTCCCCGGCCAGGCCGTTTTCATAGCCGTAGCGGCAGATGCACCGGGCGCCATTGCCGCACATCTCGCCGACGCTGCCGTCGGAGTTGAAAAACAGCATTTTGAAGTCGCCGCCCTGGGTGGGGGCGTCCACCACCATCAGCCCGTCGGCTCCAATGGACAGGTGCCGCTCACACAGTGTCCGGGCGATCCGGGGAAAGTGCTCAGGGGGCAGGTGCTCCGTCAGATTGTTCAGGATGAGAAAATCGTTGCCGGCTCCGTTCATTTTCCAGAAGTTCATGGACTCCCTCCTTGCTGTTTCTATTATAAACGCACTATGCGCAGGTGAGTACCGGAGAAGGTGCTGAAAAACTTGTAAAAAGTGCGGACCCTATTTTCGGCGTTTCCAGGCACGCCAGGTGAGAAAGAGCAGCACCAGGGTGAGCAGGCCCCGCAGAATGCCGATAGCAGCGGCGAAAATATAGGTGAGATGCCGCATCTCCGGGTTTGTGAGCACGGCGCGCAGATACCACAGGCCGCCCAGCAGTCCCCAGGGGGCGACGCTGGTATAGGGGCTGAACACGGCAAGGCTCAGTGCCGCAACAAGCCAGCCCGCAATCAGCCAGGGGTGCTTCTTGGCAAGAATCAGGGGCAGGCCCAGGATGACCAGAGCTGGGGCCGCCCAGATCAGCAAGGGGGCGCCCATCAGTCCGATAATGGCCAGGGCCGCGCCTGAGACCTCCATAACAATGCCCAGTTTCTGGACCGGGGACAGCTCCTCTTTCCGCTCCCGCTCCATATAGACCACCTGGGGCTGGGGCGGCTCTGGGGAATGGGGCTGCGCCTCATCCCGCACCAGCTCATCCACGCTCACGCCGAACAGGTCGGCCAGGCGGAGGATCTTGTCCAGATCAGGCGTGGACTGAGCCGTCTCCCACTTGCTGACAGATTGGCGGCTGACCCCAAGCCGCTCCGCCAGCTCATCCTGGGACAGCCCGCGCCGGGTGCGCAGGGATAGGATCTTTTCCGCAAGTGTCATGGACTTGACCTCCTTTTGTTTCTCCTTTATTATAGGAAGAAATGCTGAAAAAGCAATCAAGCCGGCTTGGAAATTCCCGCAACTGACCGTTGCGGCGGGGCAGGAGGACGCATATGGCCAAGAAGAATACACGAAACACCCGGGAAAAGATCATCGACGCAGCCTGGAAACTGTTCTACAGCCAGGGCTACGACGACACCACCGTGGAGGAGATCATCGAGGAGTCGGGCACCTCCCGGGGGTCCTTCTACCACTACTTCCAGGGGAAGGATGACTTGCTGTCCACCCTGGCCGATGTCTTTGACCGGAAATATGAGGAGCTGGCGGTGGGACTGGACCCGGATCAGGACCGCTTTGACCAGCTGATGTATTTAAACCGGGAGCTGTTCGCCATGCTGGAGAACTCCATCTCCCTGGACCTGGCGGCCCGGCTGTACTCCTCTCAGCTGGTGACCCGGGGGGACAAGTCCCTCATGGACCGCAACCGCACCTACTACCGGCTGCTGCGGCAGATCGTCCTCCAGGGCCAGGAGCGGGGGGAGCTGCGGCGGGATGTCACCGCAAACGAGATTGTCCGGGCATACGCGCTTTGTGAACGGGCGCTGATCTACGACTGGTGTCTGTCCAGAGGCGATTACTCCCTCACACAGTACAGCGGCGCCATGCTGCCCATGTTCCTGCAAGGCTTTCGGGCGGGAGCGTAGGGGCGGATATCATCCGCCTGCCCCTTGCCGGCTGTGCTCCGCGGGCGGGTAATACCCGCCCCTACAAGCGGGAGGGTGTGTATTCTGTAAAACTTTGTGAAAATGTACAAATCTATATTTTATAAATCATACAGCTGGTTTTTGCTGGGATATCATGAAAAATCGATGATTTTTTATTTTATAGTACGGAGTTTATTCTATATTGCGTTCTTGTCCGGTTTCTGGTATGATGGCCATAATCTACTTTCTGCGGCAGTGTGTGCCGCTGGAATGTTTTGGGAGGAATTCTATGTCTACAGCACAAATCTGTATTATGGGTACCATCATCCTGTATCTGTGTTTTGTCATTTTTACAGGCGTGATGATCGGCCGCCGCTCCAAGAAGAGCGCCGAGGGCTTCTATCTGGGCGGCCGGGGCATCGGCCCCCTGGTGACCGCCATGAGCGCCGAGGCCTCCGATATGAGCAGTTACCTGCTCATGGGCATCCCCGGTCTTGCCTATCTCTCCGGCGTGGCCGATGCCAGCTGGACCGCCATTGGTCTGGCGGTTGGAACGTACCTGAATTTCCTGCTGGTGGCCAAGAAGCTGCGCCGGTACAGCGTGAGGCTGGACGCCATCACCATCCCCAGCTTCATCTCCAAGCGGTATGGAGAGAAGAAACCGGTGATCATGTGCATCTCGGCACTGATTATCCTGGTGTTCTTTGTGCCCTATGTGGCTTCGGGCCTGGCCGCCATCGGCAAGCTGTTCAACAGCCTTTTCGGATGGAATTACATGGCGGCGGTTGTCATCGGGGCGATTGTCATCATCAGCTATACGTCCATCGGCGGCTTCAACGCCGTGGCCACCATGGACCTGATCCAGTCTGTTATCATGACCACGGCACTGGCTATCATTGTGGTGTTCGGCGTGGTTCAGGCGGGCGGCATGGATGCGGTGATTGCCCACGCCCGGACGCTTCCCGGCTTTTTCAGCTTTACGGAGACCTATAACGCCGCCGACGGCACCGCATCTCCCTACGGTTTCATCCGGATTATCTCCATGATGGCCTGGGGCCTGGGATATTTTGGAATGCCGCATATTCTGGTCCGCTTCATGGCGATCCGGGATGAGAACGAGCTGACACTCTCCCGCCGGATTGCCGCCGTGTGGGTGGTGATCTCCATGGGCGTGGCTGTGTTCATCGGCATCGTAGGCCACGCGGTCTCTGCCGCAGGCCGGGTGCCCTTCCTGGAGGGCAGCGCCACGGAGACCATTATCGTCAGACTCTCGGATCTGCTGTCCTCCTATGGTATTTTCCCCGCTATTGTGGCGGGCTGCATCCTGGCGGGCATTCTGGCCGCCACCATGTCCACAGCCGACAGCCAGCTGCTGGCGGCCTCCTCCGCCTTCTCTGAGAATATTGTGCAGGAGGTCTTCGGCATCAAACTGACGGAGAAGCAGACCATGCTGATTGCCCGGCTCACGGTGGTGGTGATTGCGGTGATCGCCCTGTTCCTGGCCGCCGATCCCAACAGCAATGTGTTCCAGATTGTATCCTTTGCCTGGGCGGGCTTCGGCGCCACCTTCGGCCCTGCAATTCTCTGTGCGCTGTTCTGGAAGAGGAGCAACCGGCAGGGCATTATGGCGGGTCTCATTGCCGGCGGCGCCATGATCTTCATCTGGAAGTTCCTGGTCCGTCCCATGGGTGGCGCGCTGGATATCTATGAGCTGCTGCCTGCGTTTATTGTGGGCTGCCTTGCCATCGTAGTGGTCAGCCTGGCCACCGGCAAGCCGGACGCGGAAATCGAGAGCGTGTTTGACGAGGTCAGGGCACAGTGATTGATCAGAAGAGTTTTTGATAAAATATCCGCACGAGAAATCGTGCGGATATTTTTTTGACAAATTTCGATTTTCCTCTTGACAATGTGGGAGAAATTTGGTAATCTAACGAAGCTGTCGCGGGGCGCGGGAGGCCGGAAAGGGCCGGAGGCGCAGGGCTTGCATCAGGAAGGACCCTGGAGTTGAGGAAAAAA
>JAHZBA010000010.1 GCA_019423635.1 Clostridiales bacterium
CTTGCCTCTCCCTCTGGGAGAGGTGGCGCCGCCGCAGGCGGCGACGGAGAGGGCTTCCCCCGCCTCAACCTCTATCCCCCGATCAGCCCCGCGGATCATTCGCCTTCCGCCAAAACGCCGCAAAAAAGCGCGGGAACAATGTTCCCGCGCTTTTATATGTCTGCTCAGCTCTTCACCGCCGTGCCGCAGCTGTCGCAAAAGCGCACGCCGGGCTCCAGCTTCTTCCCGCAGTTCGTGCAGAAGACTGCCGCTCCCTCGGCCTTCTTCGTGCCCAGGATCTGGCTCTCCTCCTGCTTGATCTGCTCCAGCTTGGCCTTCAGGTTCGTCAGCTCCGTGTGCATCTCCCGGATCTTCTCGCACTCCGCCTCCAGCTCCGTCATGTCCACGCTGCCGCTGAGCCAGCTGTTGTAGAACTTCACGCCCAGGGCGTTCACCGCCGTGTCCATGTTCTTCTGGGCCGTGGTCATAGCCGTCCGGACGCGGCTGCTCTCCACAATGGACTCCGACTTCACGCTGACCGCCGCCACGCTCTTATCCAGGGTGTCCTTCAAAAATTCCAGCATTGCTTCCCTCCGTTCTCATCGTGTCTTCGCCGCGGGGTCAGGTCCAGTCCGTGGCCCAGGGGTCGTCGTAGTCCCCGTAGTCCCAGTCCTCTCCCGGGGCGCCTTCATAGCTGTAATTCTCGCAGGTGTAGGTGTCATAGGCCGCCGTCTCCCGGTTGTGCCAGAAGGCCGTCACGTCCGAGGCCAGCTTCGTGCTCTCGGTGCCGTTCCAGAGGTACAGATCCCCGTCGCCGATGTAGAGAATCTGACTGGCGTCCAGAATGGCCATGTTGTAGATCTCCACGTCGTCGGCGATCTTGGTGCTCTTGCCGTCCACCACCGTGTAGAAGGAGCCCTCCGTGGTTCCCCGGCGGTCGTTGTACGTCATCTCGTCCACCTTGAAGACGGTCTTGCCGTCCAGCATGAGGACCATCCGGGCCTCCTTGGCAATGGTGGTCTTCTCCCCGGTGTAGCAGATCAGCTCGCCGGTGGAGTTCTTCTCGTCCAGGTCCGTGAAGTAGTACAGTCCCTCCTTGCCGCCGGGGGACGTGCCAAAGGACAGGCTGGAGAAGGGCTCGTCGGTGAGGGTGCCGCCGCCGGTCAGCTTGCTGTCCGCCAGGGTGTAGGTGAACAGGGCATCCTCATAGTCCTCCTTGTCATAGGCGATGAGCACCACCTGGCTGCCGTTCAGGAGATAGACGTCGCCCGGGATGTAGTCCTCGTCCAGGTCCAGCTCAGACTCCGTGCCGTTCACGTTCACATACCAGGTCTGCGGACCCTTCTCGCCCAGCAGGTCATAGATCTCATAGCTGTACTCCAGGTCCGCCAGATCCGCCACGGTCCTGACCTCGCCCTCCTGCTTGGTGTAGATGTAGATCCCGTCCTCCGGGTCAAAGACATTGATGGACTCCGCGTCTTCCATGAGCACGGTCTTCTCCCCGTTTTCATAGCGCGTGAGGGTGTAGGAGAGGAAATTGTACCCGATTTCCTGCAGCTCCTGCCGCATACTGTTCCGGCTGGAGACCCCGCGCCAGATATCCCAGGCATCATAGTAGGCATCCCAGTCGGTGGTATACCAGCCCCAGTAGGAGTCGGGATCAATGTACTGGTAGTCCTCATAATTCGGCTCGCGCATATTGGCGTCGGCCTGGGCCTGGTTGTCCGTGACAAACTCGTAGAGGGTGTGCTCCTCTGTCTCCATGGTGGTATAGAGGAGGCTGACGCCGTTGTCCAGGTCCAGCACGTAGACATTGTCCACGTCGGAGGCGATCTTCTCCTTCTCCCCGCCGGCGCTCACGCTGTACAGGCTGTAGGACAGGTAGGAGCTCTCCTCCGCGCCCGTGTCCAGCACCGAGTAGGCCAGGCGGATCTGGCCACCGGACTCGCCCCAGCCGTGGATCTGGGCCACGTCGGAGGCCAGCTTCTCCTTCTCCCCGCCGGAGCTCACGCAGTAAACCGTATAGACCCCGCCGTATTCACTGGCCTCCGCGTCCAGCACCGTGTAGAGCAGGCGCACCTTGCCGCCGTCCAGAATCGTCAGATCCAGCACCTCGGTCACGTCGGAGGCCAGCTTCTCCTTCTCCCCGCCGGGGACCAGCGTGTAGATGGTACCGCCGCTGCCCTCACTGCCGGCCTGGCGGTAGACCAGGGGATTGGCGTCCAGGGAGGTGAGGAAGCTCTCGGCGTCCTTCACCAGCTTCTCCTTCTCTCCGTCCACCTCCAGAGGCACCCGGCTGAGGGTGTAGGTGCCGTTGTCCAGCTCCGTGTAGTAGACATAGGAGCTCTCCGCGTTGACGGTGAAGTCCGACACGCCGCCGGCCAGCTTGTGGTCCTCGGTGCCGTCAAAGAAGCGCAGCTGTTTGTCCTCGCCGCTGCCCTTCAAAAACACCACTCTCCCATCCGGGAGGTATTCGTAGTAGGCCACCTCCGAGGAGATCTTCTGGGGCTCCGCGCCCTCCTTGCCGATCCGGGCAATCTCCATCCGGTACAGGTCCCCGTACCCGCTGTCCTTGAATTCAGAGAAGTAGATGTATTTCCCGTCCGGGGAGAAGTCCACGCCGCCGCTCTTCTCATCGGTGATCTCCGTCTTCTCCCCGTCGGCCTTCAGCTCCTTGAGGAACATCAGCTCGTCGTCGCCGGTCAGGTAGACGTAGGCCGGCTTTCCGCCGCCTCCGCCGCCGCCGGACACCAGCTTCACCACGCCGAACACCAGGGCGATCACCACCACAGCGGCCACGCCCAGCAGGGCCAGCGCCTTGCCCCGGCCCTTCTTTTGACCCAGAATGGGCTCGCCCTGGGCCGCAGCGGTCTCCGGCAGAGGGGTCACGGCCACAGGGGCCTTGGGAACCGCCAGGGGCTCCAGCTGCACGGGGGCCGCCTCCGGCACCGCCGAAACGGCCGGCTCCTCCGTCTCCGGAGCGCTCTCCGGCACCGGCTCCGCCGCAGGGGCCGCCTCTCCGGTCTCCGCCGCGGGCTCCTCCGCAGGAACCGCCTCTCCGGTCTCTGCCGCCGGTTCCTTCGCAGGCGCCTTTTCAAGGGTCTCCGCCGCCTCCGGCGGTGCCTCCGGAACCGGAGTGGTCAGGGTCTCCCGCACCTCCGGCGTCTCCTGCTCTTCCTGCACAGGAACCGGCGTTCCGCAGCTGCTGCAGAATTTCGCGCCGTCCGGAAGCTTCTTTCCGCAATTTTGACAAAACACGTCTCTCATCCTCCTTGATTTCACCGGAAATCTACGCCGCTATTGTACATCATACCCTCCAGTATTTCAACGAATTTCTCCGTTTTTCGACAACTTTCACCAGAAAGTCTCCAGCCCTATTGTCTTATGCCGAAGGATATTATAAAATCAACTCCATCAGACCCCGTAAAAAAGAGAATGAGAAGGGTGATTGCTTTGAAAATCTGCCCCCACTGCGGCCGTTCCCTCCAGGATGCCGCCGCCTTCTGCGCCTTCTGCGGCGCAAAGCAGCCTCTCCCCGCCCCGGAGACGGCGGTCTGCCCCGCCTGCGGCGCGGAGCAGGCGCCGGACGCCCGGTTCTGCGCTTTCTGCGGCGCAAAGATCCAGGCCGCACCCCCGGCGGCCCCGGACCCGGACGGTGAGGCGCCGGACGCCGCCGCGGAGGAGGCCATTCCCGCGGTGATCCCCGTCGAGGGCACGGAGGTCCCTCCGGTGGAGGAGCCCCTGCCGGTTCCGGAGGAGGTCCGGTCCTCCGGGAAGCGGCGGCGCCCTGTGCGGGTGCTGGTCCCGGCGGCGCTGGCGGTGCTGGCACTGTTTTTCGGCTGGCGGGAGCTCTCCTTCCGCCAGGCGCTGGCTCAGGCGGAGCGCTTCGCCCGGGAGGAGAACCTCTCCGAGGCGGTCTCCTCCTACCAGGAGGCCCTGTCCAAACACCCCGGCAACAGGGACGCCGCCCTGGGGCTGGCGGACGCGTATCTCCGGAGCGGGGCCTTCTCCGACGCCGCGGCGCTGCTGGAGGAGCTGTCCGTTCCGGAAGGGGCCGCCCGCTATGAGGAATATGAGACGCTGCGGAATACGGCGCTGTTCCAGCCGGAGATCCAGGAGGTGGAGACGGAGAACTTCCCGGTGATGACGGTGACGCTGGCCTACGAGGGCGGTCTGGTGCTGACGAAGGACGACGTGACCGTGTCCGAGGACGGGGAGAAGCGCCCCGTCACGGAGCTCCAGATGGGGGACGGCCGGCTGGTTCTGACCTACACCACCGCGGACAGCGACCGCTCCGACGAGAAGCGGGAGGTGGACCTCCGCTTACAGGCGGGTGAGATCCCCTTCCGCCGCAGCGAGACCTACCGCACGCCCCACTTCGAGCCCGCCCAGGTGCGCCTGGTGTCCACGGACGTCAGCCAGTACCCGGTGGTGAAGGCCTACTTCCGGGTGGAGGACCCGGCCACCGGCCAGGCGCTGGAGGGGCTGGGAAAGAAGTCCTTTGTGATTCGGGAGCGGCTCCAGGGCGGGGAGTACCTGGCCCGGGAGGTCCGGCTGGCGGAATCCCTGGAGGGCCGGCAGGGGCTGAACATCGACCTGGTGGCGGACAAGAGCGACAGCATCAGCGAAAACGACATGGCCAAGATCAAAAAGGTCATGGGCGAGTTCGTGGGCAAGCTCCACTATGAGGTGGGCGACCGGGCGGAGGTGCTGGCCTTTGACTCCATCGTCCAGCAGATGTGCGCCTACACCAGCGACAGCCTCCTGCTGAAAAACGGCATCGACAACATGTCCACCGACGGCATGACCGCCTTCTATGACGCGGTGTACGACGGCATCCACCACGCCGCGCTTCAGGGCGGCGCCCGGTGCGTCATCGCCTTCACCGACGGCATCGACAACCGCAGCCGCCACACCGCCGCCGACGTCATCGCCTACTCCGACACCATGCAGGTGCCGGTGTACATCATCGGCGTCAGCAGCAGCGTGGAGACCTCCATCCTGCGCAGCGTCGCCCAGAGCACCGGCGGCCGCTACTGGTTCATCGACGACCTCTACGACCTCCAGGAGATCTTTGACGAGATCTACGCCGAGCAGAAGAAGCTCTACGCCGTGGAGTACGAGAGCGGCGCGGAGGAGGACCCCTACGCCCCCCGGGAGCTGGAGGTCACCGTCTCCGGCGGCGGCTACCGGGCAAAGGAGCAGACTCGCTTCCAGGCGGCGCCCTCCGTGGGCTCCGCGTCCCACAGCTCCCGCTATGAGCTCATCAAGGAGGCCCTGACCTGGGAGGAGGCCACCCGGCGCTGCCAGGAGAGGGGCGGACATCTGGCCACCATCACCTCCCAGGCGGAGATGGACCAGCTGACCGCCATGGCCGACGCCCAGGACGTCCGCTTCGTCTGGCTGGGGGGCTACACCTCCTATGACGACGACGGCAACGTCTTCGGCCACTGGGTCACCGGCGAGCCCTTCTCCTTCGAGGCCTGGTGCGTGGATGAGCCCTCCCGGGTGGACCTGGACGGCACGGAGGAGTGGTACATCATGCTCTGGAACATCCCCAGCCTCGGGGGCTGGACCTGGAACGACCAGCGCAACGACCCGCTGGAGGCCGTGGCCTCCATGGACCAGCACATGGGCTTCATCTGTGAATACGAGAACTGACGGAGGCGGAGAGAAGTGAGCAGAGGAAAACGAGCCAGGCGGCGCAGCGGCGGCGGAACCGCGGTGGTTCTGGCAATTCTCCTGGCGCTGCTGATGGCGGCGGCGGGGAGCCTTTTGTGGCTCCGGAATCGTCCGGCGGAGCCGGCGCCCCCGGCCCCGGAGCCCGCGCCCCCGCCGGCCCAGGAACCCGCCCAGGAACCGGAGCCCGCGCCGGAGCCGGAACCCGTACCGGAACCGGACGCCGCGGAGCGCCTGCTGGCGGAGATGACCCTCCACGAGAAGGTCTGCCAGCTGTTTGTGGTCTTCCCCTCGGACCTCACGGGGGTATCCCGGGTCACCGCGGCCGGGGAGACCACCCGAAAGGCCCTGGAGGCTTATCCGGTGGGCGGTCTGATCTATGACCGGACGAACCTGGTGAGCCAGGACCAGGCCCGCACCATGCTGGAAAAGGTCCAGGGCTGCTCCAAAATCCCCCTGATCCTCACCTGCGACGAGGAGGGGGGCCGGGTCAACCGGGTCATGGGGACCCTCGGCACCACCTACATCGGTCCCATGCTGGACTACGCGGACCAGGGGCCGGAGAAGGCGGCGGAGAACGCGAGGACCATTGGGGCGGATCTCCGCTCCATCGGCTTCAACATGGATCTGGCCCCGGTGGCGGACGTGTGGTCCAACCCCGCCAACACGGTCATCGGCGACCGGGCCTACAGCACAGATTTCAATCAGGCGGCGGAGCTGGTGGCGGCGGCGGTCCGGGGCTTTCACGACGGCGGCGTGGCCTGCGCCCTCAAGCACTTCCCCGGTCACGGGGACACCTCCGCCGACAGCCACTACGGCGCCGTCTATGTGGACAAGACCCTGGATGAGCTGCGGGCGGCGGAGCTGCTGCCCTTCCAGGCGGGGATTGCCGCCGGAGCGGACGCGGTGATGATGGGGCATCTGATTGTCCGGGACGCGGACGATCAGCCGGCCCTGCTGTCGCACAAGCTGGTGACGGAGCTTTTACGCCAGGAGCTGGGGTTTACCGGCGTGGTGATGACGGACAGTCTCCAGATGCAGGCCATGACGGACCACTACACCAGCGCCGAGATCGCCGTGGGGGCGGTGAAGGCCGGGGTGGATCTGCTGCTTTGTCCCAGGGATCTGAAGGCGGCCGTTCAGGCGCTGACGGAGGCGGTGGAATCCGGGGAGATCTCCCGGGAACGGCTGGATGAGAGCGTGCTGCGGATTCTGCGGCTGAAGCTGAACCATGGGATTTTGGAGGCAGCTTCAGAAGAAGCATATTAAAAGTTTCGCCAGCCTTTTCAAAGGCTGCGGGGTGCAGGGGCAGAGCCCCTGCAAAATCTCCGCCGCAAAGCGGCGGAGGCTGCTCTGTGAGCAAAACAGCGAAGGCGAAGCCTCCGCGTCTTTTGCGGGAGGGCGTTCCAAACCCGCAGAAGAAGCACAGACGCCCCCTGCCTCCGCCTCCGTCGCAGCTTCCCCCTGCCTTGACCTCCAAACAGCCGCAAACCTCCCGCAAAAAGCGAGCCCGGCGTCTGAGACGCCGGGCTCTGTTTTGCTGCTCTTCTCTTCCGCCGCGCTGCGGCGGAACCCCAGGGGCGCTGCCCCTGGACCCCGGCAGGGGGCGCGTCGCCCCCTGCACCCCGACAGCGGCGGCTACCGCCGCAGTGCCCGCACCGCGCAGGCCGCCAGAAACACCGCCAGGTCCGCCGCCACCACCGTGGCCCCCACCGGCGTGGAGGCCACAAAGGAGACCGTCAGCCCGGCGCAGAAGCACACCACCGACACCGCCGCCGCACACACCACCACGCCCCGGAAGCTCCGAAAGAGGCGCATGGCCGTCAGGGCCGGAAAAATAATCAGGGAGGAGATCAGCATGGCCCCCATCATCCGCATCCCCAGCACAATGGTCAGCGCCGTCAAAACCGCCAGCAGCGTGTTGTACCGGTCCACCTTCAGCCCCGTGGCCCGGGAGAAGCTCTCGTCAAAGGTAATGGCAAAGATCTTGTGGTAATGGAGGACGTACAGCGTCAGCACCGCGAGACTCAGTGCCGCCGACAGCGCCACATCCCCCCAGCTCATGGCCAGGACGCTGCCGAACATGTAGCTGTCCACGTCCGTGGTCATGCCGGAGGTCCGGGAGATCACCAGAATCCCGACGGCCAGGGCCGAGGCGCTCATGGCGGCGATGGCGGCGTCGTTGCTCCGCCGGGGATCGTCCGCGGCCCGCAGCAGCAAGAATGCCGCCAGAATCACCACGGGGATGGAGAAATACAGCGGCGTCACCCCCAGCGCCACCGCCACGGCCAGAGCCCCGAAGGACACGTGGCTGAGGCCGTCGCCGATCATGGAGTAGCGCTTTAACACCAGGGACACCCCCAGCAGCGCGGCGCACAGGCTCACCAGCACCCCGGCGATCAGCGCCCGCTGCATGAAGGGCCAGGAGAACATCTGCAAAATACTCATAGACCCTCCTCCTGAAACCGCCGGCCGTGGGGCGAGGCCAGATAGTCCTTCACGCTGCCGAGGAAGTTCCCCCGCCGGCCGATGTGCAGCACCGTCCGGGCGCTGCGCAGGGCCGGGGCCAGGTCGTGGGTCACCATGACGATGGCCATGCCCTCGGTCTTGTTGAGGTAGCGCAGCGTCTTGTAGAGATCCTGGGCGGCGGCGGGGTCCAGGCCGGTGATGGGCTCGTCCAGAATCAAAAGCCGCCGGGCGGCACACAGGGCCCGGGCCAGAAGCACCCGCTGCTGCTGGCCCCCGGAGAGCTCCCGGTAGCTCTTGTCCTTCCACTCCAGCACCCCCAGCTTGCCCAGATTCATCAGGGCCTGGGCCTTCTGGGCCCGGCTGTAGAAGAGGCCCCTCTGGCCAAGGCAGCCCGACAGCGCCACTTCAAACACCGTGGCGGGGAAATCCCGCTGGGCCTGGGTCTGCTGGGGGAGATACCCCACGGCCCCCTTCTCCAGCTCCGGCGCCCGGCGGATGGCCCCGGAGAGGGGCGAGATCAGCCCCAGAAGACCCCGCAGCAGCGTGGACTTGCCGGAGCCGTTGTCCCCCACCACGCAGAGGTAGTCCCCCTCCCGGATGCTCAGGTCCAGGTGGGAGAGCACCGTCTGCCCCTCGTAGCCCAGGGACACGTCCTCACACACAATCAGTTCATGGGGCTCCATAGCCGCCCTCCTCTCCGGCGCACTGCCGGCACCGGCCCGTCAGCACGGTCTGCCGGGGGTCGATGCAAAAATCGTGGGCCGCCGCCATGTGGCGGGTCAGCGCCTCCAGCTGGGCGCAGTCCAGGTGGACCACCCGGCCGCAGCCCTCGCACCGCAGCAGGCAGCACCCGCCCGCCGGGCGGTGGGGGCAGCGCTGGTACAGCGCCCCCGCCTCTGTGGGCACCCTGTGGACCAGTCCCTCCGCCGCCAGCCGCTCCAGCTGGCGGTAGACCGTGGCCAATCCCACGGACTGGCCCTGCTGCCGCAGCCGTTCCGCCAGCTCCGACGCGCTCAGCGCCTCCTGCGTCTCCAGGCAGCGGAGCACCGCCCGGGACTGCTTTGTGATATACGCCATGAGCTCCTCCGGTTAATTTGAGAATGATTTTCATATTATATACAGGAACCCCCGAAAAAGTCAAGGGCCGGCTTTCGGCGGAGCGCGTCTCAGGGCGCATGTTCGTGAAACGCCGTGGTAGGGGCGATGTCCCCATCGCCCGTTTCTCCGGGAACGTCGGTCTTCCGGCAAACGGGGTGTTTCCGTCCAGCGAGGCGGGACAGAGCCCGCCCCCTACAGAAGCTCTGCGAAAGGGACGCTCCCCTTCCGGCGGGGCGTGTTTCAGGGCGCATGTTCGTGAAACGCCGTGGTAGGGGCGATGTCCTCATTGCCCGTTTCTCCGGGAACGTCGGTTTTCCGGCAAACAGGGCGGGACAGAGCCCGTCCCCTACAAAAACTCTGCAAAAGGGACACCCCCGCGGATATAGACGCATCCGAACGCACATTTTATAATGGCCCCTGAAAGCCCTGTAGGGGCGGCTATCAGCCGCCCGTCTCCCCGCGAGATCCGGATCTCCCTTCGGACGGGCGGTTGATCACCGCCCCTGCAATATTTACCGCAAACACCGCAAAGCATAGGGAAACGGCCGATGGAAAATACCGCCCTTCGGCCGCTCCCCTTCCGGCCGGATTCTCCCCTGCAACAAGGCGCAGACGGACCGCCTCTTCTCCCGGACGCCGTGACGGGCTCCGGCAGTACAAAAGTCGTCTGTGCGGAGCGGTTGCAAACGGGGGGAAAACACGGTATAATGGAAAAAATTGCCGCGGCTCCGGCACGGCGGCAGAAACGGAGAAACAACATATGAACGCTTCGCTGGTCATTATGGCAGCAGGACTCGGAAGCCGCTACGGCGGGGACAAGCAGGTGGACGGCATCGGCCCCCACGGGGAGATCCTGATGGAATACGCCATTCACGACGCCCTGCAGGCGGGCTTCCACCGGGTGGTCTTCATCATCAAGCCGGAGATGGAGGACATGGTGGAGCGCCTGTGCGGCGCCTATCTGCGGCGGCGGACCGGGGCGGACGGCCGGGCGGTGGAGGTGGCCTATGCCTTCCAGGACTTCACCTCCCTGCCGGACTGGTATGCCCCGCCGCCGGAGCGGACCAAGCCCTTCGGCACGGTCCACGCCCTGCTGTGCGCCGAGGCGGCGGTCCGGGAGCCCTTCTGCGTCATCAACGCCGACGACTACTACGGCGCCGGGGCCTACCGGACCATCCTCCGGGAGCTGGGCCGCCTGCCGGAGGCGGGCCGGGCGGTGATGATCGGATACCTCCTGAAAAACACCGCCAGCCTCTACGGCGCGGTGTCCCGGGGTGTCTGCACGGTGGAGCGGGGCGCCCTGCGCTCCATCCGGGAGACCAAGCGGATTCAGCTCTACCCCGACGGCACCCTGCGGGATCTGAACGCGGACCGCCCCCTGGCGCCGGACACGGTGGTGTCCATGAACTTCTGGGGCTTCATGCCCTCCATCTTCCCGGTGCTGCGGAGGTATTTTGAGGACTTCCTCCGCAGCGGCGCCGGGGCGGAGCTCCACTCGGAGTGCCTGCTGCCGGTGATGGTGGGGGATCTGCTGGAGCAAAACGCCCTGGAGGTCCTTGTCCGTCCCTCCGGCGACCGCTGGTTCGGCATGACCTACCGGGAGGACCGGGAGATCGTGGCCGGGGAGCTGCAAAAGCTCCACAGGGCGGGGGCATACCCGGAGAGCCTGCGGGAAAGCTAGGCTCCTGCGGGCCGGGGCGTCCTGGTCCCGGCGGTTCCCCCGCCGCCCGCTCCCATCAAAGCGCGGAATCTCACCGGTTTCATCTCAGATGACGGGCCGCCTGCACCTGGCAGGCGGCCTCAGCTTGTCGAAAATACATTTTCGACAAGCTGAGCGGGAGTTTCAGAACTTCAAAAAGTTCTGAAACTCCCTGATTGAAATGGTGCGGGGAACCCCTCCTGGGTTTCCCGCACACACCCTTCCTTCCCGTCATCCGGGTCTCTACCTTTTTTACAGACTAAGGCCGCCTGCCAGGTGCAGGCGGCCCGTTTTCCCGCGGAAAAAAATTGATAATATTTGTCATCAAATTTTAAACAAATTGTTCGACATTTTTCGACAAAAAGCGGCTATAATAGAATCCGAAAAAATGGCGGGCGGGGTGACTGGCATGGCGGGAAAACGGGAGAGACGGACGGTGCGGCGCTGGCCGGGGACACTGATGGCCCTGGCGGCGGCGTGTCTGCTGCTGACCCTGGGCGGCCCCAGGGGCGCCGCCGTGGACTCCCCCCGCTCCCTTCCGCCGGACCGGACCGCCGCCCCTGCGCCGCCGGAGGAAGTGCCGGAGGAGGTGCCGGTTCCGGAGGCCCCGCTCCCCTGGAGCGCCCTGGTGCCGGAGAGCCCCGCGGCGGAGGATACATACTTTGCCGACGCCGTGTTCCTGGGGGACTCCCGGACCGACGGCTTCCGGCTCTACAGCGGCCTGGACGGCGGCACCTATCTCTGCGCCGTGGGCGCCACGGTGGAGTCCGTGTTCACCAAGGAGGTGGACACACCCCAGGGCCGGATGCCCCTGCTGGACGCCCTGGCGCAGGTGGAGTGCGGCAAGATCTACGTGATGCTGGGGGTCAACGAGCTGGGCTGGCCGGGGACGGACCTCTTCCGCCAAAAGAGCGCGGACCTGATCCGCCGGCTCCAGGCCGATCACCCGGACGCCCTGATCCTGATTCAGGCCATTCTGCCGGTCAGCGCCCGGCAGGACGCCAAGGGCAGCTATGTGAACAACCGGCGGGTGGCCGATTACAACGCCGTCTGGCAGGAACTGGCGGAGGAGCTGGGGGTGTTTTACCTGGCGGTGGACGAGCCCCTCACCGGGGAGGACGGGTGCCTTCCGGCGGATCTGAACTTTGACGGGGTCCACCTGAATCCGGCGGGCTACGCCATCTGGCTGGACTACCTGCGGACCCACACCCTCTCCGCCCTGGAGCTGGAGACCGCATCCTAGAGCAATTCTCGGAAATCATGAGAAAAAAGGAAGCGAGGACAGGGATTGCAGGGCAAGGCGGAGGACGCAGGCGGGCTGGCGCCCGTCAAGGACAACTGCGCAGCCGCTGGCGGCTCTGCCGCCTTGCGGATGCGGCGTCCCCCTTGCGGGGATAACGCAGCCATGCGATTCCTGGGCTGCTGAACTTTTCTCAGTATTTTTGAGAATTGCTCTAGCCCATTCACCAAAAACCGGGAGGCCCCCAGGGCCTCCCGGTTTTTCCGCGCCTCTCACGTGTTCCGGCCGGAGGCAAGGCAGGCGGACAGCGACCAGGTGCGCCAGTCGCCGCAGTCCCGCCGGGCACTCTCCCGCCGCTCAGACAGGAAGCGGAAGAGGGTGAGGCATCTTCCGCCGATCCGGAAGGTCTCCTGGCCGTCCAGCCGCTCCAGCAGGGTCAATGTGTCGTAGGACAGGCCATAGAGCAGATACCCCGCGTCCACCGTCTGACTCCGGCCGGAGAGATACCGCTCCACCTGATCCCTTGCCACCAGATAGTCCACCGGCACGCAGTTGAGGGCCAGCCACATGGCCAACGCCAGGGGGAAGGCCCGGCGGCAAAAGCCAAAGTCCGGGCGGAGGAGCTTCCCCAGGGCCGTCAGGAACAGCAGCGCCATCATCCCCATGCCCCAGTAGGTCAGACAGCGCTTGAAGCTCAGGCCGTAGGCGGAGACGTACAGCGTCATCCGCCAGGCCGCGGAGGCCAGCAGCACCAGGCTCTCCGCCGTCAGCAGCCCCGCCAGGACCCGCACCGCCCGCCACAGCGGCCCCTCCCGCCGCGCAAGGCTCAGCGCCGCCAGCATCACCGTGAGATTCAGCACCGTCACCCCCACCATCTGGAAAAAGCCGCTGCGGGCCCACTCGGCATAGGAGATCCCCCGCTGGGCCAGATATGCCTCCCCGCCGAAGAGCCCCGCGGACTGCACCGCCAGAAACAGCAGGTACAGCCCATCCAGTGCCGCCAGCACCAGGACAAAGGCCAGGGGCTCGGCGACGGGCGGGAGGTCCTTCCAGACCGTTTTCAGCGGCTCCGGCCGCCGGAGGGCATAGAGCAGGCTGAAGCAGAAGGGGGTCAGCCCCAGCCCCACCGCCAGCTGCCAGAAGGCCGTGGGGAGATGCGCCCAGATCCAGCGCCGCAGCTCCGCCGTGGCGGCGGCAAAGAGGGCGTCCGCCGAGGCCAGAACCGGCAGCAGCAGGCACACCAGCGCCACCGACCCGCCCAGGCCCAGGGCCAGCGCCAGGGTGCGGCGGACGCTCCGGGGCTGCTTTCCCGCCCGCAGCGCCGCCGGTCCGGCCCCCAGATTCCCGAACAGCCCCACCAGCAGCAGACACAGCCGCTCCCACAGCATGGCGGGCCGGTGCCAGGGGAGCCGCCCCGCCCCGGAGAGGGCCACGGCGTGCACCGGCAGCAACACCAGCAGCGCCAGGCAGTTCCACAGCCGGAAGAGTCCGTTGGACCCCAGGGCAAAGGTGACCGCCAGGAGGAGGTTTGCCACCAGCAGCACCTGGTTGGACCGCACCGCCAGCGGCGCGGCCCCCACGTAGGCCAGCAGCAGCACGTACCAGGCAAACACCGCCGCCGTCAGCCCGGCACAGGGGCCGTACCAGAGGAAGGTGTGCGCCAGCAGCACACAAAAGGCGGCTGTCCCCAGCAGAAACCGCCGGTCCCGGGGTCCTGCGTCATAGTGCCTTTCCACGGGTTTTTGTACCGTCTGGGCAGGCTTCGCCCCACCCTCCGGCCGGAGGGCGTTTCCATTGGCATCCATCTGAACTTCTCCTTTTTCCTCTGTCCGCCCGCAGCGGACAGGTTATTCCGTCAAATCGCGTTCCCGCAGGCGGCCCCGCTCCCCGGTCCGCCCGTTCACCCGCCGTGTTCCCCGGCCTCCGGGGCGTCCGGCACAAACTCCAGCAGGTCCCCCGGCTGGCAGTCCAGGGCGGCGCAGATGGCCTCCAGGGTGGTAAACCGCACGGCCTTGGCCTTGTTGTTCTTCAAAACCGACAGGTTTGCCAGGGTGATGTCCACCCGCTCCGCCAGCTGGGAGAGGGTCATCTTCCGCCGCGCCATCATCACGTCCAGATTCACCACAATCATGGCGCCACCTCTATATGGTCAGGTCATTTTCCGCCTTCATCTCCGCCGCCTGGCGGAAGAGGGCGGACATGACCCGGCACAGCAGCCCCGCCATGGCAAACATGGGCACAAACAGGGCGTTGTAGCTGGCAAAGGGCAGCAGGGAGCCGTAGTAGCACACACTGAAGACCACCCGGGCCAGGGCCGCGGCGGCAATCAGGAAGCAGCACACCGCCGCCCGGTTCAGGCTGACGGCGTTCTCCATGGAAAAGGGCGTCCCGGCCGCGATGGTCCCCAGGACCCGCCGGGCCTGCCAGAGGATCACCGCCGTGCAGACCCCCGAGACCACCAGAAACAGCGTCAGCACCAGGGTGTGGACCTCCTGCCAGAAGTAAAACCAGGAGACCCAGCTGGCGGCGATTCCCGCCGCCACAATGTCGTCCTCACCGGGGTGGAGAAGTCCGGCCAGATACTCCTCCACACCCCCCAGCAGGCTGTGGCTGTCCATCAGTACCGCCACGGGGACCAGATACACGATCACCACATTGCACACCAGGGCAAGCCCCACCAGCACCCGCAGCACCCGGGCGGTCTTTTGTACAGAGCCCTGTTTCATAGACATTCCTCCCAACACGTTTTCTTCCTTCTCTCCGCCGTCTCCCCCAGTGCCCGGTAAAGACGCCAGAGCAGCGCGGCGGTGCAGCTGCCGGCGGCCAGCAGCGCCATGGTCAGCAGCCAGGTGCGGTCCGGCGCCGTCCAGGCCCAGGTCCAGCCCAGGGCCAGCACGATCAGCACCCGCAGGGGCAGCTCCAGGGGGTTCTCGTAGGGCGTCAGCCCAAGGAGCGCGCCGGGTCCCCCCGCCAGCACCAGCCCCGGCGTCAGCAGCAGGGCCAGCAGATTGCACGCCAGGGCGGCTCCCGTCAGTCTCCGCAGCCGCCGGGCGTTCCTGCGCACAAAGGCGGAGTTCAACCCCCTTCCCCCCTTACATTCTCGTAATAAACTCCATCACCAGGGAGACACACAGCCCCGTCAGAAGAAAGATCCCCGCGGAGCAGAGCAGCATCCACCGATTCCGGGCCCGAATTCCCCGGACCAGCAGCACGGCGGCCAGGACCACCAGCAGAAAAACCGCCGGGGTAAACAGCCTGGTAAAGCTCATGAACCCCACCTCCTTTTTCCACATCCTAGCACAGGAGATATTGATTGTCAATGAAAATTTATCGTTTTTCGATAAATTTGTGGGAGGGCCTGCACTCCCGCGCAGGTCCTTCCCCCTCGACCGCCCAGCTCCACGGGGTGCCGCACCCCCGTAGGGGCGGCTATCAGCCGCCCGTCCGAAGGGAACACCGGATCTCCCGGAGGACGGGCGGCAGATTGCCGCCCCTACGGGATTTTATACTGCGGCAGGCTGCCGCCCCTACAGGATTTTGTGCCGCGGCACGTTGCCGCCCCCACGGGATTTTGTGCCGCGGCACGTTGCCGCCCCCACGGGATTTTGTGCCGCGGCAGACCGCCGCCTTTCCGGCATCCCGCACCAGGACAAAAAACAGGAAAGCGGACCGTCCTTCCGGACGGTCCGCTTTCCTGTTTGATATAGAGAAAGGAGAGGGAAAATGGTGTGTATCACAAGCACGCCTGCTTGTTGACTGTATGATAACCGCCGAAGCGGGGAATGTCAACCGCCTCAGGTCAACCTTCATAATTTATTTACAAAAGCCCGGATTTTCCCGGAAATTCGTTCATAAATTGTTCAAAAAACGTCGGGATTTTACAGCTTGACTTCCAGAAAATTCTGTGCTATCCTTTAGCCTGCTAATGTTTAGCGCACTAAATATTCGATTCGGTTCAACGAACTGCAAGGGGGCATTGCAATGTGCCAGGAATCTTCCCACCGTCTGGGACCCACTCTGGGATGGGCGGCCCGGCTGTCCAAGTGCGCCATGGACGCCAAAGTCTCCTCTTATGACGTGACGCCGGTCCAGGCCCGCACGCTGATGTATCTCCACCACCACGGGGGCCAGGTCCCCCAGCGGGAGCTCACGGAGTACATGCGGGCGAAGCCCTCCACCGCCAACGGCATCCTGGACCGGCTGGAGGAGAAGGGCATGGTGACCCGCTCCGTCAGCGGCGCGGATGCCCGGCGGCGGCTCATCACCCTGACGGACAAGGGCCGCCGGCAGCAGGCCCGCTTTGCCGAGAGCTTCCTGGCCATCGAGGAGGCCACCGTCCGGGGCTTCTCCCCGGAGGAGCGGGCGCTGCTGCTGCAGTTTCTGGACCGCATCATCTTGAATCTGAAGGAGGAACTGCGCCTATGATGAAAAAACTCTGGCCCCACGCCAGGCCCTACGGGGGATGGATTGCCGCGGGGATTCTGTGCAGCGCGGCGGAGGCGGTCTTTGAGCTGCTGATCCCGCTGGTGATGAGCGACATTGTGGATATCGGCATTCAAAACGCCGATCAGTCCTTCATCCTGCGAAAGGGCGCGCTGATGGTGGCCATGGCCCTGGTGTCCCTGGCCTTCGGCGTGGGATCGGCCGTCTTCTCCTCCGTGGCGGGGCAGGGCTTCGGCGCGAACCTGCGCCGGGCGGAGTATGAGCACATTCAGGAGTTCGCCTTTTCCAACATCGAAAAGTTCTCCACCGCCTCCCTGGTGACCCGGCTCACCAGCGACGTCAACGCCATGCAGATGACGCTGATGATGGGGATGCGCCTGCTGGTGCGGGCGCCGGTGATGCTGGTGTCCGCCCTGGTGCTGTCCATCCGGATCAGCCTCCGGCTCAGCAGCGTCTTCCTGGTGGCCATGCCCCTTCTGCTGGTGCTGGTGGCGGTCATTCTGACCAGGGTGAACCCCATCTTCCGCTCCCTCCAGGAGCGGACCGACGCACTGAACCTGGTGGTGCAGGAGAACCTGGCGGGCATCCGTGTGGTGAAGTCCTTCGTCCGGGAGGCGGAGGAGCAGGAGAAGTTCGGCCGGCGGAACCGGGAGCTGAAGACCACCTCTCAGCGGGCCTTCGGCATCGTGGTGGTGAACATGCCCATCATGATGCTGATTGTCTACGGCACCATCATCGCCGTCATGTGGTTCGGCGGCCAGATGGTCTACGCCGGAACGCTGGAAGCCGGAAAGCTCATGACCTACTTCACCTATATCACCCAGATCCTGATCTCCCTCATGATGGTCTCCATGATCTTCATGATGCTGACCCGGTCCGTGGCCTGCGCCCGCCGGATCGTGGAGGTGCTGAACGAGGTTCCCGCCATCACGGACGAGAGGGCCAAAACGGAGCCGGATGAGACCGGAGCTCCGGTGCCCGTCACCGTGCAGGACGGCAGCATCGACTTTACCCACGTGTCCTTCAAATACAGTCCGGAGAGTCCCGAGTGGATTCTACAGGACGTATCCCTCCACATCCCCTCCGGGAGCACGGTTGGCATCCTGGGGGGCACCGGCAGCGCCAAGACGACCCTGGTCTCCCTGATCCCCCGGCTCTACGAGGCGGAGGAGGGCACGGTCCTGGTAGGGGGCCGGCCTGTAGGGGACTACACCATGGAGCACCTGCGGGACGCGGTGAGCATGGTGCTGCAAAAGAACACCCTCTTCTCCGGCACTATCCGGGAGAATCTCCTCTGGGGCAACCCGGAGGCGACCGACGAGGAGCTGTGGGCGGCCTGCCGGGCCGCCTGCGCCGACGAGTTCCTGGAGCGGATGCCCGACGGCCTGGACACGGATCTGGGCCAGGGGGGCGTCAACGTCTCCGGCGGGCAGAAGCAGCGGCTGTGCATCGCCCGGGCCATTTTGAAGCAGCCGAAGGTGCTGATTCTGGACGACTCCACCAGCGCCGTGGACACGGCGACGGACGCCAGGATCCGCGCCGCCTTCGCCCGGGAGCTCCGGGACACCACCAAGCTCATCATCGCCCAGCGGGTGGCCTCCGTGCAGGAGGCGGACCTGATCCTGGTGATGGAGGGCGGCCGCATCGCCGCCCAGGGCACCCACGGGGAGCTGATGGAGCACTGTGAGATCTATCGGGAGGTCTATGAATCCCAGCAGGAAGGAGTGATGGCCCATGGCTGAGAAGAGACACGGCGGGCCCCACGGCGGGCCCCACGGCGGCCCTCACGGCGGGCCGCCGGGCGGCTTCCGCAAGCCCAAGGATCTGCGGGGCACCCTCCGCAGGCTCATGGGGTATCTGGGCCGGTACAAGCCCCACCTGGCCCTGGTGGTGCTCCTGCTGATTATCAGCTCCGCCTGCACCGTGGGCGGGTCCTATCTCATCAAGCCCATCCTCAACGACTACATCCTCCCGGGGGATTTTCCGGGCCTTGCCCGGATGCTGTGCCTCATGGGGGCGGTGTATCTGACGGGGGCGGCCTGCTCCTTCGGCTACGCCCGGATCATGGTCCACGTGTCCCAGACCTGCGTGGCGAAGATCCGGGAGGACCTGTTTGCCAAAATGCAGAAGCTGCCTTTGCAGTACTTCGACACCCACACCCACGGCGAGCTCATGAGCCGCTACACCAACGACATCGAGACCGTCTCCGAGGCGCTGAACAACAGCTTCGGCAGTCTCGTCTCCTGCACGCTGAACTTTCTGGGCACCATCGCCATGATGCTGGTGCTGAGCCCCCTGCTGACCCTCATCACCTTTGCCGTGCTGGCGGGAATGCTGTGGGTGGTGAAGTCCATCGGCAGCCGCAGCCGGCGGTACTTCGCCGCTCAGCAGGCGGCCCTGGGGGAGGTCAACGGCTACATTGAGGAGATGATCGAGGGCCAGAAGGTCATCAAGGTCTTCAACCACGAGCCGGCCGCCAAGGAGGGCTTTGACCGCCGGAACGAGGCCTACCGCCGCGCCGGCGTCCGGGCCCAGATCTTTGCCGGCGTGATGATGCCCCTCATGGGGAACCTGAACTATATCAACTACGCCCTCAGCTGCTGCGTGGGGGCCGTGTTCGCCATCCACAGCGGCGGGGCCTTCCGCCTGGGGGACCTGGGGGCCTTCCTCCAGTACACCCGGCAGGTGGGCCAGCCCATCACCCAGATCTCCCAGCAGATGAACACCATTCTCTCCGCCGTGGCCGGCGCGGAGCGGATTTTCGACGTCATGGAGACAGCGCCGGAGGAGGACGCGGGCCAGGTGGATCTGGTGCGGGTCCTGGAGGGCCCCGGCGGCGCGCTGACCGAGGCGGAATACGACACCGGCGCCTGGGCCTGGAAAAAGCCCGACGGGTCCCTGACGCCTCTGCGGGGCGACGTGCGCTTTGACCACGTGGTCTTTGGCTACACCCCGGACCAGACGGTGCTCAAGGACATCTCCCTCTTTGCAAAGCCCGGCCAGAAGCTGGCCTTTGTGGGCTCCACCGGCGCCGGCAAGACCACCATCACCAGTCTCCTGGGCCGCTTCTACGAGATCCAGAAGGGCACCATCACCTACGACGGCATCGACATCCGGGAGATCCGCAAGGACGCCCTGCGGCGCTCTCTGGGGGTGGTGCTCCAGGACACCCACCTCTTCACCGGCACGGTGGCGGACAACATCCGCTACGGCCGCCCCGGCGCCTCCGACGAGGAGGTGGAGGCGGCCGCCCGCCTGGCCGGAGCGGACAGCTTCATCCGGCACCTGCCCCAGGGCTACGCAACCGTGCTCTCCGGCGACGGCGGAAGCCTGAGCCAGGGGGAGCGGCAGCTTCTGAACATCGCCCGTGCGGCCTGCGCCAACCCGCCGGTGCTGATCCTGGACGAGGCCACCAGCTCCATCGACACCCGGACGGAGAAGCTCATCGAGCGGGGCATGGACCGCCTCATGGCCGGCCGCACGGTCTTTGTCATCGCCCACCGCCTCTCCACGGTCCGCAACGCCAGGGCCATCATCGTCCTGGAGCACGGCGAGATCATGGAGCGGGGAGACCACGACGATCTGATTGCCCAGCGGGGGCGGTACTATCAGCTCTACACCGGCCAGCTGGAGCTGGCGTAAGGGACCGCGGGAGGCATTTCAGGATGTACGATGTGATCGTCATCGGCGCGGGCCCCGCCGGAAGCGCCGCCGCCCGGACTCTGGCGGAGCGGGGACTGGGGGTGCTGCTGGCGGAGCGGGCAAGGCTGCCCCGGTACAAGTCCTGCTCCGGGATGCTGATCCAAAAGGCCCTGCGCCTGACGGAGCGGTATTTCGGCCGCCCGGTGCCCGCCTCCGTCACCTGCGCCCCGGCGGAAAACCGCGGCATGGTGCTGACGGACAGCCGCGGCCGGGAGTATGTCTTCCCCCAGCCGGGGCTGAACGTGTGGCGCTCCGCCTTCGACGCCTTCCTGGCAAACCTGGCCGCCGAAAGCGGCGCGGAGCTGCGGCAGGCGTGCGCCGTCCTGTCCGCCCGGCCCCGGGCGGACGGCGTGACGGTGACCTTCCGGGGCGGCGGACAGGAGGAGGCCCGCTATGTCATTGACTGCGGCGGCGCGGCGGACGGCCGCCGTCTCCGGGACCATGTCCCGCCGCCTCCCGGCGTCCTCACCTGCCAGGCCTTCTACGACGGCCGCATCCGGCTGGACCCCCACTATTTCCACGCCTGGCTGGCCCCGGAGCTGTCGGACTACGACGCCTGGTTCAACGTGAAGGACCATCTCCTGGTCCTGGGCGTCTCGGCCATGGACCCCCGCAGGCTGCCGGAGCTCCACCGCCGTTTTCTGGCGTATCTCCGGGAGCACCACGGCCTGGAGCTGGGCCGGATGCACCGGGAGGAGAAGTGGCAGATGCCCCGGGTCCTGCCCGGCTGTCCCCTCGACCACGGCACGGGGCGCATTCTCTTTGCCGGCGAGACGGCGGGATTCCTGAACCCCATGGGAGAGGGGATCTCGGCGGCCCTGGAGAGCGGCCGGGCCGCGGCCCTGGCGGTGTCGGCCCACCCGGAAGACCCCGAAGCCGCCCTCTCTGCCTACCGGGCCGGGACAGAGGAGCTGCACGCCTACATGAAACGGCAGTGGCGCCTCACCGCCGCTTTGTCGGAGCGGTTCCGGGAGATGGACAGATAAAAAGGGCCGTGCGGACCACCTGTTGTCCGCACGGCTCTTTTCCTCTCTCACGTGTCCGCCCCGGCTTTCCGCGCCGCCAGGGCGGCACGCCGTCAGTTCACATGGTGAAACTCCGTCACCCCCGCCAGGCCCGTGGTCGGGTCCCGCCACAGAGCCAGGGGCCCCGGGTGGAACGTGCACCACACGAAGCAGAAGGCCAGGGCCCACAGCGCCAGCAGCCCCAGCAGCTGCTGCCAGGGAGACGACAGCTTCCCCCGCCGCAGCAGGGATCCGTCCAGCAAAAACGCCCCCAGGTCCGCCAGGAAGAAGACGGCGATGTTTACCCAGTCGATGTCCCGCCCCAGGACGCCGGTGTAGGTGTAGAACAAAATCGGAATCAGCGCCAGTCCCGCCAGGATGCTGACGCACCGCACCGCCAGGAAGTTGGGGTAGTTCCGCCCCATGACGCACACCTGCGCCACGGAGAAGAGGAACAGGGGGAAGAACAGCAGCTTCATGTGCTCCCAGGTGGACTCGTTGACGGCGGAAAACGCCGCCGCCAGGGCGCTGCCGCCGCTCCAGTCGTAGACGAAGTGCAGCAGCGTCCCCAGCGCCCCCGTCAGCAAAAAGCCCGCCAGCTCCCAGTAAAACAGCCGTCTGTTCATAAAAACCTCCCAATCTCCCGCAAACTGATACGAATCTTCCATAAAACGGTTTCGTTTTATGGAAGGGAAACGCATTCTGCGTTTCCCTTTTGCACCAAAACGGCGCAAAACCCGTCTCATAAGAATCCACGGCAGATCCGGTCTCCGGGGACGGATCTGCCGTGATTCCAGTATAGGGAGAAATCGGAGATTTTATGCAAAGACGGTCTGCACCAGCACCATGTAGAGCACCGTCCCGCCGGCAATGGACACCAGCACATTCCCCCACCGGCCATGGAGCAGTCCCACGGCCAGAATCGCCAGCAGCTCCGGCGCGCCGTGGGGGGCGGCACGCCAGGAGACATCCTTCAGGCAGTAGACCACCAGCAGCCCCATCATGGCGGCGGGGAGCAGCCGGCCAAGATCCGTCACGGCCTTGGGCGGCTCCCGCCGCTCCGGAAACAGCCAGAAGGGCAGCCAGCGGGTCAGCTGCGTCCCGGCGGCCACCGCCAGGATGATGCCCAGGGTCTGTCCAGGTGTCAGGTACACAGCTTCCTCCTCCCTCCCAGCAGCGCACACAGCACCAGAATCATGGCTGGGATCACCATATTTCCCGCCCCAAACACCGCCAGGCTCACGGCGGCGCAGACCAGGCCGATCACCCCGGCGGGACGGTTCTCCCGCTTCTTCCACTGCTCCAGAAACAGCACCACAAAAAGGGCTGTCAGGGCGAAGTCCATGCCCTTGGTATGGAACGGAATGAGGTTTCCCAGAAGCCCCCCGGCGGCGGTGCCCGCCACCCAGTAGGCGTAGTCCAGCAGGGAGATGCAGAGGTAGAACCGCCTCGGCTCCACGCCCTCCGGCGGGTCCAGGGAGGAGACCAGGGAGAAGGTCTCGTCGCAGAGGGTGTAGATCAGGACGGCCCGGACCCTTCCCAAACCCCTGTACTTCTCCAGCAGGGCCAGGCCGTAGAACATATGGCGGGCGTTGACCATGACGGACAGGAGGAAGGCCTGAAGGGGGTCGAAGGCGGCGGTCAGCAGGGTGATGGCCAGGAACTGCATACTGCCGCCGAAGGCCACGGCGCTCATGAGGGTGGACCACAGGGGGCCGTAGCCCTTGGACTGCATGAGGACGCCGTAGGCCAGGCCCAGGCAGAGGAAGCCGGTCATCACGGGGATGGTGTTTGGAAAGGCCGCCCGCAGAGCGGCGCGGCGGAGCGTGAGATCGTTCATAGTGACTCCTGAGAGGCAGAATTTTGGGTGGGGAGGGCGCGAAGCGCAGAGAAGGCTTTTTGATCAAACTTTTTCTCGAAAAAGTTTGTGGGGTGCAGGGGCAAAGCCCCTGCTCGCGCCCCGCAGGGCGCGAAAAATCTCAAAAAGGAAGGCCGCGCCGCATAATTCTTCGCTGACAGCCCTTTCGGCGCGGCCTTCCAGCGCCTTTGCCGCCTCCGGCGGCAAACAGCCCTCTCAACTTCTGATTGGCATTGAGCGTCTCTTCTTTGGATTTTTGATTGGGCGGGGCCTCTTGTTTTGGCCGTTCCGCCCTCCCGCAAAATGCACTTTCCCCGCCCTCGGGCGGGGAAAGCTGTTTTGCTGGCTTTTTCTTTGGCCGCCGCTTGCGGCGGCCATCGCAGGGGCTCTGCCCCTGCACCCCGCGGCCTTTGAAAAGGCCGGCGAAACTTTTATCTATTACATCTTCTCAGGGGCATCCACGCCAATGAGCTTCAGGCCGTTGCGCAGCACGATCCGCGCGTCGTCCGCCAGCTTCAGCCTCGCCGCCCGCACCTCCGTCTCCTCGCCCTTGATGCGGCAGGCGTTGTAGAAGCGGTGGAAGCAGCCCGCCAGCTCCTGGAGGCAGCGGTTGATGTGGCTGGGGTCGTAGTCCCTGGCCGCCAGACGGATCTCCTCGCAGAACTGGGCCATCTGCTTGATGAGCGTCCGCTCCGTCTCCCCGGCCAGCAGGGCCATGTCCACCTCCCGCTGCGGCGGGACCGCCGCGCCCTCCTCCGCCAGGGTCCGCAGCAGCGAGCAGATCCGGGCGTGGGCGTACTCCACGTAGTAGATGGGGTTCTCACTGTCCTCCCGGACGGCCAGTCCCAGGTCAAAGTCCATCTGGGTGTCGGGCTTGGCGTTGAAGAACCACCGGGCGGCGTCTACCGGCACCTCGTCCAGAAGGTCCGACAGGGAGATGGCCTTGCCGGTGCGCTTGCTCATCTTCACCAGCTCCCCGTCCCGCAGCAGCTTCACCAGCTGCATCAGCACGATGTCCAGCCGCCCGGAGCCGTCCAGCCCCAGGGCGTCCAGGGCCCCCTTGAGCCGGGCCACGTGGCCGTGGTGGTCCGCGCCCCAGATGTTGATGACGCGGTCAAAGCCCCGGGTCTCAAACTTGTTGCGGTGGTAGGCGATGTCGGCGGCAAAGTAGGTGTAAAAGCCGTTGGCCCGGCGGAGCACGTCGTCCTTCAAATCCAGCTTTTCAATGTCCTTTTCCTTCTTCCCCGCCCTGCGGGCCTGCTCCCGGAGAATGTCCGCCGTCTTCAGCCACAGCGCCCCGTCCTTTTCGTAGGTCCAGCCCCGCTGCGTCAAAAGCTCCACGGTCTCCGCCACCGCGCCGCTCTCGTGGAGGGTGGACTCCAGAAACCAGGTGTCATACTCAATCTTGTACCGCCGCAGGTCGCGCTTCATCCTGGGCAGGTTGATACTGAGGCCAAACCGGGCCAATGTCTCCTGCCGCTCCGCCTCCGGGGCGGCGGCCAGCTTGTCCCCGTGCTGTTCATAGTAGACCCTCGCCAGGTCCCGGATGTCCTCCCCCTGGTATCCGTCCTCCGGGAAGGGCACCGCGTCCTCTCCCCGGATCAGCTGGAGGTAGCGGGCCTCAATGGAGTGGGCGAACTTGTCGATCTGGTGTCCGGCGTCGTTGACGTAGAACTCCCGGCTCACCTCCGCGCCGCAGGCCGAGAGCACGGAGGCCAAAGTGTCCCCCAGCACGCCGCCCCGGGCGTTGCCCATGTGCATGGGGCCCGTGGGGTTGGCGGAGACGAACTCCACCATGATCTTCTGTCCCCGCAGGCCGTCGTTGGTGCCGTAGGCGGCGCCCTCGGCCTCCACCGCCTCCAGGACGCCCTGATACCACCGCTCGTGGAAGCGGAAGTTCAAAAAGCCCGGCCCCGCGATCTCCGCGGAGGCAAAATACGTCCCCTCCAGGTCCATGTGGTCCAGCAGGGCCTGGGCAATCTCCCGGGGGGACTTGCGCAGCGCCTTGGAAGCCGCCAGGGCAAAGGTGGTGGTGAGGTCCCCGTTGGCGCTGTCCTTGGGGATCTCCACCGGAGCGGCGTTCACCTCCGCCCGGGGCAGCGCGCCCTCCGCGGCGGCGGCCTCATAGGCCCTCATGGCCAGAGCCGCGGCCTGGTCCTTTGCAGATTGAATCATGTTCGTCATAGTATCCCTCTTTCGTTCAATTAGGAATGAGGAATTAGGAGTTAGGAATTGGAGGTGGTTTACATAAATTCCTAATTCCTCATTCCTCATTCCTAATTAAGAAAACCTATTTTCTCCTCACCTGAATCTTGAACCGGTTCCGCCCCGTCACGGTGTGCTCCACCGCGATGGAGTACCGGATCTCCAGCAGGCCCCCCCGCTGGGTGAGGTTGTGCCGCAGGTGGGCGGTCTGGACATCCACCGCCAGCTCCCCGTAGGGCGTCTCGTACAGGGAGGTGTGCTGCCGGCCCTCCTGAAAGATCATCTGGGAGTTCACCGTGCCCGTCCGGGTGAGGACCACCTGGTCCTCCCGGACCTGAAAGGTGGTCGTGGTGCCCTCCATCCCCGTCAGGGCCGTCTCCTGGTAGCACAGGGTGATCTCCCCCTCCGCAAGGGTCATGGCGCCCTCGGTCACCAGCTCCGTGGCGTCCGGCTCGGCGTGGTCATAGTACTGCTCTCCCCGAATGGTCAGCAGCACCGGAAACGTCTCCTGCTCCATGGGGCCCCTCCTCGTTAATAGCGGTCAATATCCACCCACTGGGCGGCGTGGTGCAGGTCCTCCTGCAAAAAGACGGAGGCAATGCGCTCAAAGTCCTCCGTCCGGTCGCTGACGTAAAAGGACATCTCCCCCGCCCGGTTCTCCCCGGCGCGCAGATCCCTGGCCTTCAACAGCCGCTTGAGCTCAAAGGCGGACTCCTCCCCGGCGGAGACCAGCGTCACCTCCGGCCCCATGATCCCGGCGATGACCTCCGTCAAAAGCGGGTAGTGGGTGCAGCCCAGGATCAGGGTGTCGATCCCGCTGCCCTTCAGCGGCTCCAGGTACTCCCGGGCCACCGTCTCGATCACCACATCCCCCGGATGAAAGCGGCCGCTCTCCACCAGGGGCACGAACAGAGGACAGGGCAGGCAGCGGACCTCCACCGCCGGGTCCAGCCGGTGCAGCATGGCCTCATAGGCCCCGGAGCGGACGGAGGCCAGGGTGGCGATCAGCCCCACGCGCCTCCGCCTGCTCACCGCCAGAGCGCGGCGGCAGGTGGGCTCCACCACGCCCACAATGGGCAGGTCGTTCTCCGCCTGGAGGGTGTCCAGGGAGGTAGTGGAGACTGTGCCGCAGGCGATGACAATGGCCTTGAGGTCAAAGGAGCGGAGGAAGCGCACATCCTGCCGGGCGTATTTCAGCAGCGTCTCCCGGGACCTGCCGCCGTAGGGCACCCGGGCGGTATCGCCGAAGTAGATGAGATCCTCCCCCGGCAGAATCTGCCGCAGGGAGCGGACCGCCGTCAAGCCCCCAAGGCCGGAGTCAAATACGCCGATTGCCCGTGAGTCCATGGAATTTCCCGCCTCCTTGTAAACTGCCGCATTGGCTTTTTATTATACTATGAGATTTGGGGTGTTGACAAGAACAAATCCCGAAAAAGCCGGGGAATTTCAGTCCTCATCACGGCAGAAGCCCTGTCCCCGGCCGGCCCCGCGCTTCGCGACGCTGCCGATAAATATGGCAGGGGCGGCGATCCGCTGCCCCTCCAAAGGAAGATCCACTCCGCAGGGGCGGATATCATCTGCCCGTCCAGAGGAATATCCAATCCGTAGGGGCGGATATCATCCGCCCGTCCAAAGAAAAATCCAATCCGTAGGGGCGGATATCATCCGCCCGTCCAAAGAAAAATCCAATCCGTAGGGGCGGATATCATCCGCCCGTACAAAGGAAAATCCAATCCGTAGGGGCGGATATCATCCGCCCGTACAAAGGAAAATCCGGATCTCGCAGGAAGACGGGCGGCAGATCGCCGCCCCTACAGGGTTTCAGGAACCATCGCAAAATGCGCGTTTAGACACTCCCCCGCCCCCGGGGCTGGACATCCTCCTCCCTCCGTGATATGATATCATTTACTTGACAAATCAAGGAGGAGACCTCCTATGCTGTACGCCATCCTTTCCGCCCTGGCCGCGGGCCTGCTGGTCCTGGACCAGTGGGTCAAGGCCTGGACCATCGCCCACTTCGCCGCCCCGGTGCCCCCCCATCTCTACGCCACGGCGGACCCGCCCCTCCCCCTCCTGCCGGGCCTTCTGGAGCTGACCCGGGTGCACAACTACGGCGCCGCCTGGTCCAGCTTCTCCGGCTACCGGTGGTTCCTGGTGGCCTTCACCGGCCTGATCCTGCTGGTCATCGCCCGGGTGCTGATCCGGCGGGTCGTCCGCCACCCCCTGGGGGTGACGGCGGGCTTCCTGATCCTCTCCGGGGGCCTTGGAAACATCCTGGACCGGGTGCGCCTGGGGTACGTGGTGGACATGCTCCACTTCCCCTTCTGGCCCAGCTATCCCACCTTCAACGTGGCGGACTGCTGCGTGGTGTGCGGCTGCGTGCTGGGCGCTGTCTACTACCTGTTTCTCTACGAAAAACACGACAAGAGGAGACCCCATGGAGACGATCACCCTGCAAGTACCACCTGAGGACGCCGGCGCGCGGGCGGACGCCTGGCTGGCGGCCAGCCTGGAGAGCCTGACCCGCTCCGCCGTCCAGCGCCTGCTGGAGGAGGGCCGCGTCACCTGCGGCGGCCTCCCCCTGTCCAAAAACCGCCGCCTGCGCGGCGGGGAGCTTCTCACCGTGCTCCTGCCGGACCCGGAGCCCCTGGAGGCCCTCCCCCAGAACATCCCCCTGGACGTGGTCTACGAGGATGACGACGTCATCGTCATCAACAAGCCCAAGGGCCTGGTGGTCCACCCCGCCCCCGGCCACCCGGACGGCACGCTGGTGAACGCCCTGCTCTACCACTGCGGCGATTCCCTCTCCGGCGTGGGCGGCGCCCTGCGCCCGGGCATCGTCCACCGGATCGACCAGGACACCTCCGGCCTCCTCATCGCCGCCAAGAACGACTTCGCCCATCAGCGCCTCTCCGCCCAGCTCCAGGACCACACCCTGGCCCGGATCTACCACTGCATTGTGACGGGCTCCCTCCGGGAGGATGAGGGCACCGTGGACGCCCCCATCGGGCGGCACCCCACGGACCGCAAGCGGATGGCTGTCATCCCCGGCGGCCGCCCCGCCGTCACCCACTACCGCGTCCTGGCCCGGTACCCCGGCCACACCTACGCCCAGTGCCGCCTGGAGACCGGCCGGACCCACCAGATCCGGGTCCACATGGCCTACCTGGGCCACCCCATCCTGGGGGACACGGTGTACGGGGCCAAAAAGGCCGTCCCCGGCCTCCAGGGCCAGTGCCTCCACGCGTCGTCCCTGCGCTTTCTCCACCCCCGCACCGGGGAGCTCATGACCCTCTCCTGCCCCCTGCCCCAGGAGTTCCAGGACCGGCTGCGCCTGCTGGAACAGCGGGGGACGTTGTGATAAATGTCATAAAATATCCATACTTTTTGTGCAGATAATACAACACGTAACCGTTTACCTCCCATAATTTCCACCACCCTTCCCCTTGCGGGCGCCGGAAGTCCCTGCTAGAATGATTCCATCCTCCAGAACGTGGAGGGAATCACAAGCTCCGGCAAAGAAGGGATTTTTTATGATACGAGACATTGAGATCAAGGATGAGGCGCAGGTGCGCAGAATCAATCAGCTGGCCAGCGAGGCCCCCTATGAGGTCTGGCTGAGCACCGACACGCTGATGCTGGACGCCCGCTCCCTGCTGGGTCTGTTCGCCCTGATCGGCCAGCGGGCCAGGGTGGTGGCCGAGGATGATGTGAATCCCCGGAACTTCCGCCGCCTGGTGGAGCAGATGGCATAATTTCACAGCGAAAAGAGGAACCCCGGTGGTGCCGCCGCGCACCGCCGGGGTTCCAATTTCTGGAATTGTCGAATTTTGTCAGTCTTCGCCTTGCAATCCTCCGGCAGATCGGGTAAAATAAGAACATTCAGCAGACCCGGCTCATAGGATTCATACAGACGGAGGGAGCGCGGACATCTGCGCCCCGCTCCGGCGCGGAACAGGGGAGGGACCTGAGATGAAAAGAACATGGACGGCACTGCTGCTTGCCCTGGCGCTGTGCCTGCAGTTGGCGGTCCCCGCCCTGGCGGCCACGCCGGACAAGGACGGCTTCACCATCGACGCCGAGGGCGTTTTGACCAAATACACCGGCTCCGGCGGTCACATTGTCCTCCCCGCCGGCGTTAAGAAAATCGGCTACGGCGCTTTTGACCGCTGCTCCACGCTGAGCAGCGTGGTGATTCCGTCCGGCGTGACCTACATTGGAATCAACGCCTTTCGCAACTGCATCGCCCTCACCAAGGTCACCTTCCCCGACACGCTGACGGAGATCGACGGCGGGGCCTTCTCCGGCTGCATCAGCCTCACCGCCGTGGACCTGCCCGACAGTGTGACCAGTCTTGGCGAGCAGGGGTGCAACTTCTTCGGCTGCACCAACCTCAAGCGGGTGACCATCGGCCGGGGACTGACCAAGCTCCCCTACACCGCCTTCGGCAAGTGCACCAGTCTCTTGAGCGCCGTGGTCCCCGAGAACGTCACCACCTTCAGCTGGGCCTTCCAGGACTGCCCCAGCCTGACCATTCACGGCGCCGCCGGCAGCCGGGCGGAGGCCTACGCCGCCGAGAGCGGCATCCCCTTCGCCGCCGACCTAGGCGCCGCGGCCACGGTCTCCCGCTTCACCGACGTGCCCGCCTCCTCCCCCTACGCCGCCGCCATTTTGTGGGCGGTGGAAAACGAGATCACCGCCGGCCTCACTCCCACCCGCTTCGGCCCGGAGGAGCCCTGCACCCGGGGCCAGTTTCTGACCTTCCTCTGGCGCGCCCACGGCTCCCCCCGCTCCAACGAGGCCACCCACTTCGTGGACTCCATTCCGGAGAGCTACAAAATGGCCGTCCGCTGGGCCTACGGCATGGGGCTGGTCAGCGGGTCCACCTTCGGGGCAAACGAGCCCTGCACCCGCTCCATGGCCATCACCTGGCTGTGGCAGCTGGCGGGAAACCCCGCCGCCTTCCCCGACTCCTTCCAGGACCTCCCCCGGGGCTCCGACGCGTTCATGGCCGCCTCCTGGGCGGTGACCACCAACGTGGCCGACAAGCTGGGGGACGGCTTCTCCCCCGGCAGACTCTGCACCCGGGGCGAGGCTTTAACCTATCTCTACCGGGCCACCAAGAAACCGATTCTCGTGGAATCGCCGTCCAACGGACGGCGATTTTTTTTTGCCCGGCGCGGCCCTGCGGTTTTTGCCCAATTTTTCCCGGTGCGCATGAAATGCCGAAATTCAGGGACCCTATCACCAAAGCACTTTGAAAGAACCCGGACGTTTTTTGGAAGTCCGCGGCGAAACCCGCCGCGGGAGGCCCCAGGCCCCGCTTGGGCCGTCACCGCCAGCGCGCACTCTCCGGCGCGGCGGCCGGGGACGGCCGGAATCAACAGAGGGTGTCCCCGGAGCCGGGGCGGCGGCAGACGGCGCCTTTGCGCCCTGCGGCGCTTCCCGGGGCATCCCGAAAACGGAAAAGGAGGGATCTGGTTTGGAAACCGGAATCCATAATACCTCCGAAATCGGGCGGCTGAAAAAGGTGCTGCTGCACCGGCCCGGTCAGGAGCTGGAAAATCTGATGCCGGAGTACCTGGAACGGCTGCTCTTTGACGACATCCCCTACCTGAAGGAGGCCCAGAAGGAGCACGACGCCTTCGCCGCCTGCCTGCGGGAAAACGGCGTGGAGGTGGTGTACCTCACGGACCTGGTGGCACGCTCCCTCACCAGCGGCGAGGTGCGCCAGGACCTGATCCGCCAGTTCCTGGACGAGTCCGGCGTGGAGGACGCCCGGACCCGGGAGCTGCTGGCGGAGTACCTGGGCGCCATGCCGGACCGGGAGATGATCTCCACCATGATGGCCGGCGTCCGGAAAAGTCAGCTCCGCGCCGCCGGCGGGAAGCTGGGGGACTTCCTCTCCGCCGCGGAGGACGACTACCCCTTCGCCGTGGACCCCATGCCGAATCTCTACTTCACCCGGGACCCCTTTGCCACCATCGGCACCGGCGTGTCCATCCACAAGATGCACACCGCCACCCGGAACCGGGAGACCCTGTTCGGCAAATTCATCTTTGAGCACAACCCGGAGTATCTCCATGCCCCCCGCTGGTACGACCGGGGGGAGACCTCCTCTCTGGAGGGCGGGGACATCCTGATCCTCTCCCCGGAGGTGCTGGCCGTGGGCATCTCCCAGCGGACGAAGGGGGACTCCATCGACACCCTGGCGGAGACGATCCTCACCTACGAGAAGACCCATTTCAAAAAGATCCTGGCCTTCAACATCCCCAAGAGCCGCTCCTTCATGCACCTGGACACGGTGTTCACCATGGTGGACCGGGACAAGTTCACGGTCCATCCCAACATCCTCTCCAGCATCACGGTGTTTGTCATGGAGCTGGACGAGGACCGCAAAATCAGGATCACCCAGGAGGACGGCCGTCTGGAGGACATTTTGAAAAAGCACCTGAACCTGGACCACGTGACGCTGATCGCCTGCGGCCGGGGCAGCGAGATCGACGCCGCCCGGGAGCAGTGGAACGACGGCAGCAACACCCTGGCCATCGCCCCCGGCGAGGTGGTGGTGTACTCCCGGAACTACGTGACCAACCGCTCGCTGGAGGAGGCGGGGATCAAGATCCACACGATCCCCAGCGCGGAGCTGAGCCGCGGCCGGGGCGGCCCCCGGTGCATGTCCATGCCGTTGTGGCGGGAGAACCCTAATTAAAGAGGGGACTCCGTCCCCCCTTTCCCCGCATGGGGGGACGCCGCATCCGTAAGGCGGCAGAGCCGCCAACGGCTGCGCTGTAGATTCCCCCCACCAGTCTGCGGACTGGTGACGCCGCCCAAGGCGGCTGGAGTATTGGAATTTTTGCGACGCGCATGTCGCCGCAAAAATGATTGAAATATGCGTCTCCGCTTGGCGGAGACGCGCCGGGAGCGACGCACCACGAGAACTTTTTTCTTCCCTTTTGAAATCTGTATCTGTAATAAGGAGAGTATCACTATGTCAGTCAATCTGAAAGGCCGCAGCTTTTTAACCCTCCAGGACTTCACCCCCGCGGAAATCCGCTATCTCCTGGACCTGGCCAGGGACCTGAAGGCCAAGCGTCGGGCCGGCATCTGCGACCCGACCCTCCAGGGCAAGCACATTGTCCTGCTCTTTGAGAAGACCTCCACCCGCACCCGGTGCTCCTTTGAAGTCGCCGCCACCCAGGAGGGGGCCCACGTCACCTACCTGGACGCCGGCAGCTCCCAGATGGGCAAGAAGGAGTCCCTGGAGGACTCCGCCAGGGTCCTGGGCCGGTTCTTCGACGGCATCGAGTACCGGGGCTATGACCAGAAAAACGTAGAGGACCTGGCGAAATACGCCGGTGTCCCCGTGTGGAACGGCCTCACCGACGCGGACCATCCCACCCAGATCCTGGCGGACATGCTCACCATCGAAGAGCACTGCCACAAGCCCCTGAATCAGATCAAGATCGTCTTCCCCGGCGACGTGCGCAACAACATGTGCTACGCCTGGATGATCGGCGCGGCCAAGATGGGAATGCACTTTGTGGGCATCGGTCCGGAAAAATTGGCAAAAGAGATGGACCAGGAGGTGGTCAGGACCACCTTCGCCACCGCCCGGGAGAACGGTGCCCTGCTGGAGATCACCGACAACTTGAACGACGTGAAGGACGCCGACGTGATCTACGGCGACATCTGGGCCTCCATGGGCGAGGAGGCCCTGATCCCCGAGCGGGCGGAGCTCCTCTCCCCCTACCGGGTGACGGAGGAGACCCTGAAAGCCACCGGCAACCCCAACGTGCTCTATATGCACTGCCTGCCCTCCTTCCACGACTTTGAGACGAAGCTGGCCAAGGAGTGGAAGGACAAGGGCGTGGACATCCGGGAGGTCACCGACGAGGTCTTCCGCAGCCGCCACAGCGTGGTCTTCGACGAGGCGGAAAACCGGATGCACACCATCAAAGCCGTCATGGTAGCCACCATGGGCTGAGAGCAGAGTGGAGATAGAAGAGTGAAGAGTGAAGATAACCGGCGGAGAGGCATCTCTCCACTCTCCACTCTCTACTCTCCACTCTCCACTCTGAACAAAAAGGGGTGTTTTTTGATGAAACGTGAGTTAAAGATGCCCACGGCCTACACGATCCTCTTTCTCCTCATCGTCCTGGTGGCCGCCGCCACCTGGTTCATTCCGGCGGGGAGCTACACCTATGTGGACGGCGTGCCCCAGGCGGGGACCTATCACGCCGCCGCCGCCAATCCCCAGGGGGTGGGCGCTGTGCTGAAGGCGGCCTTCAGCGGCTTCTATGACGCCGTGGACGTGTGCGTCTTCATCTTGATGGTGGGCGGCTTTTTGGGCGTGGTTATGAAGACCGGCGCCGTGGATGCCGGTGTGGGCAGCATCATCCGGCGGCTGGGCGGCCGGGAGAAGTGGCTGATCCCCATTCTCATGGTGCTCTTCGGCCTGGGCGGCACCACCTACGGCATGTGGGAGGAGACCATGGCCTTCTACCCCCTCCTGATCCCGGTCTTTCTGGCGGCGGGCTACGACGCGGTGGTGGGCATCTCCGTGATCCTGCTGGGAGCCGGAGCCGGGGTGATCGCCTCCACGGTGAACCCCTTTGCCACCGGCATCGCCGCGGGCTTCGCCGGCGTCTCCCTGGGAGAGGGCATCGTCCTCCGGGCCCTCCAGTGGGTGGTCTTTGAGGGGGCGGCCATCTGGTTTGTCATGGCCTATGCCGCCCGGGTAAAAAAGAATCCCTCCAAGTCCGTGGTGGGCGTCGGCGCGGGCAAGCTCCAGGTCCGCATGGACGAGCCGGTCCCCTTCACCCCCCGGCGCAAGCTCATCATGGCGATCTTCACCCTGGCCTTTCTCATCATGATCTACAGCGTCATCCCCTTCGACGAGATGGGCCTTCGCCTGCCGGTGCTGGGCTGGTGGTTCCCGGAGCTCAGCGCGCTGTTTCTCGCGGCGGGCGTGGTCATCGGCCTTTTGGACGGCATGAGCGAGGCGGAGGTAACGGAGACCTTTGTGGCCGGCTGCGCGGACCTTCTGGGCGTGGCCCTCATCATCGGCATCAGCCGGGGAATTACCGTGCTGATGAACGACGGCAGCATCACCGACACGGTGCTCCACTGGGGGGAGGAGGCCCTGGCGGGAACCGGACCGGTCAGCTTCGTGGTGCTGGTGTATCTCATCTACCTGCCCCTGACGGTGCTGATCCCCTCCTCCTCGGGCCTTGCCACCCTCTCGGTGCCTATCATCGCGCCCCTGGGCCGCTTTGCCGGCGTGGGCGGGGACCTGGTGGTGACGGCCTTCCAGTCCGCCTCGGGCCTGGTGAACGTCATCACACCCACGGCGGCGGTGGTCATGGGCGCCCTGGCCCTGGGCCACGTCCCCTACGACCGGTGGGTGAAATACGTGTGGAAGCTGATCCTGTATTTCCTCCTGCTGACCCTGGTGTTTCTGATCGTCGGCGCGCTCATCGGCTGAGGCGCCGCCTGCCGCGTCAAAAAGCCCCCGGAACCATCCCGGTTCCGGGGGCCAGACTGTCGAAAAAGACTGACGGGTGATTCGACGGGAAGGAAGGGTGTGTGCGGGAAACCCAGGAGGGGTTTCCTGCACCGTTGCAATCGTATTACAGCCGCAGCTTCCGCCCCAGCCAGATGAACACGCAGGCGCCCACCACGCCCACAATCAGGTCCGCCACCAGTCCGTAGGCGCGGAAGCCCACCACGCTGAAAATCGCCTTGCCCACAAAGGAGCCCACCACGCCGATGACGATGTTCCTCAGGAGGCCGCCCTCCACGTTCATCAGCTGTCCGGCGATCCAGCCCACAATGGCACCCATAATCAGTGATCCAAGCATTTGTAAAACTCCTCTCTGTCTTTGCAGAAACTGCTCTCATCCCAGCGTTCAAATCCACGAACACCCGCCGGCCGCAGGGCGCGACCACCGGCCGGACGGTGTTTCCCGGCGGTAAAAACCGCCTCTAATCCTCAATATATTCCCGCACCCGGAACTCCGCGCCTATGTCCTTTTCGCAGATCTCCCGGCAGCGCGCGATCTCCTCCTCTGGAATCGTGTCCACCACGGTCATCATCACCCGTGGCACATACCTCCGGACCTCCCGCGCGAAGTCCAGCATGGCCTCATAGGCGCCCGCCTGGGCCGGGCGGCACAGCGCCTCGTATTTCTCCGCCGTGTCGGTGTTCAGGGAGATGGACACCATGTCAAACCGCCCGGCAAACTCCGGCGCGATGTCCCGCCCGTGGATCAGACTGCCGGTGCCGTTGGTGTCCATCCGGGTGAAGCGCTTCGTCCCGTGCTCCTTCATCCGGTCGATCACCCAGCAGATGTCCTCCATCCGATAGCTGGGCTCCCCAAACCCGCAGAACACCAGCTGCTGGTAGCGGGAGAGGTCCCACCCCTCGATGGACTTCAGAATCTCCTCCCGGGTGGGCTCCCGCGTAAGCCACAGGTTGTGGGTGTAGATGCTGCCGCCGGTGTGGTCGTTGTGCCGCAGGCAGAAGGTGCAGTTGAAATTGCACCGGTTGGTGACGTTTACGTACAGGTTTTCCCCGTATTCGTAGGTGATGGTGAAGCCTTTTTTCATGTGATACCTCTTTTCATTGGCAATGGAGAATTGCAGCTATGATGATAGCTGGGCAATGCACCCCCCATTTTCTCTTTTTCTGAGCGCAGAAAAAGAGAAAACGGGCCGTGCACGGTCCTCGTCGGAAGAAACTGCGCCCACTCCGCTTCCGCCTGCGGCGAAAGCTGCGCTAAGCTCCGTTCCTTCCTCCTCTCCCCACCGCGCAGGCGCGGCGGGGGCCCCAATTTTAAAGACGCTGTGGCGAGAACTTGCCCTCCGGTCAAGTTTCGCCAATACGGGGGTTGTCCCCGCACGGCTTGGGTGAAAACTTGATACCCCCTGCTGGCGCGCGCCGTTCCGCTCATTTGAAGAACCCTTGACCCGCGTGTTGATACTGCCGGCGGTAATTGTTGGGTGCTTGACGGACTGTCCCTGCTCCTAATTCCGCGCTTTCCGCTTCGCTAAGCGCTCCCCTGGAGCTCTGCGAGGCCCTTATCCTCCCTTCGTAGGGCGCGACGACCCGGCGCGCCGCTCCATGAGGCCTCCCCCCTAGTCAGGCCATCCCCTTGCCTCTCCCTCTGGGAGAGGTGGCACCGCCGCAGGCGGTGACGGAGAGGGCTCCCCCGTCTCGCCCCCCTGGCCCCTTCGTAGGGCGCGAGGAGGTGAATTGGCCCAACGGGCCAAGAGAAGCTGGCCTGGGCCACGACTCGGCGCGCCGCTTCATGGACCCGGGCCATGACCCCGGCGCGCCGCCTCACCGGTTTATCTCCGGATTCTCCGTCCGGCCCAGCAGATAGTCCACGGAGCACCCCAGATAATCCGCAATCAGCACCAGATTCCCGGAATACACATTGGAGGAAGGCGTCTCCCTCCACTTGCTGAACAGGCTGTCAGAAATCCCCGTCTCCTTTGACAGCCTGTACGCGCTGATCTTCCGCTCCTCCAAAATCCTCAGAATCCGCTCCGTGTGCTCCATACGCCGCCTCACCGGTTTATCTCCGGATTCTCGGTCCGGCCCAGCAAATAGTCCACGGAGCACTCCAAATAATCCGCAATCAGCACCAGATTCCCGGAATACACATTGGAGGAAGGCGTCTCCCTCCACTTGCTGAATAAGCTCTCCGAAATCCCGGTCTCCTTCGCCAGCTTATAGCCGGTTATCTTTCGTTCTTCCATAATGCGTAAAATCCGCTCTGAATGCTCCATGTCAACCTCCTTCAGCTTTCAGATAACCCCGCTGTAAAATACTTGATTTTTTTCACGTTTTCTCTTGACTACGAGAAACTTTTCGCGTATACTGTACTCAGTTTCCGATAATAATTGAGGTGATTTCTATGAATGATCGCGCTCAGACACAAAAATGCGTCCTTGTAACGCTGTCCCCCGAGAACTACGCCCGTCTGTCCCAGCTGGCGGAGGAGTCTGCCCGCACCCGGCCGGGGTATTATTTCCGAATCTCCATTCGGAAATAATACATTTGATCTGAGCCGTTTTGCTCGCCGCTGCAGGCAGCGGCAACCGCAAAACATGGCACATATTACTTCCGACCTTTCGGTTCGGAAGTAATATATGCGCTGGCTTCTGCACGGTCACCTCAGAAAGACGGACTCTCCTTGTCCGCCCTCAAATCCCCCGAAGCGCTGATCCTTGAGAACAACCGCAGCCCGTTCTCCCAGGTGATCCGGGTCAGCTCCTCCGGGGAGACCCCCTTCCACTGCGCCAGCTTCTCAATCACATACGTCAGCTTCCGGCTGTCGTTCCGCTTGCCCCGGAAGGGCTCCGGCGTCAGGTACGGCGCGTCGGTCTCCACCAGAATCCGCTCCAGGGGCACCGCCGCGGCCACCTCCGGCGCCTTTTTCGCGTTTTTGTAGGTGATGGGCCCGTCAAATCCCAGATACCAGCCCCGCTTCACCAGCATCTCCGCCATCTCGACGCTGCCGGAGAAACAGTGGAACACCCCCCGCAGCTCCGGGTAGTCCAGGACGATCTCCAGGCTGTCCCCGTGGGCCTCCCGGTCGTGGACGATCACCGGCAGGTCCAGCGCCAGCGCCAGCTCGATCTGCCGGCGGAAGACCTGCTGCTGGAACTCTTTTGGCGGGTTGTCCTGCCAGTAGTAGTCCAGCCCGATCTCCCCCACAGCCACCACCTTTTCGTGGCCGCACAGCGCCTCCAGGGCCTGAAACTCCGCCTCGCCGCACCCGCCGCAGTCGGAGGGGTGGAAGCCCGCGGCGGCGTAGACGTGGGGAAACCTCTCCGCCAGCGCAACGGCCGCCCGGGAGCTCTCCAGGTCGCACCCCGGGTCCACCACCAGCCCCACGCCGCCCTCCGGCAGCGCCGCCAGCACCTCCTCCCGGTCCTGGCTGAAGGCGTTGGAGTCATAGTGGGCATGGGTATCAAAAATCTGCATCACGCATCTCCTCTTGTCTGCATAGTACCGGCAGCCCTCCGCCGGCGGCTCCGCCCCCTGCGGCCCTCAGCATCTGCCGGACAAACGCCGCGGAGCGCCGGGAGGCCTCCTCGCAGTGGGCCTCAAAGACCTCCAGCCCCCTCTGCGCAGGCGTATCCGTAATGGTCCGCACCGCAAGGAAGGGAATCCCGTTCACATGGCACACATGGGCCGCCGCCGCGGTCTCCATATCCACGCTCAGCGGCGCGTACTGTCTCCAGATCCGCTCCCGCTCCGCGTCCTCGATGAACTGCTCTCCGGTGACCATTCTCCCAAAGAACACCCGCCGGGGCGCCAGCTGTGCTGCGGCCTCCCTGGCCAGCGCCGTCAGTCCCGGGTCCGCCGGGAACCAGACGGAGGGGAGCCACGGGTGGAACTCCGTGAGAAGATCCTCCGCCACGTCGTGATAGGCCGTCTCCGTGGACACCACCGTGTCCAGGATCTCCAGCCGCCCGTCCATGGCGCCGGCGGTTCCGGCGTTGAGGACCGCCCCGCAATGGCACTCGCCAATCAGGATCTGGGCGGCAATGGCCGCGTTGACCTTGCACACGCCGGAAAACAGCGCCGCGGCCGGGACACCCTCGATGCTCCCCTCATAGATCCGCAGCATGGCCCGCTCTCTCACGGAGCGGCCCTCCAGCAGGGGGAGAAAGGGCTCCAGCTCGCTGTCCCCGGCGCACAGAATGCCAAATTTCATATTCCCCTCTCCGCTCAGTCCGGGCGCTCCCGGGACTGCCGCTCCCGCTTCAGCTTCCGGATGTCCTCCCCCACGAAGGGCAGCAGCTGGTATTCCCCCTCAATCCGGGAGGCAATCTGGGGGGAGTACCGCCGGGCCAGCTCCTCCGGCATCAGGTTGGTGCTGAGAATGGTGGACTGCCGCTCCATCAGGCGGGTGTTGACAATCTGATACAGGGCGCTCTGCACAAAGGCCGTGGTCATCTCCGTCCCCAGGTCGTCCAGGATCAGAAGATCGCACCGGAGCACCCGCTCCACGCCGTCCTCGTCGTCCTCCCTGCCGAACTTCTGGTCCTCAAAGAGCCGGAACACGTGCCCGGCGGTGTCGTAGACCACGGACCACCCCGCGCCGCTGACCTCCCGGGCAATGGCGGCGGAGAGGTGGGTCTTGCCCAGTCCCGGCGCGCCGAAGAGCAGCAGGTTCTCCGGGCGCCGTCCGAACCGGTGGGCGAACTCCGCGCAGCTGTTGTAGACCCGCTCCTCCATGTGGCTCCTGGCGGAGCGCTTTTGTCCCGGCTCCACCCGGTCGGAGTACCACTCCAGGGAGAAGGTGTCAAAGCTCTGGCTCCCCAGATCCAGCAGCCGGCTCAGCTCCTTTTGCTGCTCCTGGGCATAGTACCGCTGCAGGCACCGGCAGGGCTGGCCGCCCCGGTAGCCGGTGTCCCCGCACAGCGGACAGGCGGGCCGGTCCTCCAGGCAGTCCTCCGGCAGGCCCATCCGCTCCAGCAGCGCCCGCTTCTCCGCCTGGAGTCCCAGGTTCTCCCGCCGCAGCCGCTCCACCTCCGGCCGGGGGTCCTCCCCCTGGCGCAGCGCGGCGGCCACCGCCCGGCTCACCGTGTTCCGCAGCGCCCGCTCAATCTCCTGCAGCCGGGGCTGGCGGCGGAGTACCGACTCCCGGCGCTCCTCAAAGCGGGCCTCCCGGCTCCGCCGGTCCTCCTCAAAGCGCTGCAGCGCCCGCCGCATGATTTTTCCGTCGTAGGCCATTCCTGCACTCCCCTCTGCCTTTTGCCAAACGCCTCCCGCTCAGACCGCCCAGCGCCCCGCGGGGGCAGGCCCGTCCGTTCCGTCTCCCCTCCGGGACACCTTGCCCCGGCCGGGCTCCCATTATACATACTTCCAGGCTCCGCCGCCGTCCGTCGGCTTTGCCTTCTTCTCCCCCGGCCGGTCTCCGGCCTCGATCTCCTCCGCCGTGTGGAGACCCGCCTCGTGCCAGCGCCGCAGGATTCCGTTTAAGTAGGGCCACCTCAGCTCATGGCATTTGAAGACGGTCTTGTCATAGGCAATCGCCACCGCCTCCGGGGCAAAGCCCATCTCCTGCCAGGCCGATAAGTACTTCTCCTCCGACGCCGAGGGCTGCCGCTCGCCCAGCCCCAGCACCCGCATATAGGCGGGCACCGCCTCCTGCCGCCGGGCGTACTGGCGCAGGTACTCCGCCGCGGAGCGCTGGCTGTCGATGCCCCGCCGGGCCCAGGCGTAGCCCTCCTTTTCAATCTGCCGCATGGCGGGCCGCCGTCCCGGGCCGAACCGCCGCTCCACCCGCTCGGCGCAGTGGCACACCAACAGGTAGATCACATCCTCCGGAAGGCCCAGGTAGTCCTGGAGCCCCAGCAGGATACCGAGGTCCGCCGCCGTCAGCTTCTTGCCCAGGCGCCTTTCCACCTCGGCGGTGAGCTGGCGGAAGGCCTCGCTCTGCTCCAGCCGGTCCGCGATCTCCGCCTGGCGGTAGTCCGGCCGCTCCTCCGCCGGCTCCGGCGGCGTCTGGGCCGGGGCGATGAGGCCCAGCTGCCGCAGCGTCTCCTCCGCCGCCTCAATCCGCCCCCGGTCCCACCGGAGCTCTCCGGCCAGGGACCTGGGCTGCACCGTTCCCTGGTGCCGCAGGAGGGCCAGGTATAGCAGGGCGGCGTCTCCGTCGCCCCGGTCCAGCAGCCGCCGGGCGGCCGGGCCGGAGATGGTGACGCTCTCGTCCCCTGTCGGCACCAGAATACTTGACATGGAAAGGGCCTCCTTTCATGGGTTTCCTCATATTCTACACGAAAAGCGGCCGAAGGACAAGACTTGATTTCTGCACAAGGGGCAGGGAGGGCGGCCTGGCGGCCGGGGCTGGGAAATCAGCTATGATGATAGCTGGGCAATGCACCCCCCATTTTCTCTTTTTCTTCGCGCAGAAAAAGAGAAAACGGGCCGTGCACGGTCCAAAAGAGAAAAAGACGCCGGTGGCGAGAATTTGACCTCCGGTCAAATTTCGCCAATGTGCGGGGGTTGTTCCCGCACAGTGCCCGGGTAATCGGGGGCTTTCTGCCGGCGCGCGCCGGACCACTCAGTAGAAGGAGTCTTGACCCGCGTGTTGATACTTCCGGCGGAGGCTGTTGGGTGGTTGACGAACTGTCCCTACTCCTAATTCCGCGCTTTCCGCTTCGCTAAGCGCTGCCCTGGCATTTCGTAGGGCGCGACGACCCGGCGCGCCGCTCTGCGGGCCTGGATGACGACCCGGCGCGCCGCTCCGCGGGGCCTGCCCCTGATCGGCCCGTCCCCCTTGCCTCTCCCTCTGGGAGAGGTGGCACCGCCGCAGGCGGCGACGGAGAGGGCTCCCCGTCTTACCTCCCCGGCCCCTTCGTAGGGCGCGACGACCCGGCGCGCCGCTCTGCGGGCCTGGAGGACAACCCGGCGCGCCGCTCCGCGGGGCCTGCCCCTGATCGGCCCGTCCCCCTTGCCTCTCCCTCTGGGAGAGGTGGCGCCGCCGCAGGCGGCGACGGAGAGGGCTCCCCCGCCTCTTGTCTCCCGCCCCCCTTTCTGCTATCCTGTATTCATCTTAAACATCCGCCCCCTCCGGGCGGAGAAAGGAGCCTCCCCCATGCGTGACACCCTCAAGGACGAAGCCTACTTCCGCGCCTATCTCTCCTCGGAGACCGCCCGCGCCCAGCGCCTCCGCGCCAGGCTCTCCTCCGGCGAGGTCCGGCCGGACCGCGTCTTTCCCCTGGAGCGCCGCCTCCACGGCGTGGAGTTCAGCCTCTTCCTGGCCGGCTACTCCCTGGGCGAGGATCTGCGGACCCTCCGTCCCCGCTTCCTGGCCCTCTTGCAGGACTTCCCCCGCTTTTGGACCGGGACCTCCAGCTATGTGAACCTGGTCTGGATGATGTCCATCGCCGTCATGCTGGAGGTCTCCTCCGCCCAATTTGCCCCCCTGGCCGCCCTGCCGGACCAGTATGACCGCCACGACGCCCTGCTGGACTTCCTGGCCGCCGGCGCCCAGCGCCTCCCCGCCCCCGCCGGCCTCCCCTTCACCTGTCCCGTCCCCTACGCCTTTCTGGGCCGCGTCCTGGAGCATCCCCGGCAGGGCGCGGCGCTTCTCCGGGAGTATCTGACAAGGCACTGGTACGAGGGACACCGGCAGTTCGGTCTCTGCGACGTTCACCTCTCCGCCGAGCCGCTCTACACCGGCTACTGGAGCTTCGAGAGCGGCGCCCTGGTCAAGCTCCTCGGCATCGACGACGCCCCCCTCCGGGATCTTCCCTATTACCCCTGGGATCTGGCCCGTTTTTCCATCTCCGGGGAGAATTGTTAATTTTTCGGATTTCTCCCTCTTTTTTCTGGTGCCTGCCGCGGATCTGTGCTATACTGTAGCCTGTACTATGGCCTTTGGCGCCTTCTGCGGCGGCAGGCGCCTGTTGTCCCGGCCTTTTTCCCCTCTGCCGCGTCGTTTTCCCTGCACGCTGTCAGGATTGCCGCGGAAACGTCCCCTGTCCGGCGGAGCCCCTTTCCCGCCATCCGGCGTCTCCGGCGATCCATCCGGAATTCTGCAAAAAGGCGGTGATCCCTCATGAAGACCCTCCTTCTCTACGCCTCCACGCACCACGGAAATACGGAACAGCTCGCGCGGGCCATGGCAGAGGCCGCCGGCGCCGATGTGGGGAATCTTCTGGCGTCCCCCGTGCCGGATCCCTCCGGGTATGATCTGATCGGCCTGGCCTCCGGCGTCTATTTCGGCACACTCCACCAGCGCGTCCTGGACTTTGCGGACCAGGCGCCCCTCCGCCCCTCTCAGCGGGTCTTCCTGGCCGCCACCTGCGGCGTGGGCTATCGGGACTACACCGCAGGCGTGAAAAAGCTGCTGGCCCGGCGGAACATCCCCTGCCTGGGCAGCTTCCAATGCCGGGGCTATGACACCTATGGAATTTTCGGCAAACTGGGCGGCATTGCCAAGGGCCATCCCAATGAACGGGACCTGGCCAATGCCAGGGCCTTCCTGCGCGCTCTTCTGGAGACCGCGGGGGACGGACGCCGCCCCATTCAATAGATCAGGAGGAATGTCTCATGGCAAACCGCGTGAGCGTCACCATCTGTGACGAGGAGTACACTCTGGTGGCCGACGAGGCCGCCGCCTACATGGAGCAGGTTGCCGCCTACGTCAGCGGCAAGATGTCCGAGGTGCTTGCCGGCGCCCGGGTGGGCCGGGCCGACGCCGCCGTGCTCACCGCCGTCAACATCGCCGACGAGCTCTTCAAGGCCCAGGCCGCCGACGAGAAGCTCCGGGGCCAGATCAAGGGCTATCTGGACGAGGCCGCCAAGGCCCAGAGCGAGGTCAGCGAGCTGAAGCGGGAGGTCTTCCGCCTCCAGCAGCGGCTGGACAGCCGCGGCAAGTCCAAGTGAGACCGGAGCTGCTCTGCCCCGCCGGCTCTCCGGAGGCCCTGCGGGCCGCGGTGCAGTGCGGCGCGGACGCGGTGTATCTGGGCTGGGGGAATTTCAACGCCCGCCGCGGCGCCAAAAACTTCTCCGACGAGGAGTTCGTCCAGGCCCTCCTCTACTGCCACACCTACGGCGTCCGGGTCTTTTTGACCCTGAACACCCTTTTGACGGACCGGGAGCTGCCCCAGGCGCTGGAGACGGCCCGGGCCGCCTGCCGCCTGGGGGTGGACGCGGTGCTGATACAGGACTGGGGCCTTCTGGACCTGCTGCGGACCGCTCTGCCGGACCTGCCTCTCCACGCCAGCACCCAGATGAGCCTCTTCACCGCCGGCGGCGCCAACGAGCTGGCGGGGGACGGCTGTGAGCGGATCGTCCTGGCCCGGGAGTGCTCCCGGGAGGACGTGGCCGCCATCTGCCGCGGCTGCCCGGCGGAGATCGAGGTCTTCGTCCACGGAGCCCTGTGCATGTGCTACTCCGGCCAGTGCGCCATGAGCGCCATGGTGGGCGGACGCTCCGGCAACCGGGGCGCCTGCGCCCAGCCCTGCCGCCTGCCCTGCTCCCTGGAGCCCTCCGCCGCCTCCAAAAACGCCCGTTCCCCCGCCGGGTCCCGGACCCACGCCCTGAGTTTGAAGGACAGCTGTCTGGCCGCCTCCCTCCGGGACATGGCCGCCCTGGGGGTGGCCTGTCTGAAGCTGGAGGGGCGGATGAAGCGGCCGGAGTATGTGGCCGTGGTCACCGGCGTCTACGCCCGGCTTCTGCGGGAGGACCGGGGGCCCACCCCCGGCGAGCGGAACGCCCTGGAGCAGGCCTTCTCCCGCTCCGGCTTCACCGACGGCTACTGGCAGGGCCGGCGGGGCCCGGACCTCTTCGGCACCCGGCCCGAAAACGCCCCGGAGCCGAAGGAGCTCTTTGCCGCCGCCCGGGCCGCCTATGAAAGGGACGACCTCCGCACGGTTCCCGTGCGTTTCACCTGCCGCGTTGCCCCCGGCGTTCCCTGCACCCTCACCGCGGCGGATCAGGACGGCCACGCCGTCACCGCCGCCGGCCCCGTGCCGGAACCCGCCCGCACCCGCCCCCTGACGGCGGAGGAGGTCTCCGCCCGCCTGGGAAAGACCGGCGGCACCGCCTACCGCTGCGCATCCGCGGAGACGGAGGTCTCCCCGGGCCTCTCCCTGCCCGCCAGCGCCCTGAACGCCCTGCGGCGAAGCGCCCTGGCGGCGCTGACGGAGGCCCGCACCGCGCCGCCGGAGCGCCGGGAGTGCCCCGTTCCCCCGCCGCCGGAGGACGACTGCGCCGCCTCCGCGCCCCGGTTCACCGTCTCCGTGTCCACCCTGGACCAGCTGACGCCGGAGCTTCTGGCCTGCGCCCCCGCCCGGACCTGCGTCCCCCTGGAGCTGCTGGCGGACCTCTCCGCCCTGCCCGACGGGGACACCGCCTGGTGCGCCGTCCTCCCCCGCGTCTGGCGGGACCGGGACGAGCCCCGGCTGCGCACCTGGCTGGCCCACGCCAAATCCCTGGGGGTCTCCGGCGTTCTCCTGGGAAATCTGGGCCAGCTCTCCCTGGTCCGCGATTCCAATCTGTATTTTTATGGGGACTATGGCCTGAACGTATTCAATTCCCGCGCCCTGGCCTACCTGAAGGCCAAGGGTCTCGCCTCCGCCTGCCTCTCCTTTGAGCTCCGCTTCTCCCAGATCCGGGACCTTCCCAAGTGCCTCCCGGCGGAGGCCATTGTCTACGGCCGCCTTCCCCTGATGATCACGGAGCACTGCCTGGTGCAAAACGACCGGGGGTGCCGCCTGGATGCTGCCGGCCCCCTGGTGCCGGCGGAGGCGCCCTGCCGCGGTCCCCACCACCTGCGGGACCGGACCGGCGCCGCCTTCCCCCTGCTCCCGGCCTACGGCCACCGGACGGAGGTGCAGAACAGCCGCCCCCTGTGGCTGGCGGACCTGCCGGAGTGGCAGCATCTGGGCCTCGCCTGGGCCCGCCTCCGCTTCACCACGGAGTCCCCGGCGGAGTGCGCCGCCATCTTCCGTGCCTACCAGACCGGCGCGCCGGCCCCGGAGGCCTTTACCCGGGGCCTCTACCTGCGGGGCGTACAGTGACCCCGCGGCGCCCTCCGGTTAAATCCAACTCGTATTTCTCTCCTTAAAAATTACATTTAGTATCATTTCACGGAGTTTATCATGGTAGAAATCAAGGTAAAATATTTCACGACGGACCTGGAGCCCCTGTGCTACGTGGACGGAAAATCCGACTGGATCGACCTCCACGCCGCGGAGGAGGTCACCCTGCACGCCGGGGAGTTCCGCCTGATCCCCCTGGGGGTGGCCATCGCCCTGCCGGCGGGCTACGAGGCCCACATCACCCCCCGCAGCTCCACCTTCCGCCGCTACGGCATCCTCCAGACCAACTCCATGGGGGTGGTGGACGGGTCCTTCTGCGGCGACGGGGACCAGTGGCACATGCCGGTCTACGCCACCCGGGACGTGACCATTGAGAAGAACGCCCGCATCTGTCAGTTCCGCATCATGGAGAACCAGCCGCCTCTGACCTTTGTCACGGTGGACCATCTGGAGGGGCCTGACCGGGGCGGCTTCGGCTCCACGGGAAAGTGAGGCGGCTCTATGGCGAAGATTATTTTGGCCTCCGCCTCTCCCCGGCGGCAGGCCCTGCTGGGGCAGATCGGCATCACGGACTTTGAAATCCGCCTCCCCGACGTGGACGAGTCCTTTCCCCCGGACCTCTCCCCCGCCCAAACCGTGGAGATGCTCTCCCGGCGGAAGGCGGAGGCGGTGCCCTGCGCCCCGGAGGAGATCGTCATCGCCGCCGACACCATGGTCTTTCTGGACGACAGGCGCCTGGGCAAGCCCGCGGACGGGACGGACGCCCTGCGGATGCTCCAGTCCCTCCGGGGCCGGCGGCACACGGTCTGCACCGGGGTGACCCTGCGTCAGGGGGACCGCTTCCTCACGCAGAGCGAGGCCACGGAGGTGCTCTTCCGCACCGCCTCCGACGCGGAGCTCCGGGCCTATGTGCGTACCGGCGAACCCCTGGACAAGGCCGGGTCCTACGGCATCCAGGGCATGGGCGCCCTGCTGGTGGAGCGCATCCACGGCGATTACTTCAACGTCATGGGCCTCCCCCTGCTCCGCCTGTCCCGGATGCTGGCGGAATTCGGCGTCCACCTGCTGTGAAGGCAGGCCGCCCTTCCCCGGCTGTTTCACGTGAAACATTCCAAACCCGCCGGCGGAGGCGGCGCTCCCTCCTCCCCGGCACCTGATCCCTCCTGATTCGTAGAGAGGTTTTCCGTGAAGAATTTTTTGAAGAACAACGGACTCTGGGTGCTCTTTGCCGCGGCGGTGATCTCCGTGGCTCTGGCACTGCTGTCCTTTTTCAGCAACACCTCCTCCCCCCTGACCAATCTGGTCAACACCGTCTCCGCCCCCTTCCGCTCCGCCTACACGGCCGTGGCCACCTGGTTCAACGACAAGCAGAACTACTACCGGGACACCACGGATCTCCTGGCGGAGAACGCCGACCTGAAGCGGCAGATTGCGGAGATGGAGGCGGAGATCCGCCAGGCCCGGGCCGACAGCGCGGAAAATGAGCGGCTCAAGGAGCTCCTGGGGCTCCAGGAGGAGCGGCCCGGCCTAATGGAGGACATCGTCCTGTGTACGGTAACGGAGCACACCGCCACCAACTGGGCCGCCACCCTGACCATCGACCGGGGCACCAACGACGGCCTGGAGGTGGGCGACTGCGTGATTGACGAGACCGGGGCCATGGTGGGCTCCATCCGGGAGGTGGGGAGCAACTGGGCCACGGTGCTGACCCTGGTGGACACGGACACCTCCCTGGGCGCCCAGGTCTTCCGCACCGGCGATCTGGGCCTGGCCCAGGGGAGCTTCTCCCTGATGGGCAGCAACCGCCTGCGGCTGGACTACCTGCCCGCCGACTGCACGCTCCTGGGCGGGGACCTGGTGGTCACCAGCGGCCTGGGGGGCTATTACCCGGCGGAGCTGGTGATCGGCTCCGTGGAGGAGATGCAGATGGACGACTCCGGCGCGGCCGCCTATGCCATCCTGATCCCCGCCGCGGACTTCGACGCCCTCCAGCAGGTGATTGTCATCCGCTCCTTCTCCTGAGCGGGGCGCCCCCCTTCCATTTCACGCTGCAAAGGAGGCCTCTATGCTTGCCCGCACCGCCACGATTTTAAAGTGGACCCTCTACGCCGCGGCGGCGGCGCTGTGTCTTCTGATCCAGGGGGCCCTTCTCCAGCGGATCACCGTCTGGGGCGTGATTCCCTTTCTCTATCCGCTCCTGGCGGCCATTCCCGCCACCTATGAGTCCCCCCGCTCCGCCGCCATCTTCGCTCTGTGCCTGGGGGTGCTGTGCGACCTGCTGCTGCCGGAGCCGATTCCGTGTCTGTTCACCCTGCTCTTCCCCCTGATCGGCCTCTGCGCCTCCCTGCTGTCCCGAAGCCTTCTGCCGGCCGGCTTTTTCTGCTCTTTGACGGCGGGCACGGCGGCCTTCCTGATCATAGACGGCTTCCGCTGCTTTGCCCTGTGGATGACCGGGCGGCCGGCCTGGCAGGCCGGGGGCTTTTTGATGGTGCGGGAGTTCTCCGTCACCGCCCCCCTGATCCTGCCCATGACGCTGCTGTTCCGCGGCGTGGCCCACAGGGCCCGGCGGCTCTACGACTGACCGGCCGCCTCTCACCCCACTCCATCCATGCAATTCACAAAGGAGTCCCTCATGAAAGACAAGCGCCTTCCCCGTCTTTTGACCCTGGCAGGCCTCCTCCTGGCGATTCTGCTGGCCTATCTCTTTGTGCTCTATGATCTCCAGGTGAACCAGCACGAGAGCTTTCTCTCCCTCTCCGCCCACTCCATCGCCCGGCCGGAGACCATCGAGGCCTCCCGGGGCATTCTCACGGACCGCAAGGGCCGGCCCCTGGTCTCCAACAGCTCCGTGTACAACCTGGTCTTTGACACCAGCCTCCTGCGCCAGGGGCAGGACCAGAACGAGGCCATCCTGCGCCTGCTGGAGCTGTGCCAGCAGGAGGGCCGCACCTGGACCGATTCGCTCCCCATCTCCCGGACGGCGCCCTTCACCTATACCCTGGAGGACTCCACGGAGGACCAGCGGCTGCGGTTTCTCAGCTACCTCCGGACCTTTGACAAATCCGCCGCCGCCCTGAACGATTACATTCTGGGCCATCCGGAGCTGGCGGTGCTCCCGGCGGAGGGGGAGGAGGACTATCTGACGCCAGAAGAGGAGGCCGCCCTCTCCTCCAGGCAGCTGGCCAAGCGGCTGCTGGACTATCTCCCCGGCTCCGCCGTCACCGCCTCCTTTTTGAAAGACGCGGGGCTCGGGGCCGAGAGCGTGCTGCTGATGCTCCGCAACGACCTGGAGCTCCCCGCCTCCTTCGCCCTGACCCAGACCCGGCAGGTGCTGGGCATCCGCTATGAGCTGGCCCTCCGCCGCCTCACCGGCTACACGGACATTACGCTCACGGAGGACGTGGACATCACCTTCATCTCCCTGGTCAGCGACGGCGGCTACGCCGGGGCCAAGGTGGTCCGCTCCACCACCCGGCAGTATGAGACCACCTGGGCCGCCCACATTCTGGGCACCACCGGCCCCCTGTGGAAGGAGGATCTGGAAAACCCCCTCTACCAGGACTACCCCATGAACGCCACCGTGGGCCGAAGCGGCGCGGAGGCCGCCTTTGAGGCCTACCTCCGGGGCAAGGACGGCCGCCGGGTGGTCTCCACCAACGAAGACGGCAAGATCACCGGCCAGTTCTACGAGGTCGAGCCGGAGCCCGGCAGCACGGTGGAGCTGACCATCGACCTGGACTTCCAGCAGTTCGTGGAGGAGACCCTGGCGGAGGCCGTGGAGGACATGAACGCCGCAGACCAGCGCAAGGGCAAGGACGACTGGGAGGAGCGGGGCGCCGCCGCCGTGGTGGAGCTGGTGAACAGCGGGGAGCTGCTGGCCCTGGCCAGCTATCCCACCTACGATCTCTCCACCTTCCGCCAGAGCGAGGTCTGGGCGGAGCTGAACGCCGACCCCGCCACCCCCATGAACAACCGGGCCACCACCGGTCTCTACGCCCCCGGCTCCACCTTAAAGCCTCTCACCGCCGTGGCGGCCCTGGAGGAGGGGCTCATCACCACCACCACCCGCATCCGGGACACCGGCCACTGGTCCTATCCCGGCGACGAGTCCGGCGTGGGCTTCAACTGCTGGCACCGCGCCGGCCACGGCTACCTGAACGTCTCCCAGGCCATCACCAACTCCTGCAACTACTTCTTCGGGGAGATGGGCTACCAGCTGGGCATGGAGAAACTCCGGGAGTACCTGACATCCTTCGGCCTGGGGGACCACACCGGCATCGAGCTGGGGGAGTACACCGGAGACCTGCCGGAAAACCCCCCGGGCCAGGACCAGGCCCCCTGGGCGGGCTTCGGCCAGGCCAACCAGCGCTACACCCCCGTCCAGCTGGCCAACTACATCGCCACCCTCCTCTCCGGCGGCCAGCACCGGGAAGCCCACCTGCTGAAAACCGTCAAGAGCTACGACAACTCCGAGGTGGTGGCCGTGGGCAACACGGACCCGGTGAACCTCGTCCCCATGAAGGACTCCACCCTGGAGGCCGTGAAGAAGGGCATGTATGACCTGACCACCAAGGGGGCCCTGGCCCCGTATTTCCGCACTTGCGTGGTCTCCGCCGGCGCCAAGACCGGCACGGCCCAGGTGGGCGCCAACCTCACCAACAACGGCGTCTTCGTCTGCTTTGCCCCCTACGAGGACCCGGAGATCGCCGTGTCCATTGTGATTGAAAAGGGCGGCTCCGGCGCGGCCCTGGCCTCCACCGCCGTCAAGATCATCAACGAGTACTTTGCCTCCCGGGAGGACGAGGCCGCGGAGATCACCGGCGAAAATCAGCTGCTGGCCTGACACGGAGACGGGTACCGGTCCGCCGGACTCCCCGGAACCGGCCGTCTCCCCGCGGAGCCCCGGACCTCCTCCGGGCCAATCTCCCCGAGCCCCGGCAGCCGATGTTTCACGTGAAACACCTCAACAAGGAGCGATGACTTTATGAGTGAACCCTTTGTCTTTGATCCCCGCTATCCCCTGTGCAAATCCCCCTTTGGGGCCGTCTCCTGCGGCACGGAGGTCCTTCTCCGCTGCCGTCCCCTGGCCGCGGAGGGCTTCACCCACTGCGCCCTGGTCTATCAGACGGAGTTTGCCGGCACGGAGCAGGAAACAGAGATGGCCCCCGCCGGCACGGAGGGCGACCGGGTCTGCTTCACCCTGTCCCTCCCCGCCCCGGCGGAGCCGGACCTGGTGTGGTATCACTTCCGCCTCTGGCGGGACGACGGGTCCGGCTGCGTGCTGGACAAAACCGGCTACCGCAGCGACGGGCAGGTGCTGCCCTGGCAGATGACGGTGTACCGGGAGAGCCACACGCCGGACTGGTACGGCAGGGGCGTCACCTATCAGATCTTCCCGGATCGCTTCTGCCGCCTGGAGCTTCCGGACCCCGCCGGCATGGTCGGCGGCCGCTGGGTCCACGAGGACTGGAACGAGGAGCCCGTCTGGCGGCCCGACGAGCACGGGGAGTTCTGGAACCGGGACTTCTTCGGCGGGTCCCTGAAGGGCGTGGCCTCCCGGCTGGACTATCTGAAGGAGCTGGGGGTGGACACCATCTACTTCTGCCCCATCTTTGAGTCCGCCTCCAACCACCGCTATAACACGGCGGACTACCTGCGGATCGACCCCATGCTGGGCACGGAGGAGGATTTCCGCGCCCTCTGCGCCCAGGCCAAAGAGCGGGGCATTCGGGTGATTCTGGACGGCGTGTTCAACCACACCGGCTCCCAGAGCCGCTACTTCAACGCCGACGGCTTCTACCCCACCGCCGGCGCGGCCCAGAGCCAGGACAGCCCCTATTACGACTGGTTCTGGTTCCACCCCTGGCCCACGGACTACGACGCCTGGTGGGGGATCAAGACCCTGCCCGCCGTTCGGGAGGACAGCCCCGGCTATCTGGATTATATGATTGAAAGCCCGGACTCCGTGGTCCGCCACTGGCTGAGGGCCGGCGCCTCCGGCTGGCGGCTGGACGTGGCCGACGAGCTGCCGGACTGGTTCATTGAGAAGATCCGCACCGCCGTGGAGGAGACGGACCCGGAGGCCCTTTTGATCGGCGAGGTCTGGGAGGACGCCAGCACCAAGATCGCCTACTCCCAGCGGCGGCGCTATCTCCTGGGCAGCGAGCTCCACGGGGTGATGAACTACCCCTTCCGCAACGCGCTGCTGGCCTATCTCCAGGGGGCCGACGCCGACTACTTCCGGGAGACCATGGAGACCCTGCGGGAGAACTACCCGAAGGCGGCCTTCTACAGCCTCATGAACTTCCTGGGCACCCACGACACCCCCCGGGTCCTGACGGTTCTGGGCGGCGGGCAGGCGCCGTCCACCCGGGAGGAGCTGGCCGCCTTCCGCCTCTCCCCCGCCCAGCTGGAGCGGGGCGTGGCCCTGGTGAAGCTGGCGGCGCTGGTGCTGTTCACCTTCCCCGGCTCTCCCACCGTCTACTACGGCGACGAGGCCGGTATGGAGGGCTGGGGGGACCCCCTGAACCGGGGCACCTACCCCTGGGGCCGGGAGAAGCCGGAGCTTCTGGCCCGCTTCGCCCTGCTGGGCCGCCTGCGGCACCAGTACGAGGCATTGCAGCAGGGCGATCTCCGGTGGGCCTACACCGCCGGGTCCCTGCTGGCCTACACCCGGACTTGGGAGGACGTCACCCTGGCCACGGTGGTAAACCGGGGCGGCGAGGAGACCGTGTTCTCCCTGCCCTGGTCCGCGCCCTGCGCAAAGGACCTGCTCACCGGGCAGGAGTTCCACTCCGCTGACGGCTGGCTGCGGCTGCCTCTGGCGGCGCGAAGCGGCCTGCTGCTGATCTGAGAATCTGTGGAAGATGTTTCACGTGAAACAATCCCGCCCTCCCCTGCCGGGAACGGGATGTTTCACGTGAAACATTTTTATGGGAACAGGCGGGCGGCCTCTCCGTGATGCCCTCATCAGTCACGGCTCCGCTGGGGCGGATGAGGCCGTTCAGCATATACCTGCCAGTAATCGCCCTCATCAGTCACGGCTCCGCCGTGCCAGCTTCCCCTAAAGGGGAAGCCTTTACGGGAGACGAGAGACGGGGGAGGCGGGCGCATATTATGCGCCCCTACACACTCGCCTCGGGACCTTTTGCAGAGGCGCACATTGTGCGCCCGCTCCTCGTAAAAGCCTTCCCCTTTAGGGGAAGGTGCCCCAGTGCGCACACTGGGGCGGATGAGGCCGTTCAGCATAGACCTGCCGGTAATCGCCCTCATCAGTCACGGCTTCGCCGTGCCAGCTTCCCCTGAAGGGGAAGCCAATTTTCTGTCCCCCGTAAAAGCCTCCCTCTTTGAGGGAGCCTGAACTGCCTGGCAGGCGTTCCTTGACAAGCTGGGCTCCCCCTCTGGGGGAGCTGTCTGGCCGCAGGCCAGACTGAGAGGGCTCCGTCTCCCCGCCTCCCCCGCGCCTCCGAAAGAACGCCGCGCCCTCTATGTTTCACGTGAAACATTTTTACAGGTTCCGGGAAATTTCGGGGAAAATTTTGAGAATTTCCCTTGTCAGGGAGATTCCGGCTTGCTATAATGGCAAAAGACACTTTTGTCGCAGAAATGCGCTGTTTGCGTCATTCCCTGCGATCTGCACGCGGAAAGTAGGTGCCATCTTGGCAAAAATCATCGCCATTGTCAACCAGAAGGGCGGCGTGGGAAAGACCACCACCTGCGTCAGCCTGGCCGCCGGGCTCACGGAGCTCGGCAAAAAGGTGCTCCTGTGCGACTTCGACCCCCAGGCCAACGCCACCTCCGGCATGGGGGTGGACAAGACCCTTTCCAAGGGCATCTACGAGGTGGTCATCGAGGAGGTCCCCGCCGCCGACGCCGTGGTCCACACCCGCTGGGGGGACGTCCTGCCCAGCAACAAGGCCCTGGCCGGGGCGGGCATTGAGCTCATCGCCCTGGAGCAGCGGGAGTTTTTGCTGCGGGAGGCCCTGCGCCCCCTGCGGGAGGCCTACGACTTCATCCTCATTGACTGCCCGCCCTCCCTGGAGCTATTGACCCTCAACGCCCTCTGCGCCGCCGACGGTTTGCTGGTGCCGGTTCAGGGGGAATACTTCGCCCTGGAGGGACTCAGCGATCTGATGAACACGATTCGTCTGGTGCGCCGGTCCCTGAACCCCCAGCTGGAGCTGGAGGGGGTCCTGCTGACGATGTTTGACGGCCGGACCAATCTGGCTTTGCAGGTGGCGGAGGAGGTCAAGCACTTCTTCCCCGGCAAGGTCTACGCCACCGTCATCCCCCGGAACGTCCGCCTCTCGGAGGCGCCCAGTCACGGCAGGCCCATTTCGGCCTACGACCGGACCTCCCGGGGAGCCGAGGCCTACAGCGCCTTCTGCGCTGAGTTTTTGAAGCGGCAGGGGGCGTAGAGCCGGGGATTCGCGGGAAATAAATGTTTCACGTGAAACACGGCGGGAACGGCCGCGGGGATGGATGTCATCCGCCCCGACGGGCACCCGGAAGTCCGGAGGTCCACGGAGGCCGGGCGGCAGATTGCCGCCCCTACGGAGTTCCTCCCAGAAACCCCCGGGGTTGCAGTTCCCCCGTTACCGGGCGGCGGACGAACGCAGCCACCCGAGCCCCGCAGCGCGATAAAGTTCTTTTTGGTCCTTTTTCTTCCAAGAAAAAGGACAGAAAGGAGATGTCTATGGCATCTAAGAAACCCTCCGGCCTGGGCCGGGGCCTGGGCGCCCTTCTGGGGGACGACGTGCTGAACACCGCTCCCCAGGGCACTACCCTCCTCCCCATCACCGACGTGGAGAGCAACTCCGCCCAGCCCCGAAAGCACTTTGACGAGGCCGCTCTGGCGGAGCTGGCGGAGTCCATCCGGCTCCACGGCATCATCCAGCCCCTCACGGTCCGCAAGCTCTCCTCCGGGTACTACCAGATCATCGCCGGGGAGCGGCGCTGGCGGGCCGCCCGGATGGCGGGGCTGAAGGAGGTCCCCGTGGTGGTCATGGAGGCCGACGACCGCACGGCGGCGGAGCTGGCCATGATCGAAAACCTCCAGCGGGAGGATCTGAACCCCATGGAGGAGGCCGCCGGCTACCGGACCCTGATCCAGCAGTACCACATGACCCAGGAGGAGGCCGCCGGCCGGGTGGGCAAGTCCCGGCCCGCCGTGGCCAACGCCCTGCGGCTGCTGGAGCTCAATCCCTCCGTTCAGAATCAGGTGGCCGCGGGCCAGCTCTCCGCGGGCCACGCCAGAGCCCTCCTCCCCCTCTCCCCCACTCAGCAGGTGAAGGCCGCCGGAGCCATTCTTCAGGAGCGCCTCTCCGTCCGGCAGACGGAGGCCCTGGTGAAGCGGCTTCTGGCGGGAGAGAAGGCGGCAAAGCCCCGGCGGAACGCCGGAGACGTGGACTACACCGCCGAGGCCCAGAAGGAGCTGGAGGCCGCCCTGGGCCGGGGCGTGCGGATTGTCACGGGCAGGAAAAAGGGCCGGATCGAGCTGGAGTACTACGGGCTGGACGACCTCAACGACCTGCTGGAGGCCCTGGCCCTCCTGAAAAAGAAAGGACCGCAGGCATGACGGAGCAGGAACACAATCAAACACCCGCCGCGCCCTCCGGCGGAGGCGGCGGCAATAAGCCGGTGGTCGTCTATATCATGGTGCTGTTTATCGCGGCGTTTTTGCTGATGGCCCTGTCCTTTTTCATGCACCAGCGGAGCAACACCGAGGTGATGGGAGAGATCCAGAGCTCCGTCAGCGCCATGCAGGAGCTGCAAAACAGCCAGGAGACCATCGACCAGCTCCAGAAGGAGCTGGAGGCCGCCCAGGAGACCGCGGCGGTCTTCCAGGAGGCCAACGAGACCGCTCGAAACCAGGCCTCCCTCCTGGAACACCAGCTGGAGCGAACCCAGGAGGCCATGGACTGGTTCTGGCAGCTGAACGAGGCGTACATCCGGGAGGACACGGAGACGTGCCGGGAGATCCTGGAGACCATGAACAGCAACCAGGAGAGCCCCATGAGTGAGTACCTGCCGGAGGACAGCGCCGCCGCGGCGCGGTTCCAGGAGATCCAGGAGGCCCTGGACCAGGGGGCGTCCTGAGGATGTTTCATACTAATTTCAAATAAAACTATTTCGTTTTATTTGAAATGGAAACGTGTTCCACGTTTCTGTTTTGTGCCATTCAGGCGCAAAACACGTCCCATAAGAATCCAACGCGTCTCCGACGCTATAAAAAGCTTTTCAAGCTTTTCATGGATTCTAATATCACGTGAAACATCCGGCGCCGGGAGGAGCCGCCTTTGACCGGAGGGAGTGTTTCACGTGAAACACTCCGGGCAGGCCCTTGGGGAAATCCTTCGATTTATTTCATATCACGGTTATAGATTTCAGAGGAACAGGAGAAAATTGCCATGTTGGACATCCGTTTTGTCCGGGAGCATCCGGACGAGGTGAAGGAGAATATCAAGAAGAAGTTCCAGGACGAGAAGCTGCCGCTGGTGGACGAGGTCATCGACCTGGACGCCAGGCGCCGGGCGGCCATCGCCGAGGCGGACCAGCTGCGCTCGGACCGGAACCGCCTGAGCAAGCAGGTGGGCGCGCTGATGGGACAGGCCAAAAAGGACCCCTCGAAGCTCCAGGAGGCCGAGGCGGCCAAGCAGCAGGTGAAGGCCCAGGCGGACCGGCTGGCGGAGCTGGAGCAGCTGGAAAACCAGCTGGAGCAGGAGGTCCACCGGATCATGCTGGTGATCCCCAACATCATCGACCCCTCCGTCCCCATCGGCCCCGACGACTCCCACAACGTGGAGGTAGAGCGGTTCGGGGAGGCGAAGGTGCCGGAGTTTCCGGTGCCCTATCACACGGAGATCATGGAGTCCTTCGGCGGCATTGACCTGGACGCCGCGGGGCGGGTCTCCGGCAACGGGTTCTACTATCTGCTGGGGGACATTGCCCGGCTCCACGAGGCGGTGCTGGCCTACGGCCGGGACTTCATGATCGGCAAGGGCTTCACCTACTGCATCCCCCCCTTCATGATCCACGGAAACGTGGTGGAGGGTGTCATGAGCCAGACGGACATGGACGCCATGATGTACAAGATCGAGGGGGAGGACCTGTACCTGATCGGCACCAGCGAGCACTCCATGATCGGGCGGTTCATCGACCAGATCCTCCCGGCGGAGAGCCTGCCCCAGACGCTGACCTCCTACTCCCCCTGCTTCCGGAAGGAGAAGGGGGCCCACGGCATCGAGGAGCGGGGCGTGTACCGGATTCACCAGTTTGAAAAGCAGGAGATGATTGTGGTCTGCAAGCCGGAGGAGAGCAGGGACTGGTACGAGAAGCTGTGGCGGTACAGCGTGGAGCTGTTCCGGTCCATGGACATTCCCGTGCGGCAGCTGGAGTGCTGCTCCGGGGACCTGGCGGATCTGAAGGTGAAGAGCTGCGACATTGAGGCGTGGAGCCCCCGGCAGCAGAAGTACTTTGAGGTGTGCTCCTGCTCCAACCTGGGGGACGCCCAGGCCCGGCGGCTGCGGATTCGGTACAAGGATGAGAGCGGGAAGATGCAGCTGTGCCACACGTTGAACAACACCTGCGTGGCGCCGCCGCGGATGCTGATTGCGTTTTTGGAGAACAATTTGCAGGCGGACGGCAGCGTGCTGATTCCGGAGGTGCTGCGGCCCTACATGGGCGGCAAGGAGAAGCTGACGCCGAAGGGATAAGCGGAAAAAGTTTCGCTCAAGCCTTTTCAAAGGCTTGCGGGGTGCAGGGGCAGAGCCCCTGCAAAGCCCCCGTAAAACCGGGGCGGAGCCCCGGTGAGGGAATACAGGTTTGATTCCCCGAACAGAGACCGGAGGTCTCGCCTTCGGGGTCCGGAAGAGGAGATGGCGGTTCCGGGAGGTTGGCCCGGCGATTCCGGGGGAATGGTCCGGTCAGGGGACCGGGCCCCACAGGGCCGGTGCATGGATTTGAGCCCGGTGGTTCCGGGAGGGCCGGCCAAACAGGTCCGTGCCCCGCAAGTTATCAGTGACCGGGGGACGGCGCGCCGGGTCGTCGCGCCCTACGAAGGAAGATGGGCGGTTCCGGGGAGATTGGTTCGGACAGATCCGTGCCCCGCAGAGAGATGGGCGGTTTCGGGAGGCCGGGCGGACACAGAGGTCCGCCCCTACGGGAGGATACAGAAAGCCAGCTCCAAACCAATTGTCAATCCGCAATGAAACATCGCCTGCTCCTCCGCCCGGTCTATCGCCCGCTCTACCTCCAAATACCGCTCCAGCAGATCCTGCTGGTGCGGAGAGAGGGCCGCTTGCAGATCCTACAGACGGGACTCCATCTGCACAGCCGCGCTCCTGTAGCCCGGGATTCGCTGGAGACAGCGGCTTTCCAAGCCATTGCCGCGGGCATACTCCAACAAGGTATTGATCAGACCGTCCATAAGCCCTCCTGTCTCATTCTGACATCTGTTTTCTGCTTTTTCCTCCCACGCGCTCATTGCCAGCCAACCGGATGCGGCGCGCAGGGTTCCGTTCTGGTTGTCATATGATTGACACCATCTTTCCCGTTCATCATGGCATGTCCTGCATTTGGTGTCAATGCGGCACTTCATCATTCTCTCTTTCCGCCATCAGAATGACAGGAAAAGGAGGTTCCCGCCATGAAAAACCATGACCCGTTTACGCGGGAGGACCAAACCCGTTTTACTATGCGCATCAACTCTGAGCTGTTGGAAAAAGTCAAGGCCGAGGCCGCAAGGAACAAGCGGTCCACAGCCAAGCAGATCGAGTTCATTTTGGAGCAGTACGTTGCGGCGCTTCCCGCAGAAGAGACCTAGGCGTGCCGGCGTGGAAATGTTTCCGAAAAGCAACGCAGGGGCGGCTATGCGGTGCCCCATGAGATCCGGATCTTCCTTTGGACGGGCGGTTGATAACCGCCCCTACGCGCCGGATCTCCCCTGGGACTCCCCATAACGCTCCCGGGATTGCTCATATTTTAGCTTTTTATACACTCCTCATTATATCACCAAATTCTTAGCTGTCAATAGAAAGTGCTGAATTATGGACACTTTTAAAAACCGTCTCAAGGCGGAGCGGAGCAGGCAAAAACTGAAGCAGCAGGACCTCGCGTCTCGCTGCGGCATCCCCTACTCTACCTACCGCCGGTATGAGACAGAGACCGGGGACCCGCCGCTGTCGGTGGCGGTGAAGCTGGCGGAGGCGCTGGGCGTGAGCCTGGACTACCTCACGGGGCGGACTGACTCCCCCGCGCCCGGCGCGCCGCCGGTTTCCCCACCGCCCAATCGAGCCGAAGCTGCTTTGCGAAAAATCCGCAAAATTCTGGATGAGACAGAGCGAAGGTAGCTCCTAACTGTATATCCTTTCATCCATATAACAGGAGGTTTTCATATGACTGAGAAAACGACCGGGTTCTTCGCGGAATTCAAGACCTTCATCGCCCGGGGAAACGTGATGGACATGGCGGTGGGCGTCATCATCGGCGGCGCCTTCTCCAACATCACCAATTCCCTCATCAACGACATCGTGATGCCCCTGCTGGGCATCCTCACGGGCAGCATCTCCTTTGCGGAGCTGCAGGTGAACATCGGACCCGCCGTCGTCACCTACGGCAACTTCATTCAGGCCGTGCTGAACTTCCTGGTAATGGCCTTCGTGGTCTTCTGCCTGGTGAAGGCCATCAACTCCTTCCACCGCAGGAAGGACGAGGCGCCCGCGGCGCCTCCCGCTCCCCCGGAGCCCTCCAAAGAGGAGCTGCTTCTGACGGAGATCCGGGACCTTTTGAAGGAGCGGGGATGATCGCACCGCTGCTGGAGCGGGGCCTTGGAGCCCTGGGCCTCACGCCCCCGCCGGGGGCCGTGGAGCAGCTGGACCGCTACGCCCGGCTGCTGCTGGAGAAAAACGAGGTGATGAACCTCACCGCCATCACGGAGCCGGAGCAGGTGGCCAGGCTCCACATGCTGGACTGCGCCGCCCTGCTGAACGTCTGCCCTCTGGAGGGCAAACGGCTTCTGGACGTGGGCACCGGGGCGGGATTTCCCGGCGTGGTGCTGAAAATTCTGGTTCCCTCCCTGGATGTGACGCTGCTGGACAGCCTGAACAAGCGGCTGGACTGGCTGGAGGAGACCTGCGCCGCCCTGGGGCTCCGGGGAATCCGGACCGTCCACGCCCGGGCGGAGGAGCTCAGCCACGACGGCGCCTTCCGGGAGCAGTTCGACGTGGTGACCTCCCGGGCTGTGGCGGCGCTGCCGGTGCTGGCGGAGCTGTGCCTGCCCTATCTCCAAACCGGCGGCGTGATGCTGGCCATGAAGTCCGTAGACTCGGACCGGGAGCTGGCGGCGGCGGAGGGCGCCATCCGGACCCTGGGGGGACAGGCAGAGCGGGCGGAAAATTACCAAATTCCGGAAACTGATGTGTCTCACCGGGCGATTGTGGTAAAAAAAGTGGAAAAATGTGAAAAAAAATATCCCAGAACATTTGCAAAAATCAAGAAGAATCCATTATAATACGAATGTACAGATCTTTGGGACGTCCGATTCTCTCCGCGCCCGCGGCGTTCCGTCAAAAGGGCCTGCCCCGGGGGAGCGTGCACTCCCGGCTCCGGTTTTCCTGGGCGCCGGAGATTGGCGGGACTTTTTGAGGGGACGCTGTCGGCAGAGAGGGACCCGGAGGCGCCCGAGCGGAAGGAGGGCCAGGGATGGGACAGTGTATTGCCGTGGTATCCGGCAAGGGAGGCACCGGAAAGACCTCCTTTGCCGCCGGCGTGGGCTCCGCCCTGGCCATGACCGGGAAGCGGGTGCTGTGCGTGGACTGCGACATCGGCCTGCGGAACCTGGATCTGGCCCTGGGGCTCTCGGACCGGACGCTGATGGACTTCACCGACGTGGCCCAGGGGCGATGCGCGCTGGAGAGCGCCGCCGTGAGCCACCCCCAGCTGCGGAACCTGTCCCTTCTGACGGCGCCGGTGCGCCGGCGGGGCCGGCCGGTGACGGAGGAGCAGATGGCGGCGCTGCTGGCGGAGGTCCGGGCCCGGTACGACTTCTGCCTGCTGGACGCGCCGGCGGGTCTGGGAGAGGGGTTTTTGCTGGCCACCGCGGCGGCGGACCGCTGCGTGGTGGTGACCACCTCCGACGCCTCCTCCCTGCGGGACGCCCAGCACACGGTGATGGAGCTCAGCCGCTTTTCCCAGCTGCATCTGGTGGTGAACCGGGTGCGCAGGAAGCTGCTGCGCAGTATGCACGCCACCATTGACGACGCCATGGACAAGGCCGGGCTGCCCCTTCTGGGGGTGGTGCCGGAGGACGACGCGCTGCCGCTGTCTCTGAACCAGGGCACGCCGCTGCTGCTGGCGGAGGGGTACTCCCCTGCCGCCGCGGCATACCGAAACATCGCAACCCGTTTGCAGGGGGGCAAGGCGCCCCTGCTGCGGATCAAATAAGATAGGAAGGACCGTTGCCACATGAACATTGCTCTGATGTCCCACGACAACAAGAAGGATCTGATGGTTCAGTTCTGCACTGCTTACGCCGGGATTCTCTCTCACCACCACATCTACGCCACCAACACCACCGGCCACATGGTCGCAGAAGCCACGGGTCTCAAGGTCCACTGCTTCCTCACCTACGCCCACGGCGGCAGCCAGCAGATCGGCGCGCGGATCGCGTACAACGAGTTTGACCTGGTGCTGTTCTTCAACGACCCCAGCAACGAGAGCATGGCGGGAGACATCTCCTACATCTCCCGGCTGTGCGACCAGAACAACATCCCCTTCGCCAGCAACATCGCCACGGCGGAGATGCTGGTGCTGGGTCTGGCCCGGGGCGATCTGGACTGGCGGTGCATTGTCAATCCCTCCACCCGGCCCATCGCGTAACGGCCGCCTCCCTTCAGGGGCGGCGCGGCCCCGGCGGGGCACAGGCCGGCGGCGCGGAGGCAGGACCTCCGGGGAAAGCGCCCGGCGCGGGCGGTATATCAAGCAGGCGAGGCTCCGCAGGATTTGCGGGGCAATGTTGTTGCGTCATCAGATCAGTACACTTATTTTCTAAATTGTGGAAATTCTGCGGGCGGTGGAACGGGTAATTTTCCGCTTTTTCTGCCTGCGTTTGGGTTTCAGGAGCGTTGCTCCTGATCCTTTTTGCAGGGGCTTTGCCCCTGGTTCCTTTGCAGGGGCTTTTCCCCTGGTTCCTTTGCGGGGGCTTTGCCCCTGACTCCTTCGCAGGGGCTCTGCCCCTGTACCCCTTTGCAGGGGCTCTGCCCCTGCACCCCGCCAGGGGCGCGGCGCCCCTGGACCCGCCTGACATGGGGGCTCCGCCCCCATACCCCCTCACTTTTATGCAAGGAGACTGACACTATGTCCAAAATGACACCCCGGACCCTCTCCGGTTTCATGGAGCTCCTCCCCGGTCCTCAGCAGCAGATGGAGCAGATCATGGAGACCCTCCGGAATACTTACGCCCTCTACGGCTTTACCCCCCTGGACACCCCCGTTATCGAAGCCAGCGATGTGCTGCTGGCCAAGGGCGGCGGCGAGACGGAGAAACAGATCTACCGCTTCCAGAAGGGCGACGCCGACCTCTCCCTCCGCTTTGACCTCACGGTGCCTCTGGCCAAGTATGTGGCCCTGCACTACAACGACCTCACCTTCCCCTTCCGCCGCTATCAGATCGGCAAGGTCTACCGGGGGGAGCGGGCCCAGCGGGGGCGCTTCCGGGAGTTCTACCAGGCGGACATCGACGTCATCGGCGACGGGAAGCTGGACATCATCAACGAGGCGGAGATCCCCGCCATCATCTACCGGACCTTCTCCGCCCTGGGGCTGCGGCGCTTTCAGATTCGGGTCAACAACCGGAAGATCCTCAATGGCTTCTACGCCCTTCTGGGGCTGACGGAGCAGGCCCAGGACATCATGCGCACCGTGGACAAGCTGGACAAGATCGGCGAAGGGAAGGTGTCCGCCATTTTGCAGGAGGACCTGGGGCTCTCCCAGGAAAACGCCCGGGAAATTCTGTCCTTTATCGCCATCACCGGGGACAGCCAGGCCGTCCTCACCCGGCTGGAGCAGTACCGGGGCCGCCATGCGCTCTTTGACCAGGGTCTGGCGGAGCTGGGCACCGTGGTCCGCTATCTGGGGGATTTCGGCGTCCCGGCGGAGAACTTTGCCGTGGATCTCACCATCGCCCGGGGGCTGGACTACTACACCGGCACCGTGTACGAGACCACGCTGCTGGATCATCCGGAGATCGGCTCCGTGTGCTCCGGCGGGCGCTATGATAACCTGGCGGAATATTACACCGATAAACAACTCCCCGGCGTGGGAATTTCCATTGGACTGACCCGGCTGTTCTACGTGCTGGGGGAGCAGGGGATGCTGAACCCGGAGCTGAACACCGCCCCGGCGGACGTGCTGATCCTGCCCATGACGGAGGACCTCTCCCCCGCCATTGCCCTGGCCACGCAGCTGCGAAGCAGCGGGATTCGGACCCAGCTCCACTGCGAGCAGAAGAAGTTCAAGCAGAAGATCTCCTACGCGGACAAGCTGGGGATTCCCTACGTGATTTTCCTGGGGGAGGATGAAATTAAGGACGGCGTCGTGGCCTGCAAGGACATGAAAAGCGGCGAGCAGACGAAGCTGGACGCCGCGGCGACGGTTTACCGCATCAAGGCGGGGCTGGAGGCCCGGAATACGGGAAGCGTTATTCGGGAGTGATAAGGGGTTTTGGGTGATCGAATGGACTTCCTTCCCCTTCCCCTTCCGCTGCCGCCAATCTGACGCCCTGCCTACAACCGGCCAAGGGCAATGCCCATGGACAGGGCACAGCAGAAGGATGCCTCATCCTCTAAATACGCTATCCTCGCGTTCCGTGTTAACAGCCCATCCAACTGTTTTTCCTGCTCTGCCGTCAATGTAGACCGAAATGCTTCCCAGTCTTCCTCAATGTAAAGGACTGCCTGCCGATATTCCGCCGTCTGGAGATAGCGGGAAACCTGCCCTTCTTGCGCGTAAAAGTAGAGAGTATTCATCAGAGAATTCATAAAATCGCTCCTTTTGGTGTGCACCGTTTGGATATATTCCAGTATACTAACAGCAGTGAGAATTGTCAAGGAACATTAGGTGAACTGATGGGAAATTTTTCTGAGAACTTAAAAACATGCCGGAAAAGACGGGGTGAAAGTCAGGAAGTGGTAGCTGTACACTGCGGCATTTCCTATGGCACATACCGGCGCTATGAAAAAGGAGAGCGTGAGCCAAGCCTCTCCATGTTCTGCACGTTTGCGAAATACTTTGAGGTAACGCTGGACCAACTGGCAGGCTGGGAGCCTCTGCCCTTTTAAGCCAGGGGAGCGGCAGCGGGGACGGGTGAGACCTCATCCGCCCCAGTGTGCGCACTGGGGCACCTTCCCCTAAAGGGGAAGGCTTTGGGAAACGGGGCAGGGCTTAGCGAAGGGAGCGGGGAGGTGAGACGGGGAAGCCCTCTCCGTCACCGCCTGCGGCGGCGCCACCTCTCCCAAAGGGAGAGGCAAGGGGGCAGCTTGGCCAGGGATCAGGCCTCATAGAGCGGCGCACCGAGCTGTCATCCAGGCCCGCAGAGCGGCGCGCCGAGTCGTCGCGCCCTACGAAGGGGCCGGGGAGGTGAGACGGGGAAGCCCTCTCCGTCACCGCCTGCGGCGGTGCCACCTCTCCCAGAGGGAGAGGCAAGAGGGCGGGCCGACCAGAGCCAGGGACCAAAGAGACCCCACGGAGCTCCAGGGTAGCGCTTAGCGAAGCGGAAAGCGCGGAATTAGGAGCAGGGACAGTCCGTCAAGCACCCAACAACCTCCACCGGAAGTCTCTTCACGCGGGGAAAAGGTTCTACAAGGACCCGGGTGCGGCGCGCGCCGGCAGGGGGTATCAAGTTTCCACCCAGGCCGGGCGGGAACAACCCCCGCATATTGGCGAAACTTGGCCGGAGGGCCAAGTTCTCGCCACCAGCGTCTTTAAAATTGGGGCCCCCGCCGCGCCCCGCGCGGTGGGGAGAGGAGGAAGGAACGGAGCTTGAGCGGAATTTTCGGCGTCAGCCGGAAATGGAGCGGCGGAGTTTCTTCCGACGAGGACCGTGCACGGCCCGTTTTCTCTTTTCTCCGCAAGAGGAGAAAAGAGAAAATGGGGGGTGCATTGCAAGCTATCATCATAGCTACAATCCCGCTCCCCGGCCGCAGGCCGGACCCCCAACCCCCCTTTTGAAGAAAACCCCATCTCCAAATTGTAATATTTAATTGATCTTCCCCTTTTTGTAATCAAAATTCACCGTCTTTACGGGAAAGGAAGCCATCACTATGACACAAAATCGCACCCACACCTGTGGGGAACTTCGTCTTACCGACGCCGGTAAGGAGGTCAAGCTCTCCGGCTGGATGGAGAACATCCGGGAGGTCGGCGCGGAGCTGGCCTTCGTCGTCCTCCGGGACTTCTACGGCACCACCCAGATCGTGGCCGAGACGCCGGAGATGGTGGCCCAGTTCAAGGCCATCACCAAGGAGTCCACCATCTCCGTGGAGGGCACCGTCCGGGAGCGGGACAGCAAGAATTCCAAGCTCCCCACCGGCGAGATCGAGGTGGTGCCCAGTAAGGTGGAGGTCCTGGGCCGCTGCCAGCACAACGAGCTGCCCTTCCAGATCAACCGCAGCCGGGAGGCCGACGAGAACGCCCGCCTCAAATACCGCTACCTGGACCTGCGGAACCCGGCGGTGAAGGGGAACATCATCCTCCGGTGCCAGGTGGTGGCGGCCCTGCGGCAGGCCATGACGGACCACGGCTTTTTGGAGATCACCACGCCGATTCTGACGGCCTCCTCCCCGGAGGGCGCCCGGGACTACCTGGTGCCCGCCCGGAACCACCCCGGCAGGTTCTACGCCCTGCCCCAGGCCCCCCAGCAGTTCAAGCAGCTGCTGATGACCTCCGGCTTTGACCGCTACTTCCAGATCGCCCCCTGCTTCCGGGACGAGGACGCCCGGGCGGACCGCTCCCCCGGCGAGTTCTACCAGCTGGACATGGAGATGGCCTTCGCCTCCCAGGAGGACGTGTTCGCCGTGCTGGAGGACGTGCTGCCCCCCATCTTCGCCAAGTACGGCAAGTACGACCGGGCCAGTGCCGCCCCCTTCCTGCGGATTCCTTACCGGGAGGCCATGGACAAGTACGGCTCCGACAAGCCGGACCTGCGGATTGATCTGACGGTGCAGGATGTGACGGAGGTCCTGGCCTCCTGCGGCTTCGGGCCCTTTGAGGGGGCGGAGGCCATCAAGGCCGTGGTGGTCAGCGATTTCCACGAGACGAGGAAGTTCATTGACAAGACCCTCAGCGACGTGGAGGTGGTCTCCGGCGGCAAGCCCTACTGGTTCCGTCTGGACGAGAACGGGGAGATTGTGGGCGGCATCGCCAAGTTTGTACAGCCCATCAGGGATGGTGTGGTCTCCGCCCTGGGGCTGAAGCCCAATGACTTTGTGGCCCTCTCCGCCGGGAAGCTGGGGGCGGCCCAGAAGACCGCCGGGGTGCTGGTGAAGACCCTGGGTGCGGCGGTGCCGGGGCATATGGACAAGGAACAGTACGCCTTCTGCTGGATCGTGGACTTCCCCATGTACGAGATCGGGGAGGAGAGCGGGGAGCTGGAGTTCTGCCACAACCCCTTCTCCATGCCCTCCGGCGGCCTGGAGGTGCTGCTGAAGGCGGAGCGGGGAGAGATCGACCCCCTGAGCATCACCGCCGACCAGTACGACCTGGTGTGCAACGGCGTGGAGCTGAGCTCCGGTGCCGTGCGGAACCACGATCCGGAGATCATGATTAAGGCCTTTGAGATGGTGCGCCTGGGAGAGGCGGACGTGAAGGCCAAGTTCCCCGCCATGTACAACGCCTTCACTTACGGCGCGCCGCCCCACGCGGGAATTGCGCCGGGGGTGGACCGGATGGTGATGCTGCTGGCGGGAGAGGACTCCATCCGGGAGATCATCCCCTTCCCCATGAACAAGAACGCACAGGATATCATGATGGGCGCCCCCGGCGAGGTGACGCAGAAGCAGCTGGACGAGCTGCATATTGCGCTGGTGAAGGAAGAGGAATAAAAAGTTTCGCCCGCCTTTTCAAAGGCGGCAGGGGTCCAGGGGGCGGCGCCCCCTGGGGGCTCAGACAGGGAAACGCCGGCAAAAAAGAGAAAAAACGAAACCGAAGGGCCGCGAAGCGCGCCCTTCGGTTCATAAAGCCGGGAAAGACCCTCTCAGTCTGGCCTGCGGCCAGCCAGCTCCCCCGAAGGGGGAGCCAAGGTGGGGCGGAACTCGGCCAGCCAGCTCCCCCGGAGGGGGAGCCAAGGTGGGGCGGAACTCGGCCAGCCAGCTCCCCCGAAGGGGGAGCCAAGGACATGCGCCTCCTGCCTCTCCCTCCGGGAGAGGTGGCACGGCGAAGCCGTGACGGAGAGGGTCGGTACATTCCTGAACTGCATCACATTGCGGAACGATGTGCGCTCTTCCAGGCACAAGGCCGGGATTGATGGAATCCCTGCCAGGAAAAGGGAGGCTTCGATGGAGATTCTGCTTTATTTTGGAGGGCCTGTTCTGGTCGCGTTTCTGATTCAACTTCTGATCGGATGCAGAACACCGCACAAAATTTTACGATATATTCCGATCTATTGCTCTGTGATCGCCTTTGTTTTTGCGGTCATCGCCCTGACGGCGGATTCCGGGTTCCTGATTGGGGGCAATGTGATCGCCGCGCTTGTGTGGTGCCTCGTGGGCATCTGCTTTCTCTCAGGGTACGCTCTGGCGAGATTCGTATATAACCATAGAAAAAAATCCTAAAAATCCAGAAAAAACAACTTCTCCGGAGGTGCCCATGGAAACCGTCAAGCTCTACTATGAAGACCCCTTCCTGACCACCTTCTCCGCCCGGGTGCTCTCCTGCGAGCCCGCCGGGGAGGCCTGGCAGATCACCCTGGACCGCACGTCCTTTTACCCAGAGGGGGGCGGACAGCCGGCGGACCACGGGATGTTGGGCGGCGTCCGGGTTCTGGACGTCCATGAGAAGGGCGGCGTGATCCGCCACACCTGCGGCGGCCCCCTGTCCCCCGGCGAGAGCGTCACGGGGGAGATCGACTGGCAAAGGCGCTTTGACCACATGCAGCAACACTCCGGAGAGCACGTCGCCAGCGGCATGATCTGCGCCAGGTACCACTGCGACAACGTGGGCTTCCACCTGGGCGCCGACACAGTGACCATCGACTTCAACGCGGAGATCCCCCCGGAGGAGCTGGCGGAGATCGAGCTGGCGGCCAACCGCTACCTCTATGAAAACCACCCCATCGACATCCAGTTTCACCAGGGCGCGGAGCTGGAGGGGCTGGACTACCGCAGCAAGAAGGCCCTGGAGGGGGACGTGCGGATCGTCACCTTCCCCGGGGCGGACTGCTGCGCCTGCTGCGGCACCCACGTGCGCACCAGCGGGCAGGTGGGGATTTTGAAGTTCCTCTCCTGCCAGAAGTTCCGGGAGGGCGTGCGGATTGAGCTGCTGTGCGGGGAGCGGGCCTACCGGTACCTCTCCGCCGTGTATGAGCAGGCCCAGGCGGCGGGGCGACGGCTGTCCGTGAAGCCCCAGGAGGTCCTCCCCGCCGTGGAGCGGCTGGAGGAGGAGCTGGCGGCGGCGAAGGCCCGCGGGGCGGAGCTGGAGACGGAGGTCTTTGAGGGCATTGCCAAGGATCACGCCGGACAGGGGGACGTGCTGCTGATCCGGCCCCCCATGAAGCCGGACAGCGCCCGGCGGCTGGCGGATGCCGTGGCAAAGCAGTGCGGCGGTCTGGCCGCCGTCTTTGCCGGGGAGAACGGGCACTTTGTCTACGCCCTGGTCCGCGCCGACGGCGGGGACATCGCGCCGCTGGTGAAGGCGCTGAACCAGGCGCTCCACGGCCGGGGCGGCGGAAAGAAGGGCTTCGCCCAGGGCAGCGTGGAGGCCGGGGCCCAGGAGATTCCGGACTTTTTCGGGAGAGGAGCGCGATGATGCAGTATCTCTGGATTGAGTATTTTCAGTCGGAGGAGGACGACCCCTCGGACACCTACGTGGAGCTGAACGAGGCGCGGCTGGAGCAGCGGCGGGTGGACTTCTACCAGAACGGAATGCGCTTTGCCTACGGCGCCGAGCGGGGCCGGCGGGAGGCGCTGTCCAAAACGCCCTATCCGGAGAATCCCTGCACGCTGAACCGCCCCGGGGAGGTGGAGGTGCACCTCATCGACCGCCCCGCCTTTGAGGAGCTGTGGTACCAGTCCCAGGAGTGGCCCACGGGCTTCCTGGATGTCCTCTCCTGAAAAAAGTTTTTGCTCAAGCTTTTTTCAAAAAGCTTGCAGGGTCCAGGGGCGGCGCCCCTGGCCGCACCTCGCAGGGCGCGGAATCCCCCAGGGGCCGCGCAAGAAGGCCTTTCGTCCATTCCATGCGCGGCCCCCAGCGCCTTTGCCGCCGAAGGCGGCAAACAGCCTAAGGCCTTTCCAGGGAAGCAATGCCGGGGAGGTCAGCCGGGAAAGGCCCTCTCAGTCCGGCCTGCGGCCGGCCAGCTCCCCCAGAGGGGGAGCCAAGGGGGGGGGGGACGCACCTTTTGCCGGGAGTGTCCATGGGGAGATTTCACGCAGGGGCCGGGCTATAAATGGGAAGGCCCTCTCCGTCACGGCTTCGCCGTGCCACCTCTCCCAGAGGGAGAGGCAAGAGGCATATCCTTGGCTCCCTCTCTGGAAGAGGCAAGAGGCGTATCCTTGGCTCCCCCTCCGGGAGAGGCAAGAGGCATATCCTTGGCTCCCCCTTTGGGAGAGGCAAGAGGCTTATCCTTAGCTTCCCCTCTGGGAGAGGCAAGAGGCTTATCCTTGGCTCCCCCTCTGGGGGAGCTGGCCGGCCGCAGGCCGGACTGAGAGGGTCTCCTGTGACATACCCGCGAAAAAAACAAAAACACAGCGCCCCAGGGGAAATCCCCTGGGGCGCTCAATTCATCCATATTGAAAATGCGTGCCGTAGTAATACTCTATTTTCCGGTACTTCTCCAGGGCCTCCTGCCCGGCCGCATCCGGCGTCTCCGTCAAGAGGCCGTCCGCCTGGACGTACCGCCCCACGGTGGTCAGCACCGGCAGCTCCCGCCAGATCTCCGTGGTGGCCTGGGTCCAGGCGTCCCCCTGCCAGCCGCAGAGATCAAACACCAGATTCATCAAAAAGCAGGAGGACACGTCGGGGCCCTCCCCGGTGAAGTCCTCCCCCAGGGCCGCCCTGGCGGCGTCGTTGGCCCAGAGGAGATAGCGGGTGGCATAGTAGTTGTAGAACCCCTCCTCCGTGGAGGTGTCCAGATTGACCCCCAGCTCGTGATAGGCGGAGTTCCCGTCCCCCAGCCAGGGCTTGTGGTCCCCGAAAATCACCAGCACCACCGGACGCGACTCCTGACGGAGGCGGTCCAAAAGGGCCTGGAGCTGCTCCGCCGTATCCATGACGGAGCCCAGGTAGTTGTCCACAATGTTGGCGGTCTCCGGGGAATAGCGGCCGTCGGTGAAGTGCTCTCCCCGCCAGACCTCCTCCGTGTCGTAGGGGCCGTGGCCCTGGTAGGTGACGTTGAAGGAGAACCAGGGCCGCCCCTCCCCGTCCCGGTTGGCCTCGTAGAGGCGGAAGATGTCCGGCAGGAGGATGTTGTCCGGGGCCAGACCGTGGGCATAGAGGTCCTGGTAGCGGTTTTCATAGAAGTAGTAGACCGGCAGGCCCAGGTAGCGGTTGACGTTCTTGCGGTTGTAGAACCAGTCGTAGCTGGGGTGGCTGCCCTCCACAGCGTAGCCCTGGGCGCCGAAATACCAGGCATAGGAGTTGGTGTCCTCCCGGTAGTTCCACTGGTCCGCAAACCCGGTGAGGACGGCCCGCTCCGTGTTTACCGTGCCGCCGGCGAAGATGTTGGTCACCAGGTTCCCCGTATAGCTCTCCGCCTCCAGGGCGTGGTAGACCCCGTAGGCCTTTTCAAAGTCGATGCCCTCCACGTTGTCAAAGCGGGAGAAGTCGGAGAAGGCCTCCAGCTGGAGGAGGATGAGGTCCACCTTCTTCTCCTCCGGCAGGTCCGCCGGGGTGCGGGCGTCCAAGATCGCCTGGGCCTCCGCCGCCCGGTAGCCCTCCGGTGGCTTCAATGTCCCCTCCCCGATGCTGTGGAGGAAGGGATAGACAAAGCCCTTGGAGAGATAGACCTGGGTGGAGGACCAGCGGTTGATGAGGTCGAAATTTTGCGTCCTGTTCCGGTAGATCTCATCGTCGGCGCACAGCCGCAGCATGGGCACCCACAGCGCCGCCGCGATCAGAAGGATTGCCAGCCGGGGCTTTCCCGGCAGTTTTCCCCGAACCAGGAGGAAGAGGAAGGCCGTGCCAAACAGCAGGCAGAGCAGGCCGAACCACACCCGCTTGTCCGGCGTCAGGTCGTAATTGGCCTCCAGAGTGATGCCCGCGGCGTCCCGGATGTTTTTCAGGTCCTGGAACATCAGGGGGTCGTCCCGGAAGCGGAGCTTGTAGTAATTCCCCAGGGAGAGACCCCAGACCACCAGATCCGCCGCCAGGAAGGCCAGCCAGGGGCGGCCGAAGAGCCCATAGGCCAGCAGCAATGCCAGCAGCACCGGCGCCACGTTCAAAACCACCAGGAGGGGATGCTGGAAATAGGTCTTCATGAGGGTGTCCGGGTAGTCCCCATAGGCGAAGAACAGGGAGAGGAGGCCAAGACACAGCCCCGCCAGCAGCAAAACCCCCCCGTTCCACAGCCAGAAGAGGGCCTGCCGGCGTTTCGGCAGACCCTCCGGGGCTTTTTGAAACAGCCAGAAACCGCGCATCAGTAGGCCAGCTTCTCCGCGAGATAGGCCTTCAGCTCCGCAACGGGAATCCGCACCTGATCCATGGTGTCCCGATCCCGGACGGTGACGCAGTTGTCGCCGGCCTTGGTCTCGTCGCCCACGGTGTCAAAGTCCACGGTGATGCAGAAGGGCGTGCCGATCTCGTCCTCCCGGCGGTAGCGCTTGCCGATGGAGCCGGTGTCGTCGAAGTCCACCATGAAGTCCTTGGCCAGCTCCTGCTGGATCTCCAGGGCCTTGCCGGAGAGCTTCTTGCTCAGGGGCAGGACGGCGGCCTTGAAGGGGGCCAGGGCCGGGTGGAAGCGGAGGACGGTGCGGACGTCGTTTTTCGCCTCGTCCACCACCTCCTCGTCGTAGGCCTCGCAGAGCACCGCCAGCACGGACCGCTCCACGCCGAGGGACGGCTCGATGACGTAGGGGATATAGTGCTCGTTCTTCTCCTGATCGAAGTAGGTCAGGTCCCTGCCGGAGGTGGTCTGGTGCTGGGTCAGGTCGTAGTCCGTGCGGTCCGCCACGCCCCAGAGCTCGCCCCAGCCGAAGGGGAAGAGATACTCGAAGTCCGTGGTGGCCTTGGAGTAGAAGCACAGCTCCTCGGGGCTGTGGTCCCGGAGCCGCAGGTTCTCATCCTTCAATCCGATGCCCAGCAGCCAGTTGTGGCAGAACTCCCGCCAGTACTGGAACCACTGAAGGTCACTGCCGGGCTGGCAGAAGAACTCCAGCTCCATCTGCTCGAACTCCCGGACCCGGAAGATGAAGTTGCCCGGGGTGATCTCGTTGCGGAAGGACTTGCCGATCTGGCCGATGCCGAAGGGGAGTTTTCTTCTGGTGGTGCGCTGGACGTTGACGAAGTTGGTGAAGATGCCCTGGGCGGTCTCGGGGCGGAGGTAGACGGTGTTCTTGGCGTCCTCCGTGACGCCCTGGAAGGTCTTGAACATCAAATTGAACTGGCGGATGTCCGTGAAGTTGTGCTTGCCGCAGGTGGGGCAGGGGATGTTGTGTTCCTCCACGAAATCCTTCATCTCCGGCTGGGTGAAGGCGTCGATGGGCTTTTCCAGCTGGAAGTCATTTTCGGCGCACCAGTCCTCGATGAGCTTGTCGGCCCGGAAGCGCTCGTGGCACTCCCGGCAGTCCATGAGGGGGTCGGAGAAGCCCGCCAGATGGCCGGAGGCCACCCAGGTCTGGGGGTTCATGAGGATGGCGGCGTCCAGCCCCACGTTGTAGGGGTTCTCCTGGACGAACTTCTTCCACCAGGCCCGCTTGATGTTGTTTTTCAGCTCCGCGCCCAGGGGGCCGTAGTCCCAGGTGTTGGCGAGGCCGCCGTAGATCTCGCTGCCGGGGAAGATGAAGCCCCGGCCCTTGCACAGGGCCACCAGCTTCTCCATGGATTTCTCGGTGTTTTTCATGTGATTTCTCCTCTTTTCTGGCTCAGAGCAAAAAACGCCCTGAGCCGGTTTTCGGCTCAGGGCGAACGAAGCGTCCGCGGTTCCACCTGAATTCGTATCTGGCTGATACGCACTTCTTTGATCCGGTAACGTCGGACGGACGGCGGCGTATTTCCGCGCCGCGGCTCCAGGGCGCCTTCTCCCCCGCTCCGGAAGGGCTTGCACCATCCGCCCTCTCTCTTTATCCGGATCATGGGGGGTACTCTTCCCTCTCATCGCCTTTGATGGGGGTACTCTAACACGTTTCCGGGGAATTGTCAAGGAGTATCCCGCAAGGAGCGCATTTGCAGGCGCATTGCCTTGCCTTTTGTCGAATTCTATGGTAGGATGTTTGCAGGAAAGAAGGATCTTTCAGCGCTGCACAACGGCAGGCGGTTGGTCACATGACCCCGAAAGGGGGTGACATGATGCCGATTACATTGACTTTTCACATCCTCCACTGGACTGTGACAATTCAGGTAAAAAGCGGAAACCGCCACCCTGGCCGGTGACGGTTTCTCTATTGAGTTTCCTTAACTGCCTGGGCTAACCGCTTGTCGCAGCGCCCTTTCTATGCCTATTATAGGCCGCCTCAGTTCTGTTGTCAAGCCTCCTGCGGCTCGCGGGAGTGTCCTCTCGCGCATTTTATAACAGGAATCATTTGTAAAAACGGGCCGCTGTGCCAGCTTCCCCTAAAGGGGAAGCCTTTGTCCCGCCTTGTGACCAATGACACCGCCCCAAGCCTTCCCCTTTAGGGGAAGGTGCCCCAGTGCGTACACTGGGGCGGATGAGGCCGTCCAGCGGAGGTTTTCCGGTAGTCGTCCTCATCAGTCACGGCTTCGCCGTGCCAGCTTCTCCTAAAGGAGAAGCCTTTGTCCCGCCTTGTGACCAATGACACCGCCCCAAGCCTTCCCCTTTAGGGGAAGGTGCCCCAGTGCGTACACTGGGGCGGATGAGGCCGTCCAGCGGAGGTTTTCCGGTAGTCGTCCTCATCAGTCACGGCTTCGCCGTGCCAGCTTCTCCTAAAGGGGAAGCCCATTTTCCCGTCCCCTGCTTCACGCTCAGCCGGCGGAGATCTCCGCCTCCGCCGGGCGGACGCCGGTGCCGCTGGTGTTGTTCCAGAGGGTAAACAGGCGGATGTCCCCGTCTTCTACCAGGCCGAACCAGGCGCAGCCGTTCCCTACGCCCACCAGGCCGTCCGCGGCGAACAGGTCGTGATAGTCCAGCTCATCCAACAATCCGTTGATCTCATAGTTGATCACCTCATCATAGTGCTCCAGCAGCTCCTCCGCCGTGTTCACCGTGAACTCCTCGTGGGGCGCCGTCACCTTGCAGGGGTAGACGAACAGGTCCGCCACGATCTCCCGGTCGCCGTGGGACAGGTACTTGGACAGGTCCCACACAAACGCCTTGGCGCTGTCGGTCTCAATGCCGGTCTGGACATACAACGTGTCCTCTTCCGGCTCCGGCATCTCCTCCGGCAGACCGGGGTCCGCGTTGGCCCCCGCCTCCTGGTCCGCCTCCGGGGGAACCAAACTGGTAAGGTCCGGAACCCTCACCGGAGTCAGGGCGGTATAGAGGAAGCTGTCCGCCAGCTCCTCCAGCTCTTCTCTGCCGATGGGACCGGAGGAGAAGGTGTCGTCCCCCTCCTGACCGGTCAGCACGTTCACCAGCACGAAGCTGTCCCCCAGGTCCGCCAGAATGAGAGAGCGGTTCCTCCGGCCCAAGGCCAGTGTGAGCTCCGTCCCGTCCTGGGCCTGATAGCCCCACTCCTGGAAGTCCGCCAGATCCCCGATGTTCAATGCCACCTCGTTGAAGGTCCCCCGGACGGAGCGGCTGAACTGGTACTCAATGGTTCCATATGCCCTCCGCTCGGTGCCTCCCAGTTCCGCGTCGCCGTCAAAGCGGAACGTGCCGTCCTCGTAGAGATAGCCGGAGTAGGGGGTGACATTCTCCCTGTAGAAATCCCCCACAGCAGCGGGCCAGGCCTCGGGCATAACGACCTCAAGATGGGTGTGGAGCTTCAGGCCGTATTTCGCGATGATCTCCTCCAGCTTGTCAGCCATCTCCTGGGTATAGACCAGATATTCGCCGTAGCGCTCCTCAAAGCCCGTGGGATCATTGCCGATCTGTGCGATGATGGACCCGTCCTGGTCATAATTGTCTAAAAACGCCTGCCACTCCGCCAGAGCCCGGCTCTCCGGAGTGTCCTGGAGGCCGGAGAGGCTGACAAAGTCCCTCTCTTCATACATGCCGGGGACCACGACGCCATTTTCATCCGTCGCGCTGACACGTCCCTTCTCCGGCAGCAGGATGCTCCGCAGGCCGAAGAGGTCCGCCGCCACCGCGGCAACGGACAGCACCGCTAAAATTCCAATCACTGCCGCCAGGGTCACCAGGCGCTTCACCGCGCCGCTTTTCCGCTTCATCCTCTGAAAATCCTCCCATCTCAAGTCTCTGGAGGGATGGACCTGGGAAAAGGTTGTTTGATAAAATTCCTTATTCGTCATCCTGCCACACCTCCGTCAGCCGTTCTCTCAGCCGCGCCCGTGCCCGGGAGAGCCGGGTGGTCACCAGGGACTCCTTGATCCCCAGGACCTCCGCAATCTCCCGGACGGAGAGCTCCTCGTAATAAAACAGGTCCAGCACCGTCCTGTACTTCTCCGGCAGGCTCATGACCTCCCGGTAGAGCTCCGCCTCCTCCTCATGCTGGAAGACGGGCTCCTCCGGGATGGAATCCAGGGGGACGCGCCGCCTTCGCCAGGGGCTTTTCAACAGGTCCCGGCAATAGTTGACGGTGACCCGGATCAGCCAGCGGCGGAGGTGGTCCTCCCCCGCCGGAGGGGTTTTGCCGGTGAGCAGGCGCAAAAAGACCTCCTGCATGGCGTCCTCGGCGTCGGCGGGGCTGCCGGTTTGATGCAGAGCGATGCGGTAGACCATATTCTGGTACCGGGCGACGGCATCGAGAAATTTCGCTTGTTCCATATGTGATCCCTCGTTTTTGAATGCATTCACTTGGAAAACGACGGAGCGGGCGGAAATGTCACAGCATGGTGCGCGAAGCGCATATTAAAAGTTTCGTCGGCCTTTTCAAAGGCCGCGGGGTGCAGGGGCAGCGCCCCTGCGGGTCGCCGCAAAGCGGCGGCATCAAAGAGACCGCAGACCGTACCCGCCATCTATCACTCACTCATACATGGAGTTGATCTCCCCGGCGGGACATCCGCGCAGAACCCACCCGTCAAAAAAATCCGGGAAGAATGTACAAAATTCCGGAGAGATGAGCTCCGTCAACAAAGCGCCGCCGTGGGTCACAATCAGCGTATTCGTGTCCCGCTCCTGCTTCATCATCAGAACTTCCCCACCGCCGCCGTAGCCAATCGCCAGATATTCCGGGCAGTAGAGATCCATTTCATAGGATGCGCGCTCCCGGGGCAGTTCCTCCAGGGAATAGAGGATGATATCCGGATAGCCCTTACAGTACGTTTCAGGGCGATTGTCACAGAGGAGCAGAAACCGGATGTAGCACTCAGGGAACAGGTAGTGGTGCTCTTTTTCAAAGGCTTCGATTGTTTTTCGATCCACAGCGGATTCCTCCCTGTTGTCTATGATTTTTTTTGCAGCCGGACGGTTCCTGACACACGGGCTGTCCTTCGTAGGGCGCGAGGAGGTGAATTGGCCCAACGGGCCAAGAGAAGCTGGCCTGGGCCACGACTCGGCGCGCCGGGATGCGTCCCTATTTCCGTGCGTGTGTTGTTGCGGCCGGCATGTCCGCGGCGCGCCGGGTCGTCGCGCCCTACAGGGGCCGCTGCGAAGGATTAGGAAAGCGGCCGGCCCTTCAAGGGCCGGCCGCTTTTCTCCTCTTACTGCTTTTCCCGGTCGTAGGCCACGATCACCCGCCGGTTGGGGTCTACCCCGGTGGAGTAGGTGGTCACGTTGGGCACGTCCTGCAGCGCCATGTGAATCACGTGCCGCTCGTAGGCGTTCATGGGCTCCAGGGTCACGCTGCGGCGGTAGCGCACCACCTTGCCGGCCACCTTCCGGGCCAGATGCCGGAGGCTCTGCTCCCGCTTGTCCCGGTAGCCCTCGGCGTCCAGCTGGACCCGGACCCGGTTCCCGGTGCGGTTCACGGCGTAGCTGGTCAGCTGCTGGATGGCGTCCAGGGTCTCCCCCCGGCGGCCGATCAGCGCACCCATGCGCTCGCCCTCCAGAATCACCTTGTAGCGGCCCTTCTCCGGCTGGTAGACCTTGATCTCAGCGCTGGACTCCATGTGCTCCAGAAGGCCCACCAGGAAGGTGCGGATGGCCTCCGCCTTCTCGTCGTGGACCTCCTCCCCCAGATCCTGCACGGGGGCGGCGGGCTCCTCCGGAAGGGCCTCCTCCGCCTTTTTCTCCGGCCGGGGCGCCCGCTCGGCCCGGGGCTGCTCGTCCCGCTTCTCCGGGCGCTTCTTCTCCCGGGGACGCTGCTCCCGGCGGGGGCGCTCCTCCCGGGGCCTGGCCTCTTCTCCCGGCTCCGGACCGGGCTCCGGTCTGGCCTCCGCCTTCGGCTCCGGCCGGAGCTCCTCCTCGTCCTCCGGGCCGTAGTAAACCCGGACCTTGGCGGGACAGGCGCCCAGACCTAAAAAGCCGGATTTTGCCCGCTCCAGAATCTCCACAGACACATCGTCCCGGTCCATCTCCAGCTGCCGCAGCGCGGCGGCGATGGCCTCGTCATCGGTTTTCCCGGTCACGTCGATATACTGTCTCATCTTATTTCCTCACTCTTTATCGTCGTCATAGCGGTCCTCCCGGTAAGCCCGGCCCCTGGCGTAGGGGCGGTTTCCAACCCGTCCCGCCTCGGTGGTGCTCTTGCCGGCCCTGGCCGCTTTGGCCGCCTTGGCGGCTTGCGCCGCTCTCTGCTTTTCCTTGAGAGACTGCTTCTTCTGCTGCTGCTTTCGCTGCTCCTCCTGCTGGCGGCGGCCCTCCTCGATCCGTTTCTGCCGTTCCGCCTGGCGGGCCTCGTAGCGGGCGTTCTCCTCTTCCTCCAGCTTCTTGTTGAAGAACTTGCCCATGATGATCTCCTGAATCAGGGAGAAGACGCTCTGGGCAATCCAGTACACACCCAGGGCCGCGGGCATGATGAAGGCAATGTACACGCTCATCAGGGGCATCATGTACATCATGGACTTGGTGGTGGAAGCGGCGGCGCCCTCCTGGGGCTGCTGCTTCATGGTGACCTTGCTCATGAGCAGCTGGGACCCGCCGGCCAGGATGGGGATCAGAATCAGGCCGATGACCGCCCAGGTGGGCGCGAAGGCCTTCACGGCGTCCCAGGGGTTCATGGCCAGATCCAGACCCAGGAAGCTGTAGTCCAGGTCAATCCAGTTCTCCAGCCCGTTCACAGCCTCGGGGAGCTGGGTCCGCAGGGCGTTGGCCAGGTTGATCTGGCCGTAGGGCATGAGCTGGGGCAGGCCGCTCTTGTCCAGGGCCATGGTGCCGTCCTCCGCCAGCTTGACGATGTTCTCCATGTTGATGCCGGCGTTGTAGGCGGTGTCAATGAGGCTGTGGAGCACGTCCTTGCCCAGCATCATGAAGTGGGTGATGGGCTGGCGGATGATGGAGTACAGCGCCAGCAGAATGGGCAGGGGCAAAAAGCTCCACAGGCACCCGCTCATGGGGTTGACGCCCTCTTCCGCGTAGAACTTCTGCAGCTCCTCGTTCATCTTCATCTGATTGTTGGCGTACTTCTTCTGAATCTCCTGCATTTTTCCGGACATCCGGCTCATCCGCATCATGCTCTTTTTGGACTTCATCTGGAAGGGCAGCATGATGAGCTTGATGACCAGGGTAAAGAGAATCAGAGCAGCGCCGTAAGACCCGGTCAGCTCATAGAAAAAACGAACCAGCCAGGCAAAGGGGATACAGATATAGTATCCAATCGTTGAAAACATAGATTTGTCCTCTCGTTTTGTTCAGTAAGGGAGATACTCTCTCCCAGGTTTCCGGCAGCGGAGGATTTCCTGCGCTGCCGGACAAGTCGGAATTTCCGGAGGGAAGGAGTTTGGAACCCAGGCTCCTCCGCAAAAGCGGAGACAGGGTGTTCCGCTCATTTGAAGGGATTCAAGATATGCACACCAACCCCGACGATGAGTCCCCCCACCAGAGCGGCCTTGAATCCGCTGCCGTTCAGTAAGAGCAGAATGAATGCGACGATAAACATGATGCTGCCGCAGCCGCAGCCGCTGTTGGAGCTGCCGCCGCCGCTGGGAATATAATCATCAAAATACACCCAGTATCCCATCAAGATCTCCCCTTCTCAGCATCCATCTCTTCGCGCTCATGAAAAGAGTTCAGATGCCTTGTCCCGATTCTTCTCTCTTTCTGTTATGGGACTGGATCATAGCCCCCCCTGTGAAAGGGGTTGCACCGTAGAATCCGCCTGAAGGCCATCCAGCCGCCCTTGACGGCGCCATACTTCTCAATGGCCTCCAGGGCGTACTGAGAGCAGGTGGGCGTATACCGGCAGCAGGGAGGAAAACAGGGGGAGATAAACTTTCGGTAAAACCGGATGATCTCAATCATCACACGCTTCATGGCCTGTCCTCCGGATTTCCGGGACCCTTTCCCCCGGCGCGGGGGATGTCCTGCTTTTTTGCGTCCTGCAGGAGGTCCAGCTTCCTGCAAAGGCGCAGGAAGGTCTCGTTCAGCTCCCGCCAGGAGACCGTGGGCGTCCGGCTCCGGGCCACCAGAATGATGTCCCAGCCCTGCTTGAGGCGTCCGCCGTTGAGGCGGTAGACCTCCCGCAGGCGGCGCCGGGCCCGGTTGCGGACCACCGCGCCGCCGATCTTCACCGAGGCCGTCAGCCCCAGGCGGTTGTGGCCCAGGCGGTTCCTCCGGCAGTAGAGCACCATGCTCCCGCCGGCGGCGGAGGCTCCCCGCTGGTACAGCCGGCGGAACTCATGATTCTTTTTCAGCGTCACCGCCTGCTTCATGGCTGCCTCTTCCGCCGCCTCCGGGACGGCCTGTCCGAATGATCTGCAAACTGTTGTAGGGACGGAGGAATCTCACAAAATTCCCGCCGTCCCTGCAGACGTGTGTTTCAATTCTCCTGCGTCTGCGCGGCGCCGAGCGCTTCCCAGCCGGGGATCAATAAGACAGACGGAGCCGGCCCTTGGCGCGGCGGCGGGAGAGGACCTTGCGGCCGTTGGCCGTGGCCATCCGCTTGCGGAAGCCGTGGACCTTCTGGCCATGGAGCTTCTTGGGCTGATAGGTACGTTTCGTTGCCATCCTTCGTGACACCTCCTGTCAAATTTCCGGCCGCTGTGGGCGGCCTTACTCGACACCGCTTCCCTGCCGGGAAGAGGCGCAGTAACCATTTTTAACGCCTTTGACGGCGCGAGAATTAGTATATCATATCACGGCAAAAGGTGTCAATAAAAACTTGAAATTTCCAAAACGCCGTCTTTTTTCTCCCCTTCCTGATCGGAAAATCAAAATGTTGAGGATCTTCTTCGGAATCCAACAAGATCTTGTTCTCCACCCCCGCCTTAAAAAATTCCACTTTATATTTAGAATATGTATCATATTGTATTGCCTGGAGGCCAAATTTTTGGTATAATAAAGGAGCTGTGCAAATCCAGAAAAAGAGAGGTGGGTTTCGTTGAACTCCGTCGCAGACGTATGGAGCAATGTCTTACAGCAGCTGAAAAAGGATCTCTCGGAGACCACCATCGCCACCTGGTTCGATGAGCTGGAGGCGGTGGACATCCAGGGAAACGTCTTTCTTCTCTGCTGTCCCAACGAATTCAAAAAGGGCTACATTGAGTCCCTGTTCCTGGGCAACATCAAGACCGCCCTGCGGGATATCTTCTCCATGGACTTTGAGGTGAAGATCCTGCTCTCCCGGGCGGAGCTGAGCGGCGGAAGGCCGCCCCAGCCCGGGGACCGGTTCTCCACCGACGAATTCACCTTCGAGGCCTTCGTGGTGGGGCCCTCCAACAAGCTGGCCTACGCCGCCTCCCTCTCCGTGGCGGAGCACCCGGCCAAAAACTACAACCCCCTGCTGATCTACGGAGACTCCGGCCTTGGCAAGACGCACCTGATCTACGCCATCGCCAACGTTATCCGGCGAAATGACCCCCAGGCGAAAATCGCCTACGTCAAGGGGGACGATTTCACCAACGAGCTGGTGAACGCCATTCAGGCGGGCCCCCACAAGACCGCGGAGATGCGGGAGAAGTACCGCCAGGCGGACCTGCTGCTGGTGGACGATATCCAGTTCATCGCCGGCAAGAAGCAGACCCAGGAGGAGTTCTTCCACACCTTCAACAACCTCTACGAGTCCGGCCGGCAGATCGTGCTGACCTCCGACCGTCCCCCCTCTGAGATGACGCTGCTGGAGGACCGGCTGCGGACCCGGTTTGAGTGGGGCCTTCTGGTGGACGTGGCTCCGCCGGACTTTGAGACCCGGGTGGCCATCATCAAGAACAAGGCGGCGCTTCTTGGAATGCAGCTGCCGGACAAGATCATCCAGTATATTGCGGACAACGTCACCGCCAACGTCCGGCAGCTGGAGGGCACCATCCACAAGATTCTGGCCTACAAGGACCTGCTGGGCAGCGAGACCGACGAGGAAACCGTCACCAGGGCCATGCAGGATATCTTAAAACGCAGCAGCGAGTACATCCCCACCCCGGAGGGGATTCTGGAATATATCTGCAAGTACTACGGAATCGAAGAGTCTGTCATCCGCGGCCAGCAGCGGGTCCGGGAGGCGGTCCAGGCCCGGCAGATCGCCATGTACCTGATCCGCTCCATGACGAACCTCTCCGCGGTGGACATCGGCAGAGTCTTCAACAACCGGGATCACTCCACGGTGCTCTACTCCATCCAGCAGGTGGAGAAGAAAATGAAGAAGGACCCGCATTTCGCGGAGACCGTCAAGGAGATCAAGACGAATATCAACTCCAAGCAGTAGTTTTTCCTGTTTTTCTGTGGAAAAGGAAAAAGACTCTGTGGAAAACTGTCCTTTTTGGCAGAGCCGGGGAAAAGACGGAAAATTTTCCAGATTCCCGCGGGAGACGGAATCCGCTGCGGTTCATGGGATTCGGCCGTTTTTCCACATTCTTTCTCTCTACGATGATAAATTCTAACTTATATTCTCTGTTTTCTGGAAAAGAACCTTGAATTTTCGAAATTGGCAAAAAAATTGGAAGCCGGTTCTTGCGGCGGAACGGCGCGCCGAGTCGTCGCGCCCTACGAAGGGGCTGGGGGGTGAGACGGGGAAACCCTCTCCGTCACCGCCTGCGGCGGTGCCACCTCTCC
>JAHZBA010000011.1 GCA_019423635.1 Clostridiales bacterium
TTCGTTAGATTACCAAATTCTCCTCAGCTTGTCAACCCCTTTTTTCGAATTTTTTCGTTTTTTGCAAAATTCTTCCGGAGGCGTCCGTCGAAAGACCGTTCCCCCCTCCGCGGCGGCGGCTGCAGCCGGGCAGTCCGGGGGAACGGCGCGCCGGGTCGCCGCGCCCTGCGGAACGTTGCCGGGAAATGGTCCTTTGTCGGGCAGGCGGATAATATCCGCCCCTGCGGATCACCTCGGATATCAACCAACCATGAACCGAAACCAGGGCGTTCCGCAGGGGCGATTCCCCATCGCCCGTCCCCCTCGGCCTCCGGACTCCCGGTAAACGGCGAAAGCCCCTTGCAATCCCCCTGCCTTGGTTCTATGATACCTTCAAAATAAAAAAGGAAGTGGCTTCCATGAAGAAATTGGTCTCTCTGCTCCTGGCCCTCTCCCTCTCCGCCGCCCTGGCCGCCCTGGCCCTCCCGGCCCTGGCCGCGGACTTCACCGACGTGCCCCCGACTCACGCCTTCTACGACGCCGTCACGGACTGCGCCGCCAAGGGCATCGTCGGCGGATACGACGACGGCACCTTCCGCCCCGGCAATACCGTCACCAGGAGCAGCTTCGTGGTCATGCTCTCCCGGGCGTTTTTTGCCGGAGACATCGCCAAATACAACAAGGACTCCTACAACCGGGATGTCTACGGCCCCTTTGCCGGGAATTACCTGGCCGCGTACTATGGCGGTGCCTTTGCGGGCGCCAGCTTCTATGAGGACTTCGTGATGCTCCGGCTGGACGTCATGAACACCGGCATCAACCGCTACGACATGGCCCAGCTCATGACCAACATCATGAACGCCAGGGGCTTTGCGGCCTCCAGCGCGGAGAAGGCCGCCGCCGCGAATACCATCAGGGACTACGCCAGTATCCCCGGCCAGTACCAGGACGCCGTGGCCAACGTCTACGCCCTGGGCGTCATCGGCGGCTTCGCCGACGGCAAGCCCATCACCGAGGAGAACGTGACAGAGATTCTGAACCAGCTGCAAGAGAAGTATCCCCTCAAGATAGACTTCAGCAAAGGCTACGCCGGGCTTGGTTCTGGCAGAGTTTCTGGCAAGAAGTGCATCAAGCAGGTTACCGACCAGTACTGGGCATATCAAGACCATTCCCAGCACACCAGCACCGTCCATGGCTGCGGCGGCTGGGCGGCCTTCGTCGCAGACGAAATCTTTGGTCAAACCGGTGTGACCTGGAAGAAGACCAGCATGCGAACGCCAGACCCGGCGACCTGATGATCGACCTCGATGACGCCGGTTATCTCCAGCACGTCAGCATCTACGTCAGCGAATCCACAGACGGACTCCCCAGAACCGTGGGAGTATACAACACAAGCGCAAGCACGAACTCCAGCGGTGTATACACGATCAAGTGGATAAACACCAGTAGCCCCAGCACCAGCACCGTTGACGTCTACACCGCCTACCCCGACTAACCTCAAAAGCAGCCCCACCTATTCACAAGAAACCTCACACAAACACAGCCGCGAACCGCAAGGCCCTCGGCCTGCTTTTTCCTCTGCCCCCGTCCCGCCGCTCAGATAGTTTGTTAGCAAAACAACGTTAATTTTTAGTCAATCCCACTAAAGTATCCTGTGGAATATCTCCATTTTATACAACAAATTCTCCCGTTTTCTCAAGATCTCACAAAATGTACGTGAAGTTTTAGACGATCGTTGACAAAGTGGGTAACTCCGTGGTAACAAAGAGGCAAAGGATCTGGCGCCGTGGAGACAGTGACATTTATTTGACAATTATTTCCGGCGCAGCCGCCTTCCCGCAGAAGCAGATTTGATTGTAGAGAAAGGGATGTTTTTATGGATTTCACATTGACACATCAGCAGCAGATGGTTCAGCAGATGGCCCGGGAGTTCGCCGAAAAGGAGCTTTTGCCTGAGGTCCGGGAGCGGGATGAGAAGAGCGAGTTCCCCCTGGAGGCTTTCCGCAAGTTCGGCAAGTCCGGCATTTTCGGCCTGCCCTATGCCAAAGAGATCGGCGGCACCGGCGGAGACTACTCCTGCTACGTGCTGGCGGTGGAGGAGGTCTCCAAGGTAGACGCCTCCTTCGGCATCAGCTTCTCCGTCATGACCTCTCTGTATGGCGGCAGCATCGCCAACTCCTCCGCCCCCGACGAGATCAAAAAGAAGTACCTGGCTCCCATCGCCTACGGCGAGAAGATCGGCTCCTTCGGCCTCACGGAGCACACCGCCGGCTCTGACGCCGCCGGCCAGCGCACGGTGGCCGTGAAGAGCGGAGACGGCTACATCCTCAACGGCTCCAAGTGCTTCAACACCAACGGCCCTCTGGCCGACTTCACCGTGGTCTACTGCCTGACGGACCCCGCTCTCGGCACCAAGGGCATGGCCGCCTTCGTGGTGGAAAAGGGGATGCCCGGCTTCAGCGTGGGCAAGGTGGAGAACAAGATGGGCATCCGGGCCGCCCAGGTCTCCGACATGATTCTGGAGGACGTGTATGTCCCGGCGGAGAACATGATCGCCAAGCCCGGCGAGGGCTTCAAGCTGGCCATGAAGACGCTGGACGGCGGCCGTATCGGCGTGGCGGCCCAGGGCCTGGGCATTGCCAAGGGCGCCTTTGAGATCGCCCGGAAATACCTGATGGAGCGGGAGCAGTTCGGCAAGCCCCTGAACAAACAGCAGTACCTGGCTTTCAAGATGGCCGAGCTGCAGACGGATATCAAGAAGGCGGAGCTGCTGCTGTACTACGCCGCTATGTGCAAGGAGACCGGCCAGCCCTACACCGTCCCCGCCGCCATGGCCAAGATGACCTGCACGGACACCGCCATGAAGGTCACCACCGAGTGCGTTCAGATGCTGGGCGGCAACGGCTACATGAAGGAGTACCATGTGGAGCGGATGATGCGGGACGCCAAGATCACCCAGATCTACGAGGGCACCAACGAGATCCAGAAGCTGGTCATCTCCGGGCAGCTCTTCAGGTAAATCTCTGTTTCAAGATTGAAAACGGGCGGGACATCAGTCCCGTCCGTTTCCTTTGTACGGTTCTTCTCTTTCCTCTTCCTCTTTTTGAGGCTCCGCCTCAAACTCTGTCAGGGGCTCTGCCCCTGAACCCCGGCAGGGGGCGCGTCGCCCCCTGCACCCCGACAGCAAAGGGGCTCCGCCCTCCGGCGGAGCCCCTCCTCGTCTCTTACAGGTCTTTTACGCGCTGCGCAATCTGCGCCGCCGTCAGGCCGTACTCCTCAAACAGCTCATCCGGTGTGCCGGACTGGCCGAAGCGATCCTGCACGCCCACCTTGGCAAAGCGGAACCCGCTCTGGCCGCAGAGGACCGCGGCCACCGCGTCGCCCAGGCCGCCGATGACGGAGTGCTCCTCCACCGTCACCACCTTGCCGCACTTGGCGGCGTAGGCCTTGACGGTCTCCTCGTCCAGAGGCTTGATGGTGTGCATGTTGATTACCGCCGCGGAGACGCCCTCCTGGGCCAGCAGCTCCGCCGCCGCCAGGCACTTCTCCACCATCAGCCCGCAGCAGATCAAAGCCGCGTCGGAGCCCTCCCGCAGGACGTTGGCCTTGCCCAGCGTGAAGGGCTGCTCCTCCAGAACCTCCGAGGCCAGGCGGGCCAGACGGATGTACACAGGGCCGTCAATGGCCAGGGCCGCGTCCATGGCCTTGCGGGTCTCGTTGGCGTCGGCGGGGACCAGCACCGTCATGCCGGGGATCACCCGCATCAGGGCGATGTCCTCAATGGCCTGATGGCTGCCGCCGTCCTCGCCCACGGAGATGCCGGCGTGGGTGAAGGCGAATTTCACGTTGAAGTGGGGGTAGGCCACGCTGTTGCGGATGTTCTCATAGGCGCGGCCGCTGCCGAAGATGGCAAAGGTGCTGGCGAAGGGGATGTAGCCCATGGTGCTGAGACCCGCGGCGATGTCCACCATATTCCCCTCCGCGATGCCGCAGTCGAAAAAGCGCTCCGGAAAGGCGGCGCGGAACTTGCCGGTGTTGGTGGCCTCCGCCAGATCGGCGTCCAGGACCACAATCTTGTCGTTGACCTTGCCCAGCTCCGTCAGATACTCGCCGTAGGCCACCCGTGTTGCTTTCTTCTCTCCCATGACTCAGCCCTCCAATTCTTTCAGTGCCTGGGCGCACTGCTCTGCGTTGGGCGCTTTTCCGTGCCAGCCCACCTGGTTTTCCATGAAGGAGACGCCCTTGCCCTTCACCGTATGGCAGAGGATCATCCGGGGCTTCCCCGCCGTGCGGGGCTGGTTCAGCGCCGCAAGAACCTGCTCAATGTCGTTGCCGTCGGCCACCGTCAGCGTCTCAAAGCCGAAGGCCGCAAACTTCGCGGCCAGGTCCCGCACGTCCATGACGGCGCTGTTGGGCCCGTCGATCTGGAGGCCGTTGTTGTCCAGAATCACCGTCAGGTTGTCCAGCTTGAAGTGGGCGGCGGCCTCTGCGGCCTCCCACACCAGGCCCTCCTGGCTCTCGCCGTCTCCCACCAGGGTGTAGACCTGCTCACTGCCGCCGCCGAGCTTGGCGCCCAGGGCCATGCCCACTGCGATGGAGATGCCCTGGCCCAGAGAGCCGGTGGAGGCGTCCACGCCGGGGCACTTCTTGGCGTCGGGATGCCCCTGGAGGAAGCTGTGCATCTTCCGCAGGTTCTGCAGCTCCGCCACGTCAAAGTAACCCCGCTCCGCCAGGACGGAATAGAGCACCGGCGCCGCATGGCCCTTGGACAGCACGAAGCGGTCCCGTCCGGCCATCTTCGGCTGCTTGGGGTCGATATTCATCTTCTCAAAGTACAAAGCCGTCACGATTTCCACCGCGGAGAGAGAGCCGCCCGGGTGTCCGGACTTTGCCGCGCAGACGGATGAGACGATATCCCGCCGGACCCTTCTGCAAATTTCCTTCAGTTCCTCAGTCTTCATGGTACCACCAGCCTCCAAATAAATATTGATTAAACCACAATCAGTTCAATGCCCTTGTTTTTGATGAGATCCGCCCACTCCTGGGAAAGTCCCGTGTCCGTCACCACCTTTTGAAACAGCTCCAGCTCTCCGATGAAGCAGGAGCCCATCTTCCCGAACTTGCTGGAATCCGCCAGCAGAATCCGCTCCACGCCGGCCTTGATGATCTCCCGCTTGCTGGGCAGCTCGTACTCGTCCACACAGGTGACCCCCATGGTTTCGTGAATCCCCACGGCGGAGACGAACACCTTTCCGGCCCGGGCGCGGCGGATGATCTCCAGACTTTCCGCACACTCAAACATCAGCGTCTGATGGTGAAAATTCCCGCCGCAGAAGATCAGATGGATGTTGGGCTTCTGATAGAGATGATTGAGCACGTTCATATTGTAGCACAGAACCGTGAGCTCCATATTGGAGGGGATGCTTGCGGCGAGGCACTCCATGGTGGAGCCATTGTCAATGATGATGAACTCCCCGGGCTGAATCAGCTTGGCCGCGTAAGCTCCAATGCGTTTTTTCTCTTTCCGGTTCCGGTTGGTTGCAATGGACAAGAGGTAGCCGCTGTCCGCCGCCTCATCGTAGTTGTAGAAGATCGTGCCCCGCACGTTTTTCACCAGGCGCTTTTCCTCCAGGACCTGGATGTCCCTTCGGATGGTCAGCTCTGAAACACCTTCTATCAAAGAAAGCGCCCTGATGGTAACGCCATTTTGTTTTTCAATGACATGAAGCAGGGCCTTCATGCGCGCTTCCCTCTTCCCCACATTGCACCCCCCTCGTTCGTTCAATGTTTTCCCCGCCTGCTCACCGCAAGGCCGCTGACTCTGCGGTCTCTGGCCCAGGAGCTGTACGCCAGGGCCAGCAGGGCCACCGTATAGGGGAACATATCCACAATGGACGCGGGGATCTTCAATCCCAGCAGTTCAATGCGGATGCCCAGCGCCTCGGCAAAGCCGAACAGCAGCGACGCCAGGGCGCTTCCAATGGGCGTCGCCCCGCCGAAGGTATAGGAGGTAAACGCGGTGAAGCCCCGGCCTGCCACCATGCCTTTTGTAAAGTTGGAGACGCTGATCACGGACAAATAGGCACCGCCAAGACCGCAGAGGGCGCCGGAAACCAGCACGGCCTTCCACTTCGTCGCGTTGATATTCACGCCCGCCGTCCGCGCCGCGTCCTCCGACTCGCCCACAGACCACAGCCGCAGGCCCGCGCTGGTCTTGTACAGATAGACGTACAAAACCGCCACGACCACCAGGGAGGCGTAGGTGACGATGCTGTGATCGCTGAACGCCTTCAAAAGCGGAATGTCGCAGAGCACCGGAATCGTGATGTTGGACAGCTTGTTGATCACCGGCGGCGCATAGGTTCCCTGAGAATCAAATATAGCACGAAGTAAAAACTGAGTCAAGCCGGATGCCAGGGTATTCAGCGCAATACTTGTGATAATGTGATTGGCCTTGAACCGGGTAATCATCAGGGCAAACAGGGCGCTGTAGAGCACGCCGAAGACGACGCCGCCCAGAAGCCCCATCCAGACGCTGCCTCCGGAGAAAGAGACCGCGGTTACGGCGAAGAAGGCTCCCACCAGAGCGATGCCCTCCAGGGCGATGTTAAACACATTGGCCCGCTCGCAGATCATGCCGCCCATGGCCATCAGCAGAATGGGGGTCGTGATGCGGATCGTGGCGGCAAGCAGCTCTGTCACCAGTGCAAGATTCATTTACTTTCCCTCCTTCTGTGCCCGCTTCTTTTTGCGAAAGAAGGTAAATGCGAAGTCCGCGCTGATCACCAGGATGATGATGCCCTCCACGATGCTGGAGATGGCGGAGGGAACCCCGGTGAAGCGCTCCATGTTCGTGCCGCCGTTTTTCAGCGCCCCGAAGAAGATGCCGGAGAACAGCACGCCGATGGGGTGGTTCCCCGCCAGCAGGGAGACCACGATGCCCTTGAAGCCCAGCTCCGGGTTGAATCCGGCAATCAGGCGGTGCTGCACCGCGGTGACCTCAATGGCGCCGATGACGCCTGCGATGGCGCCGCTGATGCACATGCACTTGATGACGGTCAGCTTGGGGTTGATGCCCGCATAGCGGGCAAACTCGCCGTTGGCGCCCACCATCTTGATCTCGTGGCCCAGGGTGGTGCGGTAGAATACGAAGGTAATCGCCGCCAGCAGCACCAGGGCGATGTACAAGCCCACGTTGGCAGAGGAGGGCTCAAAGGCCTGCAGGTGCGGAAGCCAGGCGCTCTCACTGAACCGGGCGGAGGCGCTCAGGTTCGTAGTGGAGGAGGGGTCCCGCATGGGGCCATTGACCAGGTAATTGACAAAATACTCGCCGATGAAGTTCAAAAGCAGGGTGGAGACCACCTCGTTGACATTGAGATAGATCTTCAAAAGCGCCGGAATCAGGGCAAAGAGCATCCCCGCCGCCGCCGCCGCGAGAAAGATCTCCACAAGGCTCAGCGCCTGGCTGGCCCCCTCCTGCACCCGCAGCGCCACCATGGACGCCGCGGCGGCGCCCAGGAAGAGCTGCCCGTCCACGCCCAGGTTGGCGATGTTGGCCTTATAGCACACGCAGACAGCCAGGCCCGCCAGCACCATAGCGGTGGACCAGCGGATGGTGCCTGCAATATCGTCGGTGAAGCTCTGGTAAAGCCCTTTGAAAATGGCCAGGGGGTCATAGCCGGAGGCCGCCAGGAACACGCTGGACACCACCAGCGCCAGCAAAATCAAAAGAACCCGCTTGGCAATACCCAGTCCGGCGGCCCTTGCCGCCTTGCTCAAATTGCCGTGCTTTTTCATACCTCGGCCCTCCTTGATGCCTCCTGCCGCTTCGCCCCGGTCATGTAGACGGCCACAGCGGACTCCGTGGCCTCTGCCCGGGGCAGCTCCGCCATGATCTCGCCCTCGTACATCACCAGCACCCGGTCCGCCAGGGAGAGCACCTCGTCCAGCTCCGCGCTGACCAGCAGCACCGCCTTCCCGGCGTCCCGGGCCTCCAGAATCCGGTGCCAGATGCTCTCAATGGCGCCGATGTCCACGCCGCGGGTGGGCTGTGCCGCCACCAGCAGCTCCGGGTCCACCTCCATCTCCCGGGCAAAGACCACCTTCTGCATGTTGCCGCCGGAGAGGGTGCTCAGCAGGTAGGTGGAGTCCGGCGTCTTGATCTGGAAATCCTCACACATCTTCTCCGAGAGCTCCAGAAGCCTGCGGTTGTCCATGACGCCCTGCCTTGCGTAGGGCCTGCGGTAATAGCGGTTCATGATGAGGTTGTCCCGAATGGTGCAGGTCTTGGCGGTGCCCACCTTCAGCCGGTCCTCCGGGATGTGGGACAGTCCCGCCTCCCGGCGTTTCCGGATGGCCATGCGGGTGATGTCCCGGCCGTCCAGGAACACCTGTCCCTCCTCCGGCCGCAGCATCCCGGCCACGCACTCGATGAGCTCTGTCTGGCCGTTGCCCTCCACGCCGGCGATTCCCACGATCTCTCCCTTGCGCACCTGGAAGCTGACACCCCGCAGGGCATAGAGACCCTTCTTGTTCCGCACCTTCAGGTTTTTGACCGACAAAACCTCCTCTCCCGGCTGAATGTCCGCCCGGGGGATATCCAGATCCACCTCACGGCCCACCATGAGATTGGAGAGCATGTCCATGTCCGCATCCCTGGTCATCAGCGTCCCGGTGACCACACCCTTGCGCATGACGATGACCTTGTCCGTCAGAGCCATCACCTCCCGCAGCTTGTGGGTGATGAAGATGATGGCGGTGCCCTCGTCCCGCAGCTTTTTCAGCACGAGAATCAGCTTGTCGGTCTCCTGGGGCGTCAGCACGGCGGTGGGCTCGTCCATAATGAGGATCTTCGCCTCGCGGTAAAGGGCTTTGACAATCTCCACCCGCTGCTTCTGCCCTACGGACAGCTGGTAGATCCGCTCGTCCAGATCCACCTGGAGATCGTAGGTCTCCATGATCCGCAGGATCTTCTCCCGCGCGGCGGCCGTGTCGATGAAGCCCTTCTTCTCCGGCTCCTTGCCCAGAATGATATTCTGCAAAACCGTCAGGTTGGGCATCAGCATAAAATGCTGGTGCACCATGCCGATCCCCATGGAAATGGCCTGGTTGGGGGATTGAATTCGCACCGGCTCCCCAAAGAGCCGGATCGTCCCCTCGTCCGGCTGAAAGAGGCCGTAGAGCATATTCATCATGGTGGACTTGCCCGCGCCGTTTTCACCGATCAGCCCCAGGATCTGCCCCTGATCGACGGTGATCGTCACCTGATCGTTGGCCAGAACCCCGGGAAACCGCTTGGTGATATTCAACATTTCTACTACTGGTGCCATAGTCCACCACCGCTTATCGCTTCATCGCCGCCGTCAGGGTGACCCTGCCGGTGTCGTCCCACTCCTTCAGGATTCGCATGGCCTCCGCTGCGGCCAGGCAGGTCTTCTCCTCGCCGCCGTTGTCGCCCCACTTATCCAGAACCCGGTTGGAGATCACAGAGAGGATGCAGCCCATCCGCATCCCGTGGAGATAGCCCACCACCAGCTGGCCGGAGGTCTCCATCTCGATGTTGGTCACCCCCGCCGTAGCAAGATCCGGCAGGATCTTCTCCGCAAAGGAGGGCCAGTAGCTCTTCCGGCCGTCCTCATAGAGGGGCCGTCCCTGCCCGATATAGAATGAGCCCACCGTGTAATCCAGGCCGATGCCGTAGCGGAAGCCCAGGTTCTCACAGGCCTGAATCAGGGCCATCACCACATAGGGGTTGGAAAAGGCCGGGAACTCCGGCTCAATATAGGTCGCAGAAGTGCCGTCCTTCCGGTAGCAGGCCACGGGGATAATCAGATCTCCCAGATCAAACTGGGGTACGATACAGCCCGTGGTGCCCACCCGGATACAGGTGTGAACACCCAGCGTATTCAGCTCATGGATGCAGATCTCGGAGCTGGGCCCGCCGATTCCCGTAGAGGTGGCCGCCAGCTCCATGCCCTTATAGGTGCCGGTCACGGTCTTATACTCCCGGTAGGAGGCAATCTCCCGGGCATTCTCCCAGTTCTTTGCAATCTTAAGCGCCCGCTCCGGCGCACCGGGAAGAATGACATATCCGGGCACATCCCCCTGCCTGAGCCGCAGATGGTAGACGCCCTCGTTATCCGCCTTCGGCGCGGATGCTCTGTTGACCTTCTCTTCGTTCATCTTGATCCCTCCAATTTTGAGAGGAACCAGCCCACCCGCTGTTCCGAATAGGCTGGTTCCAAATCCTATACTCTCACTGCACTGCTCCGCCGTTTCTCAGCCGGCAATGGCCTCCCAGTTGGGCTCGGCAATGTTGTAATCCACCGTGATCTCGCCGGACTTGACCTTGGTCTCGATCTCCTTGCCCGCCTCGATGACGGCGGCGAAGTCGGGAGCGGTCTCAGCGTACCTCTCATAGGTATCCCACTCCATGGTGTAGCCGCCCTCGGCCAGACCGTAGATGCTGTGCTCACCGCCCAGGTAATTGCCCTCCACCAGGGCCTTGATGGCGTCATAGCCCACGGCGCCGAAGTGGATGCCGATGATGCCGATGAAGCCCTGATAGGTATCCCAGTAGTCAGTGATCTCGCCGGAGGTCAGGATGTTGTTCTCCTTGGCGGCCTCCACCACGCCGGCGTTGGACGCGCCGGAGTCGTTCTGGATGAAATCACAGCCGTTGGCGATCATGGCCAGGGCCTTTTCCTTGGCGGTAGCGGGGTCACCGTAGCCGCCGGCGTAGGCAAACTCCACCCGGGCATCGGGGTTTGCGTCCTTCACGCCCACCATGAAGCCGTTGCCCTCGGCGTTGGGGCTGGGCTCCTCACCGCCGACCTGGATGCCCACCACATTGCTCTCGGTATACAGGCCGGCCATGTAACCGGCGATGTAGAAGGCCTGCTCACCGTGGAACTCGATGTCCCAGATGTTGGGATAGCTGACCTCGTCGGTGTTGATGGTCTGGAAGATGGCGCAGAACTTCACATCGGGATACTCCTGGGCCACGGCGATGGTGGCATCCGTCATATAGCCGAAGGTCGTCACGATCAGGTCATAGCCCTGCTGGCACATGGCACGAATGTCATCTTCAAAGGTGGCGGTATCGGATTCCAGCTTGTAGACCTCCACGCCGAAATCCGCCGCCGCGCGGTCCGCACCCTCGGCCAGATCGTCCATGGAGCCCTTGTCGCCGAAGGGCTGGTTGACCACCAGAGCCACCTTCAGCTTCTCGCCGCCCTCTTCGGCGGGAGGGGGATTGTTGGTGTCGCCGTTGTTTTTGTCACCGCTGTTGCCGCCGCAGCCGGTGAGCAGGGCGGCCGTCATCGCCAGTGCAAGCAGAATACTAACGATCTTTTTCATGTAGAACCTCCAAAAAAATTATTTGCGGGCAATTTTCTCCGATGCTCTCTGAACAGATGCCATGATCTGTGCCGTATCCACCGTTTGAAGGACGCCGTCCGCCACAACCCTGTTTCCGCTCACAAAGACATCCGATACATCACTGCCGGTCGCACAAAATACCAGGCTGGATGTCACATTCTCGCACAGCCCCGTCCGAAGAGGGCGCATGTGCGGCCGGTCGGTCCGCACCAGGATGAAGTCCGCGGACTTCCCCTCCTCAATGGTGCCGAACTCGGATTCCATTCCAAAGGCTCTTGCTCCGTTGATGGTCGCCATGTCCAGAATATCTGTGGTCTTCAGGCTGCGGATTCCGCTGTGAATCGTGTGCAGCAACGCCATGCCCTTCATCTCCCGGAAGAGGTCATTGCTGTTGTTCCACATGGCGCCGTCCGTACCGAGACAGACCGTGACGCCCGCCCGCACCATCTGGGGGATGGGGGCAATGCCGTCGGCGATCTTCATCTCGCACAGCGGGGTGTTGGCCACCTTGGTGCCGCTCTGGGCCAGCAGGTCAATCTCCTGTTCGCTGAGGTAGACCACATGGGACCCGATGGTCTCGCCGTCCAAAACCCCCAGCCGGTGGAGCAGCTCCACAGAGCCGCAGCCAAACCGCTCCCGGATACGGCGGATTCTCCAGTCGTTTTCCGCCAGGTGGAAGGTCTGCCGCAGGCCGCAGCGCCGGGTCTTGTCCTTGATCCGGACCAGCCGCTCCTCCTCAAAATCCTCCTCGGAGATTCCCCCGGCCACGGCCAGCAGGCCCCGCTCCCGGCAGGCGTCCCGAAAGGCCGTCAGCTCCTGGTCCTCCAGAAGCAGGTCCGGCTTTGCAAAGTCCCGGCGGACATCCTCCGCCAGAGCGCCCCTGATGCCGGTCTCGCTCATGGCGTCCACGGACCGCCGTCCCAGGCCCCAGTACATATTCTCCATAAGGAAGGTGGTCCCGGACAGCAGCGCCTCGCAGTAGGTCAGCTGGCGGGAGGCATAGCGGTCGTCGTCGTCCAGCAGCGTATAGAACCAATTCGTATCCGCAAACGCCTGATTCTGCTCCCAAAGGGTCAAATCGTCACCCATTCCCCGGGCCAGGGTCATATCCCCGTGGCAGTGGGCGTTGACCAGACCCGGCATCAGAATCCGGTTCTCTCCGTCAATCCACAGCTCACACGCGCTCTTTTCAATCTTTCCCGGCGTCACCCAGGCAATCCGGCCGTCCTTCACGCCTACGGAGCCGAGAAACGGCTCATATCCGTTGGCCGCGGAGACAATCACCGCCTGGTGAATCCCGATGTCAAACCTCATGCCTCCGTCCCTTTACAAAGCGGCCCGGTAGATGGCCTCCACGTCCTCCACATTCAGGGGATGGAAGAAGCCCACGTCTCCATAGGCGCAGACCTGCCGGGCCATCAGAGGCACCCGTTCGTCGGTCTCCACGCCCACGTCGCCGAGCTTCCGGGGCCCGCCCAGGAAGTCGAAGAACAGCCGCATCTGGCGGATGCCCTCCCGGGCCGTGCGCATGGGGTCGTAGTAATCCATCTCCACGCCGAAGACCCGGTTGGCAAACTGGGCGAACCGCTGCACGCTGTTTTCATCCAGTACATGCTCTGCCCAGTGGGGAAAGAGGATGGACAGCGCGGCGCCGTGGACGGTGCCGTACTGGGCGGAGAGCTGGGCCGCCAGGGCGTGGGTGCCCCAATCCTGGTTCCGCCCCACCGCCAGCAGACCGTTGTGGGCCACAATGGAGGTCCACATGAACTCGGCCCGGATCACGGGGTCCCGGAGATTTTTCATGAGCTTGTGGGCGTTGGAGATGATGGATTTCATCACACCCTCGCACATGTAGTCCGTAAGATCCACATCCACGGAGGTGGAGAAGTACCGCTCCATCACGTGGGCAAACATATCAATGATGCCGCAGATGGTCTGCTTCTGGGGAATCCCCAGGGTCAGATCCGGATTCATCAGCGTAAAGGCCGGGCGGAGGCAGTCCGCCATGGTGTCCGCCGAGACGCCGCCGTTGTCCAGCACGCTGCCGTTGCTGGCCTCGCTGCCGGTGGCCGGCAGCGTCATGATGATGCCCACCGGCAAAGACTCCTGAGGAACGGCCTTGCGGCAGTAGAAGTCCCAGAAATCGCCGTCGTACTTGGCCCCGATGCCCACGGCCTTGGCCGTGTCGATGACACTGCCGCCGCCGGCCGCCAGGATGCAGCCGATGCCCTCCTTGCGGACCATCTCAATGCCCTGGTAGACCAGCTCCGCCTTGGGGTTGGGCCGGACGCCGGAGAGCTCGAACACCGTCAGCCCGGCCTCCTTCAAGGCCCCCGTCACCCGGTCATAGAGACCGGACTTGTAGGTGAACTCGTCACCGTAGTGGACGAACAGGACCTTATCGGAGTACCGCTTGACCTCCCGGCCGCAAAGCAGATCCGCATCCTGTTCCAGAATGAATTTTGTGGGCGTATAGAACTCAAAGCTCTGCATATGCACGCTCCCTTTCTGTTCTCACGGTTTGATGCTGTCCAGAAACGACTCCCCGGCGGGAAAATGCAGCCCGAAGTAGGCCGAGGCCGTGGCCGCGATGTCCGCGAACGTCTCCCGGACGCCCAGGTTGACGCCCTGCCGCACCTGGGGACCGCAAACCAGCAGCGGGATATACTCCCGGGTGTGGTCCGTGCCCGGCGTGGTGGGATCGCAGCCGTGGTCCGCGGTAATCAGGAGGATGTCGTCCTCCCGGAGACCGGAGAGGATCTCCGGCAGCTTTTCATCAAAATACTCCAGCGCGGCACCGTAGCCCTGCGGATTGTTCCGGTGTCCGTACAGCATATCGAAGTCCACCAGATTCACAAAGAGCAGTCCGTCGAACTCCCGCTTGTGCAGATAGTCGATGGTGGCCGCAATCCCGTCGTGATTATTCTTGGTGTGATTGACCTCCGTGATTCCCCGGCGGTTGAAAATATCCTCAATCTTCCCCACCGCGATCACGTCTTTTCCGTTCTCCTTGAGCTGATCCAGCAGCGTGTAGCCGGGAGGGTCCACGGAGAAATCCTTGCGGTTCTCCGTCCGGGTATACTTCCCGTCTCCGCCCACGAAGGGCCGGCAGATGATCCGGCTCACCGTGTCGTCTCCGCTCATGAGCTCCCGGGCAATCCGGCAGATCTCATACTGCCGCTCCAGCGGGATGACCTCCTCGTGCATGGCAATCTGCATGAGGCTGTCCGCCGAGAGGTAGACGATGGGGTACCCCGTGCGGACGTGCTCGTCTCCCAGCACCTGGATGATCTCCGTGCCGGAGGCCGGGTAGTTGCCGATCACCTTCGTGCCGATCCGCCGCTCCAGCTCCTGAATGATCCGGTCCGGGAAGTGCTCCCCGAACACCCGGAAGGGCGTTTCCACCACCAGCCCGGCAATCTCAAAATGGCCGTTGGTGGTGTCCTTGGCCTTGGCCCGCTCGGCGCACTTTCCGTAGCAGCCTTTCGGCTGCGCTGTGCCGGGCAGCCCCAGGCCGTCGATGTTGTAGAGCCCCAGCTCCACCAGATGGGGAATTCTCAGCTCTCCCACGGCCTCCTTGACATGCTTCAGCGTAAAGGCGCCCTGATCGCCGAAAGCGGCGGCATCCGGCAGCTCCCCCACGCCGCAGCTGTCCAGAACAATGATGGTAAATCTTCCCATGGCACGCCTCAGAGCAGTCCTGGGCCGTTGCCCTCTTCCCAGGCAAAGACCTCCCAGATGTTCTTCTCATAGTCCAGGAAGTACGCCGCCCGGGAGCCGAAGGGATAGGTGGTGGGCTTTTGGAAGCACTCTACGCCGTTGGCGGTCAGCTCCTCGTAGATGGCGTCCACATCCCCCAGCTCCGGCACCTTCACCGCCAGCATGAAGTGGTGGCCGTAGGGGCCCAGGTGTTCATCCCCCATGGCCTCAATCACGCCGTCCTTCTGCCACAGGGTAACCGCCGTGCCCTGGAAATCGAACTGGGCGTAGTTGGCGTGCTCCGGGTCCGGCTGCAGGCGGATCACCTTGAACCCGAATTTCTCCGTGTAAAACTTCAGGCTGCCCCAGAAGTCGTCTACAAAAAGGCAGATGTCATTCAGCTTTGTCAGCTTTTCCAAACTGCTCATGTCCGCTCCTTTGCTGCGCTCAGCGCTTGTCCGCCGTGTTGTTCACCGCGTTCATGAATCTCCTCTGGTAAGTAATGATCTGGGGAGAGGCGGTGTACTGGGCCAGGTAGATGGGCTCCGTGGTAATCACGATCTTGTCCAGCACATCCTGGAACTCCTCCTCCGCCAGCAGCTTATCCAGCTCCGGATACTGCCGGGAGCCCGCAATGGAGCAGATAATCAGGCGGGTGTTCTCCAGGTTGCAGTCCTTGAGCATCCGCAGGTTGTGGCGGACGCCGTCCATGCCGTCAAAGCCCCGGCAGTTGTTGAAGTCCCGGTAGGTCAGCGTCTCCCGGGCCAGCTTCTCCACCTCGGCAAGGTCCAGCTCCGCCTCGCTCTTGGGCAGGAAGTCCACGTCCACAAAGTAGCTGCGCAGGGTCCTGAGGAACTGGAGGTCCCGGGTGGCATCAAAGGCGCTGAGCATTCCGGCCACATAAGTGCTGGTCATCATGCGCTTGTTGATAAAGCTGTTGATGAAGTAGGGCCGGGCCTGGAGGGCCATGCCGGTCTGCCAGGGCTCGAACATCAGCGTGTAGTTTACCCGGTAGCCGTGCTCCTGAAGGGCCAGCGCCAGATTGTGGCCGTAAAAATAGTCCTCAGTCTTGGCCTGGTCATAGCGGATGGGGAACTTCTTGTCGCCCTCGATCAGGGTGTGGACATTTTTGCCGTTCACCGGGCCCGTGTGGGGCACCTTGATGACCACGCGGTACTCCGAGAGCATCTCCTTGAACCGGGCGGCCTCCTCCAGGATCTCGCTGAGGTCCGCAAAGGGGTTGTTCAGCTCAATGCTGATGTCGCAGCCGGGCCCGAGAATCCGGCCGATCTCCTGCATCACCTCGTCGCGGTTTTTGTACTTGTTGCCCACGTTCTCCTTGGGATCGTTGATGAACAGGTCATAGATGATGCCGGGGTTGCAGGTGAGGTTGCCGATCAGATTCTTGATGGGCTCGATCTCATAGGGGTTGGCGGAGTCCGCGGAGAAGATGAACTTGGTGGGGCGCTTTTGGCCGTTCTTATCGTAGTTGATATCCCGCTTGAGGTCGATCAGCAGCTCATGGTTCTGCCCCATGAGGTACTCCACCCGGAAGCCCGCCGGCGTCTCCCCTGCGGGAACCTTGAAGTAGTCAATGACCTTCCTGAACTCCTTGGTCACGCCGATAAACTTCACCGCCTGGGAGAGAAACCGAAACTCGTCAAAGCTGACCTCCTTGTCCAGGGCCCGCATGGCATAGCTCTCGTCGCCGGGAATCAGCTTGACGTTCTCGCCCAGCAGGGCCTGGAGGTTAAAATGGATGGTATTCAAATCGTTCCTTCCTTTCCTCTGTCTCGCCGCAGAAATTACAGGGTCGCCAGATAGGCCCTGTACTGCTCCACCACCTTGCCGGCGCTCCGGGTGCCGATCAGGCTGACGCCCATGTGATCGAACATGAACATGGCGGCGGCCAGAGTGAAGGTGCGGGGCACGCCGGAGACCTTGATCTTCGTGTCGCCGGAGAGGTTGTCCTTCATAATCTGGACCTGATTCATATCCGGGAACGCCTGGCTGCCGGTGGCCGTTTTGACATAGGTAATGCCGTGCTCGCAGCAGATCTTGGTCAGTGTTGCAATCTCCTCATCCGTGAGGAAACCCACCTCGAAAATCAGCTTGCTGTCCGCCTTGGCCTCCCGGCACATGTCGGCGAAGGTCTTCACCTCGTCGTGAACCAGGGCCAGGTTGCCGTCCTTCAGGGCGCCGACATTGATGACCATGTCGCAGGCGCCGCAGCCGGCCTTCAGCATCTCCTCCAGCTCCAAATACTTCACCTTGCTGATGGCGGTTCCGTAGGGGAAGCCAATCACCGCGCTGTAAGGCACGCCGGTGCCGGCCAGCTCTTTTTTCGCAGTCTCAATCCAGCAGCTGTTGACATTGATGGAGTTCACCTGGTATTTCGCGGCGGTGGCGCAGGCCGCTTTTACATCGTTCTCCTGCACGTTGGGCGCAAGCAGGGCCAGGTCAAAGTGCTTTGCAAATTCCTGAACTGTGAGCATCTGAATCGTACCTCCCAATGAAATTTTGGTGTCCCCATATTAACATCATTTCCTACTCGTGTCAACATAATTTTCGTTATTTCTATTTCTTTTTTTATTAAATTATCTTTTTTATCAAATTATTTTGAAACTTTTACTTCCGGTTGGAATTGTCTGCCCGGCGCGCAAACGATTACTCCTCCGATCTCCGAAAATTTCCTCTTCCATTTTTCCGCATTTCCCCGCCGGACGCATTCCCTGCATTTCATGATCCCTCCCGCCCCATTCGTCACAAGCCCCTTGCCCCGGCAGACGCTTTCTGATATAGTCAAATGCAGCTATGACTTCTCTTGCCGGCCGCACGGCGCGGATACATCCTGCCCGTGCGGCCAGGCGCGCCTGTGTGCGAATCCCGGCTGCGGCAGTACTGCGCGCGCCCTGTGAAGTCCGGCGCAGGGAGCCGCTGCGCCGCCTGTAAAAAAACGCCGCCCTCTTTCGCACGGCGGCCTCTTGAGGGGGGAATTTTGATGATCCGATGCGCAGTCTGCGACGACGACCCCCGGACGCGGGAGCAGCTCTCCGCTCTGCTGGCCGGCTTTCGGCAGGCGCAGACCCCGCTCTTTCACGTCGAGTGCTTCCCAAGCGGCGCGGCCCTGCTGGACTGCCCCAGCGCCTTCGATCTCATCTTTCTGGATATTCAAATGCCCCCGCCCGACGGCATGGAGACCGCCCGGCAGCTGCGGCAGCGGGGCTTCCAGGGCCTTCTGCTCTTTATCACCGTCCTGCGGGAGGCCGTGTATGACGCCTTTGCCGTTCAGGCCTGGGACTACCTGCTCAAGCCCCTGGACCAGGAGCGGTTCCGCCGCACCATGGACCGCGCCCTCCTCGCCCTGGAGCGCCGGGAGTCCCCCCGCCTCCTGCTCCAGGGAAAACAGGGCCGTCAGGTGATCCCCTTTGAGGAGATCACCTTCTGCGAGGTCCTGGGCCGCCGGATCGACCTCCACCTGCGCAGCGAACCTGCCGCCGTCCACACCGGCCGGCTGGAGGCCCTGGAGCGCCAGCTGGACAGCCGCTTTTTCCGCTGCCACCGGAGCTACCTTGTCAACCTGGACGAGGTCCGGCACTGCGCCGGCGGGCGGATCACCCTGTCCGACGGCAGCCAGGTCCCTCTCTCCCGTCTGCGGGAAACCGCGTTCACCCAGGCGCTTTTGCGCCGCATGAAGGGGAGGGTGTTCTGAGATGGTGCTTCTGCTTCTCCCCGCTCTCCAGATTCTCTTCTTCCTCGGTCTCTTCGCCCGCCTCTCCACGCAGCGTCTGACGCCCCTCCGGACCGCCGGCCCCCTGGCGCTGCTGGCGGCGGCGGAGCTGGCGGCGGCCGCACTGGGAATTCCCGCCGCGGCGGCGGAGCTCCCGCTCTTCTATGGGATCAACCGCCTCTTTTTCCGCAGCCGCCCCGCCCTCTCCGCCGCGGCCTCCCTCCTGGCCTTTGACGTCTCCCTGCTCTCTTTCGGGATCTGCGACTCCGTCGACGCCCTGCTGCTGCCGCTGGTCCCGGAGACAGCCTGGCACCTTCTGCTCTTTGGGAGCACCGCCGCGGCCCTGGCGCTGTGCGCCGTCTGCTGCTGCCTGCTCCCCCGCCTGCTGCCCCGGAAAACCACGCCGGCCCTGTGGACGCTCCTGCTGCCCGGTCTCTTTCTCTCTGCGGTGGAGCTGCCCATTCTGCGGCAGGTGTACGGAGTCGCCCGCCTGCCGGCACCGGCGGAACCCGCCAGGCATCTGATGCTCCTGCTCCTGCAGCTTCTGGGCCTTGGCGCCCTCCTCTGCGCGCTGTATATCTACCGGCGGTCCTGTCTGGGCCTGCAAACCCAGGCGGCGCTGGACGCCCTGACCCAGGCCGCCCATGCCCAGGCCGTCTACGTGGAGGAGGCCCGGAGCCGGGAGGCGGCGGAGCGCTCCTTCCGCCACGATCTCCGCCAGCACCTGACGGTCCTGGCCGGTCTTCTGGAGTCCGGCCGGCCGGAGGAGGCCCGGTCCTATCTGAAGCAGCTGGAGATCTCCGCCGCCCCGCTCTTTCCCGTCTGCCCCACCGGCCACCCGGCGGTGGACGTTCTGCTGCGGGAGAAGCTGGCGCTGGCCGCCGCCCGCGGGATCTCCACGGAGGTCTCCATCACCCTGCCCCCGGCCTGCGGCGTGGACGAGCTGGACCTGTGCGTCATCTTCGCCAACGCCCTGGACAACGCCCTCCGCGCCTGCGCTGCCGTTCAGGAGGCGCCATACCTCCGCGTCCGCGGGGAGCGGCAGGGGGACTTCTGCCTGCTGTGCTTTGAAAACAGCTGTCTCCCGGGCCCCCCGCCCCAGGCCGGCGTGGGCCTTGGCAACATCCGCTCCGCCGCGGAGAAGTACGGCGGCGCCGTCACCGCGGAAAAGCGCGGCGGCGGCTTCTCTCTCCACGTGCTGCTGAACATCTCAGAGCGGCAAAACGGCAGCTGACGGCAAAGCCCTTGCAATCCCCCCGCCGGGGCGCTACAGTGGACTCATTCCAGAAAACAGGAGGAATCCTATGGACCCCATTTCCACAGCCCTGCCGTCGCCGGCCCCCCTCTCCGGCACCGCTGCGCCCCAGCAGGCCCCGCTCCCCCGGGAAGCGGCAGAGCGCCCCTCCCCCCATCCGGCATATGACGAATACGTCCCCCAGGAGGAATCCCCCGCCGCCTCCGGCCGCTACTGGATCGGCCGGGATGGAGACGGCGCGCCGAAGGTCTTCTTTGACGATCCGGAGGCCGGGGAACCGGAGGCCGCCGGCCGGCCGGCGGAGCGCTGCGTCTGCAGCACCGATCAGGTGGACCGGGAGATCCGACAGCTGCGGGAGGAGCAGGCACAGCTGGAGAAGCAGCTCCGAAGCGAGACGGACGAGGCCGCCCGCAGGACTCTCGAGCGCCGGCTGGCGCAGGTGACCCGGGAGCTCTCCCAAAAGGACAACGACACCTACCGGCGGCAGCACGCCGACTTCTCCTGACCCCCCTTCAAATGTCAAGGCGGCTCCGAACCCGGAGCCGCCTTGCTGCGTGTCATTCCATTGTATTATTTCCGAATTAAAAATTCAGAAATAATACATTTGATTTGAGCCGCTTTGCTCGCCGCCGCAGAGCGACGGCAACCGCAAAGCATGGCATATATTACTTCCGACCTTTTAGTTCGGAAGTAATAATACAAATCCCGCCGGGGACTCCCGAAAGCCATACGGCGGGCGATATGCGCTTTGCCGCCGGCGGGAACCAGTTCTCCCGCCGGCGGCAAAGGGTGCGCTCTTAGGACTCCTCCTGCCCCCGCCAATGGCGCAGGCGGGGGAGCTGCTGGGAAAAATAGGCCTCCGCCTGTTCCGGCGGAAACTCCTCACTGGACATGTGGGCCACCAGAAACTTCTTCAGGCTCTCCATGTCCGAATAGGTGAACTTCCCGTCCGCATAGCACCATTTGCAGTACTCCCCGTTCCGCCTTCCGTCCGCCTCACGGCTGACCTGCTCCTCATCCTCCAGGGGCATCCCGCAGCACTGGCAAATGGGCGGCTGGCCCAGCAGGGCGTCAATGGAGACGCCAAAGGCGTTGGAAATACACTTCAATGTCTCCGTATTCGGCACCGTCTCGCCGGTCTCCCAGCGGGACACGGCCTGCCGGGTCACAAACAGCCGCTCCGCCATCTCGTCCTGTGTCAGCTGATGCTGCAGCCGCAGTGCCTGCAAACGCTCTCCGGTATTCATCTCTGATTCCTCCTTACGCTTCCTGTCGTGATATTGTGAGCAAAGCTGAAACCGTGCGGTCTGCACCGTTTCAATCAGCAGACCGGCGGCCCGCTGACACACCAGGTGCCTCTTTGTCTCCTGTAAAATGCCGGCCATATTCACGCCGGCCATCTGCCGCAAAGTTCCAGGAGCTCCCTGCATCCGTTGAACCTCGCCTGACTGCTGTCATTATACCAGCTCTCCCCGTCAAAGAAAAGCAACCCGCTGTTGCTCCCCGCCTCTCCGCGGGAGTGTCCAGGCGGCAGCACTTCTCCGCTCCCCGTTTCCCCGCGCTTCGCAATATTTCTGATAAAACCGTAGGGGCGGCTATCAGCCGCCCGTCCCCCCGCGAGATCCGGATTTCCCTCAGAACGGGCGGTTCAAAACCGCCCCCGCGGCATTTCATAAACATGCGGCCACGATCAAATACCCGGTAGAACACGCCCCTCCCCCACACCCGTCTCACAAATTTGATCCGTAGGGCGCCACGACCCGGCGCGCCGCGATTTACGATGGAACCGCGGTAAAAACACCGCGTCTTACGGCAAATTTCCGTAAATTCACAGCGCGACAACCCCATCGCGCCCCACAAAAGGAACGCCTCTGATTTTATGAGACAGGCGTGTCCCCCTCCGGAAAGCCATTTACAGCCCTGAAGATCTGTGGTAAAATACCCGCAGCGCGGCAGCAAAGCCGCCAGGTCCCGGCCGGTCGTTCCGGTCATCCGCCGCAGTCCCCCTGCGGCAGAACGCTGGAGGAATCACCCATGCGAATGCGCAAAAAGAAAAACCTGATCCCCCGAATGGAGCGCTGCGCCGCCCGCCTGATTCAGGACCCCGCGGCCTATGCCGGCCGCTGGCGGGAGCTGATGCCCGCCGCCCGGGAAGTGCATCTGGAGCTGGGCTGCGGCAAGGGCCGCTTCACCGCCGGCACGGCGGAGGCGGAGCCCGACGTGCTGCTGATCGCCGTGGAGGTGGTGCCGGACGCCATGGTGGTGGCCATGGAGCGCTGTGCCGCCCAGGGCCTGGAGAACGTCTACTTCATCGACGCCAACGCCGACCAGCTGCCGAAGTTCTTCGCCCCCGGCGAGGTGGACCGGATCTACCTGAACTTCTCCGACCCCTGGCCGGGAAACCGCCACGCCAAGCGCCGCCTGACCCACGGGAACTTCTTAAAGCTCTACCGGCAGGTGCTGAAAATGGGCGGTCAGATCCACTTCAAAACGGACAACCAGCCCCTCTTCGAGTTCTCCGTGGAGGAGATCCCCCAGTTCGGCTTCCAGCTCTCGGAGGTCACCCGGAATCTCCACCAGCACGGCCCCGTGGGCATCATGACGGACTACGAGGCGAAGTTCTACGAGCAGGGCCTCCCCATCAACCGGTGCGTGGCCACCATGGTGCCCTGGGAGGAGCCCTTCCCCACCAGTCTCCGCATCATCAAGGGCCGCTGGCTGGACGCCTTTGCCGGGGGCGCGCCGGAGGCGGAGCTGAAGCGCTGGGTCCTGTCGGAGGGGAATTTCCTGTGGCATCTGTTCTCCGCGGGGCTTGTGCCATGCCTGGAAAAAGACGCGGCGAAGCAGGCCCTGGCGGCGGTGCCGGAGGAGACGGTGTACCTCTTCTACTGCGAGTATCCCCCCGAGGGGGCCCCGCTGACGCGGAGCCTCTCCAAGGCGGAGGCGCTGGCCCTGCCGGAGCCGGAGGGGCTGTTCGGCGCGGACTGGTACCTGGTGAATAAGGACTTCACCTGGACCTACGTCCACACCCATGAGGAGGACTGCGGCCCCTATTTCTGCACGGCCCAATAGCCGCTCCTGCCCCCCGACAACAGGCCTCTGTCTCAGCTTTCCGCAAACAAAAAGGACTTCGGATTCCTCCGAAGTCCTTTTTTCCTGTCCAATTTACGCCTTCTTGGCAATCTCGGTCAGCTGAGTGAAGGCGGCGGCGTCGCTGATCGCCATCTCCGCCAGCATCTTGCGGTTGATCTCAATGCCCGCCACCTTCAAGCCGTGCATGAAGGTGGAGTAGTTCATCCCGTTAAGCTTGCAGGCGGCGGAGATGCGGGTGATCCACAAAGAGCGGAAATCGCGCTTCTTCAGCCGGCGGCCGGTGTAGGCCTGGGTCAGGGCCTTCATCACGGCCTCGTTGGCCACATGGAAATGCTTGGAACGGGAACCCCAGTAGCCCTTGGCCATCTTCAGGGTCTTATTTCTTCTCTTGCGCGTCATCATCGCGCCTTTGACTCTAGCCATTGTAAAAGCCTCCTATTCTCAACGTCCTTACTTGTAGGGAATCATCTTGCGCACGGCATCCACATTGGTGGCGTCGGCATAGCCGCCGGCCCGCAGGCGGCGGGTGCGCTTGGTATCCTTCTTGGTGAGGATGTGGCTCTTAAAGGCCTTGGCGCGCTTGACCTTACCGGTCTTGGTGAGGTTGAATCTCTTCTTGGCACCGCTGTGGGTCTTCAGTTTCGGCATCGTAGTTAGCTCCTTCCGTGTATTCAGAAAATCTGTTACTTTCCGCTCTTGGGAGAGAGGAAGATGGACATCATCCGCCCCTCCAGCTTTGCGCCCTTGTCCAGACTGGCGATTTCGGCACATTGTTCGGCAAACTTGTCAAGCAGCGCCTTTCCGATATCAGTGTGGGCCATCTCCCGGCCGCGGAAGCGGACGGAGACCTTGACGCGATTGCCGTCGGCAATGAACTTCTGGGCGTTTTTCAGCTTCGTATTGAAGTCTCCAACATCAATGCCCGGAGACATGCGGATCTCCTTGATCTCCACCACATGCTGGTTCTTTCTGGCCTCCTTCTCCCGCTTGCTCTGCTCAAACCGGAACTTCCCATAGTTCATCAGCTTGCACACCGGGGGATTGGCCTGGGGGGAGATCTTGACCAGATCCAGCCCCTGTTCATCGGCAATCTTCAGCGCCGCGTCAGCCGGCATGATGCCCAGCTGCTCGCCCTGAGAACCGATCAGGCGGATCTCCTTGTCACGGATGTCCTCATTCAGTTCATGCACTTGCTTACTAATGGTCGAAACACCTCCGTCCTAAAATCACAAAACGCGGACGCCGTGACGGCACCCGCGTGAAAACAAACCGCCCGGAGGGCAGTTCGCAAGACTCACTGTAAACCTCTTCGCCGGCGGCTGGAGGTGAGGCGGATGCAATCGCCCTCTTTGTTTTGCCGGTTCAGTATACCAGCCCTTCCCCCGGATGTCAAGTCCTTTTTCCCTTTTTTGTGAAATCCCCCGCAAAACGGCAGATCCCCGCGGCACACGGCGGTTTTTTGCAGTGCGCCGCCCTCTGCCCCACTGCCTTCCAGCCGGGGAAATATCAGGGTTGACAGGGGAAGGAAAATGTGCCTATAATATAGTGGGGATAAATATACATAATTTTCAAAAATCTGGCGCGTGGAATCCCTTGTTTTCCTACAGATGTGGTCTTTTTCCCCCCTGCCAGCCTTGCGCGGCAAGGAAAAGCGGGAAATTTTAGAAAAGAAATACAGATATTGGAATCCCTTATTTTCCCAATAAAGAAAACTTTTTGTGAACGAAAGTATTTCCCGCTCCGCTGAGGAGCGCCGCACCTGCAAATGGTCCAAGCACCTGCACCCGCACCGGCGCGGGCAGAGAAAGGAGCAGTCATGTCCATCATCGGGATTGATCTGGGAACCACCAACTCCCTGGCCTGCATCTACCGCGGCGGCCGTGTGGAGCTGATCCCCAACGAGCTGGGAGAGTATAAAACCAGCAGTGCGGTCAGCGTGTTGGAGGACGGGAGCGTCCTGGTGGGCGCGGCGGCCAGGGAGCGGCTGATCTCCCATCCGGAGTCCACCGCCGCCGGCTTCAAGGTCTGGATGGGCACCGACCGCATCACCACCCTGGGGGAGCTCCGCTTCAAGCCGGAGGAGCTCTCCGCCCTGGTGCTCCGGCAGCTTTTGCAGGACGCCCAGCGCTATCTCGGCGAGCCGGTGGAGGAGGCCGTCATCAGCGTCCCCGCCTACTTCAACGACGACCAGCGCTGCGCCACCAAGCTGGCGGCCCAGCTGGCGGGGCTGACGGTGAAGCGGCTCATCAACGAGCCCTCCGCCGCCGCGCTGTGCCACCGGCACACCCTGGGCGGCGGCGACTGCCGGATGATGATTGTGGATTTCGGCGGCGGCACACTGGACGTGAGCATTGTGGACTGCTTTGAAAACATCATTGAAATCACTGCCATCGCCGGGGACAATCACCTGGGCGGCAACGACATCGACCAGGTGATTGTGGAGCACTTCTGCCGGGAGAACGGCCTCTCCCTGCCGTCGCTGCCCCCCGGGATGCGGGCCTCCCTCTTCCGGCAGGCGGAGACCGCCAAGATCGCCCTGTCCAGGGCGCCGGCGGCGATGATCTCCCTCCAGCAGGCGGGGCGGCAGTTCACCCTGCTGCTGACCCGGCAGCTGCTGCATCAGCTCTGTGAGCCCATCTTTCAGCGGGTCCGGAAGGTCATCACCCAGGCCGTGCGGGACCGGGACCGGGTGGGCCGGATCGACGACGTGGTGCTGGTGGGCGGCTCCGCCCAGCTGACGGTCCTGGGGGATTTTCTGGAGGAGCTCTTCGGCCGCAGGCCCGCGGTGGCGGCAAGCCCCGATGAGATCGTGGCCCTGGGGGTGGGGCTCTGCGCCGGCATCAAGGAGCGCTCGGAGGATTTGCAGGACCTGGTGATGACCGACGTGTGCCCCTTCTCTTTGGGGGTGGCCACCTACAACGACCTGCACGACAAAACGCCTCACATGGCCTTTCTCATTCAGCGCAGCAGTATGCTGCCCGCCAGCCGCCAGGAGACCTTTTACACCCTCCAGAGCAACCAGCAGGCCCTGCGGTTTGAGATCTACCAGGGGGAGGGCTATTTTGCCTCCGAAAACCTGAAGCTGGGGGAGCTGGAGGTCCAGGTCCCCCCGGGGACGGCCGGGGAGCAGTCCGCCGCCGTCACCTTCACCTATGACATCGACGGCATTCTCCACGTCAGTGCCCGCAGCAGCGGCGGGGACTACCGGGACCGGCTGATCCTCAACTCCCGGCTGCACCTGACGGAGGAGGAGCGGGCCCAGGCCCTGGAGCGGATCGCCCGGATTCGTCTGGCCGCCCAGGGGACCCAGCGGGAGCGCCTTTTGCTGGAGAAAGCCCTGAGCCTGTACCAGCAGGCCACAGGGCGGCTGCGGGAGGCCATCGCCCACCTGATCCGCCACTTCCAGGCCAATCTGGAGCAGGGGGACCGGATCTCCCGGGAGCGGATGTGCCGGCAGGTCCAGGAGCAGCTGGAGCAGTTCCAGCACTACCTGCAGTCCGATCCCTTTGCCGACGATTTCTGGACGGATTCGGAGACCGATCCCGACGAGGAAACAGACACGGAAACAGACGAGGAGTGAGCCGATGGAATCCATGTGGAGTCTTTTGGGTCTGGAGCCTACCCAGGACATCTCCGCCATCAAGCGCGCCTACGCCAGCCAGACCCGGATCTACCACCCCGAGGAAAACCCGGAGATGTTTCTCCAGCTGCGAAGCGCCTATCAGACGGCCCTGGCCTACGCCGAGGGCCGGGCGCCGGAGGTGCGGGGAGCACCTCCGCCGACGCGGGAGGACCCCTCCGGCGTCGGCGAGCCCCTGGGCTGGCTCCTCCCCGACGAGGCGCCGGAGCACAGCCCCAATCCCTGCCGGGATCACCCGGCTGCCCGGCAGTTTCTGGAGCTCTACACCGGAGCGCAGAGGAAGAACCCCAAAGCCTGGCTGGACTACTTCACCTCCTCCGCCTTTCTGGAGGTCACCTGGAGCCCCCAGTTCACCGCCCTGCTGCTGGAGCATATCCGCCGCCTGGAGCAGGACTGCCCGCCCACCCTGGAATTTCTGACCTGGCTGTATGTGGCCTACCAGTTCACCGCCACCAAGCGCGTCGTCATGGACATCGCCTCCGGAACAGAGCGGACGGAAATCCAGTTCCAGCTGTATGAGGGAGCCAATTTTGACGGGATCGACTCCATCCTGCGGATCGCCGCCAAGGGGCCCATCCCCAAGCGGCTGTCCGGCAATGCGCTGGCCATTTTGAACAGCTTCTCCGAATACCACCACCTGGTCAAGCTGGCGGAGCGGGGAATCTGGGATGAGCAGGCCACGGGAGAGTACAGCCACATCGTGGGCCGCTATGTCATGGCCTACATCTCCGAAAAATGCGAGCACCGGGGCAGTGTGGACGTGGAGCGCCACCCTGCCGGCCTCCGGGTGTTCACCCACTTCTTTGAAGAACAGACCCTGCCGGAGGAGCTCTACCGCATCCTCTGGCAGCGGCTGGACCTGAAAAACGCCCTGATGGGCCGGGCCAGGGTCCTCTATGGCCGCCTGCGGGAGATCGTGCTGGAGCGGGCGCCGGAAATCGCCGGCGAGGCGGCGGAGAACTTCCGGGAGCTGAATCGGGCCCACATGGACTACTCCGTCCAGCGCTGCGGCGACCTGGAACAGGAGCGGCAGCGGGCCGACGACTTCTTCGCCCGGGAGGATCTCCAGCGGGCACTGCGCAGCCGCCGCTTTGTGGAGGAGAACATCCTGCGCACCTGGACTGCCGACTGGGTCCATGAGGACTTCCTGCGGCGGATTCTCTCCTTCTACCGGAGCAACCCCGACGCGCCCTGTGCCGCCCAGGCCGCCGCCCGGGCGGAGCAGTCCCTGCGTCTCCAGGCCCTCCGGCGCCGGACCCGGGAGGACGAGGACGCCCCCCTGCCGGACCAGCCGAACCTCGCCTGCCGGCCCTTCTTCCGCCACTGGCTCAACACCTCCCTTTACGCCGCCCGGAACCCGGAGACCGGCCGGCCCCTTCCGGAGTACCTGGAACAGGAGCTGCCGTATCTGCCGGAGTGGAGCCGGCGGTTCCTGGGCGCCGGCGAGGGGATTCCCCGCCCCCGGTGCCTGTCCTTCCCCTTCGAGGGCCATGAGGCGGAGATCCGCTTCCACCTGCGCTATACGGAGATCGCTCTGGACGGACAGCCCGTCCGCCGGCCCTGCCTGCCGTGGCCCCGGCTGAGCGCTCTTACAGATGTCAATCGGTTCTTCTTCCTGCTGCCCATCTCCCTGGCCACCTACGACCAGTACGCCGCCGTGAGGGCGGAGCTTTTGCAGCGCCTTGGGACCACCGCCGCGCCGGAGGAGGCCCGGGAGGACATCGCCTCCTTCCTGGCGGGCTATGTCTGCCGCCTCCCCCTTCCGGAGCCCGGCGGCAGGGCCCTGCCGGCGGAGGACGTCCTGCCCATGGAGTGGTTTATGGAGGACGCGGAGCAGCTGTACGGCTGCAGCTGGCTGGCGCCGGATCAGACGCTGCTGTTCTTTGAGCAGACGCCCTCCGGCCGCCGCCCGGTCCGGGAGGGCATCTATGAGCAGATCCCCACCCCGGAGGCCGCCGACCAGCTGGCCGGCCACCTGCTGGAGGAGGCCGTCTCCCCCTCCGGGATTCCCCTCCGGCTTCTGACCTGCCTGCCGGAGCTGGTCTGTGCGGACCCGAGCACCCCCGGTGCCGCGCCGCAGGAGCTGTCCGGCGAGGCGGTCTCCCCGGAGGCGCTGGAGCGCCTGCTGACCCGCTTTTCCGAGGGCCTTCTCCGGCGGCTGGAGTTCTCCTGGAGCACCACGCTTCCCAACACGGAGCAGCAGAGCTATCCTCCCCAGCGTTCCCTGGTCTTTTTGAAGGAGCCGGCGGGCTACGCCTGTCTCTACTTTGACGACCGGCGGGCCCAGTCCTTTGCCCTGATTCTGCAGCCGGACCTCTACTGGAAGGAGGCAGACAGCGATCTTGTCCCCTTCCGTCTGGACCGGCTCTCCCGCCACAACCTCCACCGCAGCTTCTCCGCCATCCGGCGGCAGCTGGACACCATCTTCCGGCAGGTCAGCCAGCCCGGCGCCATCGATCTGCACGCCGGCCGCATCTGGAGCTATGCCGTCAATGTCGGCCACGGCCGCCACAAGTACAACCTGGACAAGCAGCTTCTGGGGGGCTTTCCCCCGTCCCGGGCCTGCAACCGCCCGGACGCCGGCTTCTACCTCTCCGCCTACCCGGACCTCGCCGTCTACACGGATGAGCAGGGAAACAGCGAGACGCTGCAGCTGGGCGAGCTGAATCGGGACCATTTACAGCATATCCTGCTGCGGGCCATGCAGGGCGCGCTGCAAAAGCTCCATCTGATCTGGGGCACGGAGCCGGAACAGCAGACCCATCTGGTCCTCCTGCAGGACCAGGGACGGTTCCTCCTGGCCCTCCTTCGGGACCGGCAGCGTCTGGCGGAGTTCCGTGTGGCCGATGAGCGCGCCTATTTGGACGCGGAAGGTGCTAAATACCCCAGGGGGGTATTCCTCGGTCGGAGCACGCCCGCCTATCTGATTTTCCGCGATTCCGCCTCTTTGCGCAACCCTCTGGAGCTGATTCTGGCCAAAATGGACCATCTGGAGCTCCTGACGGAAGCTTTCGGGGCCTTTGCGCCGGAGCGTCCGGGCTCGCAGCGCCCCTACGAGGTTCTTCGGGGGGAACTGGTGGGGGATCTGTAGGGATTTTACCGGAAGTTCCGGGGAATTCCCGGTAAAATGTTTGAAAAACATCCCCTTCGGCAGAGGGAGACGCCGTGCTCCTCTGCCGGAGGGGATGTTTTTGCCCTTTATGTCGCCTCCCGGATCTGCCGGTACAGGCACTGGAGTCCGTCGGAAAGGCCGCCCACCTGGTCGATCAGCCCCAGGCCCACTGCCTCCTCCCCGTAGATCACACTGCCCACGTCGGCGGCCATGTCCTCCTTCTGGAGCATGAGGGACTGGAACTTCTCGGCGGAGATGTGGCTGTGGCCGGCGACAAAGGCCACGATCCGCTCCTGGAGCCGCTGGAAATAGCTGTAGGTCTGGGGCGCGGCGATGACGGTGCCGCTCATGCGGACGGGGTGGATGGTCATGGCGGCGGAGGGCACGGCAAAGCTGTGTCTGGCCGCCACCGCCAGGGGCACGCCGATGGAGTGGCTGCCGCCCAGAACGATGGAGACGGTGGGCTTTTTCATGCTGGCGATCAGCTCCGCAATGGCCAGGCCCGCCTCCACGTCGCCGCCCACGGTGTTCAGCAAAAACAGCACTCCCTGCACCTCCTCGGACTCCTCCAGCTTGGCCAGCAGCGGCAGCACATGCTCGTACTTGGTGGTCTTGGCGGAGCCGGCGGCGGTGGAGTGGCCCTCAATCTGGCCGATGATGGTCAGGCAGTAGATGTTGCCGCAGGGGGTGCGGGTCATGGCGGAGCCAAAATCCAGGATAGACTGGGCGGTGCCGCTGTCCTTTTCCTTTCCGGGCTCTGTGTCTTTTGTGGGTTCGGTCATAAAATCCCTCGCTTTCTCCCGTAGCATTTGCGGTTTTGCGGAAAATACACGGGTTTTCTTTTGAGACGCGGTGTGCTATACTGGTTCCACTGCGGCCAAGACGCCGGAGGGGCGCGGCCCGCCGCCGGGAAAAAGCGGCCTGACCCCCTTCCCTCTTCTGCCGCTTTGTGAAAGCCCCTATTGGACTTCGTGTTCCCGCAGGATAAATCAGCGGATAACAGTAGAGAAGGAGCATCCCGATGATGAGAAAATGTATCCGGTGCGATTCGGAAATGCTGGAAGGATTGGATATCAGAGATCCCATGCACTGTTCCGTGTTAAGAGTGACCAGGCCGGAAACGTCAGGGATGCTGCCCAGGAACTACTTTGGAGACGTGAAAGCCGCGGTTTGCCCTCAATGCGGATATCTAGAAACCTATCTGTCACGTTTGGATAAAATTCAGCGGTATAAACAATAGACATAAGTGATATCCCTGCCCCCGGAAACACAAAAGCGAATTGGGCTTTGTGAAAAAGGCGGGCGGAGACTTTTGACTACTCTTTTACTGGAGGGCTTTTCCGTGAAACAGCGCATCGTCGTCAAGGTTGGTACCTCAACCCTCACCCATGACTCCGGCAGCCTGGACCTTCGGAGCATGGACCATCTGGCCCGCACCCTCTCCGATCTCCGGGGCCTGGGCCGGGAGATCATTCTGGTCTCCTCCGGCGCCATCGCCGTGGGAACCGCCCGGCTGGGGCTCCCGGAGCGCCCAAAGGAACTGCGGATGAAGCAGGCCGCGGCGGCGGTGGGCCAGTGCCAGATGATGCACATCTACGACAAGCTCTTCTCCGAGTACAGCCAGTCCGTGGCCCAGATCCTGCTGACCGGGGACGACGTGGAGGACCCCGAGCGGGCGGAGCACCTGCGGGGCACCTTCTCCGCCCTGCTGTCCATGGGCGTCATTCCGGTGGTGAATGAGAACGACTCCGTGTCCTCCGCCGAGATTGAGACCGGGCACCACAAGATTCTGGGCGACAACGACACCCTCTCCGCCATGGTGGCGGAGCTGTGCCAGGCGGACCTGCTGGTGCTCCTCAGCGACATCGACGGCCTCTATGACGCCGATCCCCGGACCCACCCCGACGCCAAGCTCCTCCACCAGGTGACGGCGCTGACGCCGGAGATCCTGGAGATGGCCGGCGGCGCGGGCTCCTGGCGGGGCACCGGCGGCATGGCCACCAAGCTCTCCGCCGCCCGGATCGCCATGGAGGCCGGGTGCGATATGGTCATCACCAACGGGGCCCGGATCGGGGAGCTCTACGGCATTGTAGAAGGGGAGCGGATCGGAACACGGTTCCTCGCTCCCGGAGGAAGGGGCACACCATGACGGAGCGGGAGAAGATGCTGGCGGGTCTCCTCTATGACTGCGGGGACCCGGAGCTCCTGGACCTGTGGCACAGGGCCAAGGATCTGGTTCGGGACTACAACCGGGCGGACTCCGCGGACCTCCGGGAGAAGGACCGCATCCTGAGCGAGCTGCTGGGGGGACGGGGGAAAAACGTGTGGATCACGCCGCCGTTCTATGTGGACTATGGCTGCAACATCTACCTGGGGGACCACTGCGAGATCAACATGAACTGCGTCTTTCTGGACGACAACCGGATCACCATCGGGCGCAACGCCCTGATCGCCCCCTGCGTACAGATCTACACCGCCTTTCACCCCGCCCATCCCATGGACCGCTTCGGAGAGCCCAGGGAGGACGGCTCCTTCGCCTTCTGCAAAACCCTGACGGCTCCGGTGACCATCGGGGACAACGTGTGGATCGGCGGAGGCGCTGTCATCCTGCCCGGCGTGGAGATCGGGGACAACGTGGTGATCGGCGCGGGGAGCGTCGTCACCGGGGACATCCCCAGCGACACCATCGCCCTGGGAAATCCCTGCCGGCCGGTGCGGGAGAACCGCCCGGCCCAGTCATAGAAGGAGGCTTGCTTATGACCACATTACAGCAGCAGGGGGCGGCGGCAAGGGCCGCGTCCTATGCCCTGGCCACCGCCGGGACGGCGAAAAAAAATCAGGCCCTGGAGGCCATCGCGCGGATTTTGACGCAGCGGCAGGACCAGTGGCTCTCCGCCAACGCCGCAGACATAGCCGCCGCCAAGGATGCCGGCATGGCCCCCGCCATGCTGGACCGGCTGACCCTGACCCCGGAGCGGATCGCCGGGATCGTGGAGGGCGTGCATCAGGTGATCGCCCTGCCGGACCCCATCGGAACGGCGGACAAAACCGAGACCCGGCCCAACGGCCTCATCATCAGCCGGCGGCGGGTGCCCCTGGGGGTCATCGCCATCATCTTTGAGGCCCGGCCCAACGTCACCGTGGACGCGGCGGCGCTGTGCCTGAAATCCGGCAACGCCTGCATCCTCCGGGGCGGCAAGGAGGCCATCCGCTCCAACCGCTGCGCCGCCGCCCTCATGCGGGAGGCCCTTACTTCTACGGGTCTGTCTGAGGACTGCGTGTCCCTGGTGCAGGACACCGACCGGAAGACCGCCAAGGAGCTCATGCACTTAGACAAGTATGTAGATGTCCTGATTCCCCGGGGCGGAGCGGGGCTGATCCGGGCGGTCGCCCGGGAGGCCAGTGTCCCTGTCATCCGCACGGGAGAAGGGGTCTGCCATATCTACGTCGATGTAGAAGCGGATCTGGACATGGCGGCGCGGGTCCTGCAGAACGCCAAGTGCTCCCGGCCCTCCGTGTGCAACGCCGTGGAGTGCGTGCTGGTCCACCGGGAGATTGCGGCGGCCTTCTGGGCCAGGGCCCTTCCCCTTCTGGAGCAGGTGGAGCTGCGGGCAGATCCGGAGGCTCTGGCGCTTCTGGGTCCCCAGGCGGTTCCGGCCCGGGAGGAGGACTGGGACGCGGAATACGACGACTATATTCTGGCGGTCCGGACGGTAGGCGGTCTGGAGGAGGCCATTCAGTTCATCAACCAGCACGGCACCCAGCACTCTGAGAGCATCCTGACCACCAACTACTTCAAGGCCCAGCGGTTTTTGGACGCCGTGGACGCGGCGGCGGTGTACGTCAACGCCTCCACCCGGTTCACCGACGGCGGGGAGTTCGGCCTGGGGGCGGAGATCGGCATCTCCACCCAGAAGATGCACGCCCGGGGGCCCATGGGGCTGGAGGAGCTGACCAGCTGCAAGTATGTGATTTACGGCGAGGGACAGGTGCGGTAAAGGGCCGCGATGCCTGAAAAGAGGAGGTCTTCTATGGAACAGAACCTGGAGCAGCTTTTGAAGACCCTGGCCCGGAACGCGGTGCGCCTGGAGATCGGGACCGGGGAGGGCGCGGTGATCGGCCGCTTCGGCGGCGCGCCGGAGGTTCCCGAGGGCTTTGACTGGCCCTGGTTTGTGACGGATACCTATGTGGACGAGGAGGTCAGGCCCCGGTCCCTGACCTTCCTCTGCCAGTTCGACTGCGCCGCCCTGGCCCCTCTGGACCGGGACGGGCTGCTGCCCCATGAGGGGGTGCTGTCCTTCTTCTACGAGACGGTCTCCCAGCGCGAGGGCTTTGACCTGGAGGACGCGGGGTGCGCCCGGGTGTACTGGTTTCCGGACAGGGCCGGTCTGCGCCCGGCGGCGTTCCCGGAGGATCTGCCGGAGTACTGCCGCTTTCCCTCTCTGCCCATCCGGGGACGGGCGGTGACCGAGTATCCGGGCTATGAGGAGCTCGCCGCGATGCCGGAGCTTCTGGAGCCCTGCCGTGGGAAGGACCGGGACCCCTGGAAGGTCTATGACGCGCTCCGCGCCGCCCTGCCGGACTATGAGGAGGTCCCGCCTCCCTGGCACCGGCTCCTGGGCTGGCCGGACATCATCCAGGGGGCCATGGCCCAGGAGTGTGCCCTCATCAGCCGGGGGTACGCCGCGGGCAGCGACATTCCCGCGGAGGTCTTCCAGGAGACGGAGGGGGCCTTCCTGGATGAGTGGCGGCTGCTGTTCCAGCTGGACGGCGGCGTGCGCGCGGAGAACTTCTCCCTGGAATTCGGGGACAGCGGGTCCATCTATTTTTACATTCGGAGGGAGGACTTGCAGGCCCGGCGGTTTGAGCGGGTGTGGCTGGTTCTCCAGTGCTGCTGAGAGGAGCGGAAGACATCATGACCTTTGGATTCATCGGAACCGGCAATATGGGCGGAGCCCTGGCGCGGGCGGCCCGGCGGCGGCTGGAGGGGGAGCAGATCCTCCTGGCCAACCGGACGGAGGGGAAGGCGGCCGCTCTGGCGAAGGAGCTGGGGGCGGCGCTGTCCGACAACCGGACCATCGCGGAGGAGGCGGATTTCCTCTTCCTGGGGGTGAAGCCCCAGATGATGGGGGACCTCCTGGCGGAGCTCGGTCCGGCGCTGGCCGGGCGGCGGGACCGCTTCCTTCTGGTGACCATGGCGGCGGGGCTTCGTATGGCGGACATTCAGCGTATGGCCGGCGGGGAGTACCCCGTGATCCGCATCATGCCCAACACCCCCGCCTCCATCGGGGAGGGGATGATCCTCTATGCCTGCAGCCCCGGTGTGACCGAGGCGGAGACGCAGGCGTTTCTGGACGCCATGGCGGGGGCCGGGCGCTTTTCCGCCCTGCCGGAGCACCTGATGGATGCCGGGTCCGCCGTGTCCGGCTGCGGGCCGGCCTTTGTGGACCTCTTCCTGGAGGCCCTGGCGGACGGGGGCGTGGCCTGCGGCCTGCCCCGGGCGCAGGCGCTGGAGCTCGCCGCCCAGATGGCCGCCGGCTCCGCCCGGCTGATTCTGGAGTCCGGACAGCACCCCGGCGCCTTGAAGGACGCGGTCTGCTCCCCCGGCGGCACCACCATCCAGGGCGTCCGGGCCCTGGAGCGCGGGGGCTTTCGCGGGACGGTCATGGAGGCGGTCATCGCCGCCTATGAGAAGACGTTGGAGCTGAAATGAGTCTCGCGTCTTAGAACCTGTATTCATAACCGGGGGACACCGGATGGGCGAGGATTTTTCCCGCCAGACAAGGAGATTTTCCGCAGCCATACTGACGTATGGCAAGGGAAAGCGACGCAGTATGACGGAAAAAAGACCGTCCAGACGGCGTTCAACGGTTGTGAATACAGGTTCTTAAAGGCGGAGCGTCCCAAACCGGCGGCAAGGCGGCAGATACGGATGTATCTGCCGCCTTGTGTGATGCTGGGGGGAAATCAATCTGCGTGGAACACAGCGGAACCAGGCGGGCAGATCTCGGGAGGTCTGCCCGCCTTCTCTGATACCAGAAGCCATGAAAAGGCTTGAAAGGCTTTTGGCCGCGTCGAAGACGCGTTGGATTCTGATGCGATGTACGCAGACTGCGCCGTCAGATTTTGCGCCGGACAAGGCGGTTTTTCCCTTACCGGGCTGCTGCCCGGCGAGGAAACCCAAGGCAGCAGGCGCAAAATATGCAGGCAAGCCGTGTACGGATGATTTCGGGACAGGTCCCGCCCCGCTCAGCGCAGCGCATCTTCCAGGGCCTGGAGCAGGGCTTCCTTTGTGATGGGCTTATAGAGAAAGGTCCTGGCCCCGACGTCGCTGGCCTCGTCAAGGCTGCCGTCAGCGGCCAGGGAGGATACCATAACGATCCGCGCCTCCGGATGCTCGTCCATGATAATCTGCGCCGTCTCCAGGCCGTCAATGCCCGGCATGATGATGTCCATGGTCACAACGTCCGGATGAAGCTCCTCATAGCGCGCAATGGCCTCCTCGCCGTTTTCACAGTATGCCGCCACCTCGAATTCAGAGCCCTCCAGCAGCTTGCGGATATGCAGTTCCATCATCCGGGAATCATCTACCACCATGAGCTTTTTCTTCATATCGCTGTTTCCTCTTTCTGATTTCAGATCATTCGGGTGCGGCCCGCCTGGAGCCGCCCTGCCGGGAAAGCCCGGTCCACCTGCGCTTTTCTCCCGTCATGGGGAGACGGGGAGGGCCGCTCTCTCCGCCCTCTCGCCTGACCCGCTGAACCGGGCTGCCGCCTCCCGCAGCGGAAGGCACCAGGAGACGCCAAACGCCCCTCTTGGGGTCTGTTCGCATCAGACAAATATGCGGATTTTCGAGCAAATTTTCGCCGGATGCAAGGCAAAAATTTGCAGGCGTACTGACGTACGTCAAAAATTTTTAACGCAGCAGACGGCAAAATTTGCCGGAAAGACGCGTATCTGGGCTTATGGGAACAGACCCCAAAAATCCGCTCCTGCCCGCGGCAGAGCTTCAGCTCCGGAGACATCAGCGTTGCAGGTCTGCGTCGGAAATTTTCGCTTCCAGGGAGAAGCCTTGCCGGAATCCTGACGGATTTCCAGGGCTTCCGACGCAGAGCAGCGGAAATTGATGGTGCGAAGATGCGTATGGGGATCCATTTGACGGTTCCTGAATCTTTCGGGAAGACGGGCTATGTCACCTTGATCTCTCCGTCCACCAGCCTCGCGGTGCACTGCCGGGTCTCCCGCCGCAGGCGCAGCAGCTCGTCTCCAATGTTGATCTCCGTCTCCGGATAGGCGACGCCGCACTCCAGACGCCCGCCGTTCTTCTCTGTCAGCTCGATTTCAATATCCATCAGGTCGTCCTCCAGCTGCTTCAGCTTCAGCTCCGCGGTGGACACCTTCACCCGCAGCTTGGCAAGAAGACTGCTCTTGACCGGGCTGTCCAGCTGGCACTCCAGCTTCTCCAGCTCCATCTCCAGGTCCTTCAGCTCCTGCTGCACAACCTCCCGCTCGAAGTTCGTGCAGGGCAGGCCGCCCAGGGCGATGGTGGTCCTGCATTCCGCCGGGGACCCTACCGCCGTGGCGCTGACCAGCTGGGCCGCCCAGATCCTGCCGCCCATGATGCTGCCCCGCCCGGAGCGGACCAGGACCTCACCGTCACAGTACACCCTTCCGTTGATGATACAGTCGGTCTGCAGGTTCTCCCGAACATAGATGGTGGAGTTTTCGATGTACTTGGAAAAGACGCACCGGTGGGAACGGATGATGGTGGTGCCGTCTCCCAGAATCCCCTTGACCACCACCAGGTCTCCGCCGGCCTCCACCGTGCTCCCGGCCTCCACCACGCCGCCCACATGGATATCCCCCATAGCGCGGACCGTGAAGCCGCTGAGCACGTCGCCTTTGATATGGATGTCCCCCAGGAAGCTGATGTTTCCCGTGGAAAAGTCCACATTTCCTCCGATATCCAGCACCGGCTTCACCTGGAAGCTCCGGCCGGTGAACTCCACATGTCCCGGCATGGAGGCCAGGAGGGAGAGTCCGTCCTCGCTGATCTCGGTGTTCCGCCCCTTTGGCAGCGGCACCGGCTTGCCGCTCCTGGCGGGGATCTCCTGGTCCGTCACCGTCTGGCCGGGCTCGCCCTCGGTGGGCTCGATGAGCCGGCAGATCTCCTGGCCCTGCTTGACATTGTGGATCAGGTTCAGGTTGGCATAGTCCACCTGACCGTACTCGTTGACCTCCATGATCCGCTCCACAGTCCGGGGGAAATTGTCCACAATATTGCCGTTTTCCCCATCGAAGGCCGGTCTTCCCCTGGCAACGAGGAACAGGTGGAAGTAGCGATCCTCGTCGTGGGACAGCCGGTTCACCAGCCGCTCGTCTACCCCGTAGGTAATCCCCTGGGCCTGCAGGGACTCCCAGAGCAGGTCCCGGCTCAGCTCCTCCCCCTGTCCAACCGGCGGCAGGACGATGACCCAGGCGTACAGCTTATCTACCGAGAGAAAGAAGTGGGGAAGCGCATCCAGCGCCAGCTCCTCATCCTCTTCCTCTTTCCTCTTGCTCTTGCCCGACTGCCTGCCCTGGGCCTGCTTGATCCGCGCATTGCAGACACTGTTGATGGACAGGCGCAGACGGCCCATCTCCCGCGCTACCAGCTCCGGCGGAAGCTCTCCCTCCTCGTCCAGGCAGAGCCTGGGCACCGGCAGGTAGCCGGATTCCTTCCGGCGCATCTCGCGGAGACGATGAATGGCATGGTCCTGGGACAGCTCCAGCAGGGCGGGGTTTTCGCTGCCGTCCGGCTGGGCCTGCGGGGCCTCCGCTCCCGCCGGGGCCTGCTCCAGCTGCGCCTCATCTTCCGCTTCCTGCTCGGATTTCGTCCTGAACAGAAGGGCTGTAATCTTTTCCTTCAGTGACATGTTCGCATCACCGCCATTTCCCAGTAATGATCCCCGAAATCCAAAAGAGACAGAGGAGCGCTTCCCCTCCCGTTCCAAGGACCGCAGGACAAAAAGCTGCTTTCATCGGCCCGATTCCACCTCCCTGACAATCGGCGGAATCCGGGAAATCATGTGGTCCATATCCTCAAACATCGCGCTCCTGGCGGCGCCCAGGCGGCCGGCCTGCGCAATCTGCCGGATCACCTCCTGACGACGGTCTTTGATCCGGTCAGAAAACCGGCAGATCCTTTGCGGACTCTGCCTGGAGGCCGCGGCCCTGCCGCCAGGCCCGCCCGGGTCTCCGCCACGCGGAGCCTGGAAGCCGCGGCGTGAAAATGCGGTCTGCCGCATTTTCATGGAAGATTCGTATGATACTATGATACGATTTGATTATACTGGAAAGAACCGGACGTGTCAATCACTCACGGCCCGTGGGAGTGTCCAAACGCGCATTTTATCGTGTCCGCATCTTCATGAAACGCTGCTGTAGGGGCGGCTATCAGCCGCCCGTCTCCCCACGAACACCGGATCTCCCCTTGGAGGGACGGTCGATCCCCCATACCGGTTCTCCCGCGGGACGGGCGGATGATATCCGCCCCTGCAAAATATCTCCGAATCGGACACTCCCCGGCCCGTCCGCCCAAATGAAAAGGGCGGAAAGACGCCGGCCAGCCGCTCCGGCGCCTCCCTCCGCCGGCGGCAGAGGAACCTCCCGCGCAGCATACTGCACGGGAGGTTCCCTTTTCTCTCTCCGCCGGGGGCCTACACTGTGCGGATCAGCTCCGCCAGCAGCGCCACCCTGTCGGGAATCGTATGGATCACAATGTACTCCCGGGGGTTATGCAGGAAATCCCCGTTCAGGCCCATGCCGCAGAGGGTGGGACAGCCTGCCGCCGCGGTGAAGTTGGCGTCGCTGCCGCCTCCCAGGCGGGTGGGGCGGAAGGCATAGCCCATCTCCTCCGTGATCTCTCTGGCGCGGTCCAAAAGCCAGCGGCTCTCCTCCGTCTGGATGAAGGGGGGCTTTTCCACGCCTCCGGTGATCTCAAACTGCACGCCGCCCTGTCCGGGACGGAGCCCCTGCACGGCCGCCTCCGCTTCCCGGCCCAGGTCGTCGTTGAGATAGCGGATATCGTAGATCACGCGGGCGTCCCCCGGCGTCATGGCCGTAGGCCCCTGATCCCCGCCGTGAAGGCTGACCGGAGAGTACCAGATGCCCCGGTCCCGGTCGCAGCGGCGCTCCAGCTCCGCCACCACCCGGGACAGCTCCACCAGGGGGTTGGCCGTGTACGCGGGGCGGTTGCCGGCGTGGCCGGCCACCCCGTGGGCCGTGATGGTCACCACGGAACGGCCAAAGCGCTCTGCCGTGACGTAGCCCTCCCCCTCGTGGCCCGGCTCCGCCACAAGGCAGGCCCGGGCCTGCTTTGCAAGCGCTTCAATCCGTTCTCTGGAGGTGCCGCTGCCGGCCTCCTCGTCACAGTTGAAGAAGAAGTCGATCTCCCTGTCCTCCGGCAGCAGGTCCAGCTCCTTCAAGGCCTTCAGCGCCATGTAAAAGGCCACCAGTCCGCCCTTCATGTCAAAAATGCCGGGGCCATAGGCCCGGTCCCCCTGCCGGGTGAAGGGGCGCGCGGCAGTGGTTCCCGTGGGGAATACCGTGTCGTAGTGGCCTATTAGCAGGAGCTTTTCCCTGTGATCCCCCAGCTTCCCGGAGAGATGAAAACCAATCTCTCCGGCGTCCACTGCCTCCACTTGGAAGCCAAGCCCCTCAAAAAGCTGCTTGAGATAACAGCCGCAGCGGTCTTTCACCTGCCGCTCCCCGTAGGTATGGGACTCCAGATTCACCACGTCCCTCAAAACCGTGAGGAACTCCTCCAGATGCTCGGAGACATAAGCGGCAACGCTGCGGCTTTGTCCCGCAACAACAGTTGTAAGCGTATTTTGCATACTCACCGGTCCCCTTGATCTCCTATTTCAGCATCCCCAGGGTCTTCGCCACACGGATGCCCAGATTCCGGGCGCTCTTGAGGCCAATTTCATCCTGCAGCACCGCATCCCGAACGTCGCCCTTTTGCGGGTATGTGGTGCAGGCGCCGCCGTGGTAACAGCCGGGGGTCGGCTCGCCGCCGGAGCCCACAACGATCATGTCGTGTACCTGGAAGAAGGCCTGGATCTCCAGAATGGTCAGCTCCTCTCCGGCGTTGCGGTTTCCGCCCACCACCAGCGCGCCGCCCACCTTGTTTTGCAGGCCGTACTGGTACTGGCTGGTGCCATAGCGCAGCAGCCCTTCCGTGCGGTCCATGAACTGCTTCATCTGGGCGGACATGGAGGCAAAATAGACCGGGGAGGCGATAATCAGACCGTCGCAGGCCTTCAGCTTCGGATAGATCTCATCCATGCCGTCCCGGAACATGGCGCAGGCGTGGACGCCGCCGTCCTTCTTGCCGGCCTCCCGGCAGCAGGCAAAGCAGCCCTTGCAGTTGTGGATCTCGTAATCCCGCAGGCAGATCATTTCCGTGCGGACTCCCTCCACGGTCTCCGCGGCCCGCAGGGCCTCCTGAAGCATGAGATCCGTGTTGGCGCCCTTGCGGGGACTGCCGGAAATCCCTAAAATCAATTTCTCAGACATGGCAATTCCTTTCTGTTTTGATGAGTCTTTTGGATTTGTCTAACCTTTCAGCAGAGCGAGCCCCTTTCCAAGCGTCAGGGAGATCCCCGGGAAGAAGGTGATCAGCAGCAGTGCCACCAGCATTGTGATAATAAAGGGCAATGCCTTCTTGACAATTCCATGGATGGGCAGCCCCGTCATGGACGATGCCACAAACAGGTTCTGAGCCACCGGCGGCGTCACAAAGCCGATGGCCAGATCCACCACCATAATGACGCCCAGGTGTACCGGGTCGATGCCCATGGGCACCAGCACCTTGTAGAGAATGGGCGCAAACACAACGATGGCAGAGATGGTGTCCAGGATCATGCCGGCGCCCAGCAGCACTACCACGACAATCAGCATAATGATGTAGATGTTGTCGGTAATCGAGAGCAGCAGCTGGCTGACCATGGCAGGCACATTCAGCATGGTCAATACCGCTCCCAGTGCCGCCGCAGGGGCAAAGGCCAGCATAACGCCGCCCACAAAGGAGGCCGTGTTGTCCAGAATGGAGAACACATCCTTCCAATGAAGCTCCTTGTATACAAAGAAACCCACGATTAAACTATAGAAAATCGCCACCACGGAGGCCTCCGTAGGCGTGAAGAACCCGCCGTAGATGCCGCCCAGGATGATAATGGGCATGATAAGGGCCCACTTCGCCTCATTGATGGCCGCCAGCTTCTCCCGGCCGGTGGCTTTGGGTCGCGGGGGCTGATAATTCTTCTTCTTGGAGATCCGTTTGGCCACTACGATCAGCAGCACCCCAATGAAGATGCCGGGTCCGAAGCCTGCGATGAAGAGATCGCTGATGTTGGTCTGGGTGGCAATGCCGTAGATCACAAAGGGAATGCTGGGCGGAATGATGACGCCCAGACCGCCGGCCACGGCGGAGAGACCCGCCGCAAACTCATGGTCGTAGCCCGCCGCCACCATGTAGGGGATCATGATACCGCCGATGGCCGCCACCGTGGCGGGAGCGGAGCCAGAGATGGCGCCGAAAAAGAGGCACGCCACCACCGTCACCGCACAAAAGCCGCCGGCCTGATGACCCACAAACTTCTCCGCCGTGTTCACCAGGCGCTTGGAGAGGCCGCCCTTTTCCATGAAGGAACCGGCCAGCATGAAGCCGGGAACCGCCAGCAGGGCAAAGGAATCCAAACCTGTATAAAGCTGCTGGCAGATGAATTTCAGCGTGGTGACGTCAAAGAGCAACGAGGAGGAAATCAGGCCCGCCGCAATCGAGATGCCGATGGGCACCCCCAGAAGCAGCAGCGCAATCGTCACAAACGCCAGGGTTGCAAGTGCCATATTCCCTATCCCTCCTCTTCGGTATCCTGAACGGCCGCTTCGCCGTTCTTATGGAAATCATACGTCCCAGTCTTCAGGTTCCGGCACTGGCGGACGGTATCCTCCACCAGACGAATGCTGATCAGCAAAAAGGCCAGCGGAATCACAGCATAGGGAATCCACTTGGGCAGTTTCACGATGGGCGTCGTCATCCCGAATTTGAAGAGATTCGCCACAACCAGGCAGGTGCCATAGCCCAGGATGCAGTTGACCACGATAAAAATGATATTGGAGATGATCCGGCAGACGGTCTGTCCCCTGGGGGTCATCGTCTGGGTCAAAAGCTCAATCCGCAGGTGCTGTCCCCGCCGGGTGGCGCCAATGGCGCCGATATACACCGACAAAATGAAGAGGATGACCGAAATTTCCTCCGTGAATGCCAGAGAATGTCCAAACACGTATCGGGAAACCACCTGTACAAAGAGCAGGCACACCATCACGCCCATGAACAGCATGGACAGAAGGTACTCCAGATGGTCGAAAAACCATCTGACTTTGGATGTTTTCATGAAAGCCTCCTCCGGTTATCTGCGGGGAAGCGGCGCCCTGTTCTCCTCTGCCCGGGCGCCGCCTGCCCCATTTGCCTGTTTGTTTCTGCCGGAGTTCTCTTTAATCGAGACTCAAATTGGCCGCGGCCAGGAACTGATCGAAGTAATCCGCACCGATTTCATCTCTCAGCTGGGGCCAGGCGCTCTTGGCGCTCTCCTGGAAGGCGGCAAGCTGCTCGTCACTGAGCTCGGTGACCGTCATTTTCTCCTTCAGCAGCTCCAGAACGCCGGACTCAGAGCTGTTCAACTCCTCAATGCTGTAGGCCTCGGCCACGTCCGCAGCCTTATCCACCGCGGCCCTGAATTCATCGGAGAGGCCCTCATACCAGTCGTTATTGCAGGCCACCACACCGGCCGTGCAGAGATGGTTGGTAACAGTCAGGTAGTTCTGCACATCGTAATACTGGAAATTATAGATCGTCTCAATGGGGTTCTCCTGCCCGTCGATCACCTTCTGCTGCAGGGAGGTGAAGAGCTCAGAGAAGGCCATGGTGGTGATACTGCAGCCCAGGGCGGAGAGGCCGGTCACCTGGACGGAATTGTTCTGGGCACGCATTTTCAGCCCCTTCAGGTCGTCGGGGGTTGTTACCTCGTGCTTGGAGTTGGTCATCTGACGCATACCGATGATGCCGTAGTACAGGGGCTTGATGTTGGTCTCGCTGGTGCACTTTTCGGCCATCAGGTCGCCGGCAGGACCGGAGAGCAGATCATAGGCCTCCTGGGAGGTGGTCACCAGATAGGGCACATCCAGCGGCTGGAAGGCATTGGTGAACTCCGCAAAACTGCCCAGAGGCCAGTCTGTGAGCTCAAAGGTCTCGTTTTGCAGTCCGCCCAACACGGCGTCGGCAGAGCCGCCGAAGGTGGAGTTCATGTAGTACTGGATCTCAATCTTGTCGCCCAGCTCCTCCTTCAGCGTCTGCAGAAACTTCCGAGCCGCCCGCAGATAGGCCTGACCGTTGAGGTCGGGACTGGTGGAGGCGTACTTGATGACCATCTTGTCCGGGTTGCCGGAGGCCGCCGTAATGAAGGCGTTGATCTCGTCGTCTGTGGCATCCGCGGGCAGTGCGGTCTGGGTCTCATCGCCGGGCGCCGGGTCGCCGGCGGCTTCCTTGCCGGCATCATCCGTGCTGTCTTGGGAGGGGGTGTTGCTGCTGAGGCCGCAGCCGGAGAGAAGCATCATCATCGCAAGCAGGACACATAAGATCTTTTTCATTTCGTTCATTCTCCTTTTCGTATTTTTACAACATCTGCAAACGAGGTTTTCCGGATTGCAAAGAGGTGGGATGCCGGCCATTTCACCTGGTCAGGCCGTGACGCTTTTTGTAGTCTGCAACCGCCTGCCCAGCTGTCACAAACTCCACATGGGGGCAGGAATTGATATGGCGGATCACATTCTCCAGCACCGTCATGCGGGAGGGGCGGCCAATCACCTGCGGGTGGCAGGTCAGAACGAAGACAATGTCCGAATCAATCCCATTCTCCTCTTCCTCCAGGAACTCCTCATAGAGGCCGTCAAACTCCTTGATCCAGCAGTCCTCCACGGCACCGAGGGGCTGCATACACTTTCCGGCGATGCGGACGCTGTAGAGCCAGAAGGCGGCGTCATCCAGAATCCAGTGGATGGGAATCTCCACAATGTCGGACTTTCTCCCGAAGATCTCCAGCAGCTCCAGCCGGTCTGAACCCATCATATTGCTGGAATACTCTATCCCCATGTTCTCCAGAATATCCAGCGTGCTGCGGCTGAACTCCCAGGCCGGAGAGCGGTAGCCCTTGAGCTTTTTTCCAATCACCGGCTCAATAATCCGGCTGGCCTTTGCGTAGTCCTCGGCCTCCGCCTCCCCGGAGGGAAATTTGTCCGGATAGGTGTGGCTGTAACTGTGGTGGCCAATCTCATGGACGCCCGCCTCCATGATGCTGGACAGCACATGGGGAAACATCTCCGCCGTCATGCCGGGAACAAAGAAGGTCGCGGGAGCCTGGTACTTCTTCAGCACCTTCAAAATCCGCGGCAGACCGCAGTTCAGCCCGTAGTGTCCCAAGGACAGTGTCACCGGGCGGTCCGCATTCTCCGGATCTCGGCAGCGCCAGATCATCTCACCGTCTACATCGAAGGTCAAAAGCACAGGCATTTTCTTCATGGTTTTGATTCTCCTTTCACGATTCCTATCGAAAACCGCCCATCCCGGCGGTCCCTGCAGAAAGCAGCATCTCCTTATCTCCGGCTTTCCTTGTGAACAATTTTACATACTTCCCCCGCCAAAGAAAAATTGTCCCTTTTTATTCCGCCATAAAATTTTTTTATGCGTTCTGTTTGCTTTATCCCAATTTGTTCCCCAATTTTTGTATATTATATACAATATCTGTCCTCTGATCGGCCGGACAGGTCCCACAAGCCGCATTCCGTTTTTGTTCATTTCATAAAAAGTCACTTGAAATTTTCATGCAGCCCGTCTACAATGATGTCAATGAATCAAGGGGACTCTCCTTAAATCCGGCCCAGTGACACGGAGCAAGCGAACTGGAGGGATCTATGAATCTGCAGCAATTCAAATATGTCCTGGAGGCCTACCGCCAGAATTCCATCAGCCGGGCCGCGGCGGCCCTTTATGTCACACAGCCCACCTTGAGCATCGCCATCAAGGAGCTGGAGTCTGAGCTGGGCTTCACCATCTTTGAACGCACCAGCAAAGGGATCGTTCCCACGCCGGCCGGCACTGCCTTCATCCACTCCATCAGCGGCGTTTTGATGGAGCTGGAACAGATCCGGGTCCAGTACACCTCCACCGACCCGTCCGAGGCCGTCACCATGCTGCGGATCTCCACCTGCCGCTACACCTTCGTCACCTCCGTCTTCCTCCGCTTCTACCAGGAGCAGGTCAGCCGGATCGACAAGTACGCCATCACTGTCGCGGAGCAGGACACCCAGGAGTGCATCCAGGATGTGCTGCAGAAAAAATCCGATATCGGCATCATCCACACCAACTCCCGCAGCAACGCCGCGCAGTTGGCCTACTTCTCCGAGAAGAAGATCCGCTTCATCAAGCTCTTTGAGACCAAGCCCTATGCGCTCTTCCGAAAGGGGCACCCCCTGGAGGCCATGGAGCACATCACCGAGCAGGATCTCATGCAGTTTCCCCAAATCCGCGGCACCTCCCACAACATGGACTTTTACCAGGAGGCGGCCAGCTTCAGCTTCCTCCACTACACCAACAACCACAAGAACATCTTCCTGACCAGCATGGCCCTGCTGTACTCCCTGCTTCCCAACAGTGACGCCGTATTCCTGGGCGTCAGCGACAAGGGCGTCTTAAACCTCTATCCCGGCCTTTCCACCAAGTGTCTGGACAGCGGCGACATGATCTATTTCTACGCCATCACCCACGCCAGCAGCCCCCTCAGCGAAGCGGCGCAGTGCTTTCTGGAGATTCTGCAGGAGGAGATTCAAAGGAACTTTTCCTGACAACGGAACGGTACGGGATACGCCGCGCCGCAGCGGTTCATGGGGCATTCCCCGGTAAACAAATCTAAAAACCCGTATTCATAACCGGGAGATGCCGGATAGACGAGGGTTTTCCCGCCAGACCGGAAGCTTTTCCGCAGCTGTCCCGACGGATTGCAAGGGAAAACGACGCAGTATAACGTCGGGGCCCCCGCGCGAGCCCAGCGAAGCGGGTTTCGTGGGGAGAGGAAGAAGGAACGGAGCTTTAGCGGAATTTTCGGTCTTTCGGGGCCCCCGCCGCGCCTGCGCGGCGGGGAGAGGAGGAGCAAGGGAGCGGGCGCAGTTTTCGCCGCAAGGCGGAAACGGAGCTTAGTGGACTTTGTGACGACGAGGAAATAGAGCGGCGGAGTTTCTTCTGACGAGGAGCGGCGGAGTTTCTTCTGACGAGGAGCGGGCGGAGTTCCTTCTGACGAAGACCGGCCAGACGGCGTGCAGTGGTTGTGAATACAGAAGCCTCCGGCTGAGCCGGAGGCTTTCTTCTGGCCTGAAGCGGGCCGAACTCTCCCTTCCTTTGCCGGCCCCACCGCTTTGACAGGCCGCCCGATGGGACAGCTTTTTTGATTGCCGCGGTCCGCAGACGGGGATTCCACCCCGTCCGACACAGGCCAGTGTCGGTTCTGTTCCGCCGGTTTCCCCCGGTACGAGGAAGCCCTCCCCTTCCCACCGATGCAAGCGGCAAACCGCCCCGGTGCAGCAGGGGGCGCTGCGCCGCAAGGCATCGCCTCGGCCGGGAACCTTTCCCAAGCGTGCCAAGCGCCTCCGCCCGACGGCGGAGGCGCTAGAGTCCGGTGTGGAGGCGGCAGTCCGGCGCGGCACCGGCGAATCCGCACCACTCCCCCGGATGATTCTTCCGGGCAGCCCGTCCTGGACGGCAGCATACGGGCGCCGAGGGAGCTCTCGCCTGAAATCACGGCGTCTTCCTCCAGGGCAGCCTGTCGGCACTCACGCGGCCGCAGACCGCCGCCGCCTTTGGGCGGACACGGAGGGGCCGGGGGCTCCAGGCCCTGTGGAGGGCCCGTTTCTTACTGCATCAGCTCGTCCGCCAGCCGCAATATCTCAGGGGCCAGCTCGTTCCGCCGCTTTTTTGTGATGCGCAGATACAGGGGATAGGCGGCACAGATGCCGATGATCCCCGCAACACCAATGACAATGCCGGGGACAAACAGGGTCTCACCCCACACCATGGTGCAGCACATGCCCAGCCCCATCACCAAGGTGCTGACAATGCCCACCATGAGGGCGGCCGCCGTTCCCGGCCTGGTGGCCGCCCGGTCCAGCCGGCGCAGCCGCTCCATTTTGTCCTCCTCCCGGGGGGCGTACTTCTCCCGGATGCGCCGCACCTCCTCCTGCCGGGAGGCGGAGTAGGCGTAGGTAAAGGTCTCTCTTTTGTCTTCCATACGGACCCATTCCTTTCAGTGATGTTGTGTGAGCTGCCCGATGCTCCGGGCGGCGCCCGCAATCATATCGACGGCCAGGCCCAGGACCAGGACGCACACCGCGGCGCCGGCGGCGCCGGTCATGCGCTTTCGGAACAGCGGGCCGTCTTCGCCGCCGAACCGGGACAGCATGGCGGTCTCCAGGGAGAGGAGGGACACCATGGCCGCCGCCAGATTGATGGCCTTGGCGGCGGAGAGGACGGGGCTGCCGTGCCTGCGGAACTTCACCACGTTGACGGCGGCCAGAATCACGGCGTAGAAGGAGTAGGCCGCCATGGCGTAGATCAGGGTCCCGGGGTAGTCGTATCCCCGGTTCTGATGCACCATGAAGTACACAATTCCCGCCAGGGCCAGGTTCATCAGCAGCAGCACCATTCCGCACAGACGGCAGCGGCGCAGCTCTCCCAGGCAGTCAAGGCGTTTCCGGCGGAACAGCAGGAGCAGCCGCATGAGGGCCAGCAGGGCGTAGTACACCGCCAGCGAAATAAACCAGGGGGAGCGATACCGGATGCCGCAGGCCAGCTTCCCCCCAATATAGGCCAGGTTGATGAGAAACCCCTGATGCAGGGAGATCTCCGCCCGGAATTTCGGGTCTCCCACCAGCCGCCCGCCCAGGGGGTGGGCCTGCACCGTCCGCTTGAGGGCGGCGGCGATCCGCCAGCACCCGGTGACGGAGATCACCAGGGCGTAGGCGGAGAGGGCGTAGGCAAGGCAGGCCACCGGGCCCGTTGCCCCTGCCGCCAGTGCATAGGCCACCAGCCCAAAGGCGGGCAGAGAAAGGAGCACCGTCGGCAGGGGCGGCAGAACGCAGATCCGTTTGATCCACTGCTTAACCCGATCCATAGCGCCCTCTCCTGATCCGGACGGTAAAGGTGCTGCCCCGTCCCACTTCGCTCTCCACAAGAATATCGCCGCCCACGATGTCCGCCGCCCGCCTGACCAGGGCCAGCCCCAGGCCGTTGCCCCGGGCGGCGTGGGAGGTGTCCCCCTGATAGAATTTTTCAAACATATGCCGGCCCACCTCCGGCGGGATGCCGCAGCCCGTATCCTTTACCCGCACCACGGCGAACTCCTCCGACCCCTCCAGGCACACGGTGACCTGCCCGTGGGCCGGGGTGAATTTCATGGCGTTGGAGAGAAGATTGTTCCACACCAGGCTCAGCAGCTCCGGGTCGGACTCGATGAACACCCCCTCCTCCAGATCAGTCTCCAGCCGGATGTCCTTCTCCTCCCAGACCTCCTCAAAATCCAGGAGGCACCGGCAGAGCTGTTCCCCCAGGTCGTAAACCCGCTTTTCCGGGTAGATCTGCTGGTTCTCCAGCTTGTTCAGCTTCAGGATATTGGTGACCAGACCGGACAGGCGGCTGGAGGCGTCCATGACAGCCTGGGCGTACTCCCTCCGCCGCTCCTCCGGGAGGTCCGGCTGACGGAGCATGGAGGCGTAGTTCTGGATGACCGACAGAGGGGTTTTCAGCTCGTGGGAGACGTTGGCGATGAAGTCCCCCCGCAGGGTCTCGATGCCGGACAGCTCCTCCGCCATACGGTTGAGATATCCAATGATGACGTCAAAGCCGTCGCGGCTGTCCACGCTGTGGATGGGCCGGATGCGGACGGAGAAATTTCCCCGCATGATCTCCTCCGCCGCGGAGATGATCCGGTTGACCGGCCGCTCCACCATGATCTTCCTCCGCAGGCCGTCAATCACGGTAAAAATCAGGGTCAGAAACACCACATTTCCAAAGGTCAGCACCGCCGCGTCACGGATCTGCTCCTCTGTCAGCGCCAGCTGCATGGTCTTTGTCATCAGGGAGAGAAAGGTCAGCATACAGCAGGTCACCACAAAGGACATCAGGGCGAAAAACGTGCAGTACCGCCGCAGGGCGAACAGCGCCCGCTTTGTCCTCTCCCCCGTCATTTCAGCACCGCCTTGTAGCCCAGCCCCCGCACGGTGACGATCTCAAAGGCGCCGCAGCCGGAGAACTTGTCCCGCAGCTTGGTCATGTAGACATCCACGGCTCTGAGCGTGGCGGAGCTGTCCACGTCCCAGAATTCGTCCATGAGCTGAGTGCGGGTGAAGGCCTTTTGGGGGTAGGAGAGGAGCTTATAGAGGAGGTTGAACTCCCGGTGTGTAAGGGGAATCTCTGTCCCGTCCAGGCAGGCGGTGCGCCCGTCCGCGTCCAGCACCAGTCCGCCCACCTCCAGTCTGCGGCTGCCGGCGATGCCGGCCCGGCGCAGCAGCGCCCCGATCCGGAGCAGCAGCTCGTCCAGGTCGATGGGCTTGACCATGTAGTCGTCTATCCCCGCCCGGTAGCCCCGCTGCTTGGAGGCGAAGTCGTCCCGGGCGGTCATAAACAGGATGGGGATGTTGGTATCCAGCTCCCGCACCGTCCGGGCGAACTCAAAGCCGTCAATGCCCGGCATCATGATGTCGGACACGATCAGGTCAAAGGCGGTGCCGTACAGGGCGTCGTAGGCCTCCGGGGCGCTCAGACAGCCGGAGGCCTCATAGCCGCTCTGATTCAGGAAGGCGCAGACGGAACGGTTCAGGTCCCTGTCGTCCTCCACTACCAGGATTTTGAACATGGCGTTTCCCCCTCCACAGACAGTTTGAGGGCATTATATCATGGAATTGTTAAAGTTTTGTTTGCGTTTTCTGTTTTCGTAAAAAAACTGACCTGCGCCAGGCTCCGGCACAGGTCAGGTATATGGGCGGTCAGGGCCGACCGGTGTGCCTGGCGGAGTCGATCCGCGCCTTCTGTTCAGCGGCGCGCTGCTCCGTCTCCGCCCGCCTGGCCTCCTCCCGGGCCGCCTGCTCCTCTGCCAGCCGGGCCTCGGCCTCATCGACGCTCTCCCCCTCGCGGGTCAAAAACTCGCCGATAAATTTGTCCTCCACCTTCTGGAACGCGCCCACCACGCCGCGCTCGATCTTTTGATAGCCGCCTACCACGCTGTCCTCGATCTTTTGACAGCCGCCGGTGACGGCCTCCGCGATCTCGTCGTTTACCTTTTTCAAATCTGACATTTTCAGCTCCTCCGTGCTCCATTTGTTTTGATGCGCAGGGCCGCGGCAATGACCGCGGCCAGTCCGGCAAGGGCAGCCGCCGCGGAAATGACGATTTTTTTCATGGTCCTCTCCTTATTTCAGCCCCTTGCAGATGGGAATGAGGCACAACAGCAGGACGATGCCCACGATCCCCACGGCAATCCCGGGGACCATCCTATTCCAGACCATGGTCATACACATGCCCACACCGAAGACTACCGTGGCAAAGACGCCGAACAGCGCAGCGGCAACGGCCTTGGCGTTGAAAACGATGGCGGGCTTGCCGTCCATCCTCCGGCGCACCGGGAGCATAACCAGCAGCACCAGCAGGCCGACGGCCCCCATCACGATACCCTGCATCATGGCATCCCACTCCGGCAGGAGCGCCATACACATACCCAGGGCAAACAGAATGCCGCCGACCACGCTCATGATGAGGGTTATAAAGTCTTTTTTCTTCATAATGAGAAGCCTCCCAAACATCTGATTTCAAGTGTTGTCTCACCTGTTGGCTGTATCATACGGCTGGATTGTTGCCGCGGTGTTTGGGAAGTGTTTGAAAAGCATGAAAATGCCAAGCGCCTGCCCGTTTCAGGCCGCCGGCGGGCAGGAAAATAACCGGCAGCCCCGGTGCAGCGGTGGGGAATCCAGGGGCCGGGACAACCGGATTCAACGCCGGTCCGGCTCCGCGGGCCGCGGTATGAGCGGAGGAAAGACCCGGCCCTATCAGAAATGCAGCAGGCGAATCAGGAAAATCCACACCAGGCCATAGAAGGAGACGACGGCGATCAGATCGTTGAGCGTTGTAATCAGCGGCCCGGAGGCGACGGCGGGATCGACCTTCAGCTGTTTAAAAGCCATGGGAATGACGGTCCCCGAGAGGCTGGAGAGGAGGATGGAGAGCAGCAGCGCAAGCCCTGTGCAGAGGGACACGGAAAAGGAAAACAGAGGCGTCTGGCACTTGAAAACCACCAGGTAAGCCCCTACAAATCCCGTGGACAGGAGACCGAGAATGCAGCCGTTGACCAGACCCACCCGAAGCTCCTTCCAGATCAGGAAGCGCTTCTGCCTGCCGCTGATCTGCTCATCCATCAGCACCCGGATGGTCACGGCAAGGGACTGCGTGCCCACGTTGCCGGACATATCCAGGATCAGGGACTGAAAGCTGACGATAATTGCCAGATGCGCCACCACGCTCTCAAACAGCCCCACCACGCCGGACACCACCAGCCCCAGCGCCAGCAGAACGATCAGCCACGGCAGCCGCTTGCCGATGCTCTTTTGCAGCGGCTCCAGCAGGTCCTCCTCCGCGGACAGCCCGGCCAGCTTGGCGTAGTCGTCGCCCATGGCGTCGCCTGCAAGCTGCAAAATCTCCTGGGAGGTCAGAACTCCGCACAGCCGGTTCTCCATGTCCAGAACCGGGATGGAGTCCTCGGAGTAGTCCTTGATGCGCTCTACACACGCGTCAATCTGCTCACTGGCGTATACATAGGGGTATGACGTCATGGTGATGGCGCTGATTTCGGTGTGTTCCCGGGCGATAATCAGTTTTTTGAGCTCGATTGCCCCCACCAGAACTCCGTCCTCGCCGACGGTATAGATGGTGGAGATGTTGTCGTGCTCCTCCGCCTGGGCGATGAGTGTCCGCATGGCCTGGCGCACGCTGCACCCCGCGGGGATGGAGACGTAGTTGGTGGACATTTTGCTCCCGATCTCATCCTCGTCAAAGGAGCTGAGCAGCAGGATCTCCTCCCGGACGTCCCGGTCCATCAGTTCCATGAGGGTATTGCGCTCGTCTTTTCCCATCTGGTGCAGATATTCCGCCGCCGTGGCGGCCTCCAGCTGCGAGAGGACCTCCACCTGTTTGCGAATGGTCAGCTCCCCGAGGGATTCCTCCAGCCGCCCGGAGTATTCGAGAATACTGGCCAGTGCTTCCGTGTCCAAAAGGCTGTACAGCTTATCCCGCTCCCTCCGGCTCAGAAGCTCCATCGCTGCTGCGATGTCATGCTCGTGGTAGCTGAGGATCTGCTCTTTCATGGGCCTTGGCGTCAAAGCGCTGCGGAGGATTTCGACGACCTCCGCCCGGCGGTCCGGATGCTGAAGGTCCGCCGCAAACGCATTGGCAAAATTCATCTTGTAATTCATTGTCCGATGCCTCCTTTACTCGTCAAGCAGTCGCAGGCCGGGGACCTGCCGGGAGAAAGGCGGATACGGAGCAGTGGTTTCCAGGGAAAAATGGGCATAAAAATACCATTGTCCTCCAAAAGCCAATCTGCTCTCAGGCGCCTTTTGCGTTGCAGCGCAGATTTCAAAACGGACAATGGTGTTACAAAGAATGCGGCAAGGACCGGTCAGAATTCATCCGGCGGGCAGCCGAATGGATTCCAACAGGGGAAGAACACCATGTCCATGTTTCGACTACCGTTGCTGCCGTCCATAATTTCACCTCGTTTCAGCTTGATATGGAAATAGGATACCATAATGAATGGAAAAAAGCAACGCTTTTCGGTTCAACTTTTCCGGTCAGATGAGAAGGAAAAACAAAACCACGGAAATTCAACGAATTTCCGTGGTTTTGGTACGCCCTGAGGGATTCGAACCCCCGGCCTTCTGGTCCGTAGCTTGTCCGGGGAACGGAATTGGACCCATTCAGCCCTGTTTGGTGGTGTTTGTTCGGGAACCAGATGCTTTTTGACGCTGCCTATTCCGTTGTTTCCACAGGAAGATTTCCTGTTTTGGGTCAAATTATGGGTCAAACCGGGCTCTCCAGGCAGCGGCCGCTGCCCGTTATCCACCGCCCCGAAGCATCACATTGGCGGTGAAAACGCCGTCCCCATAGAGGAAGCGGCAGTAGCCCCCGCCCTTCTCCGCGATGTGTGCCACGGATTGGAGCCCCAGGCCCTCCCCCGGGCGCTTGGAGGACTGGAGGACGCCCTTCCGCTCCTCTAAACGCCCGCCGTAGGCGTTCTCCACCGTGAGGAGCACCAAGTTGTCCCCCCGGAGGGAAGCCCACAGGCGGATATACCGCCCGCTCTCCAGCTTCCGGCTGGCCTCCAGGGCGTTCTCCAGCAGGTTGGACAGCACCACGCATACGTCCATCTCCGGCACCGGCAGGGTCCGGGGTAGCTCCAGGCGGCAGGTGAAGGGCACCTCCGACTGGCGGCTCAGGGCGGCGTAGTGCCCCGCCACGCCGTCCACCGCCGGATTTTCACACAGGCCCAGCTCGTCGGCGGGGACGTTGGCGGCGGCCTCGGACAAATAGCGCCGCAGCTCCTCCCACGCGCCCCTCTCCGCCAGGGCGGAGAGGGTGGCGAAGTGGTGCCTCAGATCATGCCTGGCCCTGCGGATCTCGCCGATGGCGGACCGCAGGGTCTCATACTGTGCGGTCTGCATCTGGAGGAACTGGTTTTCCCGCCGCAGGCTCACATTGGCGTTCAGCTCCTGGGCCATCAAGTAAAACAACAGGTAAAACAGGTGCAGCAGCCCCAGCTTCAGCAGGGACAGCACAAAGTAAATGGACAGCAGCCGCCCTCTCTGCAAATCCTCCCCCTGTTCGGGGATGATCAGCAGGCTGAAGAGGAGAAACACCACCGGAAGAATCCAGAAGACATACCAGGTGCGAACCATTGCTTCTTCCCGCAGAAGGCGGCGCACGGCGTGGGTGGCGGGATACCAGACCAGCGCCACCTCGGCGCAGCACAGCACCAGCTGAATCCACCCCGCCGCGAAGCACAGCCAGGGAGTGTCCTTGCTGCCGGGGCTGAGGGCGGCGTTGGCGGTCACGGCCAATCCACTCAGGCAGGACCAGACACCGCACACCCCCAGGAAGATACTGACGGATTTCCAAACGGGCAGCGTCACCACCCGGCAGAAGGCCACGGCCAGGACCGCCAGGAGCGGAAGCAGCACCGCCGAGACCGGCCAGCGCATACGCCAGCACAGCCAGCCGCCCAGAAGGCAAACCAGCGTCAGGGCCGGGACCGCGATCAGCGCGAGTGTGCGCGCCTTGAGCCGCAAATGGTCCGCGGTGGCCAGGAAGCAGAGAAAGGCGGCCGGGATAAAGACGGCCAGCTCCAGAACCGGCTGGAGCGGGTGCGGTGCCGCGCTCGTCACAGGACCGCCCCCTTTCCCTGGTGGAACAGCCGGTCGCCGAAGGCGCTCCGGGCCGCGCCAACCAGGTTTCGGCTGACGGGGAGCCGAGTCCCGCCGTCCAGATGGAAGTCCCGACCGTCGAAGTCCGCCGCATGGTCCAGGTTCACCAGCAGGCCCCGGCCGCAGACGAAGAACCGGGGATCCCCCGCCAGCAGCTCCGTGAACTCCCGGAAGGTGAGCCGGGTGGACAGGACCCCGCCCCCGGTGGTGTGGACCCGGACCTGATGCTGGAAGTGCTCCGCCCAGAGGACTTCCCCCAGGCGCACCCGGACGTCCTGCCGCCCGGAGCGGAGCTCCATGTATTTCTCCGGTGCGGGGAAAACCTGCTCCAGCAGGCTGAACAGCCGCTCCAGCTCCTCCGGCCCATAGGGCTTCACCAGATACTGCACCGCCTGGACCCGGTAGCCCTCCAGGGCGTGGTCCGCCGAGGAGGTAGAGAACACCAGCAGGCAGTCCGGGTCAAAGGCCCGCAGGGCCCGGGCCGTCTCCACGCCGTCTGAGCCCTCCATGTAAATATCCAGAAAGGCCAGGGCGAAACGCTCCGCCCGGGCGGCCTCCAGAAAAGCCCCGCCCCGGTCGAAGGCCGTGACGCTCCCCACCAGCCCCCGCCGGGCCAGCAGGACCTCCAGTTCCTCCGCCAGCCACGCCCGGTCTCGGGCGTTGTCGTCCACCACCGCCACGCGCATACCCCTTTCCCCCTTTTTCCGAAATCATTCTGACGGTATCATACCACATCCCGTCCCCCCGCCGCCATACAATTCGGGACACAAAATCGCAATTCGGGCCGTTCAGCTTGAAAGGGGGGGTGACAAGAGGTATACTCGAAAATCATTGGCCTGTTGAGGTCGATGATTTTTTACGCGCGCAAAGGGCCTTCGGCAAGGGAATATCCCCGGGGAAAGCTGATACCCTCTGACTGCCGGAAAACAGACGTATGGGAGGACGATGTGAATGAAAAAGTTTTTATTCAGTCTGCTGGCGACTCTGGTTTTCTGCTTGATACTCCTTCCGGGAACGGCGGAGGCGGCGGAGACGCGGACGACGCGGCTTGTGCTGACCGGCGCCGAGGATGAAAATGCGGCGGAGGGATGGAGCTGGAAAAAGACCGACGAAGACGGATACTACTATACCCTCACGCTGAATAATGTGGATTTTGAGGTTTCCGACTATACGGCCATCACATTTTCTGTAAATAAGGGAAGCTGGCTGGGCGGAATCAACATTGTGCTGATTGGAGAGAACCGAGTGGTCAGCACCCACCAGAGCGAAAACAGCTATGACGGCTGTGGGATTCTCCTGGATACGTCGTCAAGCTATCCGCCGGGGGAAATCCTGGTATCCGGCGGCGGCACCCTGACGGTGGAGGGATGGAGGTGCGGCGTCAGCTTGGCGACCGACCAGCTCCAGTTCAAAGGGGTAAGCGTCACCGCACAGGCGGCCTATCCAAACGGATTGAATGTTGCCAACAGCGGAAGCCTTTTGGTCCAGAACAGCGCGGTCCGCGCGAATACCATCAGCGCGGCGGGGCTGACCGCCAGAGACTCCGATATATCGGTCGTTTCAGATTCCCTCCCGGCGAGCTGGACCTACGCGGTTTCTCTTTTAGCGGCGGACAGCGTTGATATATCGGGCGGGTCCCTGACTCTGTCGGGGCCGGAGAATGATCCGGTCTATTGTGGAATCTTCAACAACGCGCAGACCACGGTCGACCTGACGGATTGCCGGATAGATGTTCGGAATGTAGAGAACGGAATACACGTGAACGCGGGAACGATCAACTTGACCAACGTCCAAGGGACCGTCTTCTGCTCCGATCCGGGGACCTATTTGTACAGCCACAATCCGGCCTTTCACGCCAATCAGACAAACGCCTCCGACTGTTCCATCTACGCACAGACGGGGATGAACCTCTTTATTTATGGAGACCGCGCACTCCCTGAAGAGCTCACGGAGGTCACGGTCCCCGGCGATCTGATCATTGAGGCGGGCAAAACGTTTACCATCGGAGAGGGACAGAAAGTCATTTTCTCCAAAAACTCGGCGCAAATATCCGACGTGGACAACACCACTCTGGTAAATAACGGCACTCTGGAATTTCTCAAACAGCCGGGCTTCAGAAGCGGGACGAAGCTCATCAATAACGGAACCCTGATCGCACCGGAGGGAATTTCCTATCCCTATGGCAACGCTCAGGTCACCAACAACGGCTCCTTCGATGGAGTGGTCAAGGAAAAAAGCGGAACAATCTGGCACGTTTATGGAAATGCGACGCTGGAATTTGCCCGCACGCTGGGAGGAAGCGGCGCCTGGATCAACAGGATCTTTGTCACCACCGGGGCTGAGTTGACAATCCCCCAGGGAAAAACCCTGGACGCCAGCAAGGCGGAAAACGGACTCACGTGGGAGACTCTGAGCGGATACCTGTCTGTGGAAGAAGGCGGCAAAATCGTAGTGGAGGGAGGCGGCCAGCTTCTACTTCCCCCGGACCCCACGCCGGAACAGCTGAACAGCCTGCCTGTAACCGGGGACGGGACCGTCAAAGCCGGGGACGTCCTTGTGTGCGTGGTTCATTTTGACAGCCAGGGCGGTTCGGAGGTTCGGGACTATATCACGCTGTCCGGCAGGACCGCTGCCAAGCCCGCCGCCCCCACAAAGAGCGGCTGCGTCTTCGGTGGCTGGTACACAGAGGCGTCCTGCGAAAACGCATGGGATTTTGAAAACGACACGGTTGATGAAAACCTGACCCTCTACGCCAAATGGACTGTGATCCCTCCCAGCCCTCCCGTGGATGACGGCCCCTCCTCTGGCGGGTCCTCGGACCGGGACGATGACGATGACGATCCCCGCCCCCCGGCCTCGACCACAACCACTACCCGGAACCCCGACGGGACAACCACGACGACTGCCACGGACCGAGAAACCGGGATGGTGGCCGAGACCACCAGGTACCCCGACGGGACCAGCATTACCGTGGTGACGGACAAAAAGGGGGATGTGGCCGCAGTGGAAGCCGATGTTCCCAAGGGGGTGACGTCCGTTACTCTGCCCGCGGCTGTGGAGCGGGGCACGGAGATCAAGATTACAGTCAAGGGCGGCGGCGCGGCGGAGGTGGAGTTTCCCACCAAAGGCGTCACCCCCGGCACCGTGGCGGTGCTGGTCTCCCGGGACGGGACCGGGACTGTGGTGCGGAAATCCGTCCCCACCGGGAACGGCCTGGCGCTGACGGTGCGGGGCTCTGTTGTAATACGACTGGAGGACCGGGGACGGAGCTTTCCCGACATCCCGGCGGGCGGCTGGAAGGCGGAGGCGGCGGCCTTCGTCAGTGCCCGGGAGATCCTCAACGGGGGGACGGATGGCCTGTTCTACCCAGAAGCGCCTATAACCCGGGCCATGCTAGTGGTGGCGCTCCACAACCTGGAGGGAAATCCCTCTTGCGGAACCGCCGCCGCATTCGTCGATGTCTCTGAAGACGCATGGTACGCCGAAGCGGTGGCCTGGGCCAGCGAAAGCGGCATTGCGGGCGGCTATACCGAGGAGGTTTTCGGACCCAACAACCAAATCACGCGGGAACAGTTGGCAGTGATGCTCTGGCGGGCCGCCGGGTGTCCGGCGCCCTCCGGCCGGACTCTGCCCTTCGCGGACGCGGACCAGGCAGCGGACTACGCCAAGGAGGCTTTGTGCTGGGCCGTGGAGCGGGGTGTTATGAACGGCAAGGCCGGCGGGATTCTGGATCCCAAGGGAATTGCTACCCGGGCTCAAGCGGCGCAGATGCTGAGAAACTATCTGGAGAATATTTGACGAAGGGCCGGTTGCAAAATAGGAATCCAGAAAAGCAACTCGCGAAAAAAGTTAGTGGAAACCGCTTAATATGCGGCTTTCACTAACTTTTTTGATAGAATATTTTCTGGTTTGGGGGTCAAAATCGCATTTTGCAACAGGCCCTTTCGCACTGCGTCTGCCTCACCTATGTATTCATTCTCCAAACATCTGCCCGGCACGGACTTCGGGCGGCAGAGGGTCCCGGACGGCGCCGGTAATTTCCTCGCTGATCATCGTCCGCTGTTTGGAACCGTATCCTGGTGCTAAAAAAGATTACCCGGTGGATGAATAACCCAAAGTGGATGACAGCTGATGCTCTGGTAGTGCATGAAGCAATTAACCGTATTAATAGAGATTTCTCCCTGCGGGTAAGGTAAACTATCGTAATTCTTAAATTTTGGGATGTCCGTAAAGGAACGTTTTCCCACCCGCGGGTGGGGCAAGCATCGCGCCCGGCTATACGCCGGACGCATTCGCCGGGGCAAAGCCTCGGCGCCCCCTGTCCCTAAAGGGGAGAGGAGAACGGAATGCAGAGAGGGGAAAGGACAGCAATACGGCGGACTGGGCCGTGTTTCGGCCTGTGTGCCGCTGTGTGCGATTTTGCAAGAGGACAGCACCCCCATACACCTGACAAACCGGGAAAGGACGTGTTGAGGCTTTGGCGGCGAAGAACCGCACCAATACAGCACCTCCTTTGAGACATCTCAAAATCTGAGCCGCTATCTACAAAGAGCGGGGAGTCGATTTTTTGGATCTGCAAGCCCAGCGGAATTTTTCTCAAAATGTAGAAAAGAGAATTATGCCGAACCCGGAGGTAAACCCACCGGTCGAAATTATAGCAGGATAAAGGCGTGGCGTCTTGCGCCGCCACGCCGGATGACATCGACCCGCAGTGCGGGCCGAAGAAGCGGAAATCCACGGTTTTGGGGAAATTGTCATCATGTTTTCAGAGCTTTTGTGCAATTGGTCATGTGGCGTCAAATATGAGGGACTGATGCTCGGTTTGACCTCTTGTTTCCATCAACGCTTACAGCGGTAACGAATTTTGCGGTGTCAAATGTGACTTGGCAGAGAAATTCCCGGCTTTTCTATAAACGGGGAGAGTAGGAGGTATCAAAATAGCACAGAGAAAAAGAAAGGCCGCCAACAGTGCCGGTGTCCCCCGTATTTCGGCGTGTGAACCACTGTGTGCGGTTCCGTGGAGGATAGCCCTGGGGATTACCCCTCCCAGCAGCCAAACCGTCGTGTCGGCGCTTTGTAGGCGGTTGTCAGTAAGGGCAGAAAGCCAAGGTGATTCGTGTATGGATTGCACCACCGTCTTCAAAGAGAACTTGGTACCGTTTTCTACTGACCCAAATGTAATTTGGAGAGCACAGGCAGTGCAAAAATTGCATCGCCTAAACAAAGAGTAAGATTTTTCCCATTCTGCCCTTGTCCAATATTTTGGGTGCAGTTCAGCTGTTAAATGATAACAGTTTGATAACTCTGCCCCTGGCCACTGGCTATTGACCAGCACTGCTGGTATTATGTGTGGCTTGAAAGGAGGGCGGAGAAGATGCGAAAGATTTTGGAGAATTTATACTTCGGAAATATTGTGCCCTATGAAAAACGAATCGCCGCCGATTCAGAGCTGCGGCATCTGGTGAAACGAGCCGCCGACTGTGAGACCCGGCTCGTGGAGCAGCTCAACGATGGGGAAAAGCAGACACTCGATACCCTCATCGGCACACAGCACGAAATCGACAGCACCATGGCGAGAGAATATTTCATCCTGGGATTCCGGCTGGGCGTCAGATTGATGACCGAGTGCATGGATGAGGATGACGGAGAACTGACCGACAGGAGGTGAGACGATGGCGAAACGTAGGGCAAACGGAGAGGGTAGCATTCGCAAGCGAAAGGACGGCCGCTGGGAGGGGCAGTACACTGCGGGACGTGACCCGGTGACCGGAAAGGCAATCTACAAAAATGTCCTTGGAAAAACTCAGGCGGAGGTCAAGGCAAAGCTGAAAGACGCTATTGAAAAAAGCGGTTCACTGGCTACAATTGCTGAACGCTACACAGTGGGTCAATGGCTGGATGCCTGGATGGAGAACTACGCCAAGCTCCAGGTTCGGGCCTCGTCCTACAAGACCTACCAGGGATTCATCGACAATCACATCAGACCTGCCCTCGGTGAGATCCCGCTGGAGAAGCTGATGGCGATGGACCTCCAGCGATTATACAAACACCTGCTGGAGAGTGGCAGGGTGGAGTGTACGGAATCTCGCAATAGACCGAGGGGCCTCAGCGTCAAAACGGTCCGGAACATCAACCAGATGATTTCTTCCGCCCTGAACTGCGCTGTGGAGCAGAGGCTGATTCCGGGCAACCCAACAAAAGGCTGTGTCTTGCCAAAGCTGGAGCGGAAAGAGATGAAAATCCTGCCGCCGGAGAGCTTGGGCACCTTCTTCGAGGAGGCACGGCGCAGCGGCGTATTTGAGCTCTACTACATCGATCTCGCCACGGGCCTCCGCCGAGGGGAGCTGCTGGGGCTGAAATGGAGCGACATTGATCTGGCCAAGGGGATCATCCATGTCCGGCGACAAGTCCTCCGACAGAACGGGGAAGTAGTAGAGGCCCCGCTGAAAACGAAAAACTCCTACCGCAATATTGCGATAGGAGTAGATGCCATCAAAGTCCTCAAGGGCATGGAGCAGAAAGACGAATATGTATTCCCCTCGCCATATGGAGGCCCAATGTCGCCGGACAGCGTCCTCCATATGCTCCAGCGGGTGCTGAAGCGGGCAGGGCTGGACCGGATCCGCTTCCACGACTTGAGACACCCGTATGTCAAGCCCGCGACAAAAAATTTTCTGAAAAATCAGGAAACCCAAACTGCCAAAGTGTTTGGTGGTCTGGGCTTCCCGATTTTTATTTACTGCCTATCTATATATGAGGCGCATGATAGGTATAGGCTATGCTTAAGAAAATCTATGACTTTGCAATTCTTTTTCAATCAACACTGCCTCGTCCTGCGTGCATAGATGTTCCGTATAATACGCATACGGCATCATCACCATTTTCTCTGACTGATGCTCTATAATGATCGGCGCTGCCCAGGCCCTGCAAAAATCTGCAACGATATCCATCTGACTTTCAGGCGATGTCACAGGGACATAAGGTAATTCCATCGCGTTACCTCCTGTCATAATATTTCGGAAAAGGAAAAGAATCTACGCTCATTGCACCCTATTTTGCAAGGGGAATTCGGTTAATAGCATTATATCAAACTTTCCCCCTGTTGTAAATCAGCACATTTCCCGCCATTCAACTTCAATCTTCCGCCCTTCATTCACAACGATGCTGTCAATGCAATCCAAAATCTCTGCCAGCGGCAGCTCTTTACGCAATACCTTGTGCATTGCCTCAAACTCCTCATGCCTGCGCCTGCTGGCATCCAACTCGGCCTCAGCCTTTTCCAGCCGCTCCTTTGCCACATAGACTTTCGCTTTCTCCGTCAAATAAGTATCCTTATCAAGCTCTTTGCAAATGAGCCGTTCATAGAGCTTCATTGTACATTCCATAGGGTCTGCCAGCATTTCCCGACACTGAGCAATCTCATGTTCAAGCTCGTCCGTTTTTGTATAGTAGTTCGCATTGAAGTCGGAATGAGCTTTGACGAACAAATTCAATTGATGGTATATCGCACTGAAAATGTCTTCCTCACGAACATACATCCCCGTACAGCGGTCGGCGCTGACTCGGTTGTTCGTCAGGCAGGTAAAGAAGTACCAGTCTGCATGATTCGTCCCCCTGCGGCGCTGCATCTTGCTGCCGCAGCATCCGCAAATCACTTTGCCTTTGAGAAGGTTTGGTGTGCTTGGAGCTTTCTTGGCATCTGTCAGATTTAATGCTCGCTGCTGAAGCGCGGTCTGAATTCGGTCAAATGTTTTTGTGTTTACAAGCGCAGGATGTGATCCTTCAACAACACGTTTCTCCTTGCCCTGTACCAGTGCTCCGGTATAGGTGCGATTGGTCAGGATGTATTTGACAGACCGAGTATTCCATACACCGTCACCATCGTCATAATTTCCTTGCAGTCCCTTTGCACGGGCGTACTGGATTGGTGTCGGAATATAATTCTCGTTGAGATGCCGTACAATCGCATTTGCTCCTACACCATCTGCCGCCATAGAAAATATCAGTTTCACAGTCTCGGCAGCCTCCGGATCAACCTCCAACTTAAAATGGTTGTCTGCCGATTTCCTATATCCAAACGGCGCCCTTGGACCGATAAACATCCCGCGCGCTGCTTTCGTATCCAAAGCGGCTTTCGTTTTCTTTTGAATATCCAAAAAGACCTGCTCATTGAACGCATTGATAATCGGAATCCGCACTCGGGAACCACTCTCTGCCTCCTGATTGTTGATGCCGTCAATCGTGTCAAAATGATCGTTGACAGAGACAAATCGGATTTTCTTGCTGGGAAGGTGCTCCTCAATATAATAGCTGGTGGAAAGGAACTCCCGGCCCAGACGGGACAGGTCTTTTACAACAATACAATCGATACGCCCTGCATCAATGTCTGCCAGCATTTGCTTGAATGCCGGACGGTTGAAATTGGAGCCGCTGTGATTAGCGTCAATGTAAAAATGGTTGATGGGCATTTCATGCTCCGCCGCCCATTGTTCAATGATGAGTTTCTGATTCTCAACCGAGCAGGACGCATCTTTGTTTGCTACGGACAAACGGATATACCCGACTGTACTCCGAACATCCATCATAGCCGCTTTGAGCGGTTGTTTCCGGCTTTTTCTTGCCATTGTTGTACCTCCCAATAAAATGAAAATGCTATGGCAAGTCTCTGCCACAGCATTCTACCATATTTTTTGCCGTTATTATACCCTATTTGCCATCTTTCGCTTGAATGAGCTTAGGTATATGTTAAAGGGGAAAAATTTGGGCCACAAATTTATAATAGCAGTCCTCTGGAAACGGTGTGTCCGGCAAGCTGATAACAAGGTGTGCGTTGGCAAATCTTGTTCCACTTGGCACAGAATAAAAGTCTGGGTCTGTAACGGACATATTACTATACCACTTCCCATTGTAGACGAAACTAGCTTTAGTCTTTGGCTGACCATTGAAATTTATAGTCTGGCTAATTGTGAGAGATGAGACATGAACTAGGGTAAGAGAATAACCAATACTGTCGATTTCCTCACCATCAATATACGGATATGTATTTCCGTAAATGTATGGCCGGACTTCTGCTGGATGTACAGCAAGTACATCAGACAGCGTACACTCTCTTGTTTTTCTCCAATACTCATAAGAGTCAATTAGGTAGTTTTCGGGCTGAAGGGCCAAGGGTGCCGCTCCTACGATATCCACTAACACAACATCCAACGGTTTGCAGATGCGCCCGTCTGCGTAAGAAATATCATATGCGGACAATGCACCATGTGCTTGCTCGTTGTCCGAAACAAACCGCACCCATTCACCAGTATTTATATCAACGCCTGCAACACAATACTTCTTAAACTTGGATGATCTGGTTAGGATTGCGACTTCCCTTTTCACAGAGATTCCCCCTTAAATGTGCTTTACAGTTAATTCGGGATACTCGGCAACGATCATTTCTGAGAGCAGACGACGGTGGCAGTATTCCGGAGTGGGTTCACTACACAGAAGGCATACTGCCCTATACGTTGCAAATCTTTCAGCGAACTTCTGCACGGCATTACGCTTTTGCATTAGAGGGATATATTGCCTTACATATTCATCCCAACTAATAGTTTTCTTCTTATAGCTATCGAGAATATCTTTAGTAGGTGCATATTCAATGCAGTGCTGGTATTTGCAATTGCAGATTTCTTCCAAAAAGTACCGCAAGTCATCGCCTTTGGTAAACCCAGCTAACTGCGATTTGTTATTCAGCCTAATATCAACCAACATATCAATGTTGTTCGATTTAATCAGCTCGAAAAACTGTTGAGCTGATTTCTGTGTAAAGCCAATAGTGTATAGAACCAAATCTCATTCCTCCAATCGATAGCCAATCTCGGCATTTTGTTTCTTATAGGCTGTCTTGAGTAATGTATCATCATCTTGGGCTGTGTCAAAGAATGTCATTTGATCACGGTTTGGATAGTATTTCTCAATGAGCTGTGCATTGATCTCTTGTTGCGTGATTGTTCTTCCATTCGTAAGCAAATGAACCACATTATATCCTCTTTCGAAAAACGCTCTAGCAACTAATATAGTACGGTGGCAGCAAATAGGGTCTTTTTCAGCACACAATAATGCGAAAGTATAGTTTTCCTTCATGCTGTTGCACAACTTGCTGATTCCATTAAGGAAGGGATCAGAACTTGAAAAAACCTCAAAATCAAGGTATCCCTCTTTGCAATAGTACTTCCGATCATTCTGTCTGGCCCCAAACTCACTAGCATAGTTGCGGTAATAAATTCCGTGTGTCTTTAAGCAAATTTCAAGAGCGTCTCTGTTATACTCCGGAAAATAATTTGAGAACGGGGAACTTCGGACATCAACGACAAGTGATATATTATGCTTTTTTAGAGCCGCTACAAAATCGTCAATTAAAAAGCCAGAATAGCCTATTGTATATACTGTATTCACCATTGAATTTCACCACATAATCTACCGTTTCCTTTTAGTTATTATTCCGCTTTATTTGCAAACTTGGGAATTCAATTATTCTAGGGGTTGCTAAAGTACCAGCAGGCAAATCAAGCAGGTATTCAACTTCTGTTGCATTAATGCTCAATCCATATGAATGGGAAAGTTCCTCTATAAATTCGGTTGGACTAAAAACATTTTCTTGCAGCAGCATAATTACCGATGTCTTGAGTAGAGCCGGACTTGCGGTAATAAGAATATCATCCAGCGGTTCTTCTTTGCGGAGTCCACGCCTTTGCATAACCCGAATTAGGTTTTGATAATCATCTGTTGAAATAATTCCAAGCTTCTCAGATCGGCGGATCATTGCCGCAATAGAGACTTTCCACTTTTTCTTTAGCTGCTTGTAATAAGTTATTGTTTGTGGCCCTCTCTCGGCATCTTTCCTGAATGTTTCTTCCGGTAGCAAGAAAGCAGCTGCAAAGTCATTTGCTTCACGCTCTTTGCGTTTGAATTCCTCTTTGGAAATATCTTCGATATCTTCGCTCCATTCATGCAAGCAGATATGACCTAGCTCATGAGCGATATCAAAATGAATTCGTGCAGCTGAAGTTTTGTTGTTTGAATATGCAATAATATATGTTGGCGTATCGCCTGTCCCCATAAATTGGCTGAATGCATCAACATCATTGGTGCTTGTAGAAACGGAAGTTACTAAAATTCCATGTTGCTCAACAACAGATACTAGATTATCTACGGGGCCTTTTCCTAACCCCCATGCATCTCTCAAAGCATAAGCGACTTGTTCAGGAGACACATTATCCGGTAAGTTAAGGGGTTTATACTCTGGAAATGCCACATAGTCTTGCAGCAGGGAATAAATCTGCGAAAGGTAATCCATTTTGACAATTTGCTCGTTACGGTACTTCTTATTTGTCGTAAGCAAAGAACGAAAATAAACCGTTCCAGAAGCAAATGCATTGGAATGTTCATAAAAATATTTGACTGGGAAATCAAGCTCTTGGGCCAACCTTGCAACGGTTGTCTTATCTGTGGGTTGGCTTTTTGAAATTTCATACATTGATAGGGTCTGCCGTTGGCATCCAACACGTTCAGCTAATTCGGCAACGGTTAATCCCCTGTAAATACGTGCTTTTTTCAAGCGCTCTCCATTAAACGGGGTGTTCATATGGGCGTTCCTCTTTCATTAATGATTACTTGTTACTGCACCATACATAGAGTGTACTTGTTTATGGAACCACCATTAGGGTCGACGTTGTGTCGGCCCTAAATCCAGGAGTAATCAGCTCTCTTTTTTTGCGGCGATTTCCAACTCTTTTTGCTTGGGCCGGGATTTTTGCCGAGCCATAGCCTTTGCAGTAAGGCTGAGGCCACGATTCGGCTGGTTACCTGGGACATTGGGGTTGGCAACCTTTTCGACCACAGCGCTTTCGTCTGCCGCAATATACCGGGACCAGTCCTGCTCACTGTTCTGGGCAATATCCAGAGACGGAGTGACCATGACGGCACGGATATGCGTCAACTGGTAGCCAACAGTTTCAAACAGAACCAACACATGATGGCGAACAACTTCTGCATCGCTTTCAAGGTCATGCAGCATAGTTTGAACCAACTCCGCAAGGCGATCCTCGTCGGAAAAGGTGTGGGGAATAAAGCTGAGCTGCTGTTGATCGGATAGCAGCTCCTTGTTGAACTGCTTTGACAGCATATCGATGTAATGCATATGCACTCTCTTGTGCTGACGGTTACGTAGTTCCGTAAAGCGCTTTTCACGCCTGAAGGTGAGGATACACTGCGTTGATCTTTCGAATACGATCAACATTTCCCACGGCCCACGATGAGCTTTCGCAATCGTACAATCTTCGGTGTCCAGCATCTTGATGATGTTAGTGTTCAGCAGATCCCAAATCCGGGACGGAATACTGTTTCTCGTCTGGAGATCATGCTGGCGGATATCGGCACGGATATCATCACCAACGGCGTCCTCAACACATCGAACGATTTTTGCGATCAACTCAGAGGGGAAAGAAATATCGGTTGTGTGCATACTGCACCTCCTCGGTTATTGATGACATAATTATAGGTGTTCCACCCAAAAATGTCAAGACACATTTGCAATTATTTTAAGTAGCTGCTTTCGACTTTTTCTTGCCATTGTTGTACCTCCTAATAAAATAAAAATGCCATGGCAAGTCTCTGCCACAGCATTTTAGCATATTTTTTGTCGTTATTATACCCTATTCGCCATCTTCCGCTTGCATGAGCTTAGGCACACATTCTCGGTCCTTGCGCTGCAAAACGGAGTGGACGTGAAAACCCTGTCTGCCATGCTGGGTCACTACAGCGCCGGATTCACCCTCGATACCTATGCCCACGTCACGACCTCCATGCAGAAGCAGGCGGCGAACGCGGTGGGGAATTTCCTCTCCGGTACTCTCCAGCCCTAACCGCTCCAAAATCCCGTATGGGTCACGGCTTGGGTCAGACGGGCATCGCAAAATTGAACCACCCGAAAAAAGTGCAGAGAGCAAAAGCAAAACCACGGAAATTCAACGAATTTCCGTGGTTTTGGTACGCCCTGAGGGATTCGAACCCCCGGCCTTCTGGTCCGTAGCTTGTCTGAGGAATGAAATTGAACGCTTTTAGCCTCGTTTGGCACTGTTTGTTCGGTAGCCAAATGCTCTTTGACACTGCCCATTCCTCTGCTCCCACAGGAAAATTTTCTGTTCTGGGTCAAAAAGTGGGTCACCTAAACAATACACAGCCGAAAAGGATGTTCTAGAAAAATTTTCATCTATTGCAACATTTCCTGCTTTCCACCCGTATATGGGGCAGAACAGCAGTTGAGCTGTTCAGCAAACAAACCAGATGCAGGAAGGAATTTTGCGATGAAAATGAAAAACTTGATGAGCATTACCCTCAGCACGGCAATTGCGCTTTCTCTCGCGGCCTGCGGCAGCTCCACCGGCAACGCTTCTGCGGACAGGAAAGGCTCCCCTGCCATTCAGACAGCGGCGGCAATTTCTCTTTCCACCACATCCACCTCCGAAACCGCGCCGGAGGCCCCGGGAGTGACTGTTCAGGTAAACGGACAGGAAACCGAAATCAAAGCCCATATCATGGTGCCTCTGCAAGCCGTAGCGGAAAAGCTGGGCTTTACCGTCGCCGTAGACGACGATACGGTCGTGGTGACCGGCGAGACTCGATATGCCAAGATGACGATCGGCGTGGATCAGTACTTTGCCGCTCCCACGCAGGAGGGTATGATGGGTGCCAGCCTCTTTTCTCTTGGCTGCGTTCCATATGAGGACGATGGAGTGACCTATGTGCCCATCGGATTGTTCGATGCCCTGCTGGGATGCCGCGAGGGGACAGTCGTTCTGGAAGACAACACCGTAAAAATCAACACCGAAGCGCAGAATGATGTACAAATCCCCAACCCCTTCGTGGACTATGAAACGCTGGAGGACGCCGCCGCTGCCGCCGGATTCGAGTTGACTGCCCCCGACACGCTTGACAGCTACCCCCAGCGCACCGTGCAAACTATGGGCAAGGATATGATTCAGATTTTTTATGAAAATGATGAACATTCCGTCCTGGTCCGCAAAGCCGCCGGAGACAGCGATATCAGCGGAGACTATAATGCCTATTCCCAGAACGGCACGATGGACGTGGACGGGCTGACCGTATCTGTGCGAGGCAATGACGACCTCATTATGGTTGCGATCTGGAGCGATGGCGGCTATACTTATGCTGTGGATTCTGATGCCGGGATGAGCGCCGAAAACATGAGCGAACTCATTCAAAACGTAAAATAACGATATCGGGCGGGACATCTGAATGTCCCGCCCGTATGCGATATGGGAGGTTGAATATGGAAGCCTGTATGATGCGGCCATCCTTATGGCTTGTGCTGATGGACCTGATTAGAAATTTTCGAGAGCGCATCCTGTTGTTTTCCCAGGATCAACCACGAAATACCGGGGAACAGGCAGTTCATCGAGAGGCTGTCAACCGTCAAGCTGAACGGATGCTGGATACGTATGGAAATCATATCCTGCGGCTTGCCTACTCCTATCTTCACAACATGAGCGATGCGGAAGAAGTCTTGCAGGATACGCTGATTCAATTTCTGAAAACCGCCCCTGTTTTAGAAAGTGCGGCCCATGAAAAGGCGTGGCTCCTGCGGGTGGCGGCAAACTTGAGCAAGGATCGCATTGACTACAATCGGCTGCGCACTTCTAACGAGTTGAAGGAGGAGCTGGTGTCCGAGGAACGGGAAGACCTGTCCTTTGTCTGGGAGGCAGTCAAAGCCCTGCCGGTCCAGTACCGGGAGGCCATTCATTTATTCTACCACGAGGGTTATCCAACGGCGCAGATTGCCCGGATTCTGCATAAGAAGGAGGCCACAGTCCGTTCCGATTTGCGAAGAGGACGGGAAAAATTGAAGGCTGTGCTGAAGGAGGCGTATGATTTTTGAAACGCAAGTACGATGAAATTATGGAACATATCGAAGTGACGCCGGAGATACGCCAGCGTGTTCTGCAGCGTATCCGGGAGGAGCATATTTCTCCGCCTGCCCACAAAGTCCTTCCGTTTCCTAAACTGAAAAAATACCTGTCAGCCGCCGCCTGTCTTGTTTTGCTTCTGGCTGGAACCGCCATCCTGCCTCAAATACTCGACCGTGGAGAACAAAATCCTCCGCCGGTCGCGGCCGGTTACGGAATCGAGGAAGCGGCCTCTCTTCAGGAGCTTGCGGAGCTAGCCGGCTTTGCAATAACAGAGGAGTTTCAGCTGCCTTTTATCCCTGCTGAAACCGCCTATGCCTCCTACTGGCGCGAGTTGGCGCAGATTGAATACAGCGGTGAGGGCCAGTCTGCCGTGTTCCGAAAATCCATGGGAACAGAGGACAATTCCGGTGATTTTTCTAGTTACAATCATTCGGCTGAACTGATTTTGGACGGTCATTCTGTTCTGCTGAAAGGGAACGATGGCGCATACTCGCTGGCAATCTGGACAGATGGAGAGTATGCCTATTCTCTGAGATTGTCTCAGACCGTCACAGAGAAAGAATGGAGTCGTATTTTGCATCCGTAAGCAAGCCGCTGATATGTACGGATAGGCAGCGGCAACCCTGCAAATACGAGTCAAACCCCAAAATGAAAAAACAGAACTCAGAGAGAAGGAAAAACAACATTACGGCAAATCAGCCCGTGTTCCGGTTTGTGAGCCGCTGTGTGCGGCTTTGCGGGGGAAGAGTACCCCATGACCTGACCATGCGGTGAAACCGTGTCGGGGCATTGAGGAGTGATGTTGGCGATCCGCAAAACGCTGAGTGGTTTACGAATTGCACCAGTGACTGCAAAGAGCGGGCAATTGATTTTTGAATCCACAGGACCGTCGGATTTTTTCTCAAAGTGGAATCGAGGAAAATATGCCGAACCCGGAGGTGAACCCACCGGTCGAAATTATAGCGGGATAAATGTCCAAGGACTTGCTCCCCGCAGCGCGGGCAGGCTACCGTGGTTCTCAAATTAGGGGGCGGCCGTAAGGATGCGTTTTTCCCACCCTTGGGTGGGGCAAGCATCGCGCCCGGCTATACGCCGGACGCACTCGCCGGGGCAAAGCCCCAGCCCCCCTGCCCCTAAAGGGGAGTGGAGAACGGAATGCAGAGAGGGAAATGGACAGCAATACGGCGGACTAGCCCGTGTTTCGGCCTGTGAGCCGCTGTGTGCAATCTTGCGAGAGGACAGTACCCCGGTAACCCCGACAAACCGTGAAAGGACGTGTTGAGGCTTTGTCGGCGAAGAACTGCGCCGATACAGCGCCTCCTCTGAGACAACTCAAAATCTGCGCCGCTATATTCAAAGAGAAGTCCCAACAGATTTTTCCTGTTGCTTGTTGTCAAGGACTTTTTAATACTGTTCACAAAATATTTAAAAACTGACACAGCAAAAGCCGGGGGCCTTATGGCTCCCGGCTTCCTACCAGTGTTGATATTTGCCTATTATATAGATACCCTTTTATCTTGATAATTTTTTATACTTTAAAGATAAGATTATAACAGCATTTCATCCGAGAAGAATAGATGCTTTTGGCTTTCTTCAATAGTTAACATATTATTTTCCCAAACTGTATTACTACTCGTTATAATATCGCTTAATAGGCCCATATTAATTCCTTTATTAATTAATTCTTCTTTAAAACATGCTACTTTAATACATACAGGAATCATATTAGAGGACAGCGCAGTAAAAAGCCCGATAAATCTATCTGCTTTGCCTACTGATTTAATTAAATAGAGAATAGCTCGTTCCTTGGACAACGAATTATTTAGAAAAATATATACTACATTTTCCGTGATATAGCATAATCCACGATAAATATACTCTGCGCCCGTATTATCGTCTCTTAGATTGTTGTAAAGAGTCGCAATACCGGTTTCTTCAATTGTTAATTTAGACGTAATTACTCTTTTACTTCTGGCTTTTATTTCAGAGTAATAGAGCAAATCATATTTTCCAACAAACAAATTCTCGACCTTTTCTAAAGGTGCGGCTCCATATGGATTATAAGGAATCCACCCATTTCTGCTATTTTCTTGAAATTTAATGCTTAATGTAGATGAGACTTGAAATGCCAATTCATCGGAGGTATTCCAAAACTCGCAAGGTAACTTCTTTACCTTTTGCACAAATTTTTTCAATGCCCTTTGTTGCCTATTTGTTTCAACACCATATGATTCTTTTTTTGCATTATCTGAAATAATAAAACTCAACACTGGTATACCTTTAGACATAGCATAATTATATTCCTTTTCTGTATAACTTATGCCTTCTTCCTCAATAAGTGTTCCACAATATCGGCCTACAATTAATACATAATAGTCGGACATATCGATAGTATTTTTTATTTGAATCCATTGCTCCTCGTTGTCTGCATGGAACATTTCCATTCCTATGGGAAAATGATATAGCTTTAAAATTGCCTGTGTAACTTTTTGTCGCTCTTCTACTAAATCCTTATACGTTGAGCTGATAAAAATTTGGTATCTTTTTCTTTCCATGTAAATCCTCACGCCGAAGCGGTATTCGGCCCCCATTTATAGTCGTGGAAAAACAACCGCAATATTTGCTTTCCAGAATTAATATGTTATAAGCAATATGTTATTGTGGAATTTTATTAAGATTCGATAGGATAGATGTAGAGGAGAACTAGCAATTTAATTATACCATAGGATTATATTAGATGTAAACAAAAAGAAACACTATGCCGGGAACCTGTTGCAGTTCCCGGCCTGTTTGCGTTGTTACTCGTTTTCCATTGCCTGCCGGACTTCCTCACGAAGCAGGCGCTTGATTTTATCCTCCATTGTCTCGGTGCTGGTGGTGCTGAAATGCGCCCACACCCGATAGGTGGTCTTGCCGATTTTCTTCACCAGCGCGGGCGGGGTCTGCGGCGTGGCCTTGGGGTAGGTGATGGTTTCGGTGGTAGTCTGTTCGTTGCTCATAGTTCTCCTTTCTCGGTGACGGTCTGCCGATGGCTGGCCGTGGGTGATGTGATGATCTGCCGCGCTGCCGCCTTGGTGCTGGCGGCGTTGTCCTCCCGGAAGTTCTTTCCGGCAAAGAGGACGGGGGCGCAGCGTTCTAAAATCCGGTCATAGATACGGGCGTGGGCGAGGTCGGGCGGATGCTTCAACTCGTCCAGCTTCAGATTGGTGGTCACGATCAGCGGCTTGTTACAGCGATAGCGGCTGTCGATGATGGAAAACATCTGCTCAAGGGCGTATTCGGTGTTGCGCTCCACGCCTAAATCGTCTATGATTAACAGGTCATAGTCTCCCAGGCTGTCCAGAAACGCCGTTCTGTCCTCTCCGAACGTCCCGCACAGGCGGGCCAGGATAGTGGAAAAGTTGGTCATGAGTACAGGTACGTCCTGGTCGAGTAGGGCGTTTGCGATGCACCCGGCCAGGAAGGATTTGCCCGTACCAACGTCACCGAACAGCAGCAGGCCGATGTTCTTTTTGAACGCCTGGGGCCAGTGATCGACATAAGCGTGAGCCTTTGCCATAACTGGATTCCCGCCGTTGTCGTTGGCAAAGGTATAGCCGTAGAGATAGCGGTCTTGAAGTCCCTGGGCCTTACGCCGCCTGATACGCTCCATGCGCTGGCGGCGTTCCTCGGCTTCTCTGCGGCGGCGTTCTGCCTCCTGCTGGCAGGGACAGACACACCGGGGCTTGAAGCTGCCGCCCTTGAACGGGTCGGGTATGACTGCCTGCCGTGGGCCTCCGCACTTGCGGCAATGGAGTAGGCCGTCAGCGGGGTCAAGATATTCGTCCTCGCGGATCTCCATCATACGGTGTCACCGTCCTTTACGCTATAATCCCGGTCACGGGCAGGAGGAGCGGCCTTGCGCCGATCATCAGCTATCCAGCGGCGAATGGTGGCGGCGTGGCTCTGATACCGCTTTCCAGTGGATGCCATGTACTCGGATAGACGCTCGATATACTCCTGCCAGACGGCGGGAAAGTCGGTTTGCAGTTCGGACAGCTCACCAGCAGACAGTAAAACATTCTTGTATCTACCCAAAACGGCGGGCGCGGCGTGTCCCTTTTCTAACTCTCTCTCTTTCTCTATCTCTATCTCTATCTCTAACTCTCTCTATCTCTGGTGGACGAATGTCCGGACAGTGGGCGGACATTTGTCCACCAGGATTCAGCGCAATCCGATTTGCCTGACGCGCCCGCCGTTTCCGTTCCCCCTCGGTGGAAGATTGGCCTATCAGCAGTTCGATGTTGGTCATGTAAAAGGCCCCGTCCTGCATCTGCTCCATAAGCCCTAACTGCAAGAAAATCTTGATTGCCCTCTCTACGGTGCCGATTTGCTGGCGGGTGATGGTGGCGATCATCTGCGGGGTGTAGGGGATGCTCTCGTCAAGCTGGAGCCGCCCGCCGTGTTTCAGTGACTTCAAGTAGAGTTTCAGCAGGATGTAGGAGTACAGAATACCGTCCTGCATACTCTCCAACAGGACGATGGAATCATCGTCAAAATAGTTTTCCTTCTGATTGAAAACATAACGGCTTTTTCATAACTTTCTATAATGCCCTATAAGGCCCTAAAGCATGTGGTTTCAATGGGTTCAGGCATTTCAGGAATTTCAAATTTTACTATAGCGCCCCATATCGCCCTGTAAAACCCTGGTCAAAAGTAGTATAAAAAGTAGTAAATTACGCAGCAGAGGCGGGTCCGATTTGGACCCGCCTCAAATCATCCATAGCTACGTCGGGGTCGCTATGGGCGTAATAGTTCATCGTAATTTCGATATTTTTATGTCCCATGATGTATTGCAGGGATTTGGGCTTCATACCGGCCAGCGCCATTTTTGTGCAGAAGGTATGGCGCATGGTGTGAGGGGTCATGTTCTCCGGCAATACCGGGCCGAACTTCTTGGCGTGCTTCTCGCGAATACGCCGGAAAATGTTCTGGTAGTCGATAGCCGTTCGCGGATTGCCCGTCCGGGCCAGGAACAGAAAATCGGTATAGCCGTCAATCTTGACGCTGCTTTTCCGGGGTCTGTCCAATACACGCCGGAACGCCTCCTGAACGTCCTCCCTCATGCTGATTTTCCGGATGCCGCACTCGGTTTTGGGGTCGCTCACATACCGGCCAATCTCGCCTAAACGAAGCAGCTGGTGGTCGATGGTGATAGTTCCCGCCTCCATATCCAGGTCATTCTTCGTGAGGCCGCAGAGTTCGGAGATACGCAGCCCGGTTCCCAGGAGTATCACGAACTCGTCATAATAGGCCCGGTATACATGGTCAGTCCGCAGGAAGTCCAGCAGACTTTTTTCCTGCTCTGCGTTGAGCGGCGTTTTGACCTCGGTATCATCCAGAATTACGTCCGTCAGCTGGAAGTCAAAGGGATTCTTGCGGATATAATCATCAGCCATGGCGGTGTAAAATGCGGCTAGAAAGGCCCGCTTGTCGGTGCGGATGGTGTGATACGCAAGGCCCTTTTCCTGCTGCCGTAAAGCCCACTCCTTGGCGTCCGATAATTTCACGTTGCAAATTCGCATGGAAGCCAGAGGGTCACTTTCCAGCCTCTTAATACGGCTCTCCCGGCCTCCCTGGGTGCCGGGCTTCACCTGGGCGTTTAGCCGGATGTGTTTTTGATACAGTTCCAGAACTGTCATATTCGCGCCGCTGTGGTCGATGCCGTTCAACTGGTCTCGCTGGAGGTCCCGGATTTTCTCACGGAGGGAGCGGTCCTGCCGCTTGCCTTTTGGCGTCTTGTCGGTGGGTTCCAGCTTCCAGGAATACAGGAATTGCGGCTTGCCCTTGGAATC
>JAHZBA010000012.1:0-52201 GCA_019423635.1 Clostridiales bacterium
GCTAGCCTGTCACGCTAGAGGTCGACGGTTCGAGCCCGTTCCGGGTCGCCATTTTATGCTGCTGTAGCTCAGTAGGTAGAGCGCATCCTTGGTAAGGATGAGGTCGGCAGTTCGAATCTGCCCAGCAGCTCCAAAAAACTCCCGAAATCTCCTGATTTCGGGAGTTTTTGTTGCGGTTTTGTGGAATTTTGTGCGGGTCAGAATGTGGGTCAACCGGCCTGACCCACACCGTGACCCACACGCCGAAATGTCCGGAGAGGGACAGAGAGTGCCAGACAGGAAGTGTTGGTTTCCTGTCTGGCGTTTTTGCGTTTTCTGCGGTGGTTTTATATGACCTTCGCCATAAAATTCCCCATGGTTTCTGCCGCCTGATTCTGCATCTGTCGGGTGGCATGGGTGTAGGTGCGGAGGGTAAATCCGGCGTCATAGTGGCCCAGCATACTGCTGACGGTTTTCACGTCTACGCCGTTTTGGAGGGCCAGGGTTGCGAAAGTGTGTCTGAGGTCGTGGAAGCGGATATGCTCCAGCCTAGCATCTTTCAGTATCTTTTCGTGGAGCTTTACTACTGAGTCAGGGTGGTACATCTCACCTGTGACCGGCGAGGGGAACATATATTGGTTATCTGGGTGCTTGCTGTGTTCCTGGATCAGCAGGTCGACTGCGTCCTGAGGGATGGACACCTGTCTGACAGATGTTTCCGTCTTGGGCCTGGAGAGCATTACCTCCCCGCTGGGGTTGCGGACATACTGCTTACTGACGGAGATTGTTTTATGATCTGTATCCAGGTCAGACCAGAGCAGGGCAACCAGCTCACCTTTCCGCAGTCCGCTGACCAACTCCAGGTAAAACATAGGCAGGACATCTCTGGCGTTTGCAGCGTTCAGATAGGACTTGAGGTGTTCAGGCAGAAGCGTCTTCATCTCCACCTTCTGTACCTTGGGAGCGATGCAGTCATCGGTTGGGTTGCGGGAGATCAGCCTCTCTTTAACCGCTCTTTCGAAGGCGCAGTGGAGGGTGAGGTGGACGCTCCGGACCGTGGTGCTGCTCAGACCAGGGTTACCCTTGCCGCTGCGTTTCTGGACTCTGCCGTGTTCCGTCAGGTCCTTATAGAGCTTTTGCAGGTCACGGGAGGTCAACTTGCTGAGCTTGATCCTGCCGATACGGGGGATGGTGTAGGTCTCAATGATCAGGTGGTAGCGGTCGGCAGTAGCTGGCCGGACATTGGGCTTGGCGTAGAGCTCGTACCAGCTTCGGAGCCAGGTGGCTACCGTGTAATCTTCACTGCGGCCCACGTCCAGGCCGGCGGCTTCCTGCTGGGCTTGAGCCAGCTTCTTCTTGACCTCTGCCTGGGTCTTGCCGAGGACATTCTTGATAATCCGCTTCCCGGTTTTGGAATCGTAGCCTGCGGTGTAGCGGCCCTCCCAACGGCCATCCTTACGCTTGCGAATATTGCCTTCGCCGTTTGCTCGTTTCTTTGCCACGGTTATTCACCTCCGTTTCTGATATCGCCGTCGTTGTCATCCATGCACTCCGCCATTAGGCGAATGCCGAGACGGAAGCCCAGGATGAAATTGTCGGTCGCTGTGATGCTGTTGATCTCATGCTGGGAGCGGATGAGCCTTGTGAGAACGTGTTGACCATCTTCATCAAGGAGTTCCATTAGCTGCTCCTCGCACTTAGCGACACGCTCCACCGCCCGCTTCAGCTCTGAGCCAGGTAACATCTGCTGTTCGTAGGGTGTGATGTTGCCGTAGTAGAGATCCTCCAGGGTTTTTCTCATTTTCACCCACCTCCTTCGTAGCAACACACAATACCCTAACTCCGTACCAATAGCTACCCCTCAGCCGAAACTTTTTTGAGAACTTTTTCCGGTGGGCTTTTATCTTTGTATTGGCATGACAGAAATTGATACGCCTACATCCCGCCCATGGTCATGCCGGTTTGCGTCTCCCCATAATCGTCCAGCTTGTGACCCATAGCGATTTTCTTTTCTCTGAGCTGCTGTAGACGCTTGCGGTCAATACGGACACCGCCGGGAACGGACGGGGCTGGAACTTGATCTTGAAAGATGCGACCTATGTGGTGGAGCAGTCTGCTCACGGATAGCATGATTGAGGGCGGTTTCAAGCTGTCCCAGCGATCCAGGAAGAACTGCGCGTACTCGTTCCTCTGAGCGGCTGACTGTGAGAACCAGTAGTGGGCCTGCTCACGATCCTGTCTGTCCAGATACAGTTTACCGAGAGCGTATTGGGCATACTGGTCCCCGGTTTCAGCGGACTGCGTGAGGTACCCAACTGCTTTAGACATATCCTGCTCCACGATTTTACCCCTGAGATACTCTTTGCCCAATTGGTAGGCTGCACGGTCACTCCCATTGTGGGCGGCATACTCCAGCCACTGGATTCCCAAATTGGTGTCATGCACTTCTGGATCATCGGTGAGGTACAGCTGCCCCAGAGCATACTGCGCCGGCACATAACCCTGTTGGGCTGACTGATCGAACCAGTATTGGGCTTCCGCGCTGTCCGGAATCAGCACCGGACCGTCCCGGTAGAGCCTGCCGGTGAGATACTGTGCATCAGGGTTACCACTTTCAGCTATACCGATAAGCTGTGACGCCGCCTCATCTCTGTCCGCCATCGTAGCGGTGTCGTCTTGCGTGACGATCCACAGCTCCCAGCAGTTGTATGACAGATTGGAGAGCTCTGTGCCTTCCTCCATCCCCTCATCTTCAAAAGTGACTTTGCCCATGTGGATGCTCTCCGCTTCCTGGATAATTGTGTTCTTGATGGAGCGGAACTCCTTCTGTTGAGACAACGGCGGACGTTGACGCTTCTTCTCGGAATAAAAATTCTCCACCTGACATTGAAACTCCCACCACGTTTGATAGCACTCGTTGATGACAGACAGCTGTTCCATCAGATCAACGATTTCATTCACCGTTTTCTTCACTGCTTTGGGAAGGTAGCCGTAGGTTTTCTTGCCTGTCACCGACTCCAGCTGAGTGGACAACGTCACCATCAGCGATTCAACCTCCGGATGGTTGCCAAGGCTTGCCTGCATTTCCTGCGTCAGTGTTCTCATTTCTTCTCTGGCCCTGCGCACTAATTCATCTTTGGAGGAGGACTTTTGCTCGTAGGTGTGGAGTAGCTCCTGTTTGAAAATATCGTTGGTTAGTGTGGACTTGATCTCCCTGATCCCATCCTTGGAAAGATATGCCTGTCCCGGCTTCACCGACCACGCCATCATGTGGATATGGGGGTGGCCGCCTTCGTCATGGAAGGCGGCGTACCAGCGAAAGTCACTGGGCGGGATATTCATAGCAGAGGCGATATCGTTGCGGTGAGCGCGGATCAGATTTCGCCACTGAGTGGCGTGGTCGTATCCCAGCCGCTCGGCGTCCTCACGCTTGAGGGAGATGACGTGTGTCCAGATGTTGCCGGGATACTCATTCAGCTCTTTCATAGCCGCATTCATATCCACAGCATCCTCGTCGCCGAACAGTCCATGGGACCGTGGGCGCTCTGCCATGTACTCCATGTAGCCGGAGGGCAACAGTTCAACGCCTTCCCGGGTGCCGATGTACTTCAGGTAACCTCCCGGCCCACCGCCACCACCAGCGCCGCCCGAGACATAGGGGCTCTTGACGATCAGCCTTGCCATTGTCCGTTACCTTCCGCGCTGCTCATCAGCGCTTTCACTTTCTGCTCGAAGGTCAGCAGACCGTTGGTGGCTTTTACACTCTTCACGCTGTTTGCACGCAGCTTCCGCAGGTAGTCGGCATCCAGTTGAATACAGTCCAGGACAGCGCTGATCCCCATGTCCGTCTCCACTGTCAGCTTGTAGAGAAGCTGGGCCAGCCTGTCCTCGAACATCCCCAGCCTTCCGTCGATAGCGGACTGGATAGCCACGGGGAGAACGCCATTCACCTGTCCCGCTAAATAGTCTGCGTAGAAATTCACCGCTTTGACCACGAACTCGTTCCGGCTCTGACAGTTATCCTCTTTGTACCAGCTCTCAATCTTCCACCGGGTCACATCGTCCAGCCGCAGTGGAAATCGGTTGTCATTTTTGTTATCCATCAAAATGTTCCCTTTCTTGCCCAAAGACATCATCCGAAAGCCTTGCAACAGGTGAATCATACCTTTGAGCGACCTCAATTTGTAGTTTTCTCTCTGTTTTTGACCCCATCCCCGTCCCCCGTAAACTGCCCGCACTGCGGGCAGAAGTGGACCAGCGGGGCGGCGTAAGACGCCACGCTTTTATCCTGCTTTTCCTCCGTTCCCTTGTAATCTGGCGCTCAACGGCCCCACAGCCGCTCCACGTCCGCCTCACGTCGCCGAGGGCGTGGTGAGTTGTCCTGCCGCCGGGAGCGGCTCCTGCGCCGCACAAAGCCGCGACAGCTTGGCCTGTGCCTTCCGCCGTGTAGCACTCTCCTCCAGCCGCCGGAGTTGCCGCTCATTGAATTGGTCGATGGACATCTGGATGGGCAGGATGTGATACCGCAGGCATCCGTTCCACTTGCGCCCATCCCTGGTCATGATCGAGGTGCGCTCCGTGGTAATGAGGCCCCGCTCCTCCAGTTCGCCCACGTACTTCCGCACGGTCGTCAGGCTCTTTCCGATGGCCTCCCCAATCATCCGGTAACTGGCCAGGCATTCATACGTCTTTCGGTCCTCCCGGAAAAGCAGATACCCGTAGATGGCGATGGCGGTGGAGGACAGACCCAGGGAGAATATCTCGTTGGGCAGAGGGAAGTAGTTCTTGATGGGATCACGCTTGGACCAATTCTGTTTCCTCATTTGGCACCCCCAGACTGAGCATCTACCCACTGCGTGAACTTCTCCTTGGGTACCACCATGCGGCTGCCGACGCGCAGCACCGGGAAGCCGGGCTCGTGCATCAGCTCGTAGGCGGTGGACGAGGAGACGCCCAGCACTTGTGCCACCAGACTTACGTTGAGGAACAGCGGCAGGTCATCGTAGCTCTTACAGCTTGACATTTTCATTAACAGTACCTCCTGAAAATTTTTCTTGCGTTTCGGAGGCCGCTTTGTTAGACTGTTATCAGATCAAGCTGTGTTTTCCGAAACGCGGCGGGCCGCTGAGCTGTTGCAGCAGTTCGGCGGCTTTTTGCATCGACTGTCTTGTGCTTTTGATTGGCCATGCACCGTACCCGTTCCTGCCCTGTGGCCTTGTTTGACCTCCACGGCGTTTTCTTCGACCTTGGCGCGCTCGACTGTTCCCAGCGTCCTGGCGTCGCTTCCCCGGTGAGTATCGTCTCCGGTGATGGGTATTCAGTTTTCAAGGTTCTTTTGGGTGCTTTTAGATATTTCTCATTGACAAACTGTCTGCTCAGTGATAGGCTTATATCAAATAATAGTTGACAGCTTGCGCAGATATCGTAACACGCTAAGCTGTTCTTGTCAAGTCTATTTTAATATATTTTTATGATTGTCCGATTTTTTGGAGGAGACGAGTATGTGGTACGCCAAAATGTATTTCTCAGAGAAGAGGGAGTCCTTTCAGTATGACGCCGCTGGCACACAGGGTCTGCCCTCCGTCTCTCGTGAGCTCCCGTTTCTGGAGAGCTTGCTTTCTTTCCTGGAGATGGACTGCGAGGAACTGGCGCCCATGCTCCAGCGAATTACTGAAAACTGGAGCCGTCTGATTTCAGAGGATGACCGGCAGGCCGGGACGAGTGCTATGGTGGAGTTGGGCCAGCTCAAGCAGCGGCACATCTACCTGGAGCTTCTGTATGTGCGCTGGTATGACCGCTTCTCCAGGATGGGGGCTTTCTGCGACCGGGACAGCGAGGAGGACCGGCAGATGCTGGAGGAGCTGCGGCGTCTCCCGGAGCAGCTTCTCCTGTACCAGAAACAGATCCAGCGATTCTTGGAGTTGGTCCTGGACGTGGACAGCGCGGGGCGGGACCCACAGCAGCAGGCCTCCCGGAACTATCTTTACGACGCGCCGAAGGACCCGGAGCTGTTCGTCTTTCATCCCATCCCCCTCAGCTTTGAGTCGGTGGAGCCGGGGCGCTGCTCGCCGGTGCTGTACTCTGGCAGCATCGCGGACATGATTGACTACTCTCTCCGCAGCTGCGTGGAGCGGGGCGTCACCGTGCGGCGCTGCAAGAACTGCGGGCGCTGGTTCCCCCAGACCGGGCGGGTCAGCGCGGAGTACTGTGAACGTCCTGTGGCCCCAGGGCAGCAGCTCTGCCGGGAGATGGGCGCCTTCCAGCAGTGGACGAAAAAGCAGACTGACAATCCGGTGTTCAGGGTCTACCGCAAGGAGTACAAGCGGCGCTTCGCCTGGATCAGAGCCGGGCGTATTTCCGACACAGAGTTTTACGACTGGAGCAAGCAGGCCAGAGAGAAAAAGGCGGAGTGCGACAGCGGCGCCCTCTCCCTGGAGGAGTTCACGGCGTGGCTGAAGAACTCCTGATACCGCAGGGCAAAAAATACGGGACCGGCCAATTGGCTAATCCCGTATTCTTTGACTATGGCGAGGTAGATTTCCCACCCAGAGATATCTGACTGCGCTGCTGCCGCTGCGTGCAGGCAGAGAGAGCTTTTGCTCTGCTGAAAACCGACGTTATATTCCGGCGGCTGCGCACCGTTGGCAGAATGAATATTCGGACCACCCTCCTCGCCGGCCCCGGCAATCATCTCCTCCGGAACTCCATCCCCTCAAACACCGCCCCGGCGCCGCCGCGGACGATGGCGGTGTGGCAACGCCAGCTGCCGTTCTTCTCCTCCGCCTGCTGCCGCTGGTTCTCCCGCTTCACAAGCTCCCGCAGACGCTCCACGGCCTTCTGCTTATTGGCGTACTGGCTCCGCTCCTCCGTGCAGACCACCGCCTGCCCGGTGGGGAGGTAGATGGCCCGGACGCCGCTCTCCACCTTGTTGACATTCTGCCCGCCCTTGCCGCCGCTGCGGAAGGTCTCGAAGACCACCTGCTCCGGATCAAACTCCGCCGTCTCCGCCTGGGCGCAGGCGCTGAAGTCCAGGAACCAGTTCTTCCGCCTGTGGCCGGGCCGGTAGGGACTGCGGCAGATCCACTGGACGGAGCCCAGAAACTCGTCAAGGTCCTCCTCCGTGAAAAAGCGGACGGAGCGGAAGTCGCCCTCGTGATAGCCGGCGGAGGTATCCAGAACGGAGATGGTATAGTGGGTCTGAAGGTAGTGCAGCAGCAGCGCCACTCCCAGCTCGCACTCCGCCGGTCCCTGGCCGGAGCTGATTTGATAGATCATCGCTCTTCCTCCCCCGCCTTGAAGTTGTAGACCGGCGTCAGCCGCTCCGTCACCTCCGCTGTTGGCCCGATCTGGGCCAGGATCGCCCCCATGGGCTTGTAGGCCATGGGGCTCTCGTCCAGGGTCTCCCGGCTGACGGAGGTGGTATAGACGTCCTTCATCTCTTTCTTGTACTGGGACAGGGTGAACCGCTGGCGGACCTCCGCCCGGCTCATGAGCCGCCCCGCCCCGTGGGGCGCCGACTGGTTCCAATCCGGGTTCCCCTTGCCCACGCAGAGGAGACACCCGTCCCGCATATTCAGGGGGATCACCAGCCGCTCCCCGGCCCTGGCGGACACGGCGCCCTTCCGGAGGATCCGGTCCTCCAGGTCGATGTAGTTGTGGACGGTGGAGAAGCGGTCCTCCACGTCCAGCTTCATGCCCTTCACGATCTCGTCGGCCATGGCCTGCCGGTTCAGCTCCGCAAAGCCCTGGACGATGGCCATGTCGTGGAGGTAGTCCGCAAGCAGCTCCCTCTCCGCCCAGGCCAGCTCGTAGGGCGTTCCCTCCGGGCACTGGCGGAAGGTCGCCTCCTGATAAAAGGCGGCTGTCTCCACCCCCAGGCGGCGGCTGCCGGAGTGGAGGATTAGCCAACAGCTTCCGTCCGCGCCCCGGTCCAGCTCAATGAAGTGGTTCCCGCCGCCCAGGGTCCCGATGGACCGGAGGGCCTTGTCCCTCTGAATGTGCCTCCCGCAGCGCAGCTTCTCCAGAGGGGCCCGCTCCGCGAGACGGTGAGGCGCCTCCCGCAGGGCCCGTCCCGCCGGGATCCGCTCCCGGACGATCCGGTCCAGCTTCTGGAGCTCCAGACGCTTGGCCCGGACCTTCAGCATGGTCATGCCGCAGCCGATGTCTACCCCCACAAGGCCCGGAGCCGCCCGGTCCGTGACGGTCATGGTGGTGCCGATGGCACAGCCCTTTCCGGCGTGGACGTCGGGCATCACCCGGATGGTACTGCCCTGGGAAAGAGGGCTTCCGCAGAGAGCCCGGATCAGGCCCTCCGCGCCGGAGTCAATGGCGTCCGCGTAGACGATTGCTTGATTATAGGAATTCTCGATGGTGATCAAATATTAGTCCTTTCTAGGTTCAGCCGGACGGTTCCCCGTCCGGTATCGTTATTTCAGCTTGAACACCGGCCCTCTCGCCGGGAACGGTAGCCGGTTCCCCCAGGGCACCAGATAGGCGTGCTCCCGCCCCCGGAGATTCAGCCGCTCGCAGTATCCGTCCGTGATGATCAGCAGCGGCGCGTCCTTGGGGAAATCCGCCGCGCTCTCCAGCAGGTCGATCCCCGGCTGGAGCCGGGTGCCGCCCCGCCCCCGGACCTGGACCGCCCCGGCAATCTCCACTGGGTCCAGAAAGCCCTGGTCGTAGGGCGCGGCGTCGCAGAACACCACCCGGACCCGCTTCACGTCCCGGGCCTGGCTGTAGCTGGCGATGGAGCCCAGGGCCGCCGCCAGCAGAGCGCGGTCCATGGAGCCGGAGGTGTCCAGCACCACGCCGAAGGTCCGCTGGTCCTCCAGCCGCTCCTGCGCGGACCAGGCGGGCCGGGGGATGTCCGGCGCGGCGCTCTGTCGGCGGCTCATGCGGGCATAGGTCCGGCGGCGCTCCAGCTGGGGAAAGCGCAGGTCAAACCACTTCCCCAGCTCCACGTCCCAGCGGATGGGGGGGCGGGCCAGGGCGTGGATCTCCTCTACCAGTCCGGCGGGGAGCGTCCCCCGCCCCCGGCTCTGGCTCAGCTCCAGCCCCTGCCCCAGGGCGGAGCGGTACAGCCGGTCCAGCTCCTGGCCCTCCAGGGTGTCCCAGTACGCGCCGTCCCCGTAGAGCACGTCCCCGGGGTTCTCCCTTCGATAGCGGCGCACGTCCTCCAGCAGAAGATCGTAGACCCCCTCGGCGGACAGGCCCTGGAACCGCTGGTCCAGCAGGCCGAACTGCGGCATGACGCCTACGTTCATCTCTGTGAGCCAGCTGTTGATCACGTAGTCGCAGGCCACGTTCCACAGCTCCGGGTCCCGGTCCCCGCACCGCAGGTCGTGGCGCAGTGCGGCGTGGAGGTACTCGTGGGCCAGAACGAACCGCCACTCCTCCTCTCTCAAATCACAGGCGGGGTTGATGTAGATCTCCCCCAGCTGGGTACTCACTGCCGCCACGGGGATCTCCATGCGGCGGACGGCGGACAGGTCGTCCACGATGCGGAAGGTGGACGCCACCGCACCCAGCAGCGGGTAGCTGGTCAAAAACCACTCCCGGGCCAGGACATACCCCCGGCGGAAGACGACCACCGGCTCGTCTCCCAGTCCCTGGGCCTCCCGCAGGGCGTCCTCCATGGCCAGCTGGAGGGACTCGGCGAAGATCTCCGGATAGTCCCGCTGCCGCTGTTCCTCCCGCCAGACCATGTCCCGGTGCCCGCCGGCGGTGGAGAGGAAGGGCTTCGGGCCCTCCCCGGACCGCAGGCGATCCCAGACCTGTTCCTCGCTCCGGACCGGCGACGGCAGCTCCTGGCGGAAATCCATGGGCTCCGAACCGATGCGGTTCTCCCGCAGGAACTTCGTCACCACGCAGTCGCAGGCGGTGTGCCAATCGGCGTCCTCCATCCGCTGCCGCTGGAAGTGTCCAAACCCCAGGTGGAGCAGGCAGTGGCAGATCACGTACTCCCACTCCCCCGCCGGGGCCGCCCGGCGGGCGTTCAGACGGATGGTCCCGTCGCTGGTCACGCAGGCCCAGCTGTCCGGGGCCAGAGGCTCCCGGTCCGTGACGCACACGCAGGCCAGCAGATAGCTCAGGGCGCCCTTATGGATCCGGTCGCAGGCCAGCTTCCAGGCGGGGATATCCTCCTTTTGGGCGTCCTTTCCCCTGGGAATCCGCTTTTCATGCTTTGCCATCTCTCACCCCAGCTTCTTCCCCGCCAGGGACGGGATCTCCCGGGCGACCTCCACCACGAACCAGGCGGGCAGGGCCTGCCCGTCCGCCGGGGCGATGGCCACCTGGGCCAGCTCCAGGCTGATCCCCGCCAGCTCCACCAGGCGCTCCACGGCGGACTGGGCCAGCGCCCGGACGTCGCCGGTGAGCTTGCCCCGGTTCTTGGGCAGCTCCTTCAGCAGCCGCGCCCGGAAGCTCTGGACCAGGAAGTACAGCACGTCCCGCTCCTCCGGCCGCTCCGGCCAGCGCTGCTCCCCGCTCAGAATCTTCGTCAGAGAGAACTCCCCCCGCACCTGCCGGACGTAGGCCGTGAACTGGGCGGCGTGGGCGGCGGTGAGGCAGCCGCCGGCCAGCAGGGAGATCTCCCGCTCCGTCAGGGCCCTGCCGCAGCCGTTCAGCGCGTCGCTGAGCATGTGCCAGCTGCGGGGCGTGGAGAAGGGCTCCTCCGTCTTGGGCGGCTGGCTCCAGAGCTGATCCGGACGCTGGCAGATGTAGTCGTAGACGTAGGGGTGGATCCCGTGCTCCGCCGCCCACTCCAGCCAGACACGGCTGTCGGCGGTGAGCTCCACATGGACCATCCGGTTCAGCAGGGCCGAGGACAGCGGCCGGGTGATGGCGCTGTCCTGGGCCCGGTTCCCCGCGGCCACCACGATGGACCCCTCCGGCATCCGGTACTCCCCGATCCGGCGCTCCAGGATCAGGGAGTAGAAGGCCTTCTGCACCTCCTGGGAGCAGGCGTTCAGCTCGTCCAGGAACAGGCAGTAGGGTTCTTCCCGGGCGATGCTCCGGGGCGGGCAGAACTCACTGCGCCCGGCCACGATCCGGGGGACGCCGATGATGTCCTCCGGCGCCAGCTGGCTCCCTAGCAGGGACACGCAGGGCAGGCCCACGGCGGCGGCGAACTGCTCCACGATGGAGGACTTCCCGATGCCGGGCGCACCCCAGATGAACACCGGGCGCACCGTGGCCACGTTCAGCAGCACCTCCATCAGCTGCTTTTGATTGACAGAAACCGCTAAATTCAAATTCGTAATTCCTCCAAATATCGTTTTGTTTGATCTGCGTTTCTATCGTAATACCGCATGGTATCCACTCCTTTCGGTTGATTTCCAGGCCAGTATAGCACAGGCGGATGACAGGATGTGTCCTTCTCAAGGTTTGTAACAAAGCTGTAATCTAAGGATGTGCCGTCTCGGCGGACTGGTCTGCGCACCCGCGATCAGCGCAATCACCGCGCACTGAATGCCATTCTAATTCCTGGTATTCAGTGCGCGGCGATCGATTTTGTGCTTCTTTAAAGTTTTATACGTGTTTGCAGTGCCTCCATCACGCATTCCCGGCTGCTTTCCCCAAAGGTCTTTTCGCACATACGGGAGAATGCTTGCAAATACCAGACAGCACGCCGGTACTGTCCGAATTGAAGGGAGGTCAGCACAGATTGGTGGAGAAAGTCGATCACCCGCAAATCCTCTACCCGATCTCTGTCTCCGCTCAGGATCAGCGGTACCATAGACACGGCATGGATGTACTGCCTGCGGATCTCATCCAGCAGCGCGGTGATCGCCGCTGTCTCCGCCTCGGTCTTCTGCGTCTGTCTCATAGGCCTTCCTCTCTCGCCAGGGCCGTCAAGACCTCCATATCCTGGGCGGTGATGTCGGAATAGCTCTGTATCATGCGGTCCATGACCTCTGTGGTCTCTCTGCCCTGCCGCTCCAGCGTCTCACATACATCCTGCAGCTTTTTGCGCAGCGCTCCACTGTCCTCAGTCAGTTGATTCAGCGCTTTTTTCATCTGCCGCTCTGTATCCGAATGGATCGAATCCACCGAAGACCAAATGTCGCCAATCTGATCCGCCGCAGACTGAAGGGTCTCGGAGAGTGCCCTGATCTCGGCCCACGGCTGGGCGATCATGAACTTGTAGTAATTCTCCGCCTGCCTGCCCTGACACTCCAACGCCTGGCGAAGTGCGGTGTGCAGCGCAAGCATCGAATCGCAGACCGCCTTGGCGCTCTCCTCTGCCTGTTTCCGGTTGGAGGTAAAGCCAGACCGCACACCCTCTGAGAGCTCCGTCGCCGCCTTTGACCGCGACCGGCTCTCCGCTGCGACCGCCCCGCGCAAGGTCTCCAGCTTTCCCGTGACCGCGGCGGTCTCCGTCTGGATCTGCCCCAGAGCAACCACATAGGACTGTTGGTGCGCGTCGAGCCGCTCCAGCAATGCAGACAGATCCGCTCTTCGTGCCAGGCCCTCCTCCTCGACGGACGTTCTGACGGACTGGGCCTCTCTTTCCAGCGCCTCCATGATGCCCCGCAGGCATTCCAGCGCCTCCGTGTGCATCCGGTGCCCCTCTTCAAGCTGCCTCTGTCCCTCTTCCAGATGCCTGGACCGCGAATCGGATCTCTCCCGCGTGTCCGCCCACAGGCCGCATCCGAAGAGGGCGGCGGCCGCCAAGGCACAAAGCCCTCCCCCGATCCCCGCATAGAGCGGCTCCTGTATGCTCCGCAGGCAGACAAACACGGCCAATGCGGACAAAACCGCGCCGCACAAAAACAGATCTCTTTGTCTCATGGGATCATCTCCTCCAATAGTTCATAGCGCCGCCGCAGCCGCTCCTGCAAAAGCCGCTTGACGTCATCACACAGGTAGTCCCGGATCCTCCGGCTGAATACGGCGTTTAAGGCCGTACCACTGTCTCCGTTCAATGCCGCAAGAGAGAAATAGGTTTCCTCGTCCAACTGCTTCCAGATCCTCGTCTTGCCGCGATACTGCCCCGCCTTCTCCTCTTTTTCCAGCGCTTTTACAAATGCCCTTCGAAGGCTGGCCAGGAAGTCCCCGGCGTCCGCATCCACCGGCCAAAAGGCCAGTGGATTGTCCAGGCACTCCTTGTAAAGCCTCGCCACAGACGCCAGTGGGCCCTGGCCGGAGGATGGGAACAACGCCCGCACCGATACGGCGGCATAGCGGTCCCACAGACTCCCTCCCCGCTCACGCCTGGAGATAGGATAGGAAAAGAGACGGTCCATCGTCTGTTCCCGCAGGGGACCGCCGTCTTCCTGCCAGTCCTCCTCCAAGAAGAGATAGTCATACTCCACACCCGAGATGCGTTCATCCAGCTCTGCGAGGTAGGCCTGCGTCTGCCCCACCCACGTGTCATACATGGGCCGGTGCCAGTGCAGGACCCTTCCCAACTGTCCGGCGTCCCGCAGGACGGACACGTCGAAGCGCTCCGCCCGGTAGGCCTCCACCGCCTTCTCCAGATCCTCGCCGGGCGGGAGAATGTCGGTGCTTCCCTGGCGGCGGGGAAGGGCCAACAGGACCATCAGCGCCTCCCCGCCGCTGTCTTCCAGCATTTTGAGCAAGTCCATGCTGCTCTGCTTCCCAAAGGGGAATTCCTCCAGGACAGCGTATTTTGTCCTCTTCGCGGTCTCCAGGGAGGCCGCGAGGACTCCCCTTGGCGGGAAGCAGAGCGTCATCCGCGGCAAGAGCGCGGGGGTCTCCACAACGCAATGGGAGTCCTGCCCTGTGACGGACAGCCGCGTACCGTACCGGACCCAGACTGCACAATCCTCGCCGGCGTTCAGCGCTGTCCCCCGGAGAAGCCAGTCCATGAAGACCCTGCGGGGGGAGTCCTCTCCCAAGATCACCCAGTCCGGGAGATACCGCTGTCCCCCGTCACCTGTGGAAAACATGGTGGATCTCCTCCAGCAAATCGTTCACCCGCCTGAGCTCCAAGGCGGTCTCGTCCTCGGGGGTGTTTTTCAGACTGTCATAGGCCGTCCGCTCCTGCTCCAGCGCCTCCCGGACCGTCTGCAGGCGCTGACGCTGATACTCCTCCAGCCGGGACGGAAAGCCCTCGATGTATCCCTCTATCACGTCCTGAAGCTGCCTTTTCACCTCGTCCCGATACCATACCGCGCAGTCGCGGCGCCATTTTTTCAGGGCATCCTGCCTGGCGTCCGCACGGAGCTTCTCCTCCCGCTTTTCAAGCTCCCGCGACACCGACTCCTGGTCGATCCGCAGGCTCTCCTCCTGGGCCCGGAGCCGCTCCGCCTCATTTTGGAACAGGCCCATCTCCAGTTTCTTTTGATATGCCTTCCGCTGTGTCTCACAGTAGGTGTCCTCAATTTTTTTCTTTGCCTCTTTGTACTGGGCCTCGTACTCCCGATCTACCACCAGATGCGGTGGGCGGTCAAACTGCTCTCCCAGTTTCCCGGCCCAGTGCTCGATCGTCAGGAGATCCAAGATGGAGGCGTCGTTGTTCCTCTGGGCACTGTGCAGCGCGTCCACGCCGGCCCCGGCGCCCTTGGCAAGCTTGGACACCGCCTTCCCGGCGATTTCTACCCGCCGCTTGCTGGAGCGCGTATGTTCGCTGATGTTCTTCAGGGAGAAGAGGATGTCCTTGACGGTGTCGCCATGTTTTGCGGCCTTTCCCACCTTCTCCGCAACGCCTACAAGTTTACCCAGCGCGTTTTTAATTTTGGGGATATCTCCCAGCTTCGTGATGGCCGCCTCGATCTGGGTGCCCGGAATCAGCAGCAGGGCCCAGTCCGCCGCCGCCCCGATGGAGCGGGCGATTTGGGACGGCTGTACTCTGCCGTCCTCCTCCACCACCATCTGCGGCACATAGGGGGGAAGGTCGTTTCGCTCCCGCTGGATATCCGCCAGCGCAGACTCCAATTCCTGAAGCTCCTGCTGCATCTGGAAATACTCAGGAGACCCGGCCTTGGCAGACAGGGCCCGCGTCAGCTCCGACTGGCTCTCTTGGATGGCGGCCAGCTGACCGCGGAGGCGGGTGGCCTGCTCATCCTGTTCGGCCTGGAGTTCCCGGTAATTGTCCGCCTGCGGCAGGGCAAAGTTGTCCAGATCAATCTCTTCGGCGGATAGTTCCCCGTTTACCTTCTGTACCAGGGGGTCCAGGGAGGCGTTGATCAGCTGGTAGGCGCTGCCGGAAAACGCGACGGCCTCCCGGTGGAGCAGCGCGGCCATCCCGGCCTCGTCGACCACCGCCGCGCTGCTCTCTATATGTTCCGAGGAGCGCTGCAGCGCTGTTTCGAGCTGGCGCCTGACATCCCCCCGCAGCGTCTTGCGGCACGCCTCTACGCGCTCGTGCATATCGGCCTCGGACTCCTTCAGGCGAGACTGGAGCCGGTTAATCCTGTTAAGGAGCTCCGACTGCTGCTTTTCCAGCGACTCTGTGTTCTTGGCGCAAATCTGCTCCAAAAGCGCACGGCGCTCTTCCAGGGCGGTTTCGCACCGCTCTGCCTGGACGGACAGCAGCTCCTCCAGATCGCTCTCCAGCTCCGTATTTGCGCATCTGCCCTTTTCCGCCAGCATTCTGCGCAGCGGGTCCAGAGCCGCAAACAGGGGGGACTCGGCCCGGTTGGAGACGTAGTAGCACCGCTCCGGTCTGATCCCGCAGCCTGCGAGGATGGGCTGATCGTTCGCCCTGACCTGCTCCAGCGTCTCCTCCTGCTCCTTGATCTCATCGCAGTGGGTACGGACGAAGGACACGTCAAATCCCGCGCCGGTCAGCATAGACAGCTTGTCCGCGTCCACAAGCGAGGGCGCGTGCCCCGCCACGTAGACAATACTGGCGGCCATGGACAGCGAGGACTCCAAAAGCTGCTCATGCCGTTCGATTAGGGTGTTCACCCCCGGCGTATCCAACAGGATCATGCCGGAGCGAAGCATATCCTCATGCAGGTAGACCTCCAGAAATTCCAGCCGGTCCAGATCCCAGCGGCCGTTCTCCGCCTGCTGGGCCAATTGGGCGACCTGTGCGAGCTCCAGGATCTGGACCGCCCCATCCAGGTAGTGGAGCTTTGCCTCCTCCCGCTCTCCATATCGAATATAGGTCAAAAGAGGCGTCGTTTCCGTTGTGCCCTCGGGCAGCAGGCGGCGATTTAGAAGGCTGTTCAGCAGGCAGGATTTCCCTGCGGAATATTGTCCGATAAAGGCAACAAAATACAACCTTTGCTGGTAAACAGACTGCATCTGCAAAAGCGCGTCATGAGCTTTCGTATTGCCCAAAAGCTCTGTGGCCTCCAGCAGGGGGCAGAAATCGTTCTGTTCCATCATAGGGCCTCCTGTTCAACATGATCGTTCATCTGTGTCTCAAGCTCGGCGCTCAGCTCTACGCCCTGTTCCAGCAGGGCAGCCGCTCTCTCCCGTTGCTCCGCAGCCAGCTTCAGCTTTTGCGCCCGCTCCTCGCCCTCGGTTTCAATCAGATGGATCAGTTCGTCCAGCTTTTCCTGGGTGCGTGCCAGTTGCTGGTCCAGGTTCACATTGAGGAGATCCCGCACGGCGCGGAGATACCCCGTTTTCATCTGGTCCAGCATATGGCGGAGGGCGGTAGTGTAGTTGTCCTGGGACGCGTCCACATAATTGAGGATTTCCTGACGCATCATGCGGCACGCCTTCTCGCTGTTTTTCTGCATCTCATCCATGAATTTCCGCTGTTTTTCGGCATACTCCTGCTCCGCCGCCAGCTGCCTCCGGCGAAGCTGCTTTGCCTCCAGCGCCAGCCGCTCAGCGGGTTTTTGGGGCTTCGGCGTGTTGTCGATCTCACTTTGCAGCCGGACCTCCTCCTCTCTCAGGCGGCCCAAAGTCTCCTCCTGGCGTCTTTTCGCGGCCTCCGCTGCCGAGTCATCCTTCACGGTCTCATAGCGCGTAATATCCTTTTTGCCAAACAAAAAGGTTCCCAAAAAGCCCAGCAACCCTCCACGTTGCTCCTTTCTGTGGACCTCCTCCTGGCGGTAGACGGGATCCGGGATCACGAAACTCTCCTGGAGATAGGCCCGCCGCTCCCGGAGGGATTTCATCTCCGCCTTTGCCGCATCCAGGTTCTTGGCGGCGATCTGCGCTTCCATGGAATCGGCCTCGAGTTCATCGGCGGACGCCGCCATCTCGTCAATCTCCCCCTGCTTAGAGGTGCACCAGTTCTCAAACTGCTCCAAGTTGTTCTTGACGACCCCCTGGGTCAAGACCAGGGGATCCGCGGCCAGGGGGAGCTCTAGCTGGCCGGCATCCTGCCCCATGCGCTCCTCCAAATCGTTGAACCAGGCGTCATACTCCTCCTGCACGATCCGCAAGAGTGCGTCCCGCAGCGCGTCCCGCATCTGTGTGCCCAGCCGTTGGTAGCGGACGCTCAGCAGGTGCTGCAGCGTATTGGCGTACTCGGACAGCTCCTCCGTGCTGTCCATGTTCTCGATGGATGTCTCGATCTCTCTATAGACCCGGACACAGCCCGCCTCGCCGCGCTCCCGGACCTCCTGCAAGGCACGGTTTACCTCGCCGCGCAGCTCCGGTGAGATGCTTTGGCGGTCCCGCTGCAGAGCCTGGATCTCCTCGTCCAGCGAGGATTTCTGCGCCAGAAGCTCCTCGGCCGACCGGGTCTCCTCCAACAGGGTAACCTGTTTTTGAAAGTAGTCCCGTTGCTCCTTCAGAATGGACAAACACCGCTCAACTGGCCCCAAAAGCTGTTCCCGGGACCGCTCGCCCTGGGTCAGATACTGCCACAGACGATTTTCAAATTCTCCCAGTCGGGACGTGGCCTCCAGCTCACCGCGGCGCTCTTGGGTGGAGATGGTCTCGACATTTTTGTATCTCGTGATCTCAGGATCCCGCGCCACCAGGGCGGCCTCAGCGGAAACCGGCCAGATCTCCGGCAGCGTCTGTTCCTCCGGGAACTGCTTGTGGTAGTTCTCCCGCAGCTTCTCAATGACATCCTCCACGGTCTCCTGTTCGGGATTGATGACGTCGATCATATTCAGCACGAGAAAGATGTTCCCCGACTGACTCTTCAGGTCCCTCAGATAGGCAAAGTCCGTCCTGGAGCCGGGCTGCCGTGCGCTGAACATGAAGATGCTGGCATGAGACGCCTGGATCTGCCGCTCCGTGATCTCACGGTGATGGTCCGCAACGCCGTTGAGGCCGGGGCTGTCCACCAGCATTACACCGTCCTGCAAAAGAGGGGAGTCCAGAAACAGGTCCACATGGTCCACGCTGACGGCGACCTTTGCATCCTCCGTGTCGCCTCGGGTACTCACCACCCGCTCCAGCGCCTCCAAGGTCAGCGTTGGAATCGACTCCTGTCGGCCATCGTTGTAATAGACAATGCCCGCCTCATGATTGGGCGCCTGCGATGTATGCCGCAGGAAGTTTACCGTGGCGGTGGTCTCACTGGTGAAGGACGGCAGAATCCGCTTGTACATCAGGGCGTTTAAAAATGTGGACTTGCCCGCGCTGAACTCGCCCACCAGAACGATGCTGAACAGGCCCTCCTCTACATTGCGGCGGTAATTTGCCAGTGCCGCTGCCGTGTCGGCCATCCCCTCACGGCCCTCCAGGAATTGGATCGTCTGAGACAAGTACTCCGATACGTTTGCCTTTCGCGCGTCGTAATTTTCCTTGTATGTATTCATTCAGTCGTCCTCCATCTCCTCTAATATTTTCCGCAGCTGGCTGCCGATCTCGCTCAGACTCTCAGCCTGCCGCAGGATCTCCGGACTTTTCTCCCGCATCGTCTCCTGGATCCACTGCAGCTTTTGCTCCAGGGCCCGGGTGAACCCGTCCATGGCAAGGGAGACAAACGCCTGCTCCGTCTCCTCCGCGATGGACTTCATGGTCCCCTCTGTCTCCGCCAGAACGCCGGATTCCCCCAGCAGGTACGCTTGGATCTGCTGGTGCAGGGACTTCCTGCGCAGCTCCAGGTACTCTTGGGCTGCCTGCCGCTTCTCCTGTTCCAGCTTTTCACGCTCAAGGGCGATCTTGTCTCCAAGCTGGCGGATTGCCTCCTCGATGGACCGCACTTTTGCCTGGTTCGTGTCCAGCATAGCGGACACCCTGGCCTTCTGCCGCTGGGCCGCTGCGAGCTCCTTGCTCAGTGAGTCGTTCCTGACCACGAAGGCGTTTTGGATCTCTGCCTTTCTCCGGTCCCACGTTTTCCCGGCAGAGTCATCTTTGACGGTTTTGTATCGGGTGACCTCCTTGGGCCCAAATAACCGGTCAAGGATGCCAAAACCGCCGCGATATACATAGTCTGTGTAGGATTCCCTGTGTTCGCTTGCAGCAGGGCGGCTTCCCATCCGCGCAAGATCCCGGTCTCTCTGGGTCTCGATCTCCCTCTGCGCGCACTGCGCCGACATCTCAGCCTGCTGGACCATGCGGAGCTTGGCTTCCATCTCGGCGCCCGCATCCTGCATCTTGAGCGCCTCCTGTCTCTTTCCCGCCAGGTCGTCCTCCCATTTCCCGATCCGCCCCTGGGCCGCCTTGAAGGACGGCTGCTGGGCGGGCAGGGATTTGATGGTCAGGGACTCCAGGTCCAGTTCCTCCGTGCTTTTGATTCCGCTGTACTCGTCGATCCTGGTCAGCAGCACCTGATAGAGCGTCTGGAACTTTTGGCGGAGCCGGACATTGCCCTCCGCCAGGATTGTGCCAACCCTGTTTTCCAGCAGTCCCGGGAGCTCCTTTTCAAACTGCTCCAGCGCGGGGAGCTGGCGGATGGCGGCCATTTGCGCGTACACCTGACCTTCCAGCTCTTCGATGCTCTCCCGCAGGCTGTCGCACTCCTCCCTGCGGATATCATCTCCCCTGGCAAGGATGAAGTTTTGGAGATCCTCCCGCTGCCGCTGTTCTCCGGCGAGGATCTTCTCCCGAAGGCGCTCCAGCTTTTCCAGCGTACGCTTGTCGCGGCTGGCCTCATAGAAGTCGCGGGCCTGCTGTTCCCGCGTGGAGATGTGGTCGAGAAGGGACCGCGTCCAGTTGGCGATGGCCCGGGCGGCGCCGCTGTACTGGATATCGTCCATCCGTTCCTCCCGGAAGGTCTGGCCCATCAGCCGCCGGAAGTCCTCAAAGCCGGACTGCTTGTGGAGGCGGATCCGGTCCTCCGGCGTCAGAGGATTGGGACTGTCCGCGTACAGGCGCTCAATGTGCTGGTCGGCGGAGGCCAATTCCATAAGCGCTGAGACGCCGCAGATGTCGTACACGCACTCCGGACTTTCCGCGAAGATCTTCCGGTCCAGAATTTCGCGCTGTTCCGCCAGCTTCTTGGGGACGGAATCCCCTTGGGAGGCCTGGAACTCATCGATGAAATTCTGAATGAAGATAAAGTTCTTCTGGAATTTGGCCAGGTAGGTGAGGAAAAGGATATCGCTCTCCCCCAGTCCGCTACGGGGGATCAGATAGATGCAGGCGTGGGCCTTCTGAATCAGAGCCACGGTCTGCTCCCGGTGGCCCTCCGCCATGCCGTTCAGACCCGGCGTGTCCACAAGGACGACAGGGCGGCTGAGGACCATGAAGGGAAGATAGATCTCAACAGAGGCGATCTCCTCCGGGACACGGTCCCGATACCGCTGGCTCTGGGTTGTCGTATATTCCTTCAGTTCCCCGAGATCCGGCATTAGAATCTCTCTTCCATCCCTCGTGATCACGCGCCCCGTCATGCGGCGGGGATCGTCTTCCTCTACGTTGACGATGCGGGTGACCGCCGCCGTTGTCTCCGTGGTGGCGTGCTGGAGGATATCCCGGCCGAGCATCGCATTGATAAAGGTGGATTTACCGGAGCTGAATTCCCCTACGACAGCGATCCGGAACTCGTCGTCCGACAGACGCTCCCGAAGCCGCTTCAGCTCCTCCGGGGTCCCTGGGATATCCTGCAATTCTGCCATGCCGGAGAGCTGGTCAAGAATCTCAAGCAAGTGCTCTTTTTTGTTTCTCTGCAACGCAATTCCTCCTATCACAGATATTTCTCACGCTGGTGATGTTCTCCTTACAGACCCGCCCAGCGGCATAAGCAAGATCCGAGCGCTTCCGCGGGGCCCTTTGACGGAGATTCTGCGTGGAGAACGACTGTCCCAATCTCCATTCCATCGGTGGGATTCCCCGGATGCTCCCCACGAGAGTCCCGCTCCCGCGAAACATCCTTTCGGAGCCATCGCACGGTCATAGGAGCGGCCGATCGCGGGTCGTCCTGCACAGTGCGTTCAAAGGGGGGCAGCTATTCTCCCCAAGGCCCTGAGCAGCCCCTCCACCTGGTGGGACTGGTGCACCCCGGTCTTGCACCACAGGGCGAAGTGCTCGCAGTTGTTGAGGGCCAGGTCGTACGCATGCTCCCCCAGCCTGTTCCGGGCCCGCTGGATCGTCTCCTCCGGCGAGTACAGGTGATAGTCTCCGGCGTTGTTCTGGAGATCCAGCGCCCTTCGCCACACGGAGGCCGCCCCGCCCAAGTCTATCCCCGGGAACGCTCCCGCTGCGCCCGGCATCGGAACGGAGAGCTTCCCCGGTTGCCCATAGGCCTCCGGAAATACCAGCACAAAATAGGCGTCCGAATCCCCCAGAAATTTTTTCAGCGTGGAGACCCGTACCTCCGGATCCCCCATATCCCCCGCCGCGGCGGCGTACTCATAGACGCACTCCTCACTTTCGAAGATGCCGTAGTGGTCGTACAGTCCGCCGATTCGGTGGACCCCGATTACGTCCCCGTATCGCGCGTGAAGGACGGAGGACCGCTCCGTCAGCCGCCGGAGCTTCGCCCGCATGGCTCCCTCTTCCCCCCAGGCCACCCGGACGTCATCCCCATCCAGGATCCGGCAGTGCCCGGTAAACAGGTTCCGCTGGAGAACGTATCCCCCTTGGGACACCAGCTCCTCCCAGCACACCTTGCCTCCCATGGTGGGAAAGCGAATGTTGAAATTCTCCCTGTCTCCGTCAAAAATCGACATTGCCTCGACTCCTCTCCCTGATTTTCTCCCATCATAGCAGGCGAGGATGACACGCATCTGTCATTCTCACGCTCTGCCGGTCAGGCGTCCTCATTTTCTCCGCTATAGAGCGCCAGCATCCCCTCCAGCGTCTGCCGCAGCTCCTCCCGCAGCGGTTTTGGAGAGAGCAGCTCCACATACTTCCCCTGGCTCAGGATCCACATGAGGATCCCCTTGCCGTAGATCTCCGCCTCGATAACGGCGCCCTTTTCATCCCGATCCACCACCTCGGCGGTGGGCAGCCGGTCCAGGATTGCCTCCAGGGACGGCCCCGTGTAGCGAAGGCGCACCACGGACAGCTTTCCGGCGTACATGAACTGTACCCGCTTGCGGAACTCCCCCTCCTGGAACCGGCTGGCGTAGGGGATCCGGAAGCGGATCTTCATGGGGGTGCAGGAGAGAATCCGGTCCATGCGGAAGACGGCGGGGTAGTCGTACTTGTGGGTGTAGAGGCCCAGCTCGTCGGCCCGGACGATGTAGGCGTTGAGGTAGAAGTAGTACTCGGAGAAGAGGATGGACACCGGCTCCACCACCCGTTCCACCGGCGGCTGGTCCGTCTCCCGCCGCTGGTAGCTCAGCCGCAGAAGCTCCCGGCCCTGGATGGCGGAGGCGATGTCCCACAGCGTGTCCTGGATGTCCAGGGGGTGGGACAGCTCCACGTAGTGATAGCGCTCGTTGGCGATCAGCTCCGACACCAGCTTCATGTTCTCCTGGGGCACACAGCCGGCAATCAGCTTGTCCAGCAGCGCCGCCATGTCCTCTCTCCGGAAGGCCCGGCTCTCCAGCAGGATCTTGCTCACCGCCAGGATCTCGCTGTTGGTCATGATGGGGTCCTGGGCGCCCTCCAGGACGAAGCCCTTCCTGGCTCGGTCGTACACAATCTCCGCATTGACGCCCCTCTGGGCCGCCTGCTCCGAAAAGAAGGCCCGCAGCGCGTCGATGTCCCGCTGGATGGAGCGCTCCGTCACGCCGTACTCCCCCGCGGCCTCCGCCTTGTTCACCGCCCTCCCGGCCCGCAGCTGCTCGTACAGCAGCAAGACCCGGTCCAGCTTCCCGTTGTCCATGGCTGCCGCCCCTTTCCGACAGTTTTCTCCATTATATTCCCCGTCCAGGGAAAATACAACCGGTAATGCGCAGGGCATTTCTTCGAGGGTGACACACGCCTGTCATTCCCGTTCTCTATACTCCGGAGTATCGGGCGGAACCGCCCAATACGAACGAGGAGGAAGTCGCAATGAAAGAGAACGACAAGACAACATCCGTAGGCGCGGATTTGACGGTGCTGGGGGAGCTGCTGGAGCGGGAAATTCAGGCGCGGGACTGCCCGGAGGAGGAGCGGGAGCAGATGATGGAGAAGCTCCGCCGGTTCCGGGAGGCCCGGACGAATATCGTACTGGTGGGAGCCACCGGCAGCGGGAAGAGCTCCACCATCAACGCCCTCTTCTCCTGCGGCGCGGCGGACCTGGCGGGCCCGGGCCTGCGGGAGGTGGCCAAGGTGGGTCTCACCCCGGACCCGGAGACCGACGCCATCGAGAAGTACACCATCGGCAATCTGACGCTGTGGGACACGCCGGGCCTGGGGGACACCGCCCGGCAGGACCTGCGGAGCAAGGAGGCCATTCAGGCGCTGCTGGAGGAGACGGATGAGGGGGGCGAGCGCCTCATCGACCTGGTGCTGGTGGTCATGGACGCCTCCAGCAAGGATCTGGGCACCACCTACAGTGTGCTCAACGAGGTCATCATCCCCGCGGTGGGGGACCCGGGACGAATCCTGGTGGCGCTGAACCAGGCGGACATCGCCATGAAGCACGGCCGCCACTGGGACTACCAGGCCAACCGCCCTGACGAGACGCTCCAGGCCTTCCTGGAGGAGAAGGTCCGGAGCGTCCGGGAGCGGATCTTGGAGGATGCCGGCGTGGAGATTGAACCCATCTGCTACTGCGCCGGGTGCAAGGACGGAGGCGAGGTGGTGATCTCCCCCTACAACATGGCCAAGCTCCTGTATTGCATCGTGGACGCCCTGCCGGCGGAGAAGCGGATCCCCATCCTGGAGGGGCTCAACGATGACCGGGAGACCTTCGCCCACAATGACGGAGAGATGGACTACGGCGCCTGCGTGGAGGGGGACTTCTTCGAGACCCTGGGCAGCATGATCGGCGACGGGGCGGAGGCCGGCGCCGACCTGGGCGGGATGCTGCTGGGGCTCCCCGGCAGATTGCTGGGCGGCGTCATTGGCGGCGCCGTGGGCACCGTGGGCGGCTGCGTCATCGGGGTCCTGAATTTCCTGGAAGACTTGTTCTGAGGGAGGCGTTTTATGAAAGGCAGGCGTGAGACATCCCCCTGTGCCCGATGTCCCTATCGTCTTGGGATCATCAAGACCCTGGTCTCCCCCTGCCCCCAGTGCCGGGGAGACGGGCTTTGGATGGCGGAGGAGGTTTTGCGAAAAGCGAACGAGAGGATGAAGGGACGGGAGATACGGTGACGCCGGGTGCGGCGGATATTTCTTTGTCTATGGCGTATCAATTATGACACAGGGCGACTTGTATTTCTTCTCTCTTCATGGTAGACTATCGGTACCAATGCTCGTTACGCGGGATTTCGTGTGCCAGGGAACACTATCGGGGGAAAGAAGGAGGGCGCCTTATGCATACCGGGAAGGATGTGACCGCGATTGTCACGGAGCTGAGAGGCAGGATCGCCCTGCTGTTTCCACAGGATAGAATAGAGGCCATTCTGTTTGGCTCCTATGCCAGAGGAGATGCTGATTCTGGGTCGGATATTGATGTGTTGTTTCTTGTAGATGCCTCTCGCCAGGATATTTCAGACCGGAATTGGCAGATCGGAGATCTAGCCGCCGAGCTTTTGCTGGAGCACGGCATCGTGGTGTCTCCTCTTGTGGAAAATCGGGAGTATTTTAACCGGAATTTGCAGGTGTTCCCATTCTACCGTAGTGTTGCGCATGAAGGAGTGAGGATCGGTGCCTGATATTACAAAAGTCGACATATCACGGTATCGATTTCAGAAGGCCGAGGAGATGCTGCTGTCCGCCAGGCGGGATATGGAGGCAAAGGATTATGCCTCCGCCAATAATCGGGCGTATTATGCGATCTTTCATGCGATGCGGGCGGTGCTGGCTCTGGATGGTGAGGACTTCAAGAAGCACTCCGCGGTGATTGCCCGGTTTACTCTGAATTATTTGAAGCCCGAAATTTTACCCAGAGAGTACAGCAAATTGATCTCCAATGCTTCGCTGATTCGCAACCGCAGTGATTATGAGGATTTTTATATCTGTTCTGTCGAGGATACCAAGGCTCTCTTTTCTGGTGCGGTGGCTTTCTGCGGACAAATAGGCGAATATTTGGAGCGGCGGTATCCCGCAGAATTGTAGATCTGCACTCTGACCCACACCGTGACCCACGCGGCGAAACGAGCGGATGGAGTCAATGGATGGGAAAGTGTCAAAGCCGACGGCCCTCCGCAACAAAAATGCCCCGAAAGCACTGGAAAGCGGTGCTCCCGAGGCTGGCAATCACTTGGTAAGGATGAGGTCGGCAGTTCGAATCTGCCCAGCAGCTCCAGAGAAACCCGCCATCCCGCAAGGGAGGGCGGGCTTTCGCTTTTTTCCGGCAATCTGCCCATTGAAAAAGCACCGCATTGGGTTCAAAACAAAAACCGGACAGGGGAATTCCCTGCCCGGTTTTTCTGCTGATTGAGTCTGCGCTTTGAGAGAATCAAAGTTCCTGCAATGGCTGACCGGTTTGTCTGAATTTCGTTTCCACCGGATTCTCCGCAAAGGGAGGCAGGGTGGAACTGCCTTCAAAAGTGAGGGACGCGGTTCAGAACAAAAACCGATCCGGCCCAGTGCTTTTGCCGGAGGGAAACAGCGCAGGGAGTCCATACGCCGGGCCTGCCTCGGAATCCGCACCGGCAGATCCGTGCAGATCCGTCCAGGTCGGGTTTGGCCGGCTCTTTCTGAGCGGCAGCGGGCAGCCTGCATCCATCATACCCTCCGCCTTCTCTATGTACCCTGCGGGATCACCGTGCGGATACCAATCGGCTGCCGTTTCAAGGGGCCTGCGCTGCTCAGACCGCCCTCTGCGCCGCGCTTTTCGTGGCCCATCGCCCTGTCCTGTGCAATTTCAAGTCAGCCCTGTGCCGCCGGTATGCTGCGGCGGACTTGCAGCAGCAAAAGGACGATACTGACCCCCAGCAGGATGTGCCCGATCCCGGCCATGCCGGAGATCGCCGCGTCCGCGCCCCTGGAGAGAGTGGTTCCCATGACCTGGGTCACCCCGCGCACCACCAGCATGACGGCGGTCAGGTTCAGCCCGATATGATAGACCGCCAGCACCCGTCCGGTCCTTTCTCCGGTGAAGGACAGATTCTTTTCCAGCACCAGCAGCAGGAGAAAAAACACCATGCCCAGCAAAAAATAATGGGTATGTACCACAGAGAGGGTGGTTTTGGCGGGAAACCCGTTGAATTTGGTGAACTCTCGATAGAATACCCCACCGACCATGGCCAGAATGGCGTACAGCAGGGCTGAATTCATATAGCGTTTCATACCCAGTTCCTCCTTATTTGCATGCCTGTTTCATCGCAAAATATCCCATCAGTACCGCCCACACATAGGCACAGGTTTTCGGGATCATCAGTATTCCGATCAGGGGAACGGAATCTGCCCACAGCACCACCGGGACGTAAAAGCCAAAGCTCAGCGCAATGGTCAGCCACATCCAGCGGAACGCCCGGTCCCCGCGCTCCCTGGCACTGCGATAGAACAGCACGATCACCAGAAGGCCCAGCAGGACGAAGGGAAGATTGCGGTAGATTCCCCAGGAGAGGGGCGCCTCGGCGCTGAGCCACCGATTCTGGGGCATCATGCACAGCGCGATCCGCACAGCGGCCAGACCATATACGGCGGCGGTAAGGCCGCCCCGCCCGCAGATCTCATACCTCTGCCGCCAGACGTGGTAGAGCAGCACATAGAAAATCGTCATGGTGATCGAGGTGACCCACTTGCCAAGGCCCAGGGGGACCGTGTAATTTTCCAGGCCGGTGGTGCAAAGGGCGATCATGCGGGGCACCAGATGGAACGCATCCCCCGATCCCAGGATAACGGCCATCCAGCCAAACAGACGGAATTGCCGCACGCCTCTGCTGCCTCGAATCATCAAAATTCCGGTGGTAATGACCAGGATCAAATAGACCCCATCAAACAGGGTTTCTGCAATGGCCTGCATCGTTTCTCCTCCTCTATGAGTGAGATTTTTCATAAATCGTTCTGCCGATGATCTCCAGTACCGGGGCGGGATCATAGTCCTGCCGCAGCAGGGCGGACAGCATCAGAGAGAACAGGACATCGGCGAACTCCTCCGCGGTGAACTGCTCCGTGAACGCATCGGCCCGCACCCGGGGGTCCTGCTTTAAGACGGAGCACAGCTCATCTGAAATGTGCCGCCAGGCCTGCTGCATTCTCCGCTTCCCGTCGGCCTTCTCCTCCTGCAAAAAGCCCAGGGAGTGCAGGGTAAAAAATCCGGGATACCGTTTGCTGCCGGACGCCATCTGCTCATACATCCAGGTGATACAGGCCCGGATGTCGTGAAACACAGCCTGCTCCTCCGGGCGGGGGAAGATCTCGCGCCAGACGCTCTCCACGGTGGCGGACACCAGGGCGGCCTTGGAGTCAAAATAGTTGTAAATGGCCCCTACAGACACCCCGCAGGCCGCGGCGACAGAGCGAATATTGATGGCGGACCAACCCTGTTCCCGGATCAGCTCCCGGCTGGTTTTTAGAATATCCTCTTTTGATGTGACGGCCGTATTCATCTCATCCCTCCAATATGAACAATGTTCAGTATAGCGGCTGACCGGGGTCTTGTCAAGTGAAAATCGCGGCAGAGCGGTCCCTCTGCCCGCTCCCCGCCGAACCTGCCGGCGGATTTGCGGGCCGAAGGGGAAGCCGGATGCAGACGAGCGGTCCCGGAAAAATCCCCCGCCGGAGCTGCATCCGGCGGGGGATCGTATCGGAAGATTGGAGAGGCCTCTGCCCATCACCTCTCTTAGGAGGCTGTGACATTGGCGGATTCCCATTGGTACGGCTGGTCTATCGGCCAGGAGAGGCCCAGGGCGGGCAGCTCCAGGGGCTGTTCGCCCTCCATGTAGTACCAGATGTCCAGCGCGTCCGGGTCGCCGCCCTCCAGGGTAAAGCCCTCCTGCAGGGTTTTCTGGATGCTGTCCAGAATCGTCTCCGCCAGCTGGCCCGCGTCATACATGTGAAATTCTTCCTTCTGGGGGTCCGGCGGGCCGGTGAACAGGGCCGATTCACCGGACAGGCACACGCTCATGCCGCCCTTGCCGCTGATGACCTCCTCCGCAAGAGTCAAGTTCCAGCCGGTCAGGTCGGCGATGCCCTGGATCAGTGTTTCCGCCGTCAGCTCCCCCTGGAAGGTCATGGGGTACTCGGCAAAGCCGCCGGCCCTGGTGCCGATATACAGCGTGGCCGTTCGGCCGTCCTCCGGGGGCGCCGGGTCCGCGGGGGTCGGATCGGCGGGTGCTTCCGCCGGGGGCGCTGTCACGGCGCCGGGGGGTTCCAGGGACGGTTCACCGCCCTGGGGCGGGAGGGTGCGGCCGCAGCCGGTCAGCGCCGCGCACAGGGCCAGCGCGAAGAGAATGACTGATTTTTTCAAGGGGGTGTCCTCCTGGTTTTTCGTAAAGTTTTTCAGATTCGGGATGATCCGCTGCGGGTGGGGCGCGTCTGAAAGGGCGGTTCCCGCCGCGCCTCATCTCAGCCGCTCACACAGCGGCAGCAGTTCCTCCAGCTTGGCCACGATGCGCTGCTGCTCGGCCAGGGGTGGGAGGGGGAATACTGAGTTGGCTACTTTTTCACTATTCAGATTTTTGACGACGGCGCCGCTGACTTTGCCGCAAAACTGCCAATAGGCATAATTGGAGGAGAGCATCCAGTACAGATAATCCTTGTGGAAGATTTTGTTGATTTGACTGATTACCAGCCATCCGTCATGGATGCACCCGTCAATTTTTAAAAGATACGGGCGCCCAAAGCTCATGGAGTTTGTCAGTAAGAGATCTCCGCAATGAACCATCCGGCTTTTTGAAACGCCGGAGGGCTTTATTTTTTCCGCCGCAGCACAGATATACTTCCCGTTTTTTTCTGTATCGCTGATTTTGATCCAGTTCACTCCATCTTCAGCGGTGGTAAGGTATTCCTTGATAGGGCGCGGGGAACCGCCTCTTGCGATCATACATACTTCCCCGAGCTTTACCCAGATCCAATTTTCAGGGATCTCAAAGGCCTTTTCCTCTTCTGTGATTTCGGATATGGTTTTCTGCTTCACGCGTTGACCGTCAATTCTGTCATGGAGCAATACCTGGGTAAGGAGTTCCTCCGCCGTTCCCTCCTCCGGGCGCTGTTCCACCAGCTTGCCCTGAATAGCCCACTGCAAAAGAGACTTCTGCATGTCAAGGGGGAAGCGCCTGTTGAAGTCCTCCAGGCGGTTCCACGCCTGCTCATAGCGGTCGATCAAGGGAAGGAGTTTCTCAATTTTGGCAACAATGCGCGCCTGTTCGGCCAGGGGCGGGATGGGGATCGGCCTGTTTTTGATAAATTTATAGTGCCGGCTGTATCCGCCGACCTTCTCCAAACCAAACGTGAATAATTGCAGTGCATAGAAGAGATATTTGGACGAGACCGCGCCCTTCGGTTTCAGCAGCTTCACGCCGTCCGCGCCGACGATGAAATCAAAATCCAGATACTTGACAACCGTCGTATGATCCCCGAAGGCAATCACGGGAATATCAATTTGATATAACCGTTCCCGCTCATCTGAAAATCCGATTTGATACGCCTGGGACTGACTGATCACCGGATACTTCCCGGTTGGCTTCACCTGCTTTTCCAGGATCTGATACGGTTTTGTCGGGATGATCTCACAAAAGCTCTCCAGGGTGCCGACATGCCAGTTATGCGGGAGTTCCAGCTCACAGTGCTCCATTCTGGAATCCTTCTGCGGGGAAAAGAAGGACAGATCCACAGTCTCAGAATCCTCCTGTTTTGTGAGCTTCCCCTGCAGGGCGAACTGCAGAATACTGTTCTTCAATTCCTGCGGGGTCATGGCGCTCCCCCTCCCAGAATGGCGGTGATCTCCGCCAGCACCCGGTCGATCTCCGCATTCAGCGACGCCCGCTCCTCCTCATACCGCCGGATCAAATCCAGCGGGGCCAGGATCTCCTCCTCCTCATGGGGATAGCCGCACTGATCCAGGTTGCAGCCCAGCTCCTCCACCAGCTGCCGGGCGGTGTATTTTTTCGCCTTGTCAAACCCGTCCTCCACCAGCTCCCGCCGGTTGTCCCACCACTCCACCGCCGGGGCGAAGTGCTCCGGCTTCATGGGTCTGGTCTTACTGAAATGCCGGTATCCCTCCGGCATATCCAGGCGGTAGAACCAGGTCTCTTTCGTGGGGCCGGTGCGGTCAAAAAACAGGATGTTGGTGGTAATTGGGGTGTAGGGAGAGAACACGCTGCCGGGCATCCGGATCACCGTGTGGAGGTTGAACTCCCCCAGCAGCTTTTTCTTGAGGTTCACCTTCGCGTTGTCCGTGCCGAAGAGGAAGCCGTCGGGCAGGATGACTGCGGCCCGGCCCTTCTCTTTCAGCCGGTACATGATGACGGACATGAACAGGTCCGCCGTCTCGCTGCTGGCCAGGTCGTTGGGAAAGTGATTCTTCACGTCGGCCTTCTCGCTGCCGCCGTAGGGGGGATTCATCAGGATGACGTCGAACTGGTCGGCCTCGGTGTAGTCCAGCACGTCCCGCAGGAGGGAGTTCTCATGGTATACCCGGGGAAAGTCCAGATCGTGCAGCAGCAGATTGGTGATGCACAGCATATAGGGAAACTGCTTTTTCTCCACGCCATAGATGGATTCTCCGTACTTTTTGGCGTCGGCGGTGCTCTCCACCTGCTTTTGCAGCTCCTTCAGCCAGCTGGTGAGGAAGCCGCCGGTGCCGCAGGCGAAATCCGCCATGCGCTCGCCGATCCGGGGGCGGATCATCCGGGCCATGAAGTCGGTGACGGCCCGGGGCGTGTAGAACTCACCGGAGGAGCCGGCGCTTTGCAGCTCTTTCAGGATGGACTCGTAGATTTCCCCGAAGGCGTGGCTCTCCTCGTAGTCGCCAAGGTCCAGCTCGTCGATTACGTTGATGACCTGACGGAGCAGGACGCCGTCTTTCATGTAGTTGTTGGCGTCGGCAAAGGTGGTCTGCACAATGGCCTGCCGGATGGGGGTGGAGGCGTTGACCTTGACGCCTTCGATGATGACGCTGCCGTCCTGATTCTTGATATCTTTTCCTTTCAGAACGGGGAACAGGGTGTTGTTGACAAAGTCCAGCAACGCATCGCCGGTCATGGCGGAGCCGGACTTGTCGTCATGGGCCCAGCTTGCCCAGCGGCAGGGCTCCGGAAGGATGGACTGATAGTTCCCGTCGTCAAAGACCCAGTCCTGCTCCTTGGTGTCGTAGACCTTCAAAAACAGCAGCCAGGTGATCTGCTCAATGCGCTGGGCGTCGCCGTTGATGCCGGCGTCATTGCGCATGATGTCCCGCAGACGCTTTACAAAGCCCGATAGATTGCTCATCACTTATCCTGCCTCATTTTCCGTGTAGAGGGCATCTTCCAATTCCCGGACGGCCTGGAAGTACCCGGCCTTTCCGCCGAAATAGCCGGCGATTTTGGCGGGCTTCCCCAGTTTGGTGAAGGGGTCCAGCTTCAGGATCTCCGCCGTTTCCAGCTCGTAGATGCCAAGATTCATGTACTTGTCCAGAAGGGTCTCCAGCACGTCCCGGGCCGCCCCGCCGTACCTGCTCAAAAAGTCCCGCTTTTTTACGTTGTTGGCCCGCTCCCTGCGGGTCAGGGGCTTTTTGTCGAAGGCGATGTGGCAGATGAAGTCAAAATCGTCCACATCGGCCATGCCCTGCTCCGCCTTGAGGGATTCCAGGTCGATGCCCCGCTCCCGGAGAAGATCCCGGATCTCCTCCTTCTTCTCCGACCCGGTCCACTGGCGGATGAAGTTGTCCAGGGAGGCGTATTCCCCCAGGACATTTTCCCTGGTATAGTCAATAATACTCTCCTGACGGAGCAGTTTTCCGTTGGTGTCGTAGATGGACACCGTCTTGTGAATAATCTCCACCTTGCAGCCGTTGGCGTCCACAATGGGCCTGTATGTGCCGCCGGCGGGCGGCGGAGTGCCTGTGCCTGGCGGCGGAGCGCCGGCGGGCGGAGCGGCGTTGGGATCGAAGCCCGGGTCCTGCTCGATGGGCCCGTCCCAGGCCGGGTCGGCGAACAGCCGGGTCACATTCCGAAAATCCATCACCACAAAATGGGTCTTGCCGTCCTTCTCCCGCAGGCGGGTCCCCCGGCCGATGATCTGCTTGAACTCCGTCATGGAGCCGATCATCTGGTCCAGCACGATCAGCCTGGTCATTTTGCAGTCCGCCCCGGTGGAGAGCAGCTTGGAGGTGGTGGCAATGACAGGGCCCTCCGACGACACGGAGATGAAATATTTCAGCTTGCTTTTTCCCACGGTGTCGCGTCCGGTGATGCGCGTCACATAGTCCGGATTCTCTCTCATCATGTCGGCGTTCAGCGTTGCCAGCGCGTCCCGCATCCGCAGGGCGGCCTCCTCCGTGGCGCAGAAGACAATGGTCTTGGCCATCCGGTCCGTGCTTTTCAGGTAGCGGGTGATCTCGGCGGCAACCTGCTGAATCCGGTCCTGGAGGATGATGTTGTAGTCGTAGTCGCTGTTGGTGTAGATGCGGTCCGGAATCTCGTTGCCAAAGATGTCAAGTTGCCCCTTCCGGGGCCGCCAGCCGTCCCCGATGTCCGTTGTGATGTTGAGGACCTTGAAGGGGGCCAGGAAGCCGTCCTCAATCCCCTCCCGGAGGCTGTAGGTATAGAGCGGCGCACCGAAGTAGTCGATGTTGGAGATGTACTTTGTCTCCTTGGGGGTGGCCGTCATGCCGATCTGCGCGGCGGAGGAGAAGTACTCCAGAATCTGACGCCAGCTGCTGTCCTTTTTGGCGGAGCCCCGGTGACACTCGTCCACAATGACAAGATCGAAGAAATCCCGTTGGAAGAGCGCGGCAAGGCGGGAGACGGTGTCATCCTCTGCCTCTTCTTCGTCGTCGGAGCCGTTCTCCCCGGTGAGCTGCTGGTAGAGGGAAAAGTAGACCTCGTGGGAGGTGATGGTCACCGGATCGTCCTTGGCAAAATTGATTTTATGGAGTACCTTCTCCAGCGGGGCAAAATCCTGCTGGATGGATTGGTCCACCAGAATGTTGCGGTCGGCCAGATAGAGAACTTTTCGCTTCAAGCCGCTTCTCAACAGGCGGTAGACGATCTGGAAGGCCGTATAGGTCTTCCCGGTGCCCGTCGCCATGACCAGCAGCAATCGCTGCTGACCCCGGGCAATGGCGTCCACCGTGCGGTTGATGGCGATGCGCTGGTAGTAGCGGGGCGGGTAGGTGGACTGGCTGGTGTAATAGGGCTGGCGGATGACGGCCGCCTCCGCCGGCGTCAGCCCCTGTCCCTGGTGGACCTCCCGCTCATACCGGGCAATCAGCTCCGCCTCCGTGGGGAACTGGTCCAGGGGGAACTCCCGCTCCGTGCCGGTGAGAAAGTCATGCTCCGCAAAGCCGTCCCCGTTGGAGCTGAAGGCAAAGGGCAGGTCCAGCATTTTGGCATAGTCCATGGCCTGCTGTAAGCCATGGGAGACGCTGTGGGTGTTGTCCTTTGCCTCAATCACGGCAATGGGGCGGTTTTCACACAGATACAGAATATAATCGGCCTTCTTGGGCCTTTTTCGGAACACAAGATTCCCCTTCAGACTGATCTGCCCGTCGGTGACCGGCGTCTCCATGGTGATGTTGCCCCGGCTCCACTTCGCCGTCACGGCGGGGGTGATGTATTGGAGCTTGATATCCTCCTCCGTCATCTGGTCCTTTGGCAGCATCGGCTGCATCCGTCTCCCTCCCTTCCCTGCGCCTCCCGGCGGCATGTGTTGGACTGTGTTCAGTATAGCACACGGGGCCCGGTTCCTCAAGAAGAATCCGGCAGGGGGGCGTCGCCGCACCTTCGAGGGTGCCCGCGTGTTAGTGAAACACGGCAGGGGCGATGAGAACATCACCCCTGCCGGCATTCGACCGAAAGCATCACAGGGCACAGGGAGACAGAGCAACGGGCAGCCCCGGCCCGCATGGGCAGACGGACCGGGGGTGCGCAGGCGGCAGGGGCGGAGGCACGGCAAACTCTTTTCTTTTTTCTGCAACGATGGTACCCTGTCATACGAATATATCAACAGGGGAAGGCGGTGAGGCCATGGATCAGGAGAACAGGTGGATACGGGAGATCCGGCGCACCGGCTCCCGCCAGGCGGCAGAGCGGCTGGTGGAGCGGTACTACGACGAGATCTACGACTTCGTCTGCCGCCAGACCGGACAGAAGGAGGAGGCCATGGATCTGACCCAGAACATCTTCCTTGCGGTGCTCCGGGCGCTTCCCGCCTATGACCCGAGGAAGGCCGCCTTCCGCACCTGGCTCTACCGCATCGCCGCCAACAAGGTCATCGACGCCCGCCGCCGCGTCCGCTTTGCGCTCACGCCCCTGGAGGAGGTGGAGGTGCCGGTTCCGGAGGACTTCGTCACCAGGCTCCACGACCGGGAGCTTCTGGAGCGGATCGAGCAGTACGTGTCCGGCCTGGACCCGGCGGTGCAGTCCGTCTTTCGCCTGCGGCTCTATGGCGAGCGGAGCTTTGAGGAGATCGCCGCCGTCCTGGGCCAGTCGGTGCCGGCGGTGAAGAGCCAATACTACCGCCTGCTGGGGCGGATCAGAGAGGAGTTTGATCCCCATGAATGAACGAATTCCCATGCCCACCGCCGCGGAGCGGCAGGCGGCCATCCGGCGCATTGTGGAGCTGAGCGGGGGAACCCTGCGGGCCGGGCGGCGGAGCATCCCCTTGTCCGTGGTGTTCTTCGGGGTGGAGGACTGCCTGTTTTTGCCGGTGCTGGCATCGCTGCTGTGTCTGATTCCGGGAGCGGCGCTGGTACCCTTTGACCCCGCGGCCCCCATGCTGTTTCTGGGTTCCCCCGCCCTGTACGCCGCCCTCCACCTGCTGACCGCCTGGAAGGACAAGATGAGCGGCATGGCGGAGTGGCGGAGGACCTGCCGCCTCTCGGCCTGGACCCTTCTGGCCCTGCGGATGCTGGTGTTTGGAGGGCTGGCGGCGGCGTTGTGCGTGCCGGCCAACGTGCTGGTGTGGCGGATCTCCGGGCGGATCTGGTCCCTGCCCTGGATGCTGGGGCTGTCCTTTTCCAGCCTGTTCCTCTACGCCGCCCTGACCCTGTTCTGTCTGAGGCTCCGCCGGGGGATGGTGCTGCCCCCCGCCGTGTGGGGGAGCGTCGGACTGCTTTTGATGATTTGGAGGCGGGGCGGGGAAGCGCTGCTCCGGGTTCCCGTCCTGGTCCTCTTTTCCCTGGCGGCGGCCGGGCTGATTTGCTGTCTCCATCTCCTGGGGCAGATGCTCCGCTATCCCAACCGAGGAGGTCGTTTTTATGCTTACGGTTGAACACGTCACCAAGCGCTACGGCAATTTCACCGCCCTGGAGGACATCTCCCTCACCTTCACCCCCGGGGTCTACGGTCTGCTGGCCCCCAACGGGGCAGGGAAGACCACCCTCATCAAAATGCTCACCACGCTGCTGTTTCCCACCTCCGGGCAGATTTTGTGGGAGGGGGAGGACATCCACGCCCTGGACGAGGACTACCGGGCCCTGCTGGGGTATCTTCCCCAGGAGTTTGGCTACTACCCCGGCTACACCCCCCGGCAGCTTCTGCGCTACGCCGCCGCCCTCCAGTGTATCCCCCGGAAGGAGGCGGACCGGCGGATCGGCGAGCTGCTGGAGCTGGTGGGGCTGTCCGGCGCGGAGCACAAAAAAATGCGGCAGCTCTCCGGCGGGATGCGCCAGCGGGTAGGCATCGCCCAGGCCATGCTGGGCGACCCGGAGCTGCTGATCCTGGACGAGCCCACCGCCGGACTGGACCCCCGGGAGCGGGTGCGGTTTCGGAATCTGATCCACGCCCTGGCGGAGGACCGGATCGTCATCCTCTCCACCCACATCGTCTCCGACATCGAGACCATCGCCGGGCAGATCGTCCTGTTCCGGGACCACCGGCTCTACTGCTGTGACAGTCCGGCGGGCATCTGCGGCAGGCTGAGGGGGCGGGTGTTTGAGGTCCCGGCGGGGACGGCTCTGGAGCCGGAGCAGTGCCTCCTCAGCGAGCGGCAGGGGGAGCAGGGGACGGTGCTGCGCATTTTCTGCGACACCCCGCCCCAAGGGGCGGTTCCCGTGAACCCGGGCCTGGAGGACGCCTTTTTGGCCATCTACCGGGAGGGGCAGGAATGAGGCTGCTGTGGTATGAGTGGAGCAAGCTGGCCCGCCTGCCGGCCCTGTGGGGATTTCTGGGTCTGTGTCTGGCCTTCAACTGCCTGCTGATCGGCAGCGGGGACCGCTGGCGGCGGGCGTGGAACGAGGCCGGTGTCCTTGCAGAGGAGCTGGGCCAGCGGGTGGACGGGGCGTTTTTGGAAGGCCTGGAGAATCTCCCCCGGACGGAGTACGGGGACGCGGTGCTCTCCGCCGCCAGGGATATGACGGACATCTTTGAAGCCTATGACACGGGGGAGCTCGCCGGTCTCTATGGGGGCGTGGTGAAGGACAGTCCCGCCGCCGTCCGGCTCATGAAATGGAAATACGACCTGCTGGCGGAGCGGGTGGAGCACCTGAGCAAAACCGGCGCGGCCATGGACCTCTACGCCGGCCCTGTCACCCACGACGCCCACCAGTTCCTCTACGATACGCTGTTCCGGGCCGTCGTGACGGAATCGCTCCTGCTGGGGATGCTCTCGCAGCTGTACCTCCTGGGCTGTGAGGAACAGCGGCGGACGGTGTTACAGGTCTGCGCCTCCCGCACCGGGCGGAGGCTGTATGGGAAGAAGGTGCTGGCGGGCCTGACGGCGGCGGTGTTCCTCTACGCCCTGCTGGCCTCTGTGACGCTGGGCGTGTACTTCTGCCTCTGGGATTACGGCGGCGTCTGGGACGGGAGCGTCTCCAGCCAGTTCAACTACCTGACGGACATGCTCTACCGCCGGCCCTTCCTCACCTGGGGGGACTTCACCGTGGGCGGGTACCTGGCGGCGCAGCTGACCCTGGGGGCGGTGCTGACGGCGGCCTTTGCCCTGCTGGCGGCGCTTTGCGGATTGCTGCTGCGGAATGTCTACGCCGCCCTGGTGCTGGCGGTGGTGTGCTTTGGCGGCGTGGGGCTGACGGCCATGCTTGCCCAGGCGGGGCTTTGGATGGCGTACTTTGTGTCGCTGGCTCATCCCGCCTGTGTCTGGCTGGGGATGGGCGGCTGGTTCACCGAGCTGGGCCTGGCCGGCGCGGTGCCCTGGCAGGAGACGGTTTCCACGTCGCTGGATCTGCTGGCCTTCGGCCTGGGGGCCACGCTGGCCCTGGGGCGGTTCAAAAGAAAGGACATCGTGACATGAATCTCTTTTTACAGGAGCTCCGGAAGATCTGGCGGCCCGGCATCCTGGCGGCCCTGGCGGCGCTGGGAGCGGTATACTTCTACATCCGCCCCGCCTTCTACATTGAGAATTTCAACAATGGCTCCCAGGACGAGACCGATTTTGCCCTGGCCCGGGATTGGGTAGAGCGGTACGGCCCCACCATTGAGCAGTCGGAGCGGGAGGAGATCGGGCGGCAGCTGGCGGAGGAAGAGGCCCGGTTCGCGGACTATGCGGAAAACAATGCGGAGATGGCAAGCCGGGGCATTGTGGATTTTGACAGCTTTGAGGCATTCCATGATGTCAGCTACGCCGATGACACATTGTATCAGGCGGCAAAGGAGCGGGGGGATCTTGCGCTGGGACATCAGGTGCTGTACTCCGGTGAGACGGGCTATTTCACCATCCTGGAGCTGCGCCGCTTTCTGGAGGCCTGGGACGGGGAGGGGCTTCCCGTGCCGGAGGAGGGCCGCTACGCGGAGTCCCCACGCCTGGACGAGAAATGCCGGGAGCGGGTCCGGGCCATGCGGGAGGATCGGGAAGGGCGGAGCGTCCTGCCGCCCCATGTGGACTTCTCCACCAGCACCTATGCCAGGTATCTGGCGGTCTGGTGCGTGGTCAGCGCCATCCTTCTGCTCTCCCCGACACTGGTGCGGGACCGGCTTCACCGGATGCGTCCGGTCCAGTGGGCCTCCCGGCGGGGGCGGCGCATTCTGCACGTCCAATTCGCGGCATCGCTGGTCTCCGGCCTGCTCCTGACGCTGCTGAACATCGCCGTATACATGATCTCCTTTGCCTCCACCGGCGTGCTGGCCTTCCGGCACTGCCCCCTGCACTCGGTCCTGCGCAGCTACCCCTGGTTTGACTGGACCTACGGGCAGTACCTGCTGGCGCTGGCGGGGCTGATCCTGGCGCTGTCCCTGGGGGCGTCCGGCCTGACGGCGGTGCTGTCCCAGTACAGCGGGAACTACGTGGCCATGCTGCTGAAGGCCATCCCGCTGATCGTGGTGCTGACGGTGTTCGGCGTACTGGTGATGACGGATGCGTTCTATTTCAGCAACTATGTGACCCGCGCCCTGATCCTTCCCGGCGGGGAGATCCTCTGCGCGGCGCTGCTGGCGGTTCTGGGACTGGCCCTGATCGCCCTGGCCTGCCGCCGGCAGAGAAAACTGGAGTGCTGAGGGGGTTGGGGGAACCCTTGTCCGCCGGCCGGGGCACCTGCCGGTGAAAAGCGCTGGCGGGAAAATCAGAGAGACCGTGCGGCAGGATCGAATTTTTTTCGGTCCTGCTGCACGGTTTTGTGCAAATAGGGGGACATGGGGCGCGCTCTGTGCGCGCGCTTATGAAAGGTGCCCCCGGGAACCGCGGGGGGACGCCGGGGACAAAACCGCCGGAACGGCTCCGGCGGAGAAGAGAACCGGGGAATGAAAGAGAGGAGTGATGTGTATGGAAAGCGGAAACGCGGCCATGGAGATGAAGCTCTGCGTGGTGGGGTTTCTGGGGACCCTGACGGCCTTGTGGGGGTGGTTCGGGTGGCTGGTGGTGGTCTGGGCGGGGGTGATGCTGGCGGACTGGATCGTCGGCTTCGCCGTGGCCGCCAGGGACGGGAAGTGGAGCTCCGCCAGAGCCCGGACGGGAATCTGGCATAAGGTCGGTGAGATCGTCGTCGTGGCGGTGGCGCTGGTGACGGACTGGCTCATCGGGACACTGCTTGCGAACCTGCCGGGGATCACGCTGCCCTTTACATACGGGGTCCTGCTGGGGCCGCTGGTGATGGTGTGGTATGTGATCGGGGAACTGGGGAGTCTGGCGGAGCACGCCGTCACCATGGGGGCGACCGTGCCGGGGTGGCTGGTCCGGGTTTTGGACGTGAGCCGGGAGGCCATTGACCATGTGGGGGAGACGCTGAGCGGAGAGAAGAAGCAGGGGCGGCCGCAGTCCTGGGAAGCGATCTCCCCTGAAGGAGAAGGCGGTGGGACGGGGCAATCGGCTTCCCCTTTAGGGGAAGCTGGCACGGCGAAGCCGTGACTGATGAGGGCGATTACCGGTGAGCCTGCGCGGAACGGCCTCATCCGCCCCAGTGTGCGCACTGGGGCACCTTCCCCTAAAGGGGAAGGCTTTTACGGAGGACAGGGGACGGAGGGAAGGAAAATAGGCTTCCCATAAAGGGGAAGACAGAGGGGCGGGGATGGCGCGCGCCGCCTCGTGACCTGCGGACCGGGAAGGTTATAAAAGAAAGGATGGACGCATGAAAACAATTCAGGAAATTCTCAGGGACTACACCACCGGAAAGGTGGATCTGGCGAAGACCAACGCGGCGCTGAAGGAGGCCGGGGCGGCCTATCACCTGGAGCCGGGGCGGAATGAGCTGACGGAGGCGGACCGGCGGGAGACGGTCGTGGGGTACTACCCGGAGCAGGCCCGCGGCTGGGGACTGCTGGATACCGGCACGGGGAGCCTGGACAAGGTGCGGATTGACGGCGGGGCGCTGAGCCATGCGGTCAATGAGGTTCTGCCGGACGGGCGCGTCAACATGGCTGCCTGTGTGACCGTCTGCGGCCGGACCTATGCGGTTTTGGGGAACAAGCTGGCGGAGGTCCGGGAGGACCGCAATGCCCGGAAGACTCCGCCTCTGCCTGTCAAGGCGGATCTGCGCCGCCGGGTGGATCTGGCGGGGCGGACCGTCGTTCAGCAGACCGGGAGCGGGTGCTATGAGGTCTGCTATGATGAAAAGGGCTATGCTGTCCGTTCCCGCAAACTGGAGGCGCAGCCGTGAGACGCCCGGTTGGCGAGGCGGGGCTGGCGCTCATCAGGCAGTTCGAGGGCTGCCGGCTGAAAGCCTACAAGCCCGTTCCCACGGAAACGTACTGGACCATCGGCTGGGGGCACTACGGGCCGGATGTCCGCGAGGGGGACACCATCACCCAAGCGGAGGCGGACGCCATGCTGGAGGCGGACGTGCAGCGCTATGCCGACGCGGTGGACAGCCCTGCCAACTGCCCCCTGACCAACCAGCTGAACGCCAACCAGCGGGACGCGCTGATCTCGTTCACGTACAACTGCGGGGCGGGGAACCTGCGGACGCTCTGCAGGGGGCGGAGCCTGCCGGAGATTCGGGAGGCCATGGCCCTGTACAACAGGGCGGGCGGGAAGGTCCTGGCGGGCCTCACCCGCCGCAGGGCGGCGGAGCAGGCGCTCTTTGACAAGCCGGTGAAGGAGGAGTGGATGGATCTTTCAAAGCTGACCGACGCGGAGGTTCTTTGGCTGGTGGACCGTATCCAGAGCGTGCTGGGACGGCAGACGGTGAGCGGCGCGCTGGCGCCGGAGCTGGCGGAGGCGAAGGCCCGAGGCATCACCGACGGCACCCGCCCGGGGGCGTTTTGCACCAGAGCCCAGGCGGCGGTGATGGCCCTGCGGGCCTCCGGGAGCGGGGCCGCTGAATCGAAAGCGCCCCCTGCGGGCCCGGGCTGAGGGAAACACGAAAACAGGGAACGCCGCATTTTTATGTGGCGTTCCCTGTTTTTAAGAAGCGAAACCGCAAAGATCACAGGACGTTCAAAAACGCCTCTGCCGCCCGACGCACATTCCCGGCCTCGGCCCGCATGGCGCCGGAAAAGGCTTCATAGTCCGGAAGCTGCGGGACAAAGAAGGGGATCAGCCAGAAGCTCTGCCCCCGTCTGCCGCTGACTGCCTGGTGCTCTTGATACAAAGGGTCCTGCCCGGAGCGCCCGCCCCTGACCGGAAAGATCACGCCTCCGCGGCGGCAGTCCAGGGTCAGCATGTAGGAGAGCACCTGATAGACGTCGTGTTGAATCCTCCTGCGGTCCTCCTCCGAGGAGGAGGGCGTGAGGAAGCGGCTCCAGACCGGACGGAACTTGGCGTCCAGGATGCAGCCCTCGTCCTTCCACCAGAAATCCGGCCGGATCTTCAGCATTCCCTCCAGAATCGGGAGGTTTCCCTCCGCGCCTCCCTGCTCCCTGGGCCGGCTGGAGAGAGCGGAAAAGACCGCCTGGGCCAGATAATCCTCCCACAGCTGGCTGATATCCAGAAAGATCCCTGTCACAAAGGGCGCGCCGCTCTCCGAACAGGCGTAGCTGCCGCTGGTCCGCCGCAGCACCGCCCGGGCGACATCCCGCAAGGTCTCATAGTCCCGGTAGAGGGGGTTTGTGATTTTCTTCCGCGTGCCGTTGAGAAGGCCGCGGAGATCGCAGCGGCCCCAGGCGGCAGCCTGCTGCTCCAGCGCCTGACGGGCCAGGCGGAAGCCCGGCATCTGCCGCTTCAGCCGCCGCATCAGCGCCGGATGCCGCCGTTCCGCCTGCAGACAGGCCTGGAAAAACAGCTGGCTGTACAGGTTGTCCTCGCTGTATTCCCGGACCTGGCAGGCCATATTGCCGTCCTCCAGCCCCATGCTCCTGCGGATCTTGCGGGACAGGTCCATCTGCCCCTGGACGCGGCTGTCATACCGGGAGACGGTGCGGTAGAGCCGGAGGCGCCCCTTTTTCCAGGCCCGCTCCATCTGGGCCGCCAGCCGGAGCATCAGGAGCTGGTCGAAAATATCGCCTGTCCCGGCGGCTCTGGACTCGTTCAGCAGCCACAGGGGCGTCTCGTCCCAGCACTGCTCCAGCATCACCCAGGAGAAGAAGGACAGGAATCCGCCGTCCCCGGCCGCCTGTTCCGGGCCGAAGCGGTCGGCGATGAGCACCTTCTCCGCGCGGCCCCCCGCCCGGTACTCAAATACGCCGATCAGATTCCCGGTCCACAGCGTTCCCGCGGCGTCCTTCCGGAAGATCCGGGGACGGTCGCTCCTCATGTTTCCCCGCAGGTCAATCAGGCTGCACCGGCCGTGATCGACCAGGTCCTGTATGGCCAGGCATCGGGCCGCCGTCTCCGCGCCCCCGCCGGTTGGCGGGAGGGGGGTGTTGTCCTTCAGTATGACGCGCATCAGGGCTCTCCCCTGGCGGCATCCGCGGCGAGGCCGAAGGCGTGCTTACAGTGGGAGAGGAATTCCCCGCTGTCCTCCTCCCCCCGCAGATACTCCTGCAGCAGAGGCTCGATGCGAAGTTCCCAGGCGTCCGTCTTCACGGCCTCCAGATCCCCGGCGGGGCCGGCGGGCAGATTGGCAAACTGTCCCTGGGAGATGAAGTACTGCCGGTTCAGCCCGTATTTTTTCCCGTACTCCGCAATGGCGCGATTCAGCGCCGCTACGCTCCCGGCCAGCGCCTCCGTGTTCTCCCCGAAGCCCATCTGCCGGAGGGCGGGCCGCAGCAGCTCCTCGTCCACGGTGATCTCCTGGAATTCAAAGCGCCGCCGCAGGGCGAAGTCCATGCTCTCCACGGAGCGGTCGATGTCGTTCATGGTGCCGAGGATGTACACGTTTTTGGGGAGATAGAAGCCTTTGGCAAAGACGTCCTCTTCCGCTGTCAGCTCCCTGCCCCTCTCCAGGTCATAGGTGGGCAGGTTCTGGTACTGGGTCAAAACGCCGTTCCCCGGCCCCCGCTTGTCCGCCTCCAGACAGTACATCAGCTCGCCGAAGACCTTGGAGAGGTCGGCCCGGTTGATCTCGTCGATCAGGAAGTAGTACTGTTCGTCGGGATCGCCCTCCTCCACCACCCGGCGGCAGAAGCGCTTGAAGTGGCCGTCCAGCTTGACATAGCAGATGCCGCCGTCTCTCTGGATGGGCCGCAGACCCTCCAGAAAGTCCGTATAGTCGTAGGAGGGATGAAACTGGACCTGGGTATAGGAGACCGGCTCCCCCGGCAGCCGGGCGCCCAGGCGCTGGGCCAGGAGCTTTGCGATGTAGGTCTTGCCGGTGCCCGGCGCGCCGTTGAGGACGACCTGCTTCACGCCGTGCTCCAGCCGGTCCCGGACCCTTTGGGCGGCGGGAATGGCACGGATCTTCTGGTCAAGCCAGCCGGTCCAGAGCTGGTACAGCTCCCCGTGATCCAGCCGCGGTGTCAGCAGCCCCAGGGCAGGGGCCAGATCCCGCTGTTCCTCCCGGGAGAGGAGAAGGCGGTTCTGCTCCATCAGCCGATCCAGCAGCTCCCCCAGCGTCAGGTGCTCCCCCGCGTTTAGCCGGACGAAGTTTTTGATCTGGGTGTAGCATTGCTCCACGTCCTGATCGTCATCCCTGGTAAAGGGCACGATGAACGCCAGAAAACGCTTGCAGCCGGTTTGATAGGTGTTCCTGAAAATCGCCTCCGCCGCGCTGCTCTGGATCAGATCGTCCAGCGGGAACCGGCCCTCGCTGGAGGCGGAGATGCACACCATCATCAAATACACGACCAGGGCCTTCGGGGCCGGCAGGGCTCTCCCGTCCGTCACCGCAATGGAGTTCGGCAGGGCCTCCCACAGGTGCTGCCAGAGCGGCTCGTCGCTGCAATCCCGCAGCATGGGTCCCATATCCTCCATCGGGATCTCTCTCCAGGAATGTTCAGGCATGAAACATGATCCTCCTTTTTCTCTCCGGGCCGTGGGGCGCCCTCCGGCAGCTGCTCCCGGGCCGCGCGGCCCGAACATCCACCTGCCGGCGGAGCCGTGGGAGATTCCCGCCGCCTCCGCCGCGGCTTCCCTTCCGGCCGCTCCGTTTTCTCCTATTTTATCACCCGGTTCCCGATTACACAACCGGGATCGCGGGAAAAATGTCGAACGCCGCCCCGGCGCGGGTCCCGCAATTTTGGGCGGCGTGCCCGAAGGGCAGGGTTTCTCACCAGCCCGCTTCCCTGTGCTTTGAGCTGGTTCCGATAGGATTGTGTGAAACCGCCCCCTGGGGCAGCGTTTCCTCCATATGCGGACAGGATACGATGCGCGTCCGGACACGCCCGCTTCGGATTTCCCGGTTGAAAAAGGTCGATCCGGGGTGTATACTGAAGACAAGTTTGAGGGGATGCGAAGGGGGATGCTTTTCAGAGATGAATCTGAAGGAACAGCAGCTGCGTTTGATGAAGACGCTGCTGCGCGGCATCAGTCAGGATGCACAGGACCCGGAATCATGGAAGCTGTTTTTCGGAGTGTTCTGGAAGGACATGGCCGGCGCCCCGGGGGGACGGACCGGGCGGGACTGGGAAGGGCAGGTCTATTTCGCCTGCGTGCTGTGCCGGAATGACGAGGTGGCGGCCGCGGCGGCGCCCTGTCTTTTCCTGAACGAAGGCGAGAAAATGCCGCTGCGCCCAAGGCATCTCAGAGCCCTGCGGAAGGCGGGGGTCCCTCTGTTTTCCGATTTTTTGACGAAGGAGTATGAGGAGGACGGCACGCCGGTGATGCGCTTGAACTCCCGGGACTGTCCGCCCCCCTCCGGCTGGCGCTTCCCCACGGTTTTCGTTCCATCGGAGCTGACGGCCCTGGTGTGCAAAAAGGGAATGGCGGCTGAGGACCGTCTCTCCGGGGTCAGGCCCACAAGCTACGGCAATCGGCTGGGCTTGTGCACGGCGCACTGGTACGGAAAGACCCCCGCCGAACATCCGCAGAGGGGGCTGTGCTGCTCTGCCGCCGGTTGGGTGAACCGGGTAAGACTGGGAGCACATCCCTGGGGGGACGGCCCGGACTGGGAGATCCTCCCGCTGGATACCCGGCTGGAGCGGATGCAGGCCAACCGGGCCGGCAATCCCGGCCACTGCATGTCCAGCTTCCTGCGCCTGGAGGCCATGCCGCTGGAGCCCCTTTTGATGGATCGCCTGAACAATAAATATCTCAAAAGAAATCTGCCGACGCTGCAGGCCCTGTACAGCCCCGGCATCACTTACGGACAGGCTGCGCGGAACGTGGACCGGCTGCTGCGCTCCGATTCGGAGAGCGAGCGGGAGAGGGGGCTGTCCAGTCTCCGGGATTTGGCCGCGCTCTTTAGCTGTGAAGGCAGGCTGAGCCCCTTCCGGCCCCAGACCCAGGGAGAGGACGAGGAGCTCCGGGCGATCCACGAAGTCCCATCGGACGGTCCGGGCGGCCGGTCCCTCTCCGACCGCCTGGCCCGGGTGGGCATTTCCGAGCGCGGCACCTCCCGCCTGCCCCTGGCGGGGGACTGTCTGGCAGATGTGTTTCAGGGGCTGAGCCGCCTGATCGGCACCAGCGCCCCCGCCCAGGCGTTTTACAGGGGAATGCCGCCGGAATTCTGGGAGAGTCCGGAGGAGGCGCAGAACGGCACGCTGGCCGAAGTGCTGCAAAGGCTGGCGAAGCCTGAGTGGGAGGAGAAGCTCGAGGACACCGCCTTCCAGGCGGGGAGGATGCCGCCGTCCTGGCATCTGGTGGTGGAGCCGTTCTGCCTGCTGGAGGAGATCCGGAGCCTGGAGAAGACGCACAGCGCGCTGCTGGAAGAACTGCGGCAGCACAGCGAAACGCTGAAAAAAGAACTGGAAAGGATGAATTTTGATGGAGATGCCCGTTGAAACCCCTATGATTATCAGGGAGACCAGCCGGGGTGACTCCCGCCGCAGCATTCTCGATGAGATGCTGATGCACCGGGAGGTGGAGTGCGTGGGAGAGATCAACGCGGACTCTGTCTACTGCCTGTGCCGCCAGCTGCGCCACCTCCAGCGGGAGGACCCCCACGGAGAGATCACCATGTACATCAACAGCCCCGGCGGCTCCGTGGCGGACGGGCTGGCGCTCTACGACGTGATGGAGGGCATCTCCTGCCCCATCCGCACCATCTGCCTGGGCACGGCCGCCAGCATGGGGGCCCTTCTCTTCGCCGCCGGAAAGCAGCGGGACATCCTGCCCCACGGCAGAGTCATGATCCACGATCCCCTGATTGGACGGACGGGGGGCAGCGCCCTGCAGCTCCAGGAAATCAGCCAGAGCCTGATGGAGACCCGGGAACAGATGGGACAGCTCCTGGCCAGGTTTACCGGGCGGACGCTGGAGGAGATCTATGAAAAGACCCGCCGGGACAGCTTTTTCAACGCAGAGGAGGCCGTGGCCTTCGGCCTTGCCGACCGGATCATCACAAGCATTTGACAAAGGGGTGTGCCATGAAGAACGAAACAAGCCGGATTCTGGCGCAGGACTGCCTGATTTCAAACAACACCCGGGTCACCCGCATCAACAACAACGACCTGATCATCGGTCCCAGCGGCGCCGGCAAAACCCGGAACTATGTCAAGCCCAACCTGCTCCAGTGCGCCCTGCAGGGCGGGGAGAGCCTGGTGGTCACGGACACCAAGGGCAACCTCATCCGGGAGGTGGGCCCGGTGCTGGCCGCCCACGGCTACCGGGTCATCAATCTGGACCTCACCGACCTGCTGGGCAACACGGTGGGCTACAATCCCCTGGACTATGTCCGCCGTGACCCGGTGAGCGGGAAGTACAACGAACAGGATATCCTGACCCTGAGCACCTGCCTGATTCCGGTGGAGACCAAAAACGACCCCTTCTGGGAACAGTCCGCCCAGCACTATCTGTCCGCCCTGATCGGCTACGCGCTGGAGGCCCTGCCGGAGGAGGAGCACAGTCTGGAGTTCGTGTGCCGGCTCTATCAGGTGATGGACGACAAACGGTTTTTCCGGCTGTTTGAGGAGCTGGGGGAGGAGAGCCCCGGCAGCTTTGCGGTGAGAACCTACCAGATGGCCGCCGGAAACCAGAACGCGGAGAGGACCTACGCCAGCATCAAAATGTTCCTGGTCAAAAATCTCGTCCCGTTGTCCTTCGACGGCCCCTGCCACCTGTACCAGCTGGAAGAGCGCGTCGATTTCGGCGCCCTGGGCCGGGAGCGGACGGCGGTATTCCTCACCATCAGCGACACCGACCGCTCCATGGACAAGATCGCCAACGTGTTTTATACCCAGGCGCTGTGCAGCCTGATGGCCTGTGCCGACAGGGAGCCGGACAGCCGCCTGCCTGTGCCGGTCCGGTTTATTCTGGACGACTTCGCCACCAACGTGTTTATCCCGAATTTCGACGGCATTGTCTCCGTGATTCGCTCCCGGGAGGTCTATGTCAGCCTGATTATTCAGAGCATCAATCAGCTCTACGCCCTCTACGGCAGCGACCGGGGCAAGACCATCATCAACAACTGCGACAACTGCCTTTACCTGGGCGGGCAGGACATTGATACGGCGAACTTCATCAGTGTCAAGGCCAACAAAACCCCGGATACCATCCTGCGGATGCCCCTGGATGACGTGTGGCTCTTCACCCGGGGACAGCCTCCCCGGCAGGTCCGGAAGTACCGCCTGGAAGACCACCCCCTCTATCCGGAGCTCCCCGAGGCCGAAGGCAGGTCCGTCTCCGGGGCGGAGGCGGCGCAGGCCGCCGCGTCCATTCCGCCGCAGGAACCGGCCGTCCCGCCCGTGTCGGAGCCGGGTTTCCCCCATGACGACGAGCCCCCCGCCAACCCGGAGCAGATTCAGCTGACGCAGTCCCAGTTCCAGTCCCTGGAGGGCCGCAAGCGCCTGCTGGTGGCGAAGGCCGAAAAGGTGGAGTTCCTGCTCTCCGGCCGCGGCCAGTCCGTTTTGCCGGAGATGCAGGACGAACAGGGCCGGTATTCCGAGGAAAAGACCCAGATCCTGGTGAACCGGCTGTTGGAGCGCGGTCAGTTCTATCATCGGGTCCTGCGGCAGACGGAAGTGAAAATCAAGGAGCAGGCCTGCCTGCGCAGATTTTTCTACTGTGCCCTGCGCCTGTCGGCCAGCCGTCCCCCCTGGATTCCCGAGATCCAGGGCGTGTTCCAGGACCTCCTGCTCTGCGCACAGCGGATGTACTGTCCCGACCGAATCAGCCTTTACTACGAGGAGCTGTATCGCTTCGAGCACGAGCAGAACCAGGATTTCTTTGGCTGGATGGATGCGTGCTATGAGCAGCTCAGCGGCCTTTCCATTGTCTCCCACATCTCCGATGCGGACAGACAGCTTGCCGGGGAGGCATACTGGGAGGAAATCGCCGAGATGAACCGCCAGTGCGGGGACCTGGACGAGTATGAGGACAACGTGGAGCTCTATGATGAGGAGGAGTGGGCAGTCTGGCAGCAGGAGCTGCAGGAGGCCGAGGAGGAATGGGCGCAGGAAAACGCCCGGGAGCAGCAGCGGCGGCAGGACTGGGCCAGGGACTTTCCGGAGCCCCAGCGCTTTTGCCAGTCTTATCTGGTGCTGCGGGAGCTGTATTTCGACACCCGGATGCAGGAGACACTCCCCCAGATGGTAGAGCAGGTGCTGGACGCCTTCCTCCAGGAGCGGTCCGACAGCTACTTCCTGGACAGTGAGGTGTTTTTCTCCGCCTGTTCGCTGCTGGACAGTGTGGCGGAGCAGCTGTCCAGGCAGCTGGCCGAACAGAGTTGAGGAGCCAAGAGAATGGAAAAAGTAATTTGGGCAAAGAGCTACGTGAATTCTCTGCGCAGGCTGTCCCCTGCCATGCAGAGCAGGGCGACCTGGACCATGATGCAGTTTATGGAGGACAAATACGCCAATACCCTGCGGTACGAGCAGCTCCACGGCTGCCGGGAGGAGACCATCAGCTCCATACGGGTTACCGACGGCTTTCGGATCATCCTCTGCTGGATTCCCAAGCTGGAGAGCTACCTCTTCCTCTACGTGGACCAGCACGACGACGCCTATGACTGGGCGCAAAAGGCGGTGATCTCGCTGGACAGCGAGACGATGACCCTTCAGGTGTACCATATTCCCGAGGCGGAGGCTGCGCCGGCGCCGGAGGAACAGAGTCTGTTTCCGGCCAGCCGGTACTCGGACAAGTCACTGCGGCGCCTGGGCGTTCCGGAGGAGCTGCTGGCCCTGGTGCGGTCCATCCAGGATGACAATGAGCTGCTGCAGGAGATGGAGGCGGAGACATTCCCCGCCGAGGTGGGGGAGCGGCTGTTCAATCTGGCTGACGGGATGCCGCTTTCGGCTCTTCTGGCAGACGTGGAAGCCAATCAGGGGCTTGCCGGCGGGGACCCCCTGAAAAATCCGGAGACGCTGCGCTCTTTCTTCGTGCTGCCCAGCGACCCGGATCTGCGGGAGGCCGTTTTGCAAAACACTCTGGAACAGTGGCGTATCTTCCTCCACCCCTCCCAGCGCCGGCTGGTGGAGGAGCGGTTTGACGGGCCGGCGCTGGTTTTGGGCGGCGCCGGCACGGGAAAGACCATCACCGCCCTCCACCGGGCCAAGGCCCTGGCGGCCCGCATGATTCAGGAGAAGACCGAGGGGAAAATCCTCTACACCTTCTATACGGTGAATCTCGCCTGGGACATCATCGACAAGCTGCGCAGCATCTGCACCGCCGAGGAATTCAAGCGCATCGAGGTTTTGAATGTGGACAAGCTGTCCCGGCTGAACAGCCTTCCCGGATACGAGCAGGTGAGCATCCTCTACCCCAAGGACCAGGCCCTCAAGGGGCTGTGGGAGGAGGCCGTCTCCTTCGGAGATTCCCAGCGCACCCGCTCCGTCGAGTTCTATCGGTGGGAGTGGGAGCACGTCGTGGCCGAGCAGGGGGCATTCACCCTGGACGAGTATCTCAGGGTGCGCCGGGTCGGAGGCAGAAAACCCCTGTCCTCCGGGCAGCGCAGGGAGGTCTGGCGCGTCTTTGAGGCCTATCAGAACCTGATGCGGGAGCGCCGCATGTTTGACCACAAGACCGCCATGCACCTGTACTGCCAACAGATCGCCGGCCAGGAGGGCCCGCGGTATCGCCATATCATTGTGGATGAGGCCCAGGATTTCAATGCCGGCAGCCTGCGCCTGCTGCGGACGCTGGCAGGCCCGGAGCGGAAGGACGACCTCTTCCTGGTGGGCGATCCCCGCCAGCGGATCTATGACCACCGGGCCTCCCTGGCGGCCTGCGGCATCCGGGTTCAGGGCCGGACCCGCCGGCTGTGGCTGAACTACCGCACCACCTATCAGCTGCAAAAGTCCGCGACTCAGCTGCTGGAGGGGGAGGACTTCGACGATTTGAACGGCGGCACGGATCAAGGCACGCACTATTTTTCCTGTACCTCCGGGCCGCTGCCGCAGGTGAGGTTCTTTGACAGCGGGGAAGAGGAGCTCCAGTGGATCTATGAGGAGCTGGAGCAGCTCAGGCGCAGCGGCGTGCCCTCCCGGGATATCTGCCTGACCGCCTACAGCAAAGATCTGACCGGCGGCTACATCAGGCAGCTGAACGGCCTTGGCGTACAGACCTACGAGCTGAAAAACAAGGCGGACGACCGGAGCATGGAGGGCGTCCGCGTGGGGACCATGCACCGCGTGAAGGGACTGGAATTTCAGTATATGCTGATTGCCGGGATCAATCGGGGAATCTTCCCCCGGAAATCCGCAGGCCAGCCCAGGGAGACGCTGAAACAGGACAAGTGCCTGCTGTATGTGGCCCTGACCCGTGCGCAAAAGGGCGCATACGTCTGCGGCTTCGGAAAGGCCCCGTCCGAGTTCCTGCGTGAATTGAGCGACGCGGTGGAGACGGCGGCCCGGAGAGAGGCCGCGGCAGCACAGCAGGGGTGAGGCGCTGACGGAATTACCCCGGCCCTCCGGCCGCCCTGCGGGAGGAGGGAAAAAGACGAGCCAGACAGGAGTTGTCTCCTGTCTGGCTTGTTTTGATTTGCTGAAGATTCCGTCTGCCTGAGCCCCTCACCAGGCCCACAGCACATTTGTGGTGAACCGGGAGAGAATGGTGCCTGCCTGCCCGCAGGTCAGATAGTTCTGGGGCGAGAGGCGGGTGGCGGAGGTGCCGGCGATGACCCCGGTGGCACGGGCCCAGGACATGGCGGGCCGCGCGATCTCCTGAATCCGGCCGTAGTCGGCATACCCGGTGAGATTGGCGCGCTGGTGGATGCCGCAGCCCCGGTACCGGGCGTAGCAGAAGAGGATCATGGCGGTCTGCTCCCGGCTGACGGGCTTATCCACCCCGTAGAGGGCGCTGCGGTAGATGTCCGGGACGACGGCGTTGCTGGTGGCCCAGAAGGAGGGCTCCCCGGAGCTGGCGGGGTCCAGGTTGTAGAGGACCGAGACCAGCATGTCGCGGGTGAGGACCGTGCCGGTGGGAACGGCGCCGGTGACCACATGGCAGATCACCCCATTTTGATAGTACCATTTGGCGGGGCGGTCCTGGACCTGCGGCGCGGCGGGGGCGGGATCGCTCCGGCTGTCGGAATACGTGTCCTCGAAGGTGATCTCCACCTCCACGTCGCTGTCGGGCATGGTGAAGGTGTACTCGTCGCTGCTGCGCCGGGTCAGGCGCACCTCCCGGTTGGTGTCCAGGTTGGTGACCGCCAGCAGATCCAGCTCAAAATCCCGCCTGGGGCTCAGCCCGATGGTGACGCGGGTGCCTTGGGCGGCGGAGGTATGGCTCACGGAGAAGCTGCCGCCGGGGGTGCGGCTGGGGGTGTAGATCCGGTATCGGGCGGCGCTGGCCCGGCTCCACCCGGCGTAGACGGTGGTGTTGGCCGTGAAAACCGTGGCGGTGGAGACCTCCGTGCCGCCGGTGCGGGCGGTGTACCAGCCGTCAAAGATGTAACCGCTGCGGGTGGGGCGGGCGGGCAGGGCGGAGAGCTTTCCGTCCGTGCCTGTGGTCCGCTCACCGCCGCCGGAGCCGCCGTTGGGGTGGAACGTGATGACATAGGTCTTCGGCGCGGGGGTGTCCGCCGTCCACTTGGCGTAAAGGGTGGTATTCCCGCTCACCGTATCGGCGTCAAAGTCCC
>JAHZBA010000012.1:52301-72389 GCA_019423635.1 Clostridiales bacterium
CGCCGGTGTAGTTAAGATCAAAGGTGACGGTCCAGGGGCCCGGTGCGGGGGTGTCCGCTGTCCACTTGGCGTAAAGGGTGGTATTCCCGCTCACCGTATCGGCGTCAAAGTCCCAGGCGATGGTGCAGCCTGTCTCCTTGTACCAACCGCCGAAATTATAGCCATTACGGGTGGGGTCGGGGGGCTCTTGGACCTTGCCGCCGTTCGCGACCTGGGCCGTGGAGGAGGCAGGCGCGCCGGTGTAGTTAAGATCAAAGGTGACGGTCCAGGGGCCCGGTGCGGGGGTGTCCGCTGTCCACTTGGCGTAAAGGGTGGTATTCCCGCTCACCGTATCGGCGTCAAAGTCCCAGGCGATGGTGCAGCCCGCCTCCTTGTACCAGCCTGCAAAGGTGTGACCGGTCCACTCGGGGTCGGTGATGGGAGCGGGGATCTTCTGACCGTAACTCACGGAGGTCTCCGGTATGACTCCGGTGGCTCCGGCGCTGTTGAGGTCGAAAAAAACACGGTAGAAGACGGGCGTCCACTTGGCGTAGAGAATGGTATCCCCCGTTACCGTATCGATGTCAAAGTTCCAGGCGGTGGTGCAGGCCGCCTCCCTATACCACCCTGCAAAGGTGTGGCCGGTCATATTGGGGGCGGCGGGCTCTTGTGCCTGATTGCCGTCGGCAATACTCTGGCTTTCCACCGCACTGCCACCTCGGGAGTCAAAGGTGACGGTGTAGAGCGTGGGCGCAGCGCTGGCCCAGTGGGCGTAGACGGCGGTGTCCGCGGTGAAGACGGTGTTATGATCCACCTTCTCGCCGCCGTCGGGGGCGGTATACCAGCCGGTGAAGTGGTGGCCCGCAAGGGTGGGGGTGGGCATGGCTACGGTTCCGCTGCTGTTGGTTTTCCGGGTGGTCTCGGAGACGGAACCGCCGCAGGGATCAAAGGTGATAGTATAGAGCTGGTTCCACTTGGCGTAAAGAGTGATGTCGGAGGTCACGCTGTCGTATGGGAACGACCATTCATATTTGCAGTCCGCGTCCTTGTACCAGCCCATGAACGCAAAGCCCTCCCGCTTGGGACTCGTGGGCTGTGGCGAGATTTTGTCGCCCTTGGGAACGGTTTGAGAGGGGACCTTGGTGCCTTCGCCGGTCTCATAGGTGACAGTGTAGTCGGTCTTTTGCCACTTCGCGTAGACCCGCGTGGAGTCATCGGTCACCGTATCGGTTGCAAAATTCCACAGCGTGGTATAGCTGGTATCCTTGTACCAATCCACAAAGGTATAGCCCATCATGTCGGGGTCTTTGGGCCTTTTCAGAAGTCCACCGTGGGACACCTTTTGCGTATACTCCGAGGCGCTGCCGACGTTGCTTTTCATGAAGTAGACAAGGTATTCCTTCAACTTCCAGTGGGCATAGAGCGTGGTGTGGTCGGTGAATTTGAAACCCGCCTTCCGCTCCTCGCCGCCCTCCGCCTCTGTGAACCAGCCGAGAAGATCGTGGCCCTCGTAGGAGGGATAGGGCCAGCCGCCGGAGACCTCGGTGAAGGTGGTATTGTCGGTGACCCTGGAGACCCGTACGCCCGAGCCGTTGTTATAGTCGAAGACAATGGTGTAGCCCAGCTTTTCAAAATAATACTGAGTGGTGTATTGCACCCCCAACCCAGAGGGGGCATCCTTGCTTGCCGAACGGTAGTAGACGGAATTGCAGAGCATCACCGGTTCAAAGGCGGGGATTTGAGCTTTGTACACATAGGCATAGGTCCCGCCCCCGTCGTAGCCACCGCAGGCCTGATCCATCACGAACACCTTTCCGGCAGGGATCTTCTGGTCAAAGCTGCCCACGGTTCCCTCACTGCCGGTCCCGACGGTGACTGTGGGAGCTTTCGGAGCCTCGGAGGTGTCAACCAACTGGAAAAAGCCGCCCCGCATGAGGATGCCCACGCCGCCCCTGGCGCGGATATCGCCGCAGGAATAATATAAGCTCCCCTTTTGCGGATGATAGACTCCGCAGGGAATGCGGCCGGAGCTGTCGCGGATCTGGCTGATGAGCGTTCCGCCATAGAGATTAATGGATGTTCCGGCGTATTCAGGCAATTCACTGCCGGAGATGGCCGCGTCGTTCTTGCTGAAGAGGACGCCGCCGTAGAGCGTCATCCTGGCATGAATGGTGACGCCTTCGGCCTTGCTGGCGTGCCCCAAGAGCTTGAGCGCGGATTCCTCCGCCTCAAGATAGCCGCTGTTGATGCGGATGCCGGGGCTGCTGGAGTCCGTCTCCCTGGACGTGGTGCGGCCGTAGACGGCGACGCCGCCCACAGAGCGCACCGTACCGTTGAAGAGATTGAAGGTGCCTCCGCTCTCCACCAAAACAGCGGTCTGTCCCGGGGCGGAGGCCTCCACACAGCCGGAGGAATAGACCACAGAGTCGTCGCTCTGCACCGAAGGGACGTTCACAGCCAGACTGTCCTCCAGAAAAAGGGTTCCCTCCACCGTGACCGCCGCCTCGGCGCCGAAGGCGGTGATGGAGTGGCCCATCAGATCCAACTCCAAGCCGTGTCCCGCCGGAATTTGCAGCGTGCCGCTTCCAAAATCCAAGTCGCTGGTCAGCCGAACCCATGCATACGGATGATCGGCATCGTTCACCAGTGCCTGAAGCTCGGCGGCTGTCCCTGCGGTTTGAAACCGGGTATCCAGGTTCTCGGGAGAGGCCTCAAAGCAGATCTTGGCGCTGTCGGAGCAGATGGTTGTATTGCTGGTGAGAGACCTCCATTGGGCCGCTGTGCCGCCGAAATAGATGACCTTGGCGCCTGAAAAGGCGGATTCCCTCACGGTTCTGACACTGGCGGGCAGATACACGGCAGATGCGGTGGAAAAGGCCCTCTCGCCGATAAAGGTCACACTATCGGGGATCACAACACTTTTCAAAGAGGTGTTCCCAAAGGCCCTGTCCTGAACCGTTTCCAAGGTATCCGGCAAGGTCACCGTATGGAGGGCATAGTAGCGGGAGAAGGCGTTGACCCCGATCCTCGTGATGCCCGATCCGATGTCGGCGGATACGACCTCCCGGGAGTATTTGTAGTAGGGATAGCGGCTATAGAAGTAGTCCATGTTGTCTGTGGTGTATTCGCCCAGCATTCCAGTCCCACTGAGATAGGTGAAAGACAGCTTCCCGGTATCCTGGGAGAAGGACCACCGGTAATGGCCGTAATCGCCGCCATCCGTCTCCGCCGCCCGGGCCTCTCCCGACGCCAGCAGTACCAAAAACAGCGCCAGCAGCGCCGCCGTGATTTGCCTTTTCATCTTCCGTCCCTCCCGTTACTTTCTCGTGAAAGTTCACGGTAATTATCCCACAAAACCCCAGCGCTGTCAAGTCCGGGACGGCCTCCGGGCGTGTCTGAACGCGCAGTTTATCACGTCGGCATATTCATGAAACGCTGTTGTAGGGGCGGCTATCAGCCGCCCGTCTCCCCACGAACACCGGACCTCCCCTTGGACGGACATGGATCCTCCATACCGGTTCTCCCGCGGGACGGGCGGATGATATCCGCCCCTGCAAAATATCTCCGAATCGGACACTCCCACGGCCTCCGGGCCCGCCCCCGCAGTCCTGTCGAACCTCTCCCATCCAAAAAGGAACCGAGGGGCGCACACGGTGCGCCCCTCGGGCTTTTCGCTCAGTACCCCACGGCCCCGGCCAGAAGCATGAAGAGCGTGCCGATTACCAGATAGATCCCCACCAGGGGCAGAAAGTACCGCAGCCACTTCTGGTAGCTCACCCCGGACAGCGCCAGACAGCTCACCAGCGTGTTGGAGACGGGGGAGACCAGGTTCACCAGTCCGTCCCCCAGCTGAAAGGCCAGCACCGCCGACTGCCGGGACAATCCCAGCACGTCCGCCAGGGGGACCATCAGCGGCATGGCCACCGCCGCATGGCCGGAGCCGGAGGTGATCAGCAGGTCCAAAAGGGCGTTGGCATAGTACATCCCCAGCAGCTGGCCCCAGGAGGGCAGGCCCTCCACCAGATGCAGCAGGCCGTGGACCACGCTGTCCAGAATGCCGCCCCGGACCAGCACCAGCCGCACCGCCGCGGCCATGCCGATGGTCAGGGCCCCGGAGACCATCTTCCGGCACCCCGCCACCTCCAGGGCGCAGATCCGGTTGGGGGAGAACCCGGCGGCGATGCCGCAGAGAACCCCCAGCACCAGAAAGACGGCGGCGATCTCCGGCACCTGCCAGCCCCGGGCGCCGACGCCATAGACCACCAGCGCCAGTGCCCCCAGCAGCAGGGCCAGGACCAGGCCCTGCCGCGGAGCAGGCTCCGCCCGCTCCGCGAATTCCGTCTCTGTATGCGGCAGGCCGGGGGGATTGGCCCGGCGGAGAAGATACACACTGGTTACGCCCACCAGCGCCGCCAGCAGCAGCCACCGCAGCCACGCCCCGGAGTAGAGGGGCAGCTCCGCGATGGTCTGGGCGATGCCCACGGAGAAGGGGTTGTAGATCCCCGCCGCAAAGCCCGCGTTGGTGCCCAGCATCACCATGGCCATGCCGGTTTTTTCGTCGTAGCCCAGGGACCGGGCCGCCGCCATCCCCAGGGGGAGAAAGACGATGGAGGCGGTGGTCAGCCCCATGGTGAAGCCCAGCACGGAGAACACCCCCACAAACGCCGGCACCAGCCACCTCCGCCGGCGGTGGAACCGCCGGACCGTCCAGGCGCACAGGGCCGCCACAGCCCCGCTCTCCAGAATGATCTCAAAGGCGCCCCCCAGAAGGAGGACGAAGACGATCAGCTGGGGGGCGGAGCCGGTGGAGAGCGCCTCGAAGATCAGCCGGGGCAGCTGCCACAGAGCCACGGGGGAGGGCTCCCGGCGGACAAAGCTGCCGGGCACCACCACGGTCTGGCCGGAGAGCTCGTGAAACACCCGCTCATAGCTGCCCGCCGGCACCAGCCAGGTCAGCGCGGCGGCCAGCAGGAGCAGGGCCGTCAGGATCAAAAGGACGTGGGGCGCCGGAGTCTTGTCTCCTCCGGGCCGGGGTCTGCCGCCCCTCATGAGGCGGTCCGGGGGGCCGGGCCGCTGCTGCCCCGGACCACCAGGGACGGCCGGAACACCTGCCGGGGACAGGGGGGAGCGCTGTGCTCCATCAGGGCGACGGCCAGCTCCACGGCCGCCTTTCCCAGCTCTGCCATGGGGGTGTGAAGGGTCGTCAGGTCCATGTCCGGGTAGAGACCGAAATACAGGTCGTCGTGGCCGATGACTGAGATGTCGCCGGGGATGGAGAGGCCGCGGAGCCGCAGAGCGTTCAGGACGCCGGCGGCCATGTAGTCGCTGGCGCACCACAGGGCCGTGGGCAGCGGTCCCTGCGCGAGCAGCTGCTCCACGGCGTCCATGCCGGCCTGCATGGTATTGGCGGCGTTTCCGGTCCGGAGGATGCGGGGACGAAGCCCCTTGGCCTCCATGGCCCGGGCGAAGCCCTCCTCCTTTTGCTGGATGGTGCGGTTGAAGGGCTCATAGGTGAGCAGGGCGATGTCCCGGTGGCCGAGACCGGTGAGATGGTCCACCACCAGGGCGCCGCCGCTGCGATAGTCGCACAAAAGGGCGTAGGGCTCCTCCGGAGCGGTTTTGCCGCCGATGAAGATCACCGGGGTGGGCTTGCAGGCGGCCTTGATGTGGGCGATCTCACTGGTGCAGGAGGCCACGATCAGGGCCCCCACCTGGTTGCCCACCATCATGCGGCAGTGCCGCTCCTCCAGCTGGAGGCTGCGGTGGCTGCTGCCCAGCATGACGCAGAGTCCCTGGGCCGCGGCGGCCTGGCTGACCTCGTTGAAGATGAGGTCGTAAGCCGTGTTGTCCCCCATGGCGGGGACGATCATGCCGATGGTGCTGGTGCGCTGGAGGTAGAGGTTCCGGGCGGCCAGATTGGGGGTGTAGCCCACCTCCTCGGCAATTTTCCGAACCCGCTCCTTGGTGGCCTCGGAGATATCGGGGGCGTCCCGCAGAGCCTTGGACACCGCCACATGGGAAAGACCCGCCAGCTGCGCGATGGTTTTCAAAGTGGGGCGGTTTGCCATGTCGTCACCTCCGGATGATCCGGCCCTGTCTGCACATGGCGGAGGGGACAGCGGCGGGAAATGGTTCGCCATGGCTCCGACAGGACCGGTAAGGTGACTCCATTATAGTCTGTTTTTTCACAAAAAACAAGAGGGCGGGAAAGCGCGTCCGTCTCATAGAGTCACATGCTCCCCGTTTGCGGGGCGCGACGACCCCGCCGCGCCGTAAATGGACGGAAATCTGCCGTAAGATGCGGCATTTCTGCCGCGGTTCCATGGCAGATCGCGGCGCGCCGGGGTCATCGCGCCCTACGCATCAGATTTGTGAGACGGGCGCGGGGACGACGGCGCTGCTTTTCAGGCAGTTGGGCGATTGCCTGATGCCGCTTGCCCATTGGGCCACGTGGGCACGAGTGGCAGTGCCCTTTGAATTCAGGTGACCATTGCCATCGCCGCCCACGATTCCGTTGGCGCTGGCCCAGGTCACGGCATCGGCACACCACGCGTCCTCCGCCACATCGGTGAAGGGACTGCCGGCAGCCATGGCGCCTGCCCTCCCGATTGTAGAGGATCTGGGCGAGCCGGGCACGGGACAGGTTGTTGTTCCAGCACGAAAAGACGGCAAACAGTTATGAATTTTTCAGGCCTGTCAATACGTTTCCAATGTCTGTATCTATGCAAAGGCTTCGTTTCTCGATTTCATGGGGTGCATAGGTCTGCCCCTGATTGATACAGACATAGCTTGCTTTCGGGTTTCGATGGACCTGCTGCCAGAAGTTGTACTTGATGATACCGGGGGTGTTCATGCCCACGCCCAGCTCCAGGCAGAGAACGGCGCAGTCTTGATGGCGCTGAACAAAATCCTCATACCGCCGGGCGGCGGCATACCAACCCTCGTCCTGCACAAAGGTATCATCCGCCCGGAGATTCATGGTCATGGGCCTGCCGCACCGGGGACAGCGGGGGATCAATTCCGGGGGCACCCGCATATCCCGCTGCTCTGTCCACATCTGCCGTACAACGGCCTCATTATCATAAGTCCCCTGATGGCAGGGTTCGGAGCACTGCCACAGGCCATAGTCCCCCTGGGTGTAGAACAGCCGCTTCTTGTCAAAGCCCGCAAGCTGGAACTGGTGATCCACGTTGGTGGTCAGCACAAAATAGTCCCTGCCCTCCACCAGCTTCAGCAGATCGTCATAGACCGGCTTGGGCGCGCGTTCATAGCGGTTTACCATGATGTGACGGCTCCACCACGCCCAATATTCCTCCAGTGTTTCAAAGGGGTAAAAGCCCCCGGAGTACATATCCCGGATGCCGTATTTCTTTTGAAAGTCGCTGAAATACTGTTCAAACCGTTCCCCTGAATAGGTCAGCCCCGCCGAGGCGGACAGCCCGGCCCCCGCACCGATCAGGACTGCATCCGCTTTTTCAAGGAGCTGTTTCAACTGCTGCGTCTGGACCGAGAACTCCCCGGTAGATTTGCTGGTCTGCATCCTGAAAGACATTGAAGATCACCCTTTGAACAGAAGATGGAGTTTGCAGGAAGTCGGTCACTGTTTTTACTGCGATTTCAGCGGCTTCCTGGTTGGGGAAATGGAACACCCCGGTGGAGATACAGCAGAACGCGATGCTTTCCAGACCGTTCTCTGCGGCCAGCTCCAGACAGGAGCGGTAGCAGGAGGCCAGCAGCTCCCGGTCATGCCGGGTCACGCGCCCCTCAATGATTGGGCCAACGGTATGGAGAACATACCGGCTGGGCAGGTTGAAAGCCGGAGTGATCTTGGCCCGCCCGGTGGGTTCCTCATACCCCTGTTGGTTCATCATTTCATCGCAGTACAACCGCAGCTGAATACCGCTTTTGCTGTGAATGATGTTATCAATGCAGGAATGGAGGGCGCGGAAACAGCCCCTCATCCCGCTGTTGGCCGCGTTGACAATGGCATCCGCATGTAAGGTTGTAATATCACCCTGCCATAACACCAACCGCTCATCGCAGCGGAGGGAGGGGAGGGAGTGAACATCCACCACGCCCTCCATATCCCGCTCGGCGGACAGGTACGCATCCTGCACCGTCAGAAAGTCCTGACCAATCGGCATAGGCGGGCGCACGTTCATCAGTGCCCGGAGTAAATCCTTCTGCCCCTGGGGGTCCTCCGGGACCACGATGCTTTGGTACTGTGCATCTTCCGCCAGCAGCGTTTGGATCAAATAGCGGCGTTGTTCTTCGTGTGTCATGCGCTTGCCTCCTGGTGTGTTTTGATTCTGATAATTTTGACGGGACGGCCTGTGCGGTTCCATTTTCCGGCTGGAAACGGTGCTGCGGTTTCCCTCCGGCAGCAGGCCGCTGTCCATATCCAGGGCCTGGGCCGGCTTCTGCGTTTGGTTGTCGTAAATCTCCTGGAACTGCTTTTCCTAGCTTCCGATTTCCCCGGCAGATACACCTGTCATACCGGCCGGCTCGTCCTTTGACAATCCCCGCAGCTTCCGATAATAGGTAAGCTGTTCATGGGGCGGTGCGGTCTTGTCTGCCTTTGGCAGATCGCAGACGAGGTGCAATAAGCATTTACCCTGGACGATGTTGTAAACCGGCGTGTGATTCCCGCTGGTATCGAGTTGTCGATACACCCGTGGCAGGGGTGGAAGCAGCCCTGCGGAGGGTCCGCAGGGCGCTTCATGCTCAGGCAAAGAAGAAGCCGGCGGTCATGTCCAGATAGTTTTCACCGCTGTAGGCGGGATAGCGCTTCTGCACCGCCGCCTTGAAGGACACCGGGTCCGTGCAGGCAGAGGCAATGGCTTTCAGGTCCTTCAGATAGTCGATTTTGGTCCGGGCGTCCTTCAGGTCCTCGGGGGTGTAGTGGGAGGTGAGGATCAGGTCGTAGCCCCTCTGGATGTACCCCTCCAGCTGGGCGATCATCCCGTTTGCATGGTCCGCCCCGGCCACGATGGAGTGGCAGTCGTGGCCCAGCATGTGGGTGTAGACCGCGTTGATCTCCGGGATCTCCACATCAAAGGCCTCGGCGGTCTGGTGGATGATCAGCTCGATTCCGCCAATAGTCACCGGCCCCTCTCCGATCACATGGGTGATGGAGTGCGTGCTGCTGTCAAAGGCGCTGCCGAAGCCGGCGGCGAACTGGTCGATCAGGGCCTTTCCGCCGCCTGTCCGGGTGTACTCCACGGCGTTGGCGGTGGCGTATTTGGGGACCTCCGGCAGGAAGGAGGCGCCGGCCCCGTGATAGGCCACCAGCACCCCGGCCACAGCCCTGCCCGTCAGATAGCCGTTCAGCGCGGCGATGCTGTCCACAAAGCAGGGGGACTCCAGCACCACGAACCGGCCGGCCTTCTCCAGCAGGAACACCTCGTCCGCCAGGGGATCGTCGGTGCGGTAGGCGTGGAGCTTCACGGCGCCGAAATCGTAGATGTGCATCTCGCCCTGGCTCAGCTGGATGGTTGTAAAATTGCGCTTGTTCATTGAAATGACCTCCAAAAAGATTGCTTCGCGTTTTGGGATGTGCTCCCCTCGACACCTTCATCCTAACAGCGCGGCGGCGGTCTGTGAAGTACGCACAATTTTGTGCCATGGTTTCCCCCAGGTAACGATTGGACGGTTACCGGGAGGAAACGGTTGTGCCGCCGCAGGGCTTTCCGCCGGTCCGGGGCCTTCCAAAAAAATTTTGAGAGTTCAGCCGGATCTACCGGGCAGCGGCTTTGAAACCCTCCAAAAGCCCCCCGCGATCAAGGCGCCGCTGCGCCCCCCCTGGCTGCCCGGAGCAGGTCTGCCCCTGCAGGGGGTTCGGGAACCACGTGAAACTGTGCCCCAGCGCCCCGCGCCCGTCTCACAAATTCGATACGTAGGGCGCGACGACCCCGGCGCGCCGCGATCTGCCATGGAACCGCGGCAAAAACGCCGCGTCTTACGGCAGATTCCCGTAAATTTGCGGCGGGGCGGGGTTACCGGGGAGTGTCCCTTTCGCAGATTTTATGTCGGATATCATCCGCCCGTCCCCGTGGAAATCAGTGCGTAGGGGCGGATATCATCCGCCCGTCCCCGTGGAAACCGGTGCGTAGGGGCGGATATCATCCGCCCGTCCAAAGGGAGATCCGGATCTTACAGGGAGACAGGCGGCGGATCGCCGCCCCTGCTTGACAGATCCGACTCCCATACAGTAAGATAGGGACATACATCCCAAAAGGGAACAAAGAACCGTAAGGAGGGAATCGGTATGGCGGCCGCGGCAAAGGAACTTCCGGCCTGTCCGGTGGAGACTACCCTGACGCTGATCAGCGACAAATGGAAGGTGCTGATCCTGCGGGATCTGCTCCCGGGCACGAAGCGATTTGGAGAATTGAAGAAATCCGTGGGGAACGTCAGCCAGAAGGTGCTGACCGCCCAGCTTCGGCAGATGGAGGACAGCGGCCTGCTGACCCGCACCGTCTACCCGGAGGTGCCGCCCCGGGTGGAGTATACCCTGACAGAGCTGGGGCGCAGCCTGAAGCCGGTTCTGGACGCCATGTCCAGCTGGGGCGAGGCCTACCAGGCCGGCGGCATCTGACCGCCTCCCCGGCCGCTCCGGGCAGATTCCGCTTGACATCCGGAGGCGGGTGTGATATGTTTGAAACAGACCGACGGTCTGTTTGCGGGAGGAGGAAGGCGCCGTGGCGCGGAACAAGTATCCGGAGGAGACTGTGCGGAGGATTCTGGACACGGCGGAGCGGCTGTTCATTGAAAAGGGCTATGAGCGGGCCTCCCTTCAGGACATCCTTGACGAGACGGGCCTGTCCAAGGGGGCCGTCTACCACCACTTCGCCTCCAAGGAGGACATCTTCTATTCCGTCTGCGACCGCATCGGCCAGAGGAACGGAGAGCTCCTCTCCCAGGTCCGGGACGACCCGGCCCTGAACGGCCTGGAAAAGCTCCGGACCATGTTCAAGGTCTCCCTCCAGCCGGAGCGTCAGGCAAAAATGTTCTGCATGATGCCCTATCTCATAGACAACGCCAAATTTCTCGCAACGGAGCTGCGCAGTATCTTCACAGAGGTGGTTCCTTGCTTTGTGGAGCCCATCCTCCGCCAGGGTATGGCCGACGGCTCCATCCGCACGGACCGCCCCAAGGAGTTGGCGGAGGCCATGATACTGCTGTCGGACGTCTGGATCAACCCCATCGTCCAGCCCTCCGCCCCGGAGGAGATCCGGGCCCGGTGCGAGATCTACAACCGGCTCTTCCAGGGCTTCGGCATTGACGGGCTCATTGACCAGGAGATCATTGACGTCCTGCTGAGCTACGCGGAAATGGCCCACCACCCGCCCCTGGACGGGGAACCCCAGGACTGAAAAGAGACTGCCACAGGCGGCAGTTTCTTTTTGGGAATATAAAAACCGACGGTCGGTTTCTATTCAAGGGAAAAGGAGTCACTCTATGAAAACAGTTCAAGCGCCTCTGTTCCAGCGGGATTTCACCCTGGTAGTCATCGGGCAGATCATCTCCCTCTTCGGCAGCGCCATTTTGCGCTTTGCCCTGCCGCTGTATCTGCTGCGGCAGACCGGGTCCGCGGCGCTGTTCGGCGCGGTGGGCGCGGCGTCGTTCATCCCCGCCGTGCTGTGTTCTCCCATGGGCGGCGTGGCGGCAGACCGGGTGAACAAGCGAAACATCATGGTGGGGCTGGACTTCTCCACGGCGGGACTGATCCTGCTGTTCACCTTCCTGCTGGGGCGGGTGCCTCTGGTGCCGCTGACGGCCGTCTGCCTCATGCTGCTCTACGGCATCGCAGGGGCCTACCAGCCGGCGGTCCAGGCCAGCATCCCCCTTCTGGCGAAGCCGGAGCAGCTCACCAGCGCCAACGCCGTCATCAACATGGTGAGCACGTTGTCGGGCCTTTTGGGGCCGGTGATCGGCGGAGTCCTGTTCGGAGCCCTCGGCATCCGGCCCATTCTGTGGGTCGGCACCGTCTGCTTCCTGTTCTCCGCCGTCATGGAGCTCCTCATCCGCATCCCCCACCAGCCCCGGCCAGCGGAGGGCGGCGTGCTGTCCACGGTCCGGGAGGACCTGGGGGAGAGCTGGCGGTTCATCCGGCGGCAGCGGCCGGTGTTTTTCTCCGCCATGCTGGTGCTGGCCCTCTTCAACCTGGTGCTCTCCGCCGCGCTGATTGTGGGCATCCCCGTGGCGGTGGTTCAGGTGCTGGGCATGAGCGATAGCCGCCTGGGACTCACCCAGGGGGCCATGGGCCTGGGGGGACTCCTGGGCGGTGTGCTGGCGGCGTGGCTGGGTGCGCGCCTGCGGCTCCGGCGGGGCGGAGCGCTGCTGCTGGCTGCCAGCGCGACCGTGCTTGTCATGGGACTGGCCCTGGCGCCGGGGATTCCGCCGGCGCTGGGCTGGTGGGCGGTGACGGCCATGAGCCTTGCCATCATGGTGTTGTCCACCCTGCTGGTGGTGGTCCTCAGCGCCGCGGTCCAGGGCCAGACGCCGCAGGCGCTGCTGGGAAAGGTGATGGCCTTTATCATGGCGGTGTCCAACTGCGCCTCCCCCCTGGGCCAGGCGGTCTACGGGGTGCTGTTTGAGAAGTGCCCGGCCTGGGCCGTGCTGCTGGGGGCCGCCGCGGCGGCGGCCCTGACGGCGGTCTACTCCGGAGGGGTGTTCCGCGCGCTGGACGGCGGCGGGGAGGCGCCGGACGGACCTGCGTAGCCGCGATCCCTGCCCTCCGGTCCGAAAGAAGTGGCGAGGAGCGGCGAACTATGGTAGAATAGGGGCGGAAAGGGGGCCGACAGGATGATCTACACCCTCAATACCAGGGATTTCCTGCTCTATCCGGTGATGCGCCAGGCTCTGGGACTGACGGACCAGGACGTCCGGGACGAGATTCTGCGGGGCTTTCAGGATTGTCAAGAGCGCCTTTTGGAGAAAGGGATCTTCTATGAGCGGCTGAAGGGCGCGCTGATCCCCAGCCAGGACCGGGGGAAGTCGGAGATCTGCCTGGTGGCGGACTCCGCGCAGATCGACAGCGACTCCTACGGATACACGGTGTTCCGCCGCCTGCTGCCCCTGCTGGACAGGGAGAGCACCTATAGTATTCTGTATGGGGATTACCTGGACCTTCTGGCGGGGGTGAAGGACGCGCAGCGGTACCTGTGGGATGCGCTGCGGGAGGTGCTGACGCCCTGCCATGGCTCCCGGTTTCAGCACAGCGGGCAGTATTTTCTGATCTATTTCAACCGCCTGAGCCCGGCGCAGCGGCAGCGGATCACGGAGGGCCTGGCGGACGTTCCCTGGTTTACAGGCTGCGCGGACCTGACCCACCGCTCCCGGTTCAAGACCTATCTGGCCGCCATTCTGACCCACGGCTGCGTCAAGTACCGGGATCAGGTGATCGTCCCCCGCTCGGAGGGATGTCCGGATGAGGAGGATGTCAGCGAAGTGGGATATCCCTTTGAAGAGAGCGGCTTCTCCCTCCACAGCCTTCGGGAAGAGAGCTTCGGCCCCTTTTTGAGCTATAAGATCGAGTCGGAGGTTCCGGATCAGGAGGACGCCGGCTTCTCCCTCAACGCGCTGTTCCCGAAATTTGACTCCCCCCGGAAGCTGAAGCTCCCGGTGGACCGGCGGAAATGGGACCTCTACCTCAGCGATCCGGTGCGGGGCAAGGGGAAGCTTCTCGGCACCATCGGATACGGCCCGGAGGACCGGGAGCGGTTTTACCGGGAGCTGTACGGACAGATCTGCGCCAATTACATCTATAACCTCGACTGGAACCGGTATGGGGATCTCCTGTTCAATGTCTGTCTGGACCTCCCCACCGTCCACGGCGGCCGCCGGAAGACCACGGTGGCGCTGAAGTATCTGCCCCAGGCCGGGGAGATGGCGGTGATTACCGTGACCTGAGACGCCTCTTCCATGGGAAACAGGCGTTGGAGGAGGTACTGCCGCGCGGGGCGCCCATTGGCGGAGGCGCATTGACGGGCTCGAATGAGCAGGGGTCCCGGCGGGCCGGTCAGTCCCTCCGCCGCAAGGGGAGACAGGCTTTGCCGCCCGCAGGGGCATGGGGCAGACAGAAGAAGCGGCGCTGCCAAAGCAGCGCCGCTCACATTTAGTTTCTCAAAAGATCGGATCGTCCCCGCCTTTTCGCCGCGGGCGGGGGAGATGTGGAACGGGCGCGCCGCTCAGAAGTCCGTCAGGTTGGCGGGGCGCTTTTCCAGGAAGGCGGTCATACCCTCCGTCCGATCGTGGGTGGAGAAGGTGATGGCGAAGGTGTTGGCCTCAAAGTCCAGGCCGCTGTCCAGATCCAGGTCCAGGCCGGTGTTGATGCACTCCTTGGCCAGGGTGACGGCGTAGCTGGCGTTGGAGAGGATCTTCCTGGCCATGTCCATGCAGGCACCCATGAGCTCCTCTTTAGGTACCACATGGTTCACCAGGCCAATCCGATAGGCCTCCTGGGCGTCAATGCGGTCGCAGGTGAACAGCAGCTCCTTGGCCCGGCCCTTGCCCACCAGGCGGGCCAGACGCTGGGTGCCGCCGAAGCCGGGGATGATGCCCAGGCCGCACTCCGGCTGGGCGAAAACGGCGGTGTCCGCCGCCATGCGGATGTCGCAGCTCATGGTCAGCTCGCAGCCGCCGCCCAGGGCGTAGCCGTTGATGGCCGCGATGGTGGCCTGGGGCAGGTTCTCCAGGCGGGAGAAGACCTCCTTGCCCAGCAGGGACAGGTCCCGGGCCTCGGCGGGTGTCATCTTCGCCATCTCGGAGATGTCCGCGCCGGCCACGAAGGCCTTGGCGCCGGCGCCGGTGATGATGACCACGCGGATGTCCTTCCGCGCCTCGATCTCCTTCAGGCAGCGGTTCAGATCATGCAGCGTGGCGGTGTTCAGGGCGTTCAGGGACTTGGGGTTGTTGATGGACACGATGGCAATCTGGCCTTCGGTCTCCAGCAGGAGATGCTCGTACATGGCACTCAGATCCTTTCTGAAATAAAAGTGGAGGAGTCCTGCGGCGGCCGGGGGGTGTCGGGGCGGCCGTCCGGGCTCCGCGGTTTCCGTTCTCTGGAGATTCTATCACACTTGTGTGCTGGGTTCAAGAGAATTTGCGCAGAGGGTTGTGTTCCGCCGCACATTTTAAAACAGGAACATCGGCGGCCCCGCGTGTCCGCTTTCCGGCGGGCATAAAAAACGGAAGCCTGATAGGCTTCCGTTTCCAGAGTAAGCGGTCCAGATCCATTTTTCCGCATCCCCGTCCCCCTCCGCCGCGAGTCCAGCGAAGCGAGTCGCGGTGGAAAGCGAAGAAATTCCCAACATAGCGCAGTTTTCGGCGAAGCCGGAAACGGAGCGGTGTTGGGAATTTCTGAGCTGCTGGCGGAGAAGGAGGGATTCGAACCCTCGAGACCCTTTAGGGGCCTACATGATTTCCAATCATGCGCCCTCGACCAACTAGGCGACTTCTCCATCTCGAGTGGTCCAGCGAGACAGCGTTATTATTATACCAGAGATCACCGCAAAGTCAAGCCTTTTCTTTCCGTATTTCCGTAATTTTTGCGCCGCTCTGGGGTGCGCAGGACCGCGTTGTCCCCGCAGGGGGCGCCGCATCCATAAGGCGGCAGAGCCGCCGGCGGTCTCCGCCCTGTTCTGCGCGCCCGTCCCCGCTTTCGGTTTCCTCCGCATTTCCGGGGGCTGCTCCAAATTTCCTGTTGCCTGCGTGTCGGCTCTCCTGTATAATGAACTTGTTAAGAAATGCGTCAATCTGTTAGGAACATGTGAAGGGGGACGTTGCTTGCAAAGTCTGCACAACCGGTATGAAAAGGTGTTTTCCGGCACCATCGCCACCGCCGCGGCGCTGATTGTCCTGGCGCTGCTGCTGGACAGTCCCGCCAACATCCTGCCGGGGCTGTGGAGGATTGTCACCCATCAGGACCTTTTGATTACCGACTATGTCTATATTGCCGGGGTGGGGGCGGCGCTGGTGAACTCCGCTCTGGTGACCATCCTCTCCGCCGTCATCATCAAGTGCTCGGGGGACCCCTTCAACGGCTTTACGCTGGTGGACATGGCCCTGATGGCGGGCTTCGCCCTCTTCGGCAAGAACGTCCTCAATATCTGGCCCATCATCCTGGGGACCTGGCTGTACGCGCGCTACCAGAAGGAGCCCTTTGCCAAGTACGCCGGCGTGGCGCTGATGTCCACCTCCCTGTCCCCGCTGGTGAGCTATATGGCCCTGGGCAGCGTCAACGCCAGCATCCCCCTGGGGATTTTGACCGGCGTGGTCATCGGCTTCATTCTGCCGTCCCTCTCGGCCTATACCTACAAGATCCAGAACGGACTGAACCTCTATAACATGGGCTTTGCCTGCGGCCTCTTTGCCATGATGATCGTGCCGGTGCTCATCGCCTTCGGGGACCAGCCGGACTCGGCCCTCTACTGGGCCAGGGGCTACAACGGCATCTTCGCCATTTTGCTGGGCACGCTGTGCGCGGCCTATATCCTCGCGGGACTGTTTTTTACCGGCACGCCGCTGTGGGCGGTGTGGGCGGGCTACCGCCGGCTGCTGTCCACCACCGGCCGGGCCCCCAGCGATTACCTGCGGATGTTCGGCGCGGGCCCGGTGCTGGTGAACATGGGCGTCAACGGCTTTCTGGGCATGGGCTATATCTTTCTGGTGAAGGGGGATCTGAACGGCCCCACCCTGGGGGGCATCTTCACCATCATCGGCTTTTCCGCCTTCGGAAAGCACGCGCTGAACATCATTCCGGTGATGCTGGGGGTGTTTCTGGGGGCCTACGGAATGCACTACACGCCGGACTACCCGGCGCTGCAGCTGGCGGGCCTCTTCGGCACCACCCTGGCTCCCATCTCGGGCCATTTCGGCTGGCCCTACGGGATTCTGGCGGGGTTCATCCACTCGGCGCTGGTGCTCCAGACCGGCGGCCCGGTGGCGGGGCTGAACCTCTACAACAACGGCTTTTCCGGCGGATTGATTGCGATTGCCCTCTATCCCACCATCACCGCCATTGCCCGGCACCGCCGGCCCAAGCTGCGGGATGAGGATTACTACGACCTCTTTGAGGAGAGCGAGCCCATCGACGTCTCCCGCTGGCGGACCCACACCAAAGATCACCCGCCCCGGCAGCAGGAGCACCCGGCGGGGAGCCTCTACCCCCAGATGCCGGAGGATGATCCGGGGCCCTCGATGGACGTGACGCCGACCCAGTATCCCCAGATGCCGGAGGATGAGAGCTGACCTTCCGCCCCTCCCGCCGGTCCGGGTTTCACAGTGTTTCACGTGAAACATATGTTCGAAACTCCGCATCTCCAAAAGCAGACCGAAACCGGCCGTAAGAAGAGAATCCGCAGAAGGCAGCGCCTTCTGCGGATTTTTGATTCACTTCAGCTTCCCGCGGATCTTTGCCTTGATCTCCGGCGACAGCACCCGGCCCGCCAGGCGCACCGGCAGGGGCGGCACGGTGCAGAACTTCCTGCGCACCTGCTCAAAGGGCTCCAAGGCGTAGGCGGAGAAGAAGGCGGCCCGGTCCGGCGGCGGCGCCAGGGGATAGGCCAGACGGGGGTTCCCCGCCACGGCCCGCTCAATGGGAAAGGCCTGCCGCCCCAGGTTCAGCTGGTCGAAGAGGTAGCTGCCGTGGGCGGTGTTCACCAGCAGCAAACTGACTCCCAGCAGCTGCTGCTCCGGCAGCTCGTCGCTCCGGAGACCCCAGAAGTCCCCCAGGGTGAAGTCCCCGGGGCGGTTCAGATTGGAGTAGGCGCAGCGGTGGCAGCAGGGCCGCAGAAACAGCGCCCGGCCGAAGGCCCGGCCGTACCCGGTGGCAAAGAGGGGGGCGGAGTCCATGGTGCCGTCCTGATAGACGGCGGTGAAGTGGCTGTCGTGCCACCCGGCCACCTTGTTGCGGAACCGCACGCTCCGCAGACTCTTGCCCTTCCGGGCCTCGATGGAGCGGACCATGGCCTCCCAGACCCCGGGGGAGGGGACGCCCTGGCAGACCAGGTCGCAGGTGGTGAGGTTCTCCGGCCGGCCGCCCAGGAAACGGTAGAGCCCGTCCACCTGGCAGGGGGTGCCGGAGAAGAGGACCGGGCGCTTGCGGAGGGCCTCCCGGATCTCCCGGAAGGTCTCTCCCAGATCGCTTTGCACGTACTTGGCCCCCCGCAGGGCCCGCAGCTCCTCCCTGGAGAAGCAGGCCACGTGCCGCAGGTGCTGGCGGGAGTCCATGGCGGCGCCGTAGACCACGCCGCCGCTCTCCAGAATCCGCTCCGCCAGGGCGGTGAAGACGCCGCCGGAGGTGGAGTCCTTCCGGATCTGGGGGTTGCGGTTCCAGGCGGCAAAGGCCGCCGGAAGGTGGCCGGGCCCCCGGTCTCCCAGGGCCGGACAGACCCCGGTGCAGCGGCCGCAGTGAATACAGCGCTCCAGGTCCACCGCCGGGTAGGCAAAGCCCTCCCGGTCCCGGACCATGGCGATGGCGTCCTTGGGGCAGATGCTGGCGCAGGCGGTGCAGCCGGTGCAGTGTCCGTGCTGCGCCAGCCGGGGGACGCCGTCCTCCGGGGCCGCCGGGGCGGAGACGGTCTCCGCCGGGACGGGGACATCCTCCAGGGCGGCCCGCAGGTAGGACAGGGAGGAGGCTCGGGCCTCCCCCAGACGGCGGTCCACCTCCGCCCAGTCGATGGGGTCCTCCAGACCGGCGGTGGTCCCCTGGCCCACGATCCGGTTGGAAAGGCCCAGCCGGTTCAGCAGGCTGAAGGTCCGGGAGCTCTCCGGGTCCGCCAGCTCCGCCGGGGACACGGCGGTGAAGAAGGGGACATGGAACTGAACGGCAAACACCGTGCCGTGGAAGGAGTTGGTGAAGACGAAGCCGGCCTTTTCAAACAGCTCCAGAAACTCCGCCGGCCCCGCCTCCAGAATGCAGCGGGCCCTGGGGTGGACCTTCTGCCGGATGCCGCACAGCTGCACCACGGGCATGGCGCTGCGGCGGGCAAACTCCCGCAGATAGGGGTCCAGGGCGCCGGGGCGGCTGATGCAGTAGCAGAGAAGATAGCCGCCCGGCACCGGGACCGGAAGCTGGAGGCCGAAGGTGCTCCTGCTGGAAAACAGATGATCGGAGGCGGCGCGGTGCCACTGCTCCGCCGTCAGCAGCAGCGTGGGGTCCAGCACCACGGGGACGTCCTTCCCTGTGAGCTCCGAGACGATCTTCTGTCCCTGCCGCTCCCGGACGGAGAGGTGGGAGAACTGCGTAAGGTAGCCCCGCAGCTCCTCCTCCATGCCCTCGGGAATCCGGGGGATGCCGAAGGAGGGGGCGTAGGCGATCTTCCGCCGGGGGGAGAAGGCGCCGAAAAACACCGGGTCAAACCGGCCGTCCGGAAAGATTTTCGGGTTCCAGATCTGGTCGCTGCCGGAGAGGAGCGCGTCGTAGGGCAGGTCCGCCGCCCGCAGCGCCTCGAAACTTTCGTAGCAGCGGGGCGTTATGCGCAGATGGTCCCGGGCAAACTGCTCAAACCGCTGGTACCGGGTCCTCAGCGCCGGGTAGTGCAGGGCGGTGTGGGCGTCCGCGGCGGCGGAGCCCAGCCCTGTGGGCCGCCGGAACAGGGCGTTGTTCTGATTCACGTAGTAGTCGATGATCTCGCACTCGTGGCCCAGGGACTTCACGGCCTGCTCCGTGGCCGCCGCCTGGAGGGCCGCCCCGTAGTGGTGAATATGGTAAAAGGTAACAAGTCCGATTCGCAAGCAAATGCCTCCTCGTTGTGGCCTGTTGTGGAGCTCAGCGCAGATCCATCTCCGGCGCAGGGGGCGCCAGCAGGTCGTCCTCCTCCACCCAGGCGGACACCGGGATGACCTCAAAGGTCTCCCGGCTCCGGCGGATGATTACCTGCTCCAGCCCCGCGTTGATGACAAGCCGGCGGCACATGGAGCAGGAGGTGGCGTCGGCGAGGAGCTCCCGGGTTTGGGCGTCCCGGCCTACCAGGTAGAGGGTGCCGCCCACGCAGTCCTTCCGGGCGGCGGAGATGATGGCGTTGGCCTCGGCGTGGACGCTGCGGCACAGCTCGTACCGCTCTCCCCGGGGGACCCGCATGGCCTCCCGGGAGCAGTAGCCCA
>JAHZBA010000013.1 GCA_019423635.1 Clostridiales bacterium
GCATGCGGTTCATACCCGCAGTGTCCCCGGTTCAAATCCAGGTGCCGCTACCAAAATTCCATGGAGCGCCGGCGCGGCGCTTCATGGAAATCACCTCTCACCGCAGTTTTGCCGTCTCAAGCGCAGAGCGCGCAGTCTGTTCCGACGACGGCCCGTTGGTCAAGTGGTTAAGACACGGCCCTTTCACGGCTGTAACATGGGTTCGAATCCCGTACGGGTCACCATCCCATAAGACGCTGTGGTTCGCGGCGTCTTATGGGTCCCAAACAGAATATCCTGTATGGAGGCTTAGCTCAGCTGGTTAGAGCGCCTGCTTCACACGCAGGAGGTCACTGGTTCGAGTCCAGTAGTCTCCACCAAGAGAACCCCGGAGCCGCAGCGGCTCCGGGGTTCTTCTTTTCCACATATCAATTGATCTGTCAGTAACGGGTAAGGAACCGTTGCTTTTTTCTTTCTCCTTCATCCGGTCATGCGGCGCCTGGTCTGCCGGAGGCATGGATGTCATGTTCCCCACCCGGACGGCCGTACTCCGTCATCATCCGCCGCACCTTCTCCAGTTTCTTTCGGGGCAGCCCCTCCCTCACAAGTTCCGCCTCGCACAGGGAGCAGCTGCTGGGGGGAATGGCGGGGGAGGTCTTCCAGATTTCAATCCACGCTCCCCATACGTAGCGCGGCCGGGGCCAAAGCTGCCTCAAGCTCAGAACCGGTACTCACAACCGGGGGACACCGGACGGGAACACCGGTTCTTAAGGCGTGGTCAAACCGCGGCGCTCAATCTCCTGCCGGTAAAAAGCAATCTTCTCGTCCAACCTGGCCTCGTGCTCCTGCAGCTGCATGATCCGGTCTTTCAGCGATTGACGGTGTTGGATCAGCAGTTCCATCCGTTCTGTGAGGGTAGACTCCCCTTCCGCCCGAAGCGCCGCATATCTCTTGATCTCCCGAATTGGCATCCCGGTTGCTTTCAGTCTCCTGATAAACGCAATCCAGGCGACATCCCTGTCAGAGTATCGGCGGCGGTTGCTGGAATTTCGCATAGGGGTTATCAAACGCTCCTGTTCATAGTAGCGCAGGGTGTGAATCCCCAGCCCGGTGATTTCCGAAAACTCCCCAATCGAATACTCCAAAAAAGCTGCCCCCATCCTCTTGACATCGAGCTTACTCTACATGATACGCTCACATTATATCTGAGAGATGGAGGGATTGCAAATGCAGCCGACAAAAAAGTACACCGTGATTACCGGGGCCAGCTCCGGCATAGGGTATGAAACCGCAAAGGCCTTTGCGGATCGGGGCAAGGACCTGATTGTCGCCGCCCGCCGCACGGAACACCTGGAAGCCCTAAAACGTGAAATCACGGAGCGGCACCCTGCGCTGGATGTGATTATCAGAACGGTTGACCTGTCTGTGCCGGGGAACGTATCTCAATTTTATTCCAGCCTGAAGGGCCTCCGGCTGGAAACGTGGATCAACAACGCGGGCTTTGGAAACTATGACAGCGTGGCACAACAGGACCTGGAGAAGATCGGCGCCATGCTCCGGCTGAATGTCGAAGCGCTCACCCTTCTGTCCTCCCTGTTTGTCCGCGATTATCAGGATGTTCCCGGGACACAGCTGATCAACCTGTCCTCCTGCGGCGGCTATACCATCGTCCCCACGGCTGTCACCTACTGTGCGACAAAGTTCTATGTCAGCGCCTTTACCGAGGGGCTGGCCCGGGAGCTGATCGGGAGCGGCGCCAGGATGCGGGCCAAAGTCCTGGCGCCGGCCGCGACACAGACGGAGTTCGGCAAACACGCCAATCACGTGGAGCAATATGATTACGACAGGGCTTTCGGTACGTATCACACCAGCCGACAGATGGCCGGGTTCCTGCTGCGGCTGTACGACAGCGACTGCACCCTTGGAATCGTAGATCGGGAGACCTTCCAATTTGAGCTGCGATCCCCGCTGTTTTCCTATGCAAACGGCTCTGCCCGCAATCAACGGCCGAACAAATAGAACGGGAAAAGCTGTCGCACAGCACAAGCGGTTCCCATGATAACCGTTGAAAGCAGTGCTGAGACAGAGCCGTACACGGACGCAGGCGGCATAAATTTTGATCTGCGCTCTCCGTACGGGGGCAACGCGGCGGCCGTTTCCCGGGCGTCAAAGCACGCGTTACAGTCCGAATCTCTCCGCATAACGCATGAGGATGACGGCCACCTGCGCGCGGGTGGCACTGCCCTGAGGGTCCAGCGTCGTGGGCGTGGTGCCCCGGATCAGACCGACACCAACCGCCCAGGACATGGCTTCGGCCGCATAGCTGCTGACGCGGCCCGCGTCCGTATAGCCCTGCAGATCCACACCCGCACCGCTCAGCCTGCCCTCGAGGATGGCGCAGCGGTACAGGATGGCCGTCAACTGCTGGCGGGTGATGTTATCGTTCATCCTGCTCCCGTCGGACAGGCCGTTGGCCATGGCCCAGGCGGCGCCCTTCTCATACCAGACGGCCCCGCCCTCGGTGTCCACGTCCTCATAACGCGCCAGCACGGTCACCAGCATTCCCCGGGTCATCCTGGCGTTGGGGGAGAAGGTGTTGGGTGCCGTACCGCGGAACAGCCCCCGGGCGGACACGAAGTCCACCGCGTCAGCGGCCCAATGGCCTCTGGTGTCCGCGAAGGACATGCTGTTGTCCAGCAGCTTGATGGTATCGCCGCTGTTCACCAGGAGCGCAGCGCCGTTCCGGGTGGGAATCGTGCGCCTGATAATCTGCTCTGTGCCGTCGGCCATGACCCGAACCGCCACAACACCCGCGCTCTTGTTGGCCAGGGGGAGATCCACCTTCACGCCGTTGACGCCGGAGGTGTCGATGGTCACGACGGGCGCCCTGTCAATGCTCTGGGAGGCATAGATGTCCTGGAGGGGAAGGAGCACCGCGCTGCCTCCGTTGGCCGCCCTGCCGGCCACAGAGGCGGGCAGATAAACGGCGGCCGTTGTCTGGCCGGAGCGGGCAATCTCCGTGACGCCGCGGCTGCCATCCGAATTCCGCACGGTAGTGACCACGGTGCCGTCCCCTTTGGTCTCAACCGTGACCTTGCTGCCGTCCGGATTGGCTGTGCCGCCGGCGTTCCAGCCGCCGCTGCCGCCTCCGCCGCTGCCTCCGCCGCCCGGCTTGTTTCCGTCGCCGCCGCCCGGCTGATTTCCGCCGCCGGCGGCCCTGGGCGTGCCAGTGACTGTGCCGGCCTCGCTTGTTTTGTTGTTGTCGCTGTTGACGGCCTGAACACTGATGCTGTATTCCGTGCCGTTGGTCAGGTTTTCCAGTGTGTACGACGTCACATTCGCGGCCAGGGTGGCACTCAGAACTTCCTCTTTATCCTCTTTGACCGTCAGCTTGTAGCCGATGATCGGTGCGCCGCCGTCGTCGGCAGGAGCGCTCCAGCGGATGGTGAGTTTCCTGTCGCCCGACGTGACCGTGACGGTGGGCTTATCAGGTGCGACAGCCGGGATATCCTTATCATAGGACACCCGCTCGCCGGTGTAGCCCTTGGCGGTCACCCTCACCTTGAGGGTCTTGCCCCGGTCGGCCTTAGTAACCGTGTAGGTCCTTTGATTTGCGCCGGGAATGGCCTCGTTGTTCCGCAGCCAGGTGAAGACAAGGATCTCCGGCATATCGGAGGTGTCGGCGATCAGTTGTTCGCCGACAATGTTTCCGCCTTTGATATCTACGGAGCCGCCCAACAGAATCTTGCCCTCCTCGATCCTGGTGGACTCAATGGTCCCGGTGTAGTTTTCATTGGGTGTGAATACGACGATGATCTCCCTGTCACCGTCCTTGACGATGTAGGAATCGTCCTTTTCGCCCGCCTTGACGGTCCCGTCGACCATCCACAACAAGGTGCCGTCGGTTTTTGCGTCTCTAGGGGTCACAGTGAGTGTGGGCATCAGTTTGGTGCCCACCTCAATTGGTCCTCCCAGGGCGTTGAATGTCACAGTGCCGGTGACCTTGACCATCGCCACAGTCTTGCCGCCGCTGGCGCCGGAGGTTCCGCTGTAGTTGCCCTGATCCTTCGCCTTTGCCGTAACGGTAATCTCCTTGTTGGAATCCTTGGGCTGAACCTCGTAACTGGCTGTGGTGTTGTTCTTGACATCCGTGCCGTCTACCGTCCAGGTCCACTCCAGCTCGGCGGCGTCCACATCAGACAGGGAGGCGCTGAGCACCTGACCGGCGGCGGCGTTGCCGCTGATGGCGGGCTTTTGGTTTTCGGTCAGCGCGAGTTTATTGATCGTGAAGTCTACTTCTTTTTCTCCGTCGTAGTTGCCCGTGCAGGTGAAGGTAACCTTGGCAGTCCCGGCGTTGATGTTGTCGCTGTACGTGACGGTGTAGTCCCTGTCCTTCCCCAGCACCGTTTCCCCGTCCTTCACGGTGTACTCGGGCGTCTGGGGCTGTTTGTTGTAGGTCAGGTTCTCAATGCCCGCAGGTTCCTCGAAGGTAAGGAATTTGACGTGCCTGGGATTGATCGTAAACTCCTTCAACTCAGACGCGCCGGAGTGGGTATCGCTGACGAGGACGGCCTGCGCCTTGTAAGTGCCCGCGTCCTTGGGTTCGCCGGACAGTCTGGTCCCGTCCGAGCTGTAGTAGAAGTATTGCCACGTACCGTTTTCGTCAGTACCGCCGCTGCTTATTTCTTTCTGCTCCGGCGGGTCACAACCCTTTTGGTGGTCGGACTCCCATAGCTCCAATAGCTCCCCTAACGTTGTCCCGTAGTCAAACGATTGTGGCGTGTTCCACGTCACACTCACCGGGGTCTTGGGTGTGATGGTCAGTTTGAACGTAGGGGTGCTGCCTTGGACGGCGGCCCAGGTGTCGTGCGTATAGACGGGGGTCAGCTCCACGGTCACGTCCAGATTGGCGGCGCTGTCGGCCTTGGCCTTAAGGGCGGCGAGGGTCAGGTCTCTGCCGTCCAGTTTCCAGCCGGTGATCTCATAGCCTTTCTGCTGGTCCGAACTGAGGAATTCATCCTCCTTTTCGATAAATTTGACTTCTTCCGCGGGTTCGTTTTTGAATATGACCTTTGCCGGCAGGCCCAGAGTGTCTTTCCAGTTTTCCTCCGTCAGGGCCGTAACCTCCGCCGCTTTCATGGTTTTGATGCTGGAGCCGGGGGCCAACATGAATGGCGTGGCATTGACGGGAACCACCCGGACATAGGCCTCCGGCTTTTCGGAGCGGCCCTGCACATCGGCGACGTATTTGTACCACACATTATCCGTATAGCCCTTGGGCGCAAAGGCCAGATTGCCGCTGGCCGCGCTCCAGGTGGCGGCATACGTGCCACCACCATCTTTATATTCGGGCTTTCTCGCCTGTACAAGGTTTAACAGCGTATCCGCGCTTTGATTATACTTGCTGTTGGCGTAAATGGTGATGTAATAGGGACTGAAGGCGGCAGTGTAGTCCATGATGGTAAAGCTGGCCAGAACCTGTGTGACGCCGGTGTGCTGTCCATCCTTGCTGTTGAACACCACATGGAAGGGATGATTTGTATAGGTGTTGGGCTCACACTTCTCGTTCGGCTCCTGCAGTTCAAACTCACCCTTAATCTCCGTGCGGTTCAGCCAGGCGGAACCGCCGCTCAGCGTAAGAATCTCCTTCAATGGAGTGCCCTTGTGGAACGTGCCGGGGTCCTTCACCGTCACTTTTGGCGGGGTGAAGGTGAGGTCGCACGTTTTGACCTCGGCGGTCACGGTGACGGTCAGCGGATCATAGTTTTCGGTGGTCAGCTTGAGAGTAAAGTCCTCCGACTTGTCGGCATTCACCAATTTCGCCTGCACCTCGAAACGTGAGTCGCCGGACTTGCCTGCGACTGACTGAAAAGCAGTCGTTCCCGTTCTCGTGAAGTCTTCCTTAATCTTAACGTCGCCGCCGTATTCGTTGTAAGAAAACCAGTTGCTCGGATAGAAGTATTCATGTTCGCCGGCGCCTAATGTGACGCTGGCCGTGGCCTCACCGGAGGCCTTCCCGATCACCAGGCGCCCGGCCTCGAGCTTATCCGCGTAGGCGAAATTTGTGCCCTCCGTGAAGGAGACATACACCACATACTCGCCCGCATTCACCGGCGGCTTCTCGCTGGGGTACTCGGCGTAGCTTCCATGCCACTTGCCGTAGGTGACCGTGTACGCGCCCAGACCCTCGCTTTTTGGCGTAACGGCAGCCGGGTAGGGCTGCCCGTCATAGGTGGGATTTGGGATATCCACCGTGAAATCGGTGCCCAGCACGGGTTTGGAACGGCCGCTGGTGATTTCGGCCCGCTTGAATTCATAGGTGGGATCGATCGTGTAGTTGACCTTGTCGTCGCCGAACAGCGTAATGTTGGACAGGGTCACGGTCTTGTCCCTGCCGACAGCAGGGGTATCGTATGAGCCCACGGTCACTTTATCGTTGTCGATGTGAACAGTATCTTCTCTGCAGGCACCCGAGACACCCAGCCAGCCCGACTTCTCACCGGGGTCAGACGTGCCGTCATACTTTTTCGTCACCTCAAATTGTGCGTCATTGACGCCCAATTTTTTGGGGTTAATATTGGCGTAGGCGTCGTTCTGGCTATTTCTTTCGTCAATTGTGTAGTTGAGCGAGTCTTCACCGTACAAATATGACTCACTGTAATAGATGATGGCCCGCTTATTTGTGCCAACATCTTTATTTTGAAAATAGGCACTAATGGAAACATTCAGCGTGTCCCCGTCCTCCTTGCCGTTGATGACGGCGCTTTCCACATCGGCGGCTTTGCCGCCGTTGTATACCTTGTCCTCGATGGTGATGTCAGTGATGGTGACGGGTTTGGGGCTGATGGTGAATGATGTGGCGGAGGTGCTTTTCCCGCTGCAGGTGTCGTGAATCAGCGTGGCGATTACCTGATATTCGCCCGCCTGGGTGGGCTTTTCTTCGCTGTCGTAGAGTGTGCCGTTGCTATACTGGTTTGCATGGTATCTGCCTGTATACCGGTATGTGAACGCAGCGTCAGTCAACGGCACACCGCCGACTGTCGCCGTCGCCTTCGGCTCTCCCAGCGCACTGCCATAAATGATGTCATCGGGCGGTGTGACCGTGATCTCCGCCGGCTCACCGGGGCCGACGGTCAGGGTAAACTGCGGCTTTTCCTCCAGCGTGGCCCAGACGGGGACGGCGTTGTCGCCGCTGTCGGCGTAAACGGGAGTCAGTGTGAGGTCCTGATATCCGCTGTCGCCGGCGGCGGTCCTGAGGGTGTCGACCGTGAGGTCCTCGCCGCCTATTTTCCAGCCGGTGATCCTGTACTGACCGTTCTCCTGCTCAAGTGTCCCAACAACAGAGTCCGGATTAAATCCCCCGGGAGCATTCTCGCGGTAGGCGGCATAGGTGACGTTGACCGTCTCGGGCAGGCACAGGTCGCTGAGTTGGAAGGTATCCCCCTGGATGACCGCCCTGTCCACGGTCTTGTAGGGCGTGTCGAAGGTCTGGGTGGCCATGACAGCAGCTACCAGAAAGTTGCCAGCGCGCCATCCGCTCGTGAATTGGAACGTGCACCCGGCAGGGGGCGCAGCACTGGTGGAAAAGGTGGCCGGGTAATAATATTGAGACCAGCCGCTGTTCCATCCCTGGAAACCCTTGGGGTTGAATGACTTGGAGTTGCCGTTCTCAAATTCGGGGTCGCTCCATGTGGCGGTGATCGGAACTGTCACCGTGCTGCCGTTCAGTGTGTAAGTACCCGTAAAGGTGTATGAATTTGCGACATGGTTTTTCAGCGATTCCGCGTTTGTATTGGCCGGATTGTTGGCAAAAATATGTTTCAGGCTACCGCTGCTGGTCACGGTCACTGTGATCGTGTTCCCCTCCGCCGCCGCAGGTGTCACGAGCAGTGAGCACACCATCACCAGCGCCAGCAGCAGTGAGGTCCGTCTCTTCGTACCGTTTCTCATTTCCATCGCTCCTTTTAAGGCTGTGGGTCTTCATCCGGCGTGATGGTCAATTCAAACGCCGGGGTGCTGGTAATGGTGGCCCAGGCGGGAACGGCGCGGCCGCCGTCTGCGGCGTAGACGGGCGTCAGCAGGACCTTCACAGCCCCGTCCACAGCGCCGGCTGCCCTGGCCTTGAGGGCCGCCAGGGTCAGCTCCTCGCCGTCCAGCCGCCAGCCGGTGATGTCGTATGTGCCGTCAGGCGTGGGGACGTACTCATCCGACCACGCGGGCCGCTCCACCGGCTCGTAGTGGACGGAGGCCGTCCCGGGCAGACCCAGAGCGGTCCTCCAGTTCTCCTCCGTCAGGGCCGCCGCAGCGGCCGCGCCCACGGTCTTCCGGCTGTCCTCGCCCAGGTCCGTGGCGGCGATGACGGGGACCACCCTGATGTACGCCCTGGGCTGGACGCCGCCGGCCGACAGGTTTTTCACGTTGACTCTCCAGGAGGACAGCGCGGCGGTGTAGGTATACCAGTCGTACCAGATGGTATCTCCCGCCTGATGGGGCTTCTGGCCCTGGAGCTCGAAGGGCGGGCTGCCGCTGTCCGCGCTCCAGTCGGCGTACAGCGTGAGCCTGCTTCTGCTCCGGGAGACGGTGAAGGTCGCCTTTCTGTTCTGAACAAGCTCTCTCAGCTTCTCCGCGCTTGCGTTATACGGGCTGTTGGCGTAGGTGGTGATCCAGTAGCCGTCCCGGATGAAGTCCTCGTCCCAGCCGACGAAGGCGGCGTCGGCCGGCCGGATGGCAAATTCGGCAGGGACCGTTCTGGTATACTCCTGGCCGCCGCAGGTAAACCGGAGGGCAACCCCTGTGTCCTCCCCGACGCCATAGCACTTCTCCGGCTCCGCCAGGGCAAATGTACCCGAGACGCTCCGGCCGTTCAGCACGGCGGCGCAGTCCGTCAGATCGACCATATCCTTCAGGGCGGTGCCGTATCCAAAGACGCCCGGTTCCCTGACCTTCAGGCCGGTGATCTCCAGGTCATCCGCCGCAATGGACACGGCGACGGTGACAATCACGGTCAGCTCCTGATAGTTATCGGACGAAAGGACAAACCGGAAGCTCTGGGAGGTCCCATCCGGCGCCGCCTTGATCTTCAAACGGAAAGCGGCGCCGTCAGACGTGGTGGTGACCGATTCAAGGACCTCGCCGCCGGTGACCCTGGGCTCCTCCCTGAGCTTCGCGCCCTTCATCATACCGGAGTACAGGCCCAGCTCACTGAGATAGACCGTCCGGGTTCCGCCGACGGTGGATACGGTGACGGTCCGTTTCGCGGTGCTGCCGGTGACCCTGTGGATGGTAAACGGGGCGGAGGTGCCTTCGCCGCTGTGGGTGGCGCTTTCCAGGGTGGCGACCACCTGGTATCTTCCGGCGCCGAGGGGCTTCTCCCCGCTGTCGTAATCGGTCCCGTCCACGCCCACATACCGGTAGGTGAAGGCGGCGCTGCGATCCACACCGTCTCCCGTGTCCCTCTGCACCGCGGAGGGGTTCCCGGGTATCTGGCCAAAGGTGATGTCTTTTGGCGGCGTAACTGTGACGCCCACCTCTCCGGAGGCTCTGCCCCGGGTCTCCGCGGCGGCCGCCGGAGGGACTTCCCTGCCGGATGCGGACACGGAAGCAAACGAAGACACCACCGCCAACGCCGTCAGCAGGGATACCAGCCTCTTTGCGCCATATCTCATGTCGATCGTCCTCTTTTCCTTTCAGCATTTACACAGGCGCCGGTCCCTTTGCACCGGCTGTGATCTATCCGGTCTCGGCTCCATTGCCGTCTCAGCACATCAAAAAGCTGTCCAGCTTCTCCATCCGGCGGCGCAGCAGCACAAAGGAGACGATCCAGCCGCTCAGGCCCCCCAGCAGCAGCGGCAGGGGCAGGGCGTAAAACTCGCCGCTCATGGCCGCCGCGGCAGCGCCCAGCACCGACACCGCCAGAAAGACCAGAGAACTGATACACGCACCGTTGTAATCCGAAAAGTAGTAAAATACCACAATGGTGAAGTACATGCAGAACACCGTGCAGATCCCCAGGCTCAGTATGACGAACATGTGCAGCATGTGGATGCTGGCGTCCAGGTAGGGGAAGAACACGCTGACCAGGCAGACCAGCACCACCGTGATGATCAGCTGCACCTCATACACGAAGAAGAGCTCCAGAAGGATCGCTCTGGTCATGGCGTCCCGCTCCTTTTGCAGCATGTGCAGGGTGCCGTTGTTCAGGGCGGAGATATACACCACGAACTTCTCGTAAAAGGCCGTCTCCACCTTGACCACAAAGATAACCAGCGACGGGATGTTCACCAGGAAGGCCAGAAACACGGCCATGTCAAAACTGGGAGCCGTGCGGAAAATGCTGACCTGCTCTCTCACCTGGGAGAAATTCCAGTATACGATGGTGGGCCCGTAGAGACCCAGCATGTAGGCGAGGTTCCCAACGGCCAGCACCGGATACTGGCGGAAGTAGGGCAAAAACGCAAAGTATCGGCCCCGGGGCGCCCCAAAGGCCTTCACACACTGGAGCACCAGTGAGAAGATCACCACAAGAAAGCAGCTTCCCAGCGCGATGCAGGCCGCGATCACCCCGGCAAGCCCCAGCCGGATGCTGCAAAAGAAGTACACGCCCACCGACAGCAGCAGGCCCAGGATAAAGCCGAAGGTCAGCGTCTTGTAATGCTTCAGTGCCGAGGCGTAGTTCATCAGGGTGTAGGCGTCCGTCACCAGTACGCCCAGGAAGTAATAGGACACCAGGAACGAAACCGGCACCTGGCCCCGGGCGGAGAGAAATACGCCCGCGCACAGCAGGAGCATGACCGTACCGGAAATGGAGGTGGTAAAGGCCAGCACGCCGAAGGCGGAGGGGAAGATCTCCGCGTCCCTGCCCAGATAGACGCAGTCTGCAATGTACCGGGAAACGGGGGTCGCGAAAAAGCTGGTGACCAGCAGGGCGGTCAAAAAGGTGTAGGTGGTGGAGGAGATGAAAAACCGTCCCTCCAGCACCGTGAGCCCCGACCGGCTCAAAAGGGTATTCAGCACCAGCATCAATATCGCCGACAGGACCGTGGGGCCGATGGTGAGCATGGTGGCGTAGAGGGTTCCCCACAGGTTGGACACCAGCGTTTTCCTGCCGTAAATTTTTTTCAGCTCAAATCCGATGCCTGCCATGGCCCTCCTCCTTCAAACGTTCGTAGATATCGCGGTATGCGTTCAGCATCTCCTGCCGGCCATAGTACGCCTCCACCCGTTTTCTGCCGGCCTGCCCCATGCGCCTCATCCGCTCCGGCTCCCGGAGCAGACGGAGGATGGCCTGAGCCATGGCCTCGCTGTTCATCACCGGCACCACCAGTCCGGCGGTGCCGAAGTGGTCGTCCTTCCGCTCGCCCTCCAGCAGGGCCCGGCAGCAGCCGACATTGGTGGTCACAAAGGGAATTCCCGCCGCCATGCCCTCCAGAATCGCCAGGGGCTGGCCCTCGCTGATGCTGGACAGGAGCAGCAGATCCACCTCCGGCAGATGCTCCTTGATATTCACCAGTCCCAGGAATTCCACGTCCTTCGTTCCCAGCTCCTCCAGGAACTCCGTACACTCCTGGTAATATACCGGGTCCTCCTCGCAGTTGCCCATGATCTTCAGCCGGGCCTCCGGCACCGCCTGCTTCACGATGTCAAAGGCCAGAAGCATGGTCTTCACATCCTTGATGGGCACCACCCGCAGGATCGCGCCCAGGGTCACGGGACCGCCCTCCTTCCTGTTCAGGCAGGCGTCAAAATCCCGGACATTCACGCCGTTGGGAATCACGGCGATCTTCTCCGGCGGGCATTTCAGCTCGATCTGGAGGGCCCGGTTGGCCTCAAACAGCGTCGTAACCACGCTGGACTGCTGGTAGGCGGTGAAGGAGAGCTTTTTGAAAAACTCAATCCAGGGCTCCTTGAACTCTCCCACCACCCAGTTGGAACGGATGATGTCCTCCTCCCGCTCCCTGGTATAGATGCCGTGCTCCGACAGCACCAGCGGAACCCCCTCCATATAGGACGCGCAGCTGCCCAGGATGCCCGCGTAGCCGGCGGAGATGGCGTGGTAGATGTCCGCCTTCGGGATCTCCTGGGAGAGGATATACATCAGCGGGAAATAGATCCCCCGGAAATTCCAGAGGAACTGAAGAAATACCTTCCTGGATTTCAGCCTGTGATACTCCTCCATGCAGATGTCGAAGAAGGATTCGCTCATCAGAAGGTCGCACAGATGCTGGCGGTGCTGCTTTGCCAGCTCCAGCACGCCGCTCCAGTTGATGGTGTCCATGCTGCCGATCAGCAGCCCCTTCAGGGTCTCCTTCTCCGCCCTGTTCAGCCGGACCTTATGGCCGGTCTTTTTGAACACCACATCCCCCAGGTACAGCGTCTGGATTTCCTTGACGTTGTCCGGCACACGGCACCGATACTCCGGCATCTCCTCCCTGGTGGTGGCGATGGCCCACACCACGAATTCCACGTCCTGAAACTGGCTGCACAGCATCTGCACCCAGCTGGAGACGCCTCCCGGAACATAGGGGTAGCTCCCCTCACAGATCAGACATACCCGCATACGTTATCCTGCCTCCTCCAGCGTCAGCGACCCATGCTCTTCCTGCATACGCAGCAAAAAGTAGCCCTCCCCCAGATCCAGATACATCAGGCCCCTGGCCTCCGTGATGAGATCGTCGGTGTGGAAAAAGAACGCCTGTCCCTTTACGGCGCCGCCGCAGTCCAGCTCCACCCGGCTGCCATGCCTGGTCCAGCCGTAATTCATATTCTGATAGCTCCTCACATCGCCCTCGGTCTCAGAGAGCGTCCGCCCCTCCAGCCAGTACGCCCGGGACAGAATCTCCGACTCAAAATAGCCGATCTGCAGCTTGCTCTGATCCCAGGCGGCGGGATCGTCCTCTCCGGTGATCAGGGACCGGACGTCGAAGACATGGGAGACCATACCATAGGCCCCCAGAATGGAGTAAATCGTAAAGAGGTTGCCGTCATCCATGGTGTTTCCGGCGCTGACCGCGGGAAACACGGTAAATCCGTCCTCCCAGGAAAGCCGCATATCCCGGCTGTTCAGCATTCCCCGGACAGCCCGGATCTCCGCGCCGGGGATCTCCAGCATTTCCGGGGAGAAATTGTCGGTCTCCATGGTCAGGCCCTGGACGGTATAGCCGGTGAAGAGGCCGGAAAAGCGGTCGATAAAGTCCCGGTTCAAAACGAGCTTCCCATCCTCCCGGCAGTTGACGGCATAGGTCAGCTCCCCGCCGAATTTCAGTGCCGACTTGCAGATGGTGGTGAGGATCGCGTCATTTCCCGTCTCAAAATCCTGCCGGGAGGAGGCCGCCGCCAGGATGCTGGAGGTATAGCGGGTATCGGAGCGAAGGGAGGTCCCCTGCAGCGTGGGCCACAGCACATCCCGGACAAAGCCCTCCGCGGAATAGCCGTATACCTGCCTGCAAAGCGCGTCGTCCTCCGGTGTAATCATGGGGAAGTTCTCCAAAAACACGGCCTTCACCCCCAGCACCGGATAGAGGAAATCCGGCAGCAGCGCAGTGATGGCCCCGGTCAGAAGCCCCGCGCAGCGCACATCGGCCAGAAAGGTCCCGTTGATCACGCAGACGCTTCCCCGCTGCCAGCTGTGCGTGTAGACGATGGGGATGTCCTCATCCCCCACGACCCGCACGTAAATCTCCGCGCTCTCGCTGACCTTCAGCCGGGCGGAACCGCTGCTGCCGTCATACCAGGCCTTCTCCGGCTGAAGGGGCAGCAGGGGCTTTTCAAAGAGCAGGTAATGAAAGTCGTCCCCCGGGTTGATCTCCCGGACGCCGAAAACGGGCCACAGGGCGGAATCCCCGTTCCCCTCCGCCAGACCCGCCGCCAGAATGACCCGGCCGCCCCCGGAGACAAATTCCATCAGCTCCTCCGGGTCCGCCCAGCGGCTGGGGGAGTCGTCGCAGAAAATCACCAGGTCCCGTTCCTCCGCTTCCTCCGCGTCCAGTCGGCCCTCCCCGGCCACCGTGAGCCGGAGGTCCCGGCAGAGCTGAAGGACATTGCCGTAGATCGCCCCGCAGCGCGCATCCTCCGGGTCCCCCAGAATCCAGACCCGCGGCGTATCCCCCGGGTCCACCTGCCTCTGCGCCATGAACTCCCGCTCCAGGGCGGGGCCGCTCATGGTCTGAACGCTGGAGGGCTTGCTCTCATGGATATTGTAGATGAGAAAAATACCGCCCAGACCGGCAATAATCAAAACAACGTGCAAAAACCGTTTAAAAGATACCATATTCTTACTCCATGTATGAAACCGTCCATCCCGCGTAAGAGGAGGCCGGCAGTCAATCGTTCCCTGCCGCTTCGGCGAGGCGGCCCCTCCAATAGCGCAGCTGCTCCAGCCCCCTGGGGGAGAGGCGGACCTGCCGATTTCTGCACAGGTCCTCCAGGAGATCCTCAAATTTCTGCCGCTCCCCTGTCCGGTAGAACCCTTTCAGCATACTCTGATAGGCCGCCTCGCTGCGCATCCGGTCCGCGTGTTCCCGCCAGAGGCGCTCCGCGTCCTCGCCGCGGCCAAGCTCCACCAGGGCGCTTAAATACTCCTCGTACTCCCTCTGGGAGACCTCGTCCTCCCCGGTGTCGATCTGCCTTTGCACCAGGTCGCACAGGCGCTTTTGATAGGCGCTCTGCTCCCTGGACGAGAGGATGCCGCTCTTCAGCATATCCATCAGGGCCTCACAGACCGTGTGGTACCTCTCAGGATCGTCGGGAGCCTGCGCGTAATCCCGGCGGCACTCCAGCCACCGCGTCTGGTGGAGGCGGTAGATCTCCGTCTTCGCCACCGCCGCGTAATGGGCCGACTCCGAATCCTCATCCCGCTCCGCCGCCAGAAGCACCCGGTAATTCTCCGTCAGGTCCTTCTTCAGCTGCTTGAGCAGGAGCGCCCGCTTTTCCTCGTTGCCGCTGATGGCCATGGCGTCCTCCACGGGCACCACGTTCAGCGCCTCCCGCACGTCGGGGTGCTCCGGCTGCAGGTCCACCTCAAAGGCATGGATCAGGATGGCCTCCCGGTCCACGCCCATCCGATCCAAAAAGGCCTGGAGCAATCCCGGAAGAAAATGGATGAGAAAGCCGAGTCCCGGAAGAAAGAGGAAGTAGACCGCCATTCCGGCCCCCTCCCGGCGGATTCGCCTGACAATCACGTACAGCAGCGTCAGGATGAGATTCGCCGTCAAAAACCAAATCACCATCCCTGCATCCCCGCCTTCTGTCCATGGGGCTGAGAGACCGCTGCCGCTTCCTCCCGCGCCGGACGCGCCTCTACTCCGCAGGTCAGGAGGCGGTCCTGCAGGTACTCCAGGCTCTCAGGGCCGGTATTATTCAGCAGGGCGAAGAGCCCCCCCTTCCCGTCGGTTCCCAGACAGTCCGCCACGCGGAGCATCCGCCCGGCCATTGCCGCGCTCTCCGTCAGGGAGCCGGAATACACGAGCTCCACCACGCAGTATTCCGCCACGCCCTTTTCCGCCTTCTCCCCGGCCAGGAGGACCCGCTTGTGAAACGCCTCCGGCCTCAGGATGTCCGTGCCCTCCACATAGCGCTCCGCCCTGGACAGCTCCTCGTACTGCAGCGCCTTCTCCATGGCGTCCCGCAGCAGCAGGGACATGGTCTTGAGAAGATTGATATGGTACATCGTCTCGCACTCGTAGGGCAGCGTCTTGATCAGGACCACCGCCGCGGGAGTGTCCCGACAGACAACGGGCAGCACGACGGCGGGCTCCCTGCTCCCCAGCTCCCCCTGATAGAGCTCTCCCCGCGCCACCGCATGATAGATCCGGGGGAAGTCCACGAGATTCCATGACTTCCCGTCCATGACGGAGCTGTCGCCCAGGGCGCCCACCAGCCGCAGCCAGGGGCTTCCGGCCTGCCCCTGGTAGACGGCCACCGTATCTGTCCGGATCAGCTCGGAGATCACCTGCATGGTCTCCATGAGAATGCGCTCCGGCTCCTGGACCATCAGACGGCTGACCAGGTCATACAGCTTCGGAAAGCCCGTCTTGGACGTGAGCAGGCGCTCCTCATATTCGTTTTTGATCAGTACATTCTCCTCGTTGACGGCCTTCAGGTCCTCGTACTCCTCCTTCAGCATCTCCAGGTCCTTGCGGACGCTCCAGGCGTCCTGCCGGAGGGTGTTGGTGGTGTAGCTGACCAGGAGGCCCAGGGACACGAACTGCATAAATGCCACCACGGTGTCCGCGTAGGCGTAGAAGGTGGTCATCTCCAAAAGGCTCAGACCCTGGCCGTACAGATAGGCGCCGCCGGCCAGCACCGCCGCCAGGGCGCTCTGGTAGATGTTGTAAAACGTGGAGATGACAATGACGTAGACCATCAGCCAGTTGATCTGGGAGAACACGGTGTTGGAGCCGCAGAGGGAGGTCAGGAGGAAGAATGCCTCAAACAGCACAAGATTCTCCACCATCTGGCGGAGATCCGTGGGAATGGCCCACTTTTTCCTGGTCCGGCTCTTGGCCCTGACCCGCTCGTAGGTGATTTCGCCCTTTTTCAGCTGCGCCTCCAGATTTCGCAAATCGCTCCAGCCCAGCTCCTGCCTGATGAGGGCGCTGTCCGCCAGGGTGACGCAGCCGGGCTCCTCCCACCGGATCTCCGGCTCCTGGAGCTCCTGATGCCAGCAGGCCAGCTGATACAGGCGCCTGGCGGAGATCTCGGCGCTTCCGCAGACGTTGTAGATAGACTGCTCCCCGGCGCCCGCCACCCGCTTGATGGCGTCCACAAAGTCGGAGATGTGGAGGGGCTGAACCACGTCCTCCGTCATATGCGCCTCTCCCTGTACGGCGGCGGAAAACGTGCGGCTCAAAAAGTCGCCCCCGTCCTCCCTCGGCCGGTCGGTATAGAGCTGCGATGCCCGGAGGATCACCGCGTCCACCCCGTGCTGTCTGCGGTAGATGTCCACCAGCTGTTCCTCTCGGATAAACCGAATCCCCCGCTCACTGACGGCGGCGCACTCCGCGGACTCACTCGCCCTCCCCTCGGTGTTTCCGTACACCTCCGTGGAGGACAGCAGGAGGAACCTCACTCCGGGAAACGCGGCAGCAGTCCGCAGCGTCCTGGCCAGCAGGGCCACATCCTCGTCCGACTCCTCCTCCCGGGCGCTGTCTATGTAGCTGTTCCCGGCAAAGATCACGCAGTCCGGCGCAATGGAGCGCAGAAGCTTTCCAAAGGCCTCACCCTTGCGGGGCCTGCGGTAAAAGCGGTGCAGGGCGACGCCCCTGGGCTTTTGGGGAAGCGCCTTGTCCGACAGGAGGTAGACGTCGTTTCCCTCCTGCCCCATCCGCTCGGCCAGCGTCTCCGCCAGGGCGTCGCCCGCTCCAATATAGACAATTTTCATAAGTCATCATTCCTCCATATCCTTCTGATGCCTACAAAAACCTCCCGCCACCGTTTTTTGCCGTTGACGGTTCGCTTGATAATACATTTCAGCTGCTCTCCTCCATATTCTCTTCCGCAAACTCCTCCAGAAATTTGTCGTGGTACTCCTCCTCGCCCCGCTTCCGGGCCTGGACCGCGTCCTCAAAGTTCTCGTAGCAGCCCAGATAATGCCGCCGGCCCTTAAAAGAGATCACAGCTTTCCACTTATTGGAAGCCGGAACCCACTCCACTCCGGTCACGCCGCTGGTATTGCTGCGGCGGATCGTCTTGGCGCGGAGCAGCTCGACAAAGGTGCCGTCCACAAAGGTCCACTTCTGTTTGCAGCCGCAGCTGGTCTGGCCGCTGCGCAGGTGTGCGGTCATCACCGCAAGCTCCTTCCCGCAGTCGCACCGGCACCGCCACGCAGTCATGGCGCCGATCTTCTCCGCCGGAGCCAGAACCGTCAGCTGGCCAAACCTCCGGCCGGTCAGATCCAGCCTTTGCCCGCTGTAATCTCTGGTCCGTGGCGGGCAGACCTCGTCCGCATCTTTCCGTTCGCTTTGCGGGGTCCCTCCGGAATACGCATCCAAAAACGCATCAAACAGCTGCTCCTCAGCCTGTTTTCTGGCCTTGACCGCATCCTCAAATTTTTTATAGCTGCCAAGATACCGGCGTCTCCCCTTGAAGCAGATGGAGGCCCGCCACCGCTGCTTTTTCGTCAGCCAATCCACACCGGGGACACCGCTGGTGTTGTTGCGCCGCACGGTCCTGGCCGCCAGCATCTCCACGCAGGTGCCGTCAACATACGTCAGACCCAGCGCGGTTTTCGATCCTCCCGGGCCGTCCTGACAGCCGCAGCTCATTTTGTGGCCGGACCGCAGATGAACGGTCTTCACAACGATCTCCCGGCCGCAGTCGCACCGGCACAGCCAGGCCGTCCGGGTGCCGATGTTCTCCGCCGGCTCTAACACGGTCAGCTTTCCGTACCGCTGTCCGCTCAGCTCCAGCTTCTTCCGGCTGTGGCCGCCGGCCCGCTCCCCCGGGTCCTTCGTCCGGTCCGAGGCCGCCTGGGGGTGAACCGCAGTTTGGCTGGACAGGATCGTTTGTTCCATTTGTTCCATGATGCTGATACCCCCGTTTTTTCTGAAAGAGCTCTGCGTGAAGCGGCCCCGGCCCTTTACGGATCGGACAATGGCCCACAAGGTGTGGGTTGCAAGCCGTTTTCCTCTTGCAGAATTCGGGCGCATATGGTATAATGTTTTGGTCGAAATAGACAAGAGCAAAGCACGCCACTTTCAAAAACGGCATTGCTTTGCTCAAAACCATGGCTTATTCCACATGGATCGCAACCCACACTTTATCATCCAGTTATCATCCAGATTCATTCCCTGCACCACCGCTGGAAGGTCCCGTGGACGACGCCCAGCTCCCTTGCCGCCGCTCTGCCGCTGAGTTCGCCCCTGCGCCACGCGGCCATGACGGAGTCATAGTTCTCGCCCCGATCCTTGCATTTCCGCCCGAAGTGGACGCCTCTGGCCTTCGCCGCCGCGATCCCCTCGGCCTGCCGCTGGCGGTTAAACTCCCGCTCCGTCTGGGCCACATAGCTCAGAAGCTGAAGGACAATATCGGCGATCAGCACTCCGGTGAGATCCCGGCCCTGGCAGGTGTCCAGCAGCGGCATGTCCAGCACCACAATGGCCACCTGCTTCTCCCTGGTCAGCAGCCGCCACTGCTCCAGAATTTCATCGTAATTTCGTCCCAGCCGGTCGATGCTCTTGATGACAAGGGTGTCCCCGGCTTTTAATCTGCGCACCAGCCGGCGGTATCCGGGGCGCTCGAAGTCCTTGCCGCTCTGCTTGTCCAGAATGATGCGGCTGCTTTCGATGCCAAATTCCCGCATGGCGATCATCTGCCTGTCCTCATTTTGCTCCCTGGTAGAGACCCGAATATATCCGTATTCCATATTGCTCCTCCTTTTTGTGATAGCTTTATTTTAGAGGAGCCATGGATTTGCGCAATTGAAATTGTCTCCGACGAGGCAAAGGCGGCTGTCTCCCATCATGGGAAACAGCCGCCCTGCGTGATATTTGATCGTCCTTCCTCCGTGCTGCTGCATGAATCAACCCTGAAATCCAGGAGGATTTCAGGGATTTTCTGCCCTGCAAAACGGCAGAATCCCTCGTCCATCCCCCGGCGGCGAATACAGGTTCTTATCTTTCATCACAAGAGCCCCGAACCGCACAAGCCGCCGGAAAAGCGGAGGAGACTTCAGCGCCGGCCGCCGGCCGCACCGCATTCCTCTTCCCCCGGCCTGCCGGATTCCCTGCGGGGCATATCTGCCGGTACGGCCGCCTCCGCTCAGCGGCGGATGCCCTGAACGGCCGTCAACATGGTAATCAGGTTCAGCAGGCTCTCTGCAAGAAGGGCGCCCCCCAGCAGGGCCATCAGAAACCGCGTGCTCTCCAGGGGGCGGAACACCAGCAAAAAGCCGGCGGCTCCGGTTACGGCGGCCGCCGCGAGAATCAGCCACCACCAGCGGATGCCAAACGCCCTGGCGTCCATGGACATCTGGATTTTCAAAAGGGCGTCGCCCAGCGTATACAGCCCCAGGAGGACGCAGACAACGCCGGTCATGACGGATGTGCGGAGCAGCATGGCCGCGCCCAGGGCAATGAGCAGCAGACCCGCCGCCAGATCATATTGAAACGCCAGCCGGTACAGGTCCCTGGAACAGTAGCCGATGATCTTCACCACGCCGAAGGAGAGCAGGAGCGCGCCGCCGACACGGCACAGCAGCGCCGCGGAAAACTCCGGGACAGCCACCAGCGCAGCTCCCAGCGCGCCAATCAGGATAGAGATGACCACATAGCCGATCTTTGCGGCCCGGAGCCGCCTGTTTGCCTCCATGACCGGTGCCTCCCTCCACACATGTTGAATCCGGCTCCAAACGGCGCCGCCCCGTTCCCTGCCGCCCCATCTCACTGCCGGCGCGGAAAAGAAGTCGGGGCTTTCCTTTCGCTCCGCACTGCCAGGCGGCGGATTGCGCCTGACGTCACAGAAAACACATGCGCTCTGTGCGCCGGCGGACAGTCGCCCGCCGGTTGAACCAGGACCGCCGCTCTTTTTCCACTGTGTTGATGATACCGGAAACCCCCCGTCCATGATACAGGCAAAACCGGCCCCGTGTCCAAAAAACAGACACGGAGCCGGTTTTGTCTGATCCTACTACCGGATGGAGCATGGAACCGCATGGCTGGGCCCCATGGTGCGGTCCGGCGCCGCCAGGGGTGCCTCCTGAGAGAGGTCCGCTGCAAAGCCGTCACTCCCGCACTTCACACCGGGCAATCATACGCTCCAGATCTCCCTGCTTCAGCTCACAGATGCGATGGAACCGGAGCAGGATATCGTCCTGCATCCCCGTCTCCAGCCACCCCATGACAAGGCCGAAGCACACGCACTCCAAATACTCGACGACAAGCGCCCGATCCTGCTGCGATACGGTCCGCCCCTTCAGAATTCCCTCCACATAGATGGTCACCGCGTGCTCGCACACCCGCCACTGATACCGCTCGAAAATATCCCGGCTGACGGACCGGTAGATGTGCAGCACCGCCTTCCGGTTTTCCAGGGCAAAGCCGATGATGGCGTTGAGGCACGCCTCAACGGACTCTATGGCGGGGTGCTCCCGGATCATTCTGTCCGCGGCCTCGTCCACGATCATCTCCACCAGCTGGGGCAGATCCTGAAAGTAGTAGTAAAACGTGTTGCGGTTGACACCGCAGTCCTCCACGATGTCCCGGATGGTGATCTGACTCAGGGGCATCTGATTCAGCAGCTTCAAAAAAGAGTCCCGGATTGCCTTTTTCGCATAGCCGGCCACAAGACATCCCTCCCCCTTCACCGGACCGCGCCGTCAGCGCGGCGGCCTGACGGCCGTTGTGTTTTCCAGCAGCCCGGCGGCCGCGCCGTCCACCAAAAGCTCCGCGGCCGTCAGCAGCTCCTCCTTCGGCAGCGCCATCCCCCCCTGGAACCACTCCCGGGTCAGGCCGATGAGGCCGTAGGTGATAAAGCCCAGAAGACACTTCACCTGCCGCTCGTCCCTGGGCTGGAACCAGGCCCGGATGACCTCGGTGCCGCTGCGCTGAATCAGCTGCTGCAAATGCTCTGTAAACTGGCTGACCTCGTTGTTTTCAAACAGGATGGTACAGATCTCCCGGTGCTCCACCACAAAGTCCAGAATCGGTTCAAACAGCCGGCGCACGGTCCTGTCCGTCACCGACTCCTGGAGATGCGTGTCCACCAGCTGCCGGGCCTCCGCCAGCAGGTCCGCTTCCGCGCTTTGCAGCAGCTGGACGGTGTCCGTGTAATGGAGATAGAACGTGGAGCGGTTCATATCCGCGCAGTCCGTCACATCCCGGGCGGAGATCTCCGAAAAGCGCTTTCGCTTCATGAGCTCCAGCAGGCTCTCCTTCAGCAGTCTCCGGGTCCGTCTGACGCGGCGGTCCTCCGGGTTTTTCAACACATCGCTCCCCTCCCTTCCGAAGAATCTGGGCATTTGTCCGGCTTTGCCTATTGACCGGAAATTTTGCCCTTATTATAATCATCTTGTTTCGTAAAGTCAACTAAATTCTTTTAAACAACAAATGTTGATTAAATGGGAGGGTCTGCATGAAAAAGCACACACATCTGATGGGGAAGCGGCTTTTGTCGGCGGCACTGGCGAGTCTGCTGGCGTCGGCCTGCGCGATTCCCGCCGCTGCCGGGTCGCCCATCGGCGACGGCGTAACGCCGACTTATGATGAGGCCTACTATGCGACGCTGGACTACTATGGCAACCTGCTGGACGGCAGCGTGGTGAAGAGCTATACCCTCAACGGCGCCACGTCCCTGACGGACTACGGCACATATGACGAAGTGGTGAACCTCACCGACGGCACCGCGCCGGCGGTGACCGGAGACGCCACGACCTTTGCCTTCAGCAAGACCGGTGCCCCCTCCCATTTCTATTTTGAGGGCAAGACGGCATCCCCCTTTACATCGCTGCCCTGGACGCTGTCCGTCTCCTACAGCCTCAACGGCGTCGCCGCCAGGGCCGAGGATCTCGCGGGCAAAACCGGCGTGGTGGAGATCGCGGTAGACGCCGTCCCGAACGAGGGCGCCAGCGAGTATGCCCGGAACAACTACACCCTGGAGGCCATGGCCATGTTCAACCAGGACAACATTCTCTCCCTGGAGGCCCCCGGCGCCCAGGTGCAGCTGATCGGCAACCTGCGGGCCGTGCTGTTCATCGCCCTGCCGGGGGAGGAGCAGCACTTTCTCATCCGGGTGGGCGCCGAGGACTTCTCCTTTGACGGCATGACCTTCCTCATGGTCCCGGCCACCCTGAGCCAGCTGGAGGAGATTGCCAAGCTCAGCCAGCGCAAAGACGACCTGGAGGAGAACTACCACAAGCTCTCCGGCAGTCTGGACACGCTGCTGGACTCCTTTGCGGATCTGGGCAGCAGCCTGCGGGACACCGCCAGCGGACTGGAGGAGCTGAACCAGGCCCGGGACACGATCTCCAGCGGAAAGGACCAGCTCTACGCCGACGGCGACCGGGTGCTGGAGGATCTGGAAACGCTGGGCGGTTCCCTGAATACGCTGCCGGGACACCTGGACGACGCGGACCAGGCTGTCACCGATGTGACAGACTCCCTGTCCGAGGTGACCGACACGGCCGTCGGTCTGCAGAAAAATCTGGAGGATGTGGACGACTGCCTGAGGGATTTACAGCAGGATGTGCGCAGCATCCGCTCCGGCAGCGGGGATCTGCAGAGCAATCTGACGAAGCTGGGCACAGATCTGAACAATCTGCAGGCCAGCCTCCGGGAGCTCCGGGAGACACTGGGCCTGCTGGATATCCGCATCAACGGCGGTCTGCTCTCCGAATTACCCGAAAAGGTGCAGGAAAACATCAAGGTCCAGGGCCAGCAGCTGAACGCCGTCCTGGCACAGGTGCAGGCGCTGGAGGGTGTGTGGGCCGCCGCGGCGAAGGACGGCGAGGGGAATCCCACCGAGACGATTTCCTATCAGCAGTTCTGCGCCGCCGCACTGATCGCCGGCGGGAAAGCCTCCACTGCCGCAGAGGCTGTAGGCCTTCTTGAGCAGGTGCAGACGGTCGACGCGGGCATCGCGGCGGTGAAGGCGGCAAATCCGGCGCTGTCCGACGCAGATGCGCTGGCCTTTCTCGTCACACAGGGGACGCTGACCCAGGCGCAGGCGGCGCAGTACGCCGCCGCCAAGCCCCAACTCGCCGCCATGGAGGCGGTCTACACCGCCGTCTGCGGCGGCACCGGCCAGACGATGGCCAGGGAGGACTTCTTCACCGCCATGCTGATGCTCAGCGACATCAATCAGCTGACAAATCCCACCCAGGAGGATCTTGCGGCGGTGCTGGGCAGGAAAAGCACCTATGCGCAGACCGGAAAGCTGCTCTCCGAGCTCAACGGGGACCACGACCTCTCCAGAGTCGCCGGCTTGCTGGAAAATCTCAGCGACCTCCTGACGCACATGGGAAGCGGCGGCCTCACGGGGGATCTCAGCGCTCTGGTGGGGAAGACCGACACCACCCTGGGGCACCTGGACGACACCGCCGACGCGGGCCGGGAGATCCTGGATCGGGTGAACACGCTGCTGGATGAGCTGGAGGAGCTGGACGATACCGTCAACCGCCATGTCCCCGGGCTGCGGGATACCCTGCAGGACACCCGGACACTGGTCTTTGACATGGTGACAACGATTGACGACACCCACGGCTTTCTCTCCTCCTTCCGCTCTCTGGCCAAAACCTCCGGCACACAGCTGGACGACGGCACCAAAAAGAGCCTGGAGGGCCTGGCGGAGACGCTGCGGCGCACTGCCCGCAGCACAGACGCCGTCGCAGGCGTCAAAACCGCCAAGAACACCCTCAACGAGATCCTTGAGGATACCTGGGGGGAGTATACCGGTGACCTCAACAACCTGCTGCTGATGGACGCCACCGCCCAGGCCCACTCCCTCACCTCGGAGCAGAACGCCACCCCCGCCAGTATCCAGATTCTCATCCGCACGCAGGAGATCAAGGCGGAATCCGACGACGCGGCAGCCGCCGTCCAGGCCGCGGCGGAGCACACGACCTTCTGGGAGCGGGTGGCGCAGATGTTCCGGGACTTCTGGTCCGCCATCGCCGGCATCTTCAAATAAACAGCTTGAGAGGTGTGCCATGCTGAAAAAAGTCGCCAATGTCCTGACCCGAAAGCCAAAGCTGGTGGCCATGATCGCGCTTTTGCTGCTGATCCCCTCGGCTCTTGGCTATATCGCCACCCGGATCAACTACGACATCTTGTCCTACCTGCCGGAGGACCTGGAGTCCGTCCAGGGGGAACAGCTTCTGGAGGACCCCTTCCACATGGCGGCCACCAGTATGCTGATGATCGAGGGGATGCCCGCCGCCTACAGCAACGACCTGCTCAACGACATCAAGGAGCTGCCCGGCGTCTCCAACGCCATCTGGCTCAGCAACGCCGTAGGCATCCAGATTCCAACCGACTTCATCCCCGCCGCCCTGCGGGAGATGTTCTATGCCGGCGACTCCACCATGATGATCATACAGTACGAGAAGTCCGGTGCGGCGGAGGAGACCATGCAGGCCATCCAGGACGTGCGCAGGCTGTGCAATGAGCGGTGTTTTCTGGCCGGCTTCTCCGTGGTCATCAAGGACACCAAGGACCTGGTGGACCGGGAACTGCCGGTCTATGTAGGGCTGGCCGTGGTGCTGGCTCTGGCGGCCATGTCCCTGACCATGGAATCCGTGGTGCTGCCATTCGTGTTCCTGGGCAGCATCGGCATCGCCATCATCTACAACTTCGGCTCCAACATCTTTCTGGGGGAGATCTCCTACATCACCCAGGCCATTGCAGCGGTCCTGCAGCTGGGCGTCACCATGGACTACTCCATCTTCCTCTACCACCGCTACCGCGAGGAGCGGCTGCACCATGAGGACCCCCGGGACGCCATGGCCGAGGCCATCGTCGCGGCCTTTACCTCCCTCTCCGGCTCCAGCCTGACCACCATCGCCGGCTTTTTGGCCCTTTGCTTCATGCAGCTGACCCTGGGCCGGGACATCGGCCTCGTCATGGCCAAGGGTGTTGTGCTGGGAGTCGCCACGGTGGTGCTGGTCCTGCCGGCGCTGCTGCTGATCTTCGACGACAGGATCGAAAAGCACAAGCACCGCGTCCTGCACCCCAATTTTGCAAAAATGAACCGGTTTATCATCCGTCACCGGCGCTCTCTCGTGGTCCTGTTTTTGCTGCTGTTCCTGCCGGCGGTGTACGCGCAAAATCACACCGGCGTCTACTACAAGCTGGATGAGGCGCTGCCGCAGGATATGGACTCCATTGTCGCCAACAACAAGCTGAAAAACGACTACGACATGGCGACCTCCCATTTTGTGCTGCTGCGGGACGATCTCTCCGCCACCGAGATGAACGAGCTGGAAAACGCCCTGAAAAACGTGGAGGGCATCACCTCCGTCCTCTCCTATCACACCATGCTCGGCACCGGCATCCCGGATTTCTTCATCCCCGCGGCTCTGCGGGATATGCTGAAGCAGGACGGCCGGCAGATGATGATGATCAACTCCACATATCCCACGGCCTCCGACGATGTCTCCGCCCAGCTGGCGGAATTGAGCGGCATCATCAAGAGCTATGATCCGGAGGCGCTGATTACCGGCGAGGCGGCGCTGACGGATGATCTGATCGTCACCTCCGCGGTGGACTTCAAGGTCACCAACTACATCTCCCTGGCAGCCATCTTCCTCATCATCGCGGTGGTGTTCCGCTCCCTCTCCATGCCGGTGGTGCTGGTGGCGGCCATTGAGCTGGCCATCTTCATCAACCAGGGCATCCCCTACTTTACCGGCACCGTCATTCCCTTCGTCTCCCCCACCATCATCGGCTGCGTTCAGCTGGGCGCCACCGTGGACTACGCGATTTTGATGGCCACCCGCTTCCGGGAGGAGCTGCAATCCGGAAAGGGCCGGGAGGAGGCGATCTGCACCGCGGCCACCTCCTCGGACGCCTCCATCATCACAAGCTCCCTGGTGCTGTTTTGCGCCACATTGGGCGTGGGCACGATCTCCGAAATTGAGATCATCAGCTCCATCTGCATGATGCTGGCCCGGGGCGCCCTGATCTCCGCCGTCATCAGCATGTTCCTCATGCCGCCGGTCCTGTGCGTCTGCGAGCCCGTCTTCCACAGGACCAGCCTCCACTGGCGGAAGGCGGCACCGCCAAAAAAGCGGACAGCGGTCCCTGGGGTCTCCGAAAAATAGACCGCCGGCGCGCTCCGGACCTGAGAAAAACACCGGCTCCGCCCGAATCGGGCGGAGCCGGTGTCCTTTGACCGATCTTAGAAAACAGGCGGGGCCGTATCTCTTCCGTCTTGCCCGGGCTCCATCCCAAAACCGCGCCAGGCGGCGCCAGAACGGAGCATCCGGCGCGGGAAGCCGGGGTCTTCTCAACACTCAAATTCCCGCAGAATCTCCTCAATCGGGTCAACCACCGCCCTGCGCTCCTGGGGGTACGCCCCTGCAATCGCCCGGATGACATCCGTCCGGACATGGGTCTCCGGCAGTCCCAGACGCTCGGAGATGAAGTGGAACTCCGTGTGAACCGCACACCCCCGCGCCTCCTCCATGAGCTGCGCGGTCTCTCCCTGCCCGGCTCCCCAGAGCTCCGATAGCTCCCGGCAGATCTCCGGAGTTACCCCCTTCAGCATCCATTTCTCAGGGCAGACCTCCCCCGGCAGATAGCGCAGATGCCCATCCAGCCAGTCGTCAAAGGTCTCCTCCGTCCACCCGTTGTACCGCTTTTCCAGGTTTCGCTTCACGGCCTCCCTGGCCTGGCCGGCCTCTTTGATCTTGTCCCCGTCCAGAATGGCGACGCAGCTGTAGTCCTCCTCCCGGAAATGTGCCGCCAGCTGGCGAAGGACCGCCTGATCCGATCCGACCGGCACGATGTGGACCCTGCGCCGCAGGGTCAGGGGGAGAAATTCCTGGACGATATTCTCCCCCATCACATCCTCCACCAGAACCTTCAGCTCCTCCATCCCCCTGCCCGAAAGCCGCCCAACGGCGTAGGCCGAGGAGATCCCCGTGGTAATCTCCGTCCTGCGGTGATAGGTCTCAATAAACTTTCTCCCCTCCGGCGGCAGCGCATCCAGCACCGCCCCGGAATGTGTGGAGCAGATGATCTGGCAGTGCAGCTCCCTGCAGATCTTTTTGAGCTCCTCCATGAAAATTCTCTGGGCCTCCTCGTGCAGACCCAGCTCAATCTCGTCAATGACCAGAAGCGCGCCCTCTCCCGCGGAAAACAGCTCAATCAGAATGGTGAAGATGGCGTTCTCCCCCGCGCCCATATTGAACCCGGAGTAATGCTGCGCCTGCCGGTCCACCACAAAGAGCCTGCGCCGGTCCACCGTCCGCAGATCCAGGGAGGTATAGTGCTTTCCCATGACCCTGCCGGCCACCTCCAGAATCCGCTCCCGGGTCCTCTGGTCAATCGCCGTGGAGCGGAATTTCCGGGAGTAGGAGCACTCCGTCTTTCTCTCGCTGGGCGGAACAATCCGCTGAATCCCAAGGAACACCACATTCCTGTCCAGCCGCCTGCTGTAATCGTTCCACTTCCCGCCGCGGCGCTTCCTGCGCGTCTGGCTTCCGTAGGTATACCACTCGCCGGTCTTTGAATTCTTCCAGCGCCCGAGAAAGAAGTATTTGATCTCAATGCCCTCCGGCTTTTCCTCGTCGTCCGTGGAGACAAAGAAATCCCGAAAGGTATAGTAGGGCTGATTCCGCTCCGGAGGAACATAGCCATTCCCACGGTTATGGTAGGCGCAGCACGCCAGGGCCAGCATGGTCGATTTGCCGCTCCCGTTCTTCCCCGCAATGGCCGTAATCGGGTAGGTGAATTCCAGCTTTGTGGGATATACGCCTCTCATCTTTCCCTGCCGCAGCTCAATGCTGCAAAGCGTGAGGGGTTTTAAGTTGTTTGCAAACCACTCCAGATTTTCCCTGTCCAACTGCGAGTACCGATACGGCATATGTCTCCTCCTTTCCAAAAAATGCAGATTTTTCTACAATATACCACAGGATCTCCGTCTTTTCAACAAAAACATCCCCGTGGAGAACAGCGCCCCGGGCCGTGCGCCTGCCCGCCGGCTCCTTTGCGCAGACGAAGAGCCCTGTAACCAGACGGCTACAGGGCTCTTCCATCCGGGCCGCTCTCCGGCGGTGTATCCGGGTTTTTAAAATTTCAGCCGCACGGCGGCGGTTCCCATCCGGATCTCGTCTCCGCTGCGAAGGCGCACGGGGCCGCAGACGGTCTCCCCGTTGACCTGGGTGCCCTCCGGCGGCTGCAGGTCCTCCAGATACACCGCGCCCCCCGACAGAAACACTCTGGCGTGGCGGGGGGAGACTCCCTCGCCTCGCAGGGCGACGGCGCAGGCCGGATCGCTTCCGAGGACCAGCTCATCCGCACATTCCAGCTCCGTCTGTCCGCCGGCCAGCTCCCCCTGCACCACTTCCAGGCGCATGTAGACGCCTCCGGGAGCCTCCCCGGCAGGGGGCGGAGTCCGGTGCCTCTTCCGGTGCAGCAGCACTCCCACCGCCGCGGCCAGGAGGATGCCCGCCCCCGCCGTGGCCGCAATGGGCCAGACTGTCCAGACGTCCGCCGGCTCCCTGTCCTCCGGAGCGGCTGCCGGCTCCGGCGCCGCCTCCGCAGGCGGTGTCTCCGGAGGATCTGCCTCCGGCAGCTCCGGCAGGTCCTGCGTGGGGGAGGACTCCGGCGCCCCCGTGAGCTCCGGCAGCTCCACCTCCGTCTGTGCCCGGCAGAGCAGCTCTCCGCCGGCGGAGAGGGTGACGGAGACCTGCTCCGTTCCCCCCTGGGAGACATAGCCGGAGAGGTCAAATCCGGTGACAAAGAGGGCGTCCGCCTGCTCCGCCAGGGCGGCGGCCGCCGCCTGGGCGTTCTGCTCCCCGACCACCTGGTGGATGCCCCCAGAGGCCTCCGCCAGGCGCCCCAGGCGCTCCAGGGCCTCTTCGTCGGCGCCGAAGCCCACGGAGTACAGCATCACATCGGACCGGCCCACCCGCTCCAGAAGCTCCTCGTAGGGGATGCCCCCCGCCGGGTCATACTGCACCGCGTCGGAGAGAACGACGGCACAGCGCAGCTCATTGCGCTCCCGGGGCAGCCCTTCCAGGTAATCCAGGGCCGCGCCGATGGCCGTGTGGAGCCGGGTGACCTTCTCGTCCATGGGGATCGCCGCCAGCTCTGCCGCCAGCTCCCCGGCGGGGACGTCCTCCCGGACCACGGTGAACTCGTCGCCGAAGGAGGCCAGGAGGAAGCGGGTGTGCTCCCCGCCGGTCTCCGCCAGGCTCCTGACAAATGTCTCCGCCTCCTGCCGGAAAGCGGGCATGGAGTTGGAGTTGTCCACCAGCAGCAGCCATGTCACCGGAGACCCCGCCTGCCGCACGGTCTCCAGACGGCCGGAGGCCGGGAAGATCCGCCCGCCCAGCCTGGCCTCCGCCTTGGTGGGGAGCGCGTCGTCTATGGTCATGTAGGTGTACAGCGTCCCGTCGCAGACAAAGGCGCGGACCATCCGGGCACTGGCGGCGGCCAGGGCGTTTGTACAAAGCAGCGCCGCCAGGCACAGGGCCAGCGCCGCAGATCGCATCCGTCTCATGCTTCCTCCTCCGCAAATACCGTGATGAGGGAAAGGTTGTCATTGCCCGGCGGCGTCCGGCGGATATGGCGGAGCAGCAGATTCTCCGCCCACTGCTCCGGTGTCTCCGCCTTCAGGAGGTCAATGAGCATCTCCTCCTGGTAGACGTACTCCCAAAAGCCGTCGGAGCACAGCAGGAAGGCGTCCCCCGGCAAAAGTGCCGCCGAGCCGGCCTCCGGCCTGCAGGGCTCCTTCCCCAGCGCCCGCAGAAGGCTGGAGCGGTCGTCGTCGTGGTAGGTGTCCATGTAGGAGATCTCCCCGCCCAGGTACTTCATATAGGTCACGGAGTGATCCCGCGTCACCTGGGTCAGTGTCCCGCCGGAGAAACGGTACAGCCGGGAATCTCCGATGTGGGCCCAGACAGCCCGGCTTTCGGACAGGGAGAGGGCCACGGCGGTGGTCTTCATCTCCTCCTGCCCCGGCAGGGCCTGCTGCTCCAGAACCCTGGCGTTGGCCTCCTGAAACAGCGCCAGCAGGCGCTCCTCCTCCATCGGGCCGGCGGCGCAGCCTGCAAAGAGGGCATCCGCCGCCAACGCGGAGGCCACCTCGCCGCAGCCGTGGCCCCCCAGGCCGTCCGCCAGGACGAAGATTCCCCGCTCCGCGTCACAGCGGAGGCTGTCCTCGTTGTGGTCCCGTCCGCCCCGGTTGGTATAGCTGTATGCGGAAATTCTCATCGCTCACTCCAGATCCACATAGACGGTGTTCTCCGCCTCCCCCAGGTAGAACGAGCTCTTGGGCGGCAGCTTCACCGGCGTGCCCGGCGCAATCCGCTGGCCGCCGGCCAGGAAGGTGCCGTAGGTGGAGCTCAGGTCCGTGACGACAAATACGCCCTCCCCCTGGTCAAAGTACACCTGGCAGTGCTTGCTGCTCACTCCCGGCGTGCCGTCCTGGTACACCAGGCGGCAGATGGCCGCGTCCCGGCCCAGCTGGACCGGCTGGCCGTGGAGCTGGATCACCATGCCCCCGTGCTGGGGGGCCATGGAGCGGAGCACCGGCGTCTGCGGCGCCGCCGGAGCGGCGGGCTGGCTGCTTCCGGCGGGCTGCTTCTTCTTTTTCGTCAGCACCACCAGCAAAACGACCACCACAACCACCGCCGCGGCGGCGAGTCCGGCGTAGAGCAGGGTGCTGTCCCCGCCGCTCTCCCCGGCCATGGTGTAGGGAATGCTGTTCTTGTCCAGCAGCGGCAGCACCTCGCTGACGCTGACGGCATAGAAGAGGTTTTGATCCAGGTTGGACCCGGCGGTATTGATGCCGATCACCGCCCCGGCGCCGTCCATCAGGGGGCCGCCGGAGTTGCCGCCGCTGAGGGAGGCGTCGGTCTGAATCAGCCTGCGGCCGGTGCCGCTCTCGGTGAGAAAGCGGCTGATGCTGCCGGTGGTGACGGTGGCGTCCTTCTGGCTGAAGGAGTTCACCGCCTGAATGGTGAGGTCCGCCGCCAGGGGATAGCCCACGGCGTAGGCCTCGCTGCCAAGACTGTCCTCGCCGGACTCCTTCAGCGGCAGAGGCACCCGCTTGTCGGTGGCCTCCGCCAGGCGCAGCACGGCCACGTCCTTCTCCGCGTCGTAATCCACCAGGTACGCCTCCGCCTCGTCGTCCTTGTCAAAGAGGACGTGGAGTTCCCCGCCGCCCAGGGCCTTGCCCGCCAGGATGAACTCCTCCACCACGTGGCAGTTGGTGATGATGTACTGCGGGTCCTCGCCGGCAGTGCCCACGAAGAAGCCGGTGCCCCGCCAGTACTCCATTTTACCGGCGGCATCCGGCGCGCCGGTGGTAATCATGACAATGCCGTCCAGCGCTTTTTGGTCGAAGTCCGCCAGGGCGGGAACGGCGGCGGTCATGGCAATCAGCGCGGCCAGCAGCGCCGCGGAAAAAATCCGAATTCGTCTCATGTCAGCTCTCCATTCTGATTGTTTTTGTACGGTCCGTGGAACTACTCCCTGGTGTCCGGCCGGCAGGAGATCAGGATGCCCGTGTAGTTGTCCTGCCCCGGCACACCCTTTTCCAGTACCATGCGCTCCAGGAGGGCGCAGCCCGCCTCCGCCTCCAGGGACATGGCCTCCAGCAGCTCCGCCGGGCTGAGGACCCCGCTGATTCCGTCGGAGCACAGCAGCAGGGCATCCCCGCTCTGCAGCGCCAGGGGCCGCAGGTTCAAATCCGCCTCCGCAAGGCGGTTCATGCCCACAAAGGCAGTCAGCCGTGGCGCATCCGGGTCCGCAAAGGCCCGTTCCTTTTCCACGCACTCCTGCCCCAGCTCCTGGAGGAGCAGCCGGTTGAGGCAGGTGTGCTCCCGGTTGAGCCGGAAGACGCCGCCGCTGCGGCAGAGATAGATGGCGCTGTCCCCTACGCTGAGCCAGTGGAGACAGCCATCCCGGATGAGCACGCACACCAGCGTGGTGCCGCTGCGGCCGCCAAAGCGCTGATACACGCTGTCGCTGACCGCGTGGACGCTCCGGTAGAACCAGCCGGGGATCTCCTCCCCCTCCCGCTCCCGAAAGAGCTGGCAGAAGCACTCCGCCGCCCACTGGCTGGCCTGTTTGCCGTCGGCCATGCCGCCCATGCCGTCGGCCACCAGGGCGAAGATCCCCCGCTCCGCCGGGTCCGCGGCGCCCAGAATGGCAAAGGAGTCCTCTTGCCGCTCCCGCTGCCCCACGCCCTGGACGTTGGCCGCCCGGAAAACCGGCGGACCGGCCGGCAGGCTCTCCGGCGCCGCCGGGGACGGAGCCTGCCTGCGGAACAGGTCAAACAGTCCCATCGTGTTCCTCCGCCTCCCAGGTGAAACGCTCGTCGCACAGGGGGATGAACAGCAGCTTTGTCTCCCCGAAATCAATGAGGTCGTGGGTCTTGAGAATCTGGGGGGTAAAGAGCTCCTCGTCGTTGAGATAGACGATGTTCCGCCCCTCCCCGGGGAGGAGATTGAAGCGGTTATGCTTGTCGCTGTAGCTGATCTTGGCATGGTTCTCGCTGGAGATCTTCAAGTCGCCGGTAATCACAATGTCCATCCGCTCGCTGCGGCCGATGGAGTTGACCCCGCCCCGGATGGTGTAGCTCTTGCCCTTGCTGGGCCCGGCCACGCAGACCAGCCACCCCACCACCGGGTCAAAGCCCATCTGGGACTGCATCATCCCCACGGTCTTCCCCGCCGCCGTGACACTGACGCCCCGGCCGGAAGGCGGCGCGGGGGAAACCGGCTCCGGCGGCGGCGCGCCGTAGCCCCTGGGAGGCATGGTCTTCTGGGGCGCCGTCACCGCCATGCCCCGCAGGGGGGCCGTCTTCTGGGGTGCGGTCACCGAGACTCCGGAGAGGGGCGCAGTTTTCTGAGCCGCCGTCGCCGATACCGGAGCGGTCCGCTGAGGGGTGACGGCCAGACGGCTGCCAAGGGGCGCGGTACGGCTGGCGGAGGCCACGGTGATCTTCTGCCCGCCGCCGCAGTAGGGGCAGGTGGGGTATTTATCCGGGTCGTAGAGGTGGCCCCGGCCGCATTCAATCTGTGCCATGGTAAAATCCCTCCTTTTAGTTGATATCCAAATCCGCCACAAAGGCCACCGGCGAGGTGTCAATCCCCTCCTGTGTCTCGCCGACCTGCAAGCTGTTCAGCTTAGTCAGTCCCGCCAGGGGAGACAGGTCCCGGATCACCACCCGGTTATAGTAGTTGTTGTAATTCCGGTCATAATGATAGATATTCAGGGAGCGCAGCTCTGTCAGATCAGAGAGCGGAGACAGGTCGCCCCCCTCAATATCGCCGTTGATTTGCAGCTCCGTCAATTTGGCCAGACCGGACAGGGGCTCCAGGGACAGATCTGTTACACCATCGTTGCCGCTGCTGGAGATACGCAGGGAACGCAGCTCCGTCAGGTCCCGCAGGGGTTCCAAGTCCTCGATGTTGTTGTTGATTGTCAGAGATTGGAGCTTGGTCAGGTTCTTCAGGCCGCTCAAGTCAATGGGAGGCAGGGTTGGTTGGTCGTAACTGCTGGGACGGCTGGGCAGATTCAGCGTGACCAGCTCCGTGAGGCCCGCCAAGGCGTCCACGTTGGTGTAGGGGGAGTTGGAGTACAGCAGCAGCTCCCGCAGCTTGGTGAGGTTTTCCAGGCCGTCCAGGCTGGCTACGGGGACATTCAGCTGGAGACTGGTGAGCTTGGTCAGATTTGACAGATCGCTGAGATCCTCCATCACCGGGGCTCCCTCGCTGTAGCTGCCGCTCATTTGCAGGGTCTGCAGCTGGGTCAGCTCTCGGAGGAAGGACAGGTCCTCCACAATATACTCTCCGTAAATCCGAAGATCTATCAAGCTGGTCAGCCCCGCCAGGGGGGACAGATCATCTACACCTCTCAGATTGATGTTCAGGTTGGTCAGTTTGGTCATTCCCGCTAAGGGGGAGAGGTCGTCCGCACTGTACTCTCCGTACAGGTCCAGGTCCGTCAGAGAGGTCAGCCCCGCCAGGGGGGAGAAGTCCTTTACGTCCCCAAGGTTCAGCTGCAGGCGGGTCAGCTTGGTCATTCCCGCCAGGCCGCCGATGTCCGTAAGGCCGGTGGCGTTGCTGCTGTTGCTGCTCCCCCAGAGCTGCAGTTCCGTCATCTCCGTCATGCCGGCCAGGGCGTCCAGGTCAGTCACCTCAAAGCCGATACACAGAGAGAGCCGGGTCATTTTGGTCAGGCCGGAGAGGGGGGACAGGTCCTTGATCGCCCCGCCGCCGCTCCCGTTCCGGTAGAAGGTCAGCCGGGTCAAATTGGGCATGCTGGCAAAGGGGGTCAGGTCGATGTCGTCCATCTGACTCTGACAGCTGAACTCGGTCAGCTGAGGAAATTCCGTCACCCAGGAGAAATCCTCCATCTCAAGGGTCACATTGTCCAGATAGAGCCGCTCCAGGCTGCCCATCTTCTTCATCTCGGCCAGGTCCGCCTCTGTCAGGGTGGTGTTTTGCAGGTCCAGGCTCTTGTCCGCCGTGGACACCTCCTGCCCGGCGATCATCACCTTGGGGGCCAGGGCCTCCGCGATGCCGCCGCCGTTGTCGCCGTCACCGCCGCCCCGGCCGCCCAGAACGGCCCCCAGGCCCACGGCCACCACGATGGCCGCCGCAATGCCGCCGATGACCAGGGGGCTGAGCTTCTTCTTCGCCGGCTGGGCGGGGGCTGCCTGCCCGGCGGCGGGCACATCCACCACCAGCTGGTTCTCAATGGCGTCCAGAAACTCCGCCGCCGACTGGAACCGGTCCTCCGGCTGGACAGCCAGGCCCTTCAAAATGGCCTTGTCCAGCCACTCTGGCACCTCCACCCCCGCCTGGGAGACGGGCACCAGCTCGTCGTGGTCCAGCCGCTCCAGGGACTCCGGGGGCAGGAAGCCTGTGAGAGCGGCGTAGAAGCACGCCGCGCAGGAGTACACGTCGGTGTAGGGCCCCTGACGGCCCCTTCGGATGTACTGCTCCTTGGGGGCGTAGCCCACCTTCAGAATCACGTCCAGGCTCTTGCTCTTGTCCCCGATGGAGTACCGGGCGGAGCCGAAGTCCAGCAGCTTCACGTTGCCGTCCTTGGAGATGTAGATGTTGTCGGGGGTCACGTCCCGGTGGATGAAGCCCTCTGCGTGGACCGCCGTCAGCGCCCGGAGCACCGGGATCATCACGTTCAGCGTCTCCTCTACAGACACCTTTCCCCCGGCGTTGGCGATATAATTTTTGAAGCTGACGCCCTCGATGTAGTCCATGACGAAGTAGGACGTGTCGTTCTCGTCGAAATAGCTGGACACGCCGGCGATGTTGGGGTGGCCGATGAACTTGGCCAGCGTCCGGGCCTCCTCCTGGAAGCGCTCCGCGCCGTAGGTGAAGTCGTCGGACTTGGTGTCCATCATCACGGACACGGTGGTCCCCTCCACGCGGGTGGCGATGTCGCTGGGCATGTACTCCTTGATGGCCACCTTTGCCTGGAGCTGGGTGTCGAAGGCCACATAGGTGATGCCGAAGCCGCCCTGGCCCAGCACCCGGCCCACGATATAGCGGTCGTTCAGCACCGTCCCCGCCCGCAGGGCCACCGGGAACTTCTGCTGGTTCTCCGCCAGGTCGAAGCCGCAGTGGGGACAGGGCCCCGCCTGGTCCTCCAATAGAGAAAAACAGTTGTAGCACAGGCACTTGTCCTGCGTAAAAGCCGGCATCATACACTCCTCCTGTCAAAACGTGCTCCCGGTTTCCCGGCAAATAATGACATGAATTGGGGCGAGATTTCTCACGCCCCAATCCATGCGGAAAATTACATGCTCAGCAGCTGCCTCTTTTTGGCATCAAATTCCTCCTGGGTGATGGCGCCGCTGTCCAGCAGCTCCTTGTAGGCTTTCAGCTCCTCCGCCGCGCCGATGCCGCCGGAGGCGGGACGGCTGACGGGGGCCTGGGGCGTCTGCCGGGGCTGCGCGGGCTGCTGGGGCGCCGGATTGCCGGCCGTGCCGCCGCCGGAGGCGATGGCGTTGATCTTATCCTGCATAAGGATGGGCGGGATGATGGGCACAAAGATGGCCAGGATCAGGCAGAGGGTGGTGAGGTCGGAGGCCACGCCGTTCTGCGCCGCCAGCTTATCCAGCCGCTGGGCGTTCTTATAGAACCAGTAAATGAAGTAGAAGGGCACGAACATGCACAGCAGCAGCTGGTTTACCGGCGTCTGGGGCGGTTCGTCCTCCAGGCGGTTGAGGTATCCCGTGGTGCGGTAAATCCAGATGTACAGCCAGATGCCGCAGGTGAGCAGCAGCAGCAGGACGTGCTGGGCCATACCGATGTATCCGTCCCCGGCAGCAGGGACGGCGGGCGCCGGACGGGGCGCGGGGGCGGCGGAATCCGCAGAGGCACCGGCGGAAGTGCCGGCGGCACTGGTCCCGGCAGCCTGATCGCCGGTACTCCCGACGGGCCGGGCCGCCCTGGCGGGCAGTCCCTCGGGATAGGCCAGCCACAGCCCGGCACAGCCCATGCCCCCCGCAAGCAGGAGGGTCTGGAACAGGTTCCGGAAGTGCAGCGGAGAGGCGTACCAGTAGCCGCTCCCCGCGATGCGGAGCAGCAGCTGCACCACGATGGCCACCAGAAAATACCCCAGTATGCAGGCCGCCGGCACAAACCACAGCTTTTTCGCGGTCTCCTGATACTTCGGCAGCACGTCCGTCAGGGCCAGCGTCAGGAACACCGCCCCCAGATAGCCCGCCAGACGCACCAGATACGGCAGGACGCAGAGCAGATTGAAGCGCAGGCCGTCGCTCCAGCTGTCCACCCGATACATGGCATTGTCCGGGGCGAAACCCCGGAAAAAGGCGTACAGCGTCAGCAGCGCCGCCAGGCCGAAGCCAAGGGTCAAAAGGATGTCCCTCCGCTTGAGGAACAGCGCCGCGGCCAGCAGCACATCGCACACCAGCCAGAGAATGGGCAGCAGGCTCAGATGGAGGCTGGCCAGCTGCATCAGCGCCAGAAAGGCAAACAGCCCGCCGGCGATATAGGGAAACGGTGTGTTCTTTTTGGTCTCCATGATGATGTATTCGTTCCGCGCCGGTTCCAAATCCCCTCCGGTGCGGAACTCTCCTTTCTCAAAATTGCTCTCGGCCGCGTTCCGGCCCGGCCTCGCCGTCCAGTTCCCTCCCTTTCTCACAAATTACAGACGCCGAAGGGTTCCGGCGTCAGAACAGCGTCTTCTCGTTCTCCGCGAACAGCTTGTCGTTGATCTCGTTCAGATCCGTCCCGTGGACCAGGCCGTGGCTGATGATGGCGTCCCGCTTCAGCCGGGGGTAGAGCTGGGCATAGCCCGCGTGCTTCAAAAGCTCCTGGGTCTCCTCCAGCGTGGCCCCCAGCCCCAGACAGATACACACCAGGCGGTCTCGGGAGGGCTTCCGCCGCCCGGAGAAGACCTGATGGAGGTAGACCTCGCTGATGCCGGCCCGCCGGGCCAGGGTGGCCTTGGAGAGGTCCTTTTTGTCATAGAGCGCCGTCAGCAGCTCCGCGAAGTTCCTCTCGTCAAAGGCGCAAAGATTCTCCTGGATGTAGGCGTCCAGATCCGGCTGGCTCATCAGCTCCTGGCTGAGATCGCCGGTGTTCTTTTCCTCCATGTCGTTTCCCCCTTTACTTTCCGCGGAAACTTTACTATACTAGGGTAATAGGTTTCAAAATTGCGGGCGGCAATGCTGCTATCCCGTCGCAATGATCAAATTTCATGACAGCCATGATTCCGGGGCACGGCGGCCCGGCGCACCGTGATGCGGCCATATACCGCAATGTACCCGGCAGTCACGCCCCGCAGGCCGGCGTCAACAATTTTGAGCGTTGCTCTGATTTAGTGTACAAAACTTTGAGGCCAGATACAATATGCTGGCTGCATAGTAGTGCTTCAATTTTTGGGAGGCGACCATCGTGTATACCTGGCTTCTGGAGTGCCTGGAACGAGAATATGAGACCCTCCGCCTGCTGAAGGAGAGCCCCCGGGGCAGCGTACGGCTGATCCGGCACCGGCAGAGCGGCCGGCGCTTCATCCTCCGCCGCTTCACCGGCAATGGAGAGGTCTACCGAAAGCTTCTGGGCTGCACCTGCCGCCACCTGCCCGCCATCTACGAATCAGCGGAGCAGAACGGGGAAAATCTTGTGATTGAGGAGTTCATCCAGGGGGACACCCTGAGCTTTTTGCTGGAGGGCGCCCTGTTTACCCCTCAGGAGACCCGGCAGATTGTCAAGCAGCTGTGCCAGGGGCTGTGGGTGCTCCACTCCATGGCCGCCGTCCACCGGGACATCAAGCCGGAGAACGTGATTCTCCGGGGAAGCGACGCGGTGCTCATCGACTTCGACGCCGCCCGCCTCCACAAGCCCGAGGCGGAGGCAGACACCCAGATCCTGGGCACCACCGGCTTTGCCGCCCCGGAGCAGTACGGTCTGGGCCAGTCGGACACCCGGACGGACATCTACTCCCTGGGGGTGCTGATGAACGTGATGCTCACCGGGAAGCACCCCTCCAAGCAGCTGGCGGAGGGCCACACCGGCCGGGTAATTCAGCGCTGCACCCAGGTGAACCCGGCCAAGCGGTACAAGGATGTGCTGCATCTGATGGAGGCACTGTGAGGTTAGATCGGAGATATTTTCAGAGTGGAGAGTAGAGAGTGAAGAGTGGAGAGTAATTGGGAATTTGGGGGGTGCGGGGCTCCTGTTGAGGGGTGGGATGATGGAAGAGAAAACTGCTGGTAAAATCTGTCCCCACTGCGGCGGGATGCTGCCGGGGGAGGCGTCCTTCTGCCCCCACTGCGCACAGAGTGTCAAGGAACGCAAAGAGATTCGTCCGCCGCGGCGGCTGCCACGGCGGGCGCTGCGCGTTTCGCTGGCCCTGCTTGCTGTGCTGGCGCTGACGGCGGCGGCCTGGCTCTCTACCCGGCCCAGGGTCTATGACAATGGCACCGCTGAGATTATTTACACCGACGGCGACGGGAGCTATCAGCTCCTCCTCAACTACTCCGGGGACCGGTTCCAGTCCATGACCGACTACTCGGAGGAGGTGGAGGAGGGCACCGCCGCCAACAAGCCCTCCCGGCTGTTTATCAACCATGTGGACACCGGGGTCAGCGCCAGGGAGGCCTTCCTGCGCAAGGTGAGGTACGTCTCCGTGGAGCTTTTGCAGGGCGGCGAGGGTCCCGCGCCCTGGCAGTGCTCTGAGCCGACGGTCTACAACGGCCTCAACTCGGAGGTCTACAGCTTAGCCCCGGATGCCGCCGGCGTCAGCATCCTCTCCTACACCGACCGCAGCGGCAGCATGGAGCTGCGCTGGACCCTTACCATGCGCAACGGCGACACCATCTGTCTGCACCAGCGGATGGAGCTGGGGGAAATCCCCACCCGCCACTTCTACCCGGAGGACGCACCCATGGACACCATGGAGGACCTGCAGGCCCTGGTGGACGAGGTCAACAAGACTGTCACGCCCGACATCATCGTCTACCTCCACCTGCCCGCCGTCACCTATGAGGGGAGTCTGGTGCTGGCGGAGCGGTCCATGAACCTGGTGGGCAGCGAGGCGGCGGACGGGAGCCGGACCAGCTTCACCGGCACCCTCCAGGCCACCGCTCAGAGGGGCTGCATCTGCCAGTTCCAGGACCTGGACTTTATGGGAGACGGCGAGGGCGTGGGGGTGTCCGCCTCCGCCCGGATCAACCTTACGGGCTGCCGCCTGTCCGGGTGGCACACCGGCGTACTGTGCTACGGAAACTCCTGGGTAAACCTCAAAAATTGCACCTTTGAGGGCAACACCCTGGGCTTTCATTTCAACTCCGCCGGCAGCAACGCCAACGACCACATGTACAGCGGCAACCTGTTCCGGGGCAACGAGACCGCCGTGCTGCTGGAGCGCGTCCCCGGCGAGCAGGCCCTGTACTTCGACGGCACCCGCTTCTCCCGCAACAGCGCCGACATCGACAACCGCTGCGGCCACGAGGTGAGCATCGCCGGCGCGATTTTTGAGTAAGGAAGGGACATTATGGACGAAAAAATGGTTTCCTGCCCCCACTGCGGGGCCCAACTGCCGGAAGGAGTCTCCTTCTGCCCCCACTGCGCCCGGAGCGTCAAGGAGCGCAAGGAGGTATCACCTCCGCGTCATATGACGCGGAGGGCGCTGTACAGCGCCCTGATCGTTCTCGCCGTCCTGGCTCTGTCTGCGACGCTCTGGCTCCGCAGCCGGCCCCAGGTCTACGACAACGGCACCGCCGAGGTGCTCTACACCCAGGGCGGCGTGACTTATCAGGTGCTGGCCGGCTGGATGGACGACCACATTCATCCGGCCAATCGGGTCATTCAGCCGGTGGACGATGTGGACATGCTGTACACCTTCCCCCAGTGCCTGTACATCAATCACTCGGAGAGCGGCGCCAACGCCAGGGATGAATTTATGGAGCAGGTGGAAAAGGTCACCGCCGCCTTTGTGGAGACGGACAGCCAGGAGCTGCCCTGGACCTGCGACGAGCCGATCCCACGGGAGGACTACATCCCCGAGGCCGCCCTGGTCTCCTCCATCCACTTTCACGCCGGCAGCGGCAAGGGCACCCTCCGGTGGACGGTGGAGATGAAAAACGGGGACGTCATCCGCCTCTATCAGGCCATGGAGTCCCAGATTATGGAGCGCTTCCTCTTCACCCCGGAGGACACCCCCCTGAACACGGTGGAGGAGGTACAGGCCCTGCTGGACAGCCTGGAGGAGCTCACGGGGGGCAACGATCTGAGCATCGTGGAGATCCACCTGCCCCCGGTGACCTACGACGGCGGCGTCACCATCCCCCGGTACATCAACCTCTACGGCGCGGAGGAGGGAGGGCGCACCACCTTCACCGGGCCCGTCCGCATAACGCCTCCGAGCACAGGGCTCTCCTGGATCTATGACATCGACTTCGTGGGCAGCGGAGAGGGCGTGGGGTTCTCCACCTCCAGCCGGGCGTTCCTCATAGGCTGCCGCATCTCGGGCTGGCGCACCGGCGTGCTGATGCAGGACAACTTAGTCGACGCCTTTGACTGCACCTTCGAGAACAACGAGACCGCCCTCCACTTCAACGCCGACACCGGGACCTTCTCGGACGGCCGCTATACGAGGGATGTCTTCCGAAACAACGGCACCGCCATCCTGCTGGAGCGGCTGTCCACCGAGGAGACCATCTCCTTCCCCGAGTCGGTGTTCTCCGGCAACGAAACCGACATCGACAACCGCTGCGGCCAGACGCTGGACCTGAGCGAAGCCTCCTTTGACTGATCCAAGCGCCCCGCACCGCCTCCCGCTGTAGGAAAAAAGTCTGCCGGATGGCCACTGTCATTCAGTTAAGCCGACCCTCTCAGTCTGGCCTGCGGCCAGACAGCTCCCCCAAAGGGGGAGCCAAGGGGAGGCGCGTATCCCCTCTTGCCTCTCCCTTTGGGAGAGGTGGCATGGCGAAGCCGTGACGGAGAGGGTCTTCCGCTTAACTCAATGACATTAGCCGGATGGCAGACTTTTTTCCTGGGCGTTTAGACACTCCCAGAATGTAAAAAGCTCTTGACATATCCGTTCCGATCTGCTATCCTCCAAAATGTAAATACTCTTTTACTTTTAAGGAGAATCCCATGAAGCGCTTTTTCAAATCATTCCGCAAACCGGACGAGATGGAGCGGCACATCCTGTTCCAGGCCCAGCGAAATTCCTACCTCTTTCTGGTGATGGCCCTCACCGCCTGGAGCTTCTGCGAGAGCGGCCGGGTCTACCTCCACCACACCAGGCTGAACCTGCTTCCCTGTCTTTTACTGGCAGGGGCGCTGCTGGTACAGGCCTTCTCCCAGCTGCTTTTGACCCGCCGGGCCGTCAAGGACGACGAGGACTCCTATGAGACGGAGCCCCTGGCACGGCTCGTCGTGCTGATCTGTGTCCTCGCCGCGCTTCTGGCCGCCGCGGCCGGGGCCTTTGTGCTGCTGTGCGTGAAGCCATGAAGAATCAAATCAAACAGCTCCGCAAGGCCAGGCAGCTCCGCCAGGAGGATCTGGCCGCGGCGCTGGAGGTCTCCCGGCAGACCATCATCGCCATTGAAAACGACAAGTACAACCCCACCCTGGAGCTGGCCATGAAGCTGGCCCGGTTCCTGGAGACGCCTGTGGAAGAGCTCTTTCATCTGGAGGAGGAACCATGAAGAAACAACTTACATCCCTGCTCCCCTGCTTTCTCGTATTTGCCCTGGACTTCTATCTGCTGCCCCTCCTCATGCACGACACGGGCGGCGCCATGTTTTTGATGCTCCTCGTCATGCCCCTGACCGCCTTCCTCACGGCGGTGATCTACGGGGTCTTCCGGGGGTTCTCCCTCCTGCTGCCCCTGGGGGCGGGCGTGCTGTTTCTGCCGTCCGTCTTCCTCTTCTACAACGCCACGGCGTGGGGCTACGGAATCGCCTACGCCGCGGTGGTCCTGGCCGGAAACGGGCTGGGCCGGATCTTTTACAGGAAGCGGTGAGTCCATGGCGGAGCTGACATCCTTGAAAAACATCGGGCGGGAGATGGCCCGCAAGCTGACGGCCGCCGGCATCGACTCCCCGGAGGCCCTGACCGCCGCCGGCTCCAGGGAGGCCTTTTTCCGGCTGAAAACCCTCTTTCCCCAGGTCTGCCTGGTCCATCTCTACGCCCTGGAGGGCGCGATTCAGGGCGTGGACTTCAACCGCCTCCCGGACAGCTGCAAGCGGGACCTCAAAGCCTTCAGCGACGCTTTGAAGGGATCGCCCCGCTCCGGAGAAGAGCGGCCCTCCTCCGCGAAAACTCCTTTTCAAAAGGAGGAATCCCTATGACCTTCCCATTTCCCCCGGAGACCCTGGAGCGCTGTCTCAAGGCCATGGCGCGGCTGGACATCCTCATGACGCCGGAGGAGAAGGCCTCGCTTCGTCTGGTCACCGCGGAGATCACAGCGGATCTGCGCATCTACCGCGTGGACAACGGCGGCGGCGACACCCTGACGGTCTGGTTTCGAAGCGGCGGCGTCCTGCTCAAGGGCTTCGACCATGAAAGCCCCCTGAATCAGCTGGCGGCGGAGGAGTGGAACCAGGCGTTCTTCGACCATATCTTTGCCGGGCTCCCCGCCGCCCTCCAGGCGCTTTTGGACGAGGATGAGGAGGAGCGGGACTGCACCACCTTCTGCATGTGGTATCAGGGCGGCCGGTGGACGCAGCACCCATGGCCGGAAAATGACGGCGGAGAGAGGCGTCTCCTGGGTCTTCTCCGGGAGACGTCCCGGGACTGGTGCGGCTGGGCCGCCGGGTACCACGGCGCACCGCCGAATCCGGAGGTGGTCCAAAAGGTCTACGCCGGAGAGCCGGTGACGGCGGAGGACATCGCCCTGCTGAGCCCCGGCCGGGACGCCGCCGCGGCTCTGGCGGAGCTGTCCACACTCAACGGAACATGCTAAAAGAGCGGCCCGCACTGCGGGCCGCTCTGTCTCAGCTTGTCGAAAACGCATTTTCGACAAGCTGAGCGGGAATTTCAGAACTTTTTAAAGTTCTGAAATTCCCTGATTAAAATGGCGGAGGGAACCCCTCCTGGGTTCCCTCCACACCCCCCTCCTTCCCGTCATCCGGGTCTCTGCCCTTTTTCGGCAGTCCAAAACAGAGCGGCCCGCACTGCGGGCCGCTCTGTCTCAGCTTGTCGAAAACGCATTTTCGACAAGCTGAGCGGGAATTTCAGAACTTTTTAAAGTTCTGAAATTCCCTGATTAAAATGGCGGAGGGAACCCCTCCTGGGTTCCCTCCACACCCCCCTCCTTCCCGTCATCCGGGTCGCTCCCCTTTTTCGGCAGGCCAAAACAGAGCGGCCCGCACTGCGGGCCGCTCTGTCTCTCTTCTCATGATGGATCCGGCGCGTCCGGAATGGCCCAGGGCTGGAGCACGGCCCCGGGGGCCTTCTCATACTCCTCAAACCACCCATAGGCGAACTCCTGGCTGGGAAGCGATCCCCGGGGGAACCACACACTCAGCCCCTCCGGCTCCAGTATGATCCACTCCGGCTCCAGGGCGGCCGCCATCTCCTCCCGGAGCGCGGGGTCGTCTCCGGCGGCCTGCTCCGCCGCCCAAGCCCGGACCTCCGCCTCAGGGATGGTAAAGAGGTCCCAGTTGGAAATTACCTCCCCGCTGGCGCGGTCAAATACCGTGCCCAGAGAGATCCTCTCCGCCATTCCGGGCTCCTCCAGGGGCAGCGTCACCGTGGTCTCAAAGCAGATGATCCGCCGGTTGGAGGACGCCGGGAGGACAGTCTGCTCCACCAGGCCCCCCTGATACCACTCCCCGCTCTTTTGACACGTGAGGTATCGCTCATAGGCCCGCTCCAGCTCCTGTTCCGTGTCGTACAGCAGCCCCCGGTCCTCAAACCAGGCCAGAATGGCCGCCCGGGCCGTCTCGCTCAGATCCTGGACGTTCTCCCGCCCGTTGGCAACATTCTCCGGCCCCATGGGCTTTTTCACCCACAGCAGCTCCGTTCCATCCGAAAGCAGGTAGCGGTCATTCCCAAAAACATCCTGCCAGCGGTCCGCGGAGACGCCGTCGGAGAAGGTGTACGCCCGGGCCTGCTCCAGCGTGAGGCCCTGCTCCTCCGGCGTCTTTGCCGCCCGTTGGGCACAGCCGGACAGAAGGCACAGCACCAGCAGCGCCAGGGCCGCACGCCTTTTCCTCATGCGCTTTTCGTTCACTCCTCGTCCTCCTCAAACGGCGGCAGGTCCTCCTCCCCGCCGGCGGGGACGCCGCCCATCTGCAGCTCCTGCCAGCGCTCCTTGGAGATCAGCAGCTGCCGGGGCTTAGAGCCCTCGAAGGGCCCCACGATCCCCCGCTCCTCCATCTGATCCACCAGGCGGGCGGCCCGGGAGTAACCCAGCTTCAGCCGCCGCTGCAGCATGGACACAGAGGCCTGTCCCGTCTCCAGCACCACCTCCACGGCGGCGGGGAACAGCTCGTCCCCCTCCTCGCCCAGGGGCTCCGGAGCGGCGCCGCCGCCCTTGCTCTTCTCCTTCTCCTGGACGGACTCCTCGATCTTGGCCAGGACCTCGTCGTCATACCGGGCCTCGCCGGTCTGCTTCACGGCCTTCACCACCGCCTCAATCTCCTCCGGGGAGATGAAGCAGCCCTGGACCCGCTGGGGCTTGCCGCCCCCCAGGGGGGCGTAGAGCATGTCGCCCTTGCCCACTAATTTTTCCGCGCCGGTGTTGTCCAGAATAATCCGGGACTCCAGCGAGGAGGCCACGGCAAAGGCGATGCGGCTGGGGATGTTGGCCTTCATAAGGCCGGTGATGACGTCGGCGGAGGGCCGCTGGGTGGCGATGACCAGGTGGACGCCGGCGGCGCGGCCCATCTGGGCCACCCGGCAGATGGACTCCTCCACCTCCTTGGCCGCCACCAGCATCAGATCCGCCAGCTCGTCGATGACCACCACCACGCTGGGCAGCGTCTCCATGCCCTCCGTGGCCCGGGCCAAATGGTTGAACTCCTCCAGCTTCTTCACGCCGCACTCGGAGAAGGTCTTATAGCGCTTCATCATCTCAAACACCGCCCACTGGAGGGCCCCGGCGGCCTTCTTGGGGTCCGTCACCACGGGGATCAGCAGGTGGGGGATGCCGTTGTAGGGCGCCAGCTCCACCATCTTGGGGTCCACCATAATGAAGCGGACCTCGTCTGGGGTGGATTTATACAGCAGACTGATAATCAGGGAGTTGGTGCACACGGACTTGCCGGAGCCGGTGGTGCCGGCAATCAGCACGTGGGGCAGCCGCTCAATGTCCCCGATGACGTTCCGCCCGCCGATATCCCGGCCCAGGGCAAAGGCCGTCCGGGACTTGTGCTCCGTGAACTCCCGGGACTCGATGACCTCCCGGATCAGCACCGGGGTCACCGCCTTGTTGGGCACCTCGATGCCCACCACGGAGATCTTCTCCGGAATGGGGGCGATCCGGACGCCGGTGGCCCCCAGGGCCAGGGCGATGTCGTCGGCCAGATTCGTGATCTTGGAGAGCTTCACCCCCTGGTCCAGCACGAATTCATACCGGGTGACGGAGGGCCCGTGGACCACGTCGCCGGCGGTGGCGTCCACGCCGAAGCTGTTCAAGGTGTCCGCCAGGCGGCGGGAGTTGTTCCGCAGCTCCGCCCCGGCCTCCACGTGGTTCTCCCCCTGGCCGGCCTTGAGCAGCGTGATGGGGGGATAGCAGTAATCCGACTCCTCCGCCGCCAGCTTCTCCTCGATCTCCGCCGTCACGGCGGCGGTCTGCTGGGCCACCTCCGCGGCGGTCTTCTTCCTGGACGGGGGCTCCGCCGCGGCCGGAGGCGGTGCCTCCGGCGGGGGAACAGGCCGGCTCTCCGCGTGGACAGGCGTCTCCGGCGTGTCCGGAGCCAGCTCCTCCGGCGGCACCGCCTCCGCCGGAGCGGCCGGCTTGGCCGCCGCGGCGGGCTCCGGCGTCCGCAGCACCTGGGCCGGCGTCTTCTGCTGGTCGGACTTGTGGCGGAAAAAGCTGGTGAAGCGGCCGGGCTCCTTCTCCGGCTGCCGCGCCTCCTGCGTCTCCCGCTCCTCCGGCGCGGCGGATTCCTCCCCGTCCAGGGGGAAGTCAATCTGCCGTGTCTCCGTCCGGCGGCGCCTGGGCGGGTCCTGGGGCACCACATGGATGCGGGGTGCCTCCTCTTCCTCCTCGTACTGGGGCCGCTCCCGGTGCTTTTCAATGAGGGCCCCCACGGTCAGCCGCAGGGACACCATCACAAACACCACCAGCAGCGCCGTGAAGAGGATCACGGATACAAACTTGGAGAACACCGCCACGAAGCCCTCCGCCAGGGCCCCGGCCAGGGCGCCGCCGGAGCGGAGGGCCACACCGTCCTGCCACAGTGTCCGCAGAATCTGAATCCCCGGCTCAAACTCCCCGGACACCAGCACCATGTGCAGCAGGGCTCCGAACAGCACCGGCAGCAGCAGCGCACAGCTCGCCCGCAGCCGCACCGGGCGGCCGTGATGGCGCAGCAGAATGAAGGCCCCCAGCAGCAGCGCAGGCGCCGTCAGCCAGTAGCCGTAGCCCAGCAGGCCCTTCAACAGTACGGTGAGCCAGTCCAGAAAGATGGCGCTGACGCCGCAGTAGCTCACCAGCACGCACAGTGCCAGCGCCAAAAAGACAACGCCGCACACCTCCCGCCGGACCGGCCGCTTCGGCGGCGGGGCCGATTTTTTGGACCGGCCCTTGCCTCCGCCGGACGAGGTGGATTTCTTTTGTGTTGAGGATGCCACGTGAATCCCTCCGATTTCGTTCTGAATCGTAAATCACCCCAGCGCAATTGCGCTAAACGGCCAGACGCTCTGTCCGTCTCAAAGCTCAGCGCCCGATCATCCCTTCTGCAAAAGCGTCAGCACCAGCGTCGCGGCGCCGACCACCCAGCAGTAATAGGCAAAGAAGCCAAACTTGCCCCGCTCGGCGATCATCCGCAGCAGCCGGATACAGGCGTAGCCCACCACCGCCGCGGCCGCCACGCCGGCTAAGTACACCGGCACCGCCGGCCAGTCCACGCCGGCCTCCAGGGCGTCCTTGAGGCTCAGAAGATTGGCCCCCAGAACGGCGGGGATGGACAGCAAAAAGGAAAACCGCACGGCAAACTTCCGCTCAAAGCCCACAAAGCACCCCGCGGTGATGGTGGTGCCGGAGCGGGAGATCCCCGGGCAGGTGGCCACCGCCTGGGCGATCCCCACCAGGATCACATCCACCAGCGTGGCGCTCCGCTCGCTCTTGCGGCCCCGTCTCACCCGGTCGCTGGCAAAGAGCAGACACCCGGTGACCAGCAGCGCCCCCGCCACAAAGTAGAGATTGTCCCCCAGGCCCTCCACCAGATCCTTCACCGGCAGCACCGCAAAAAGGGGCAGCGTCCCCACCACGATCAGCAGAATCAGCCGCCGGGCGGGGGGCACCGGCGTGGGGGTGGTGCCGTGGATCAAATCCCCAACGCCGCAGAAAAACTCCATCACCATCTCCCGGATGTCCTCCCAATAGGCGATCAACACCGCCACCAGGGTGCCCAGATGCAGCAGCACATCAAAAAAGCCCGGGATCTCCGCGGTCTGGCCCAGCAGATGCTCCGCAATGGCCAGATGACCGGAGCTGGAGATGGGCAGAAACTCCGTCACACCCTGGATCAGGCCCAAGAGGATGGATGACAAAAGGGTCAAAGCAATCACACTCCTTATCCCATTCACCGGCTCTGCCGGCGAGACACTGCGAAACGGGAACCCGCGAAAGGACCATGCGGCGCCGTTCCGCGAACGATTCGTACCATACGGCCGCGGCGCAGTCTCTCTCCGCGGGGCGTGACCGCCGGGCACGCCGCAGGATACACCGCTGCGCAGCGGGCAACCATGGCTGTCATAAGCTTATGAGATGTCCTCTGCGCACCTCATAGAAAACGCCTGTTTTCCATGGAAGAAGCAGCGCATAAGCCCGGCAAAAAACCACGTACTGCATTAGTATAGCATGGACAGGCGATAAATTCCAGTAATATTTGGCCGCGGCGCGGAAATCCCCCTTCCGCCAAAAAACGGCCGGCCCGAAGGCCAGCCGTCCATTCAGGGATTCCCAACCGATTCCAGCGCCGACAGAGCCGCCTTTGCCGCGGCCTGCTCCGCCTCCTTCTTGCTGTGGCCGGAGCCGCTGCCGACGGCCGTGCCGTTCAGCAGCACCTCGGCCTGGAAGGTCTTGTCGTGGTCCGGGCCCTGCTCTCCCGCCATGCGGTAGCTGAGAACCTGGTCCGCCTGCCGCTGCACCAGCTCCTGCAGGGCGGTCTTATAGTCCCGCCGCTTCTCCTCCACCACGCTCTCCCGCTGGGCGTCCAGCAGACAGCGGTGGATCAGCGGCCTTGCGGCCTCCATGCCGCCGTCCAGATAGACCGCGGCAAACACCGCCTCCGTGGCATCCGCCAGGATGGAGGTCCGGGTCCTTCCGCCGCCGGTCTCCTCGCCCCGGCCCAGCATCAGATAGCGGCCCAGGTCCAGCCGCTGCGCGGCCTCATACAAACTCTGCTCACACACCAGCGCCGCCCGAATCCGGGTCAGATCCCCCTCCGGCGCCTCCGGGTGCCGGGCAAAGAGGTACTCCGCCGTCACAAAGCCCAGTACGGCGTCTCCCAGAAACTCCAGGCGCTCGTTGCTGCGCAGGTGCCCGCCGCGGTGCTCGTTGGCATAGGAGCTGTGGCTCAGGGCCTCCTGCAGCAAAGCCGGATTCCGAAAGGCGTAATTCAGTTTTTTCTCCAGTTCCTGCATCTCCTGCGCCTCCATAAGGAAGCCCCGCGATGCCGCGGGGCCCGCCCTTTGAACCCGTATTCACGGCCTGCGCTCCGGCAGCTCCGCCGCTCCTCGTTACCGTTCCCCGTCATACACCCGGTATGCCTGGAAATTTCATCCCAGGCGGCGCCGGCATCCTCGCCGCCGCCCTCCGGTCAGGACGGTCAGGTTCTTACTTCACTTTCCCGGCGATATAATTCACCGCATCGCCCACTGTCTTGAGGCCCCCGAGATCCTCCTCCTGGGTCTCTCCGATCTCAAATTCCTCCTCCATGGCCATGACCAGCTCCACCAGATCCACGGAGTCCGCGCCCAGGTCCTCCTCGAAGGAGAGATCCATGGTCACCTCCGCCGGCTCCATGGCAAACTGCTCTGCCACCAGCTCCCGCATGGTTTGAAAAATTTCCTCGACTGACATTGCGTCTCACTCCTCAGAGAATTCTGGAAGCCCGCTGGACTTCCGTTACTGGCATCATAAGACATCCCCACGCCGCTGTCAAGGGGCAATCACACTTTTTCCCGGCCGCGCTCCACTTTCATCAGCTGGACATTCTGCTCCACATCGGCGATGAAGCCGCTCTCGGCGTACTCCTTCGCCCGCAGAACCGCGTTGCAGATGGCCCTGGCGTCCGAGGACCCGTGGGCCTTGATCACCGGCCTGGAGATGCCCAAAAAGGGCGTCCCGCCAATCTCGCCGGGGTCCAGCAGCTTCTTCATCTCCGCCAGGTCCGGCTTCACCAGCGCCGCCGCCGCCTTCGTCTTCGTGCTGGAGAGGAACACCTTCTTCAGCTCCCTCAGCAAAAACTTCGCCGTGCCCTCCAGGCTCTTGAGCATCACGTTCCCCGTAAAGCCGTCCGCCACCAGCACGTCCGCGCCGCCCATCATGGCCTCATTGGCCTCCAGATTCCCCACAAAGTGAATCCGGCCGGCCTCTCCGGCCTCCTTCAGCAATTCATAGGCCTCGTGCCGCAGGGCGTCGCCCTTCTCCTCCTCGGCGCCGATGTTCAAAAGCGCCACCCGGGGCGTCTCCACCCCCAGGACCCGCCTGGCGTAATAGCTCCCCAGGTAGGCGAACTGGAGCAGGTACTCCGCCGTACACTCGGCGTTGGCCCCGCAGTCGCACAGCACCAGCTTCCCCGCCGCCGTGGGGATCACCGGTCCCATGGCCGCCCGGCGGATGCCGCGAATCCGCTTCACCACCAGAGTGGCCCCCGCCAGCAGCGCCCCGGTGGACCCGGCGGAGACAAAGGCGTCCCCCGCCCCGTCCCGCAGCAGGTTCAGGCCCACCGTCAAAGAGGAGTCCTTTTTCACCTTAAAGGCGATGGCCGGGTCGTCCTCGATCCCCACCACCTCCGAGGCGTCCCGGATCTCCACGCCGGCGGGCAGCGTCTTCTCGCCGCAGGCCTCCACGGCCCGCAGCACCTCCGCCGCCCGGCCCACCAGCAAAATCTCCACGCCGTGGGCCCTGCGGGCCTCCAGCGCCCCCCGGACGATCTCCTCCGGGGCGTTGTCGCCGCCCATGGCGTCTACGATGATCTTCATGCCAGGACCTCCTCTCTGATTTGCCCGATGATCTCCAGCGACCGCGCCGCCAGCTCCGCGTTCTTGTTCCGCTTCCCCTTCACCCGGTGATCCAGGGGCGGGATGATGCCGAAATTGATGTTCATGGGCTGGAACGATGTCACGGACTGGTTGGAGACATACAGCCCCAGGGCGCCGATGGCGGTCTCCCGGGGAAAGTCAATGGGCTCCATGCCCCGCAGCCGCCGGGCGGTCTCCACCCCCACGGCAAACCCGCTGGCGGCGGACTCCACGTACCCCTCCACGCCGGTCATCTGGCCGGCAAAGGCGATCCGGGGCTCCGCCTTGAGCCGGTAATACCGGTCCAGCAGCCGGGGGGAGTCCAGGAACGTATTGCGGTGCATGACCCCATAGCGCAGAAACTCCGCGTCGTGGAGGGCGGGGATCATGGAGAAGACCCGCTTCTGCTCCGGGAATTTCAGGTGGGTCTGAAAGCCCACCAGATTGTAGACGGACCCCTGGGCGTTGTCCCGCCGCAGCTGCACCACGGCAAAGGGCTCCCGCCCGGTGCGGGGGTCCTTCAGGCCCCGCGGCTTCAGGGGGCCGTAGCACAGGGTATCCCGGCCCCGGCGGGCCATGACCTCCACCGGCATACAGCCCTCGAAGACCTTCTTGTCCTCAAAGCCGTGGACCTCCGCCTCCTCCGCGGTGGTGAGGGCCTGCCAGAAGGCCTCGTATTCCCCCTCGTCCAGGGGGCAGTTCACATAGTCCGCCGTGCCCTTGTCGTACCGGGAGCCCATCCAGGCCCGGTCCATGTCCACACTGGCGGCGGAGACCAGGGGCGCGGCGGCGTCGTAGAAGTGGAGGGCGCTGTCCGCCCCCAGCAGTACCCGGAGCCTGTCCGCCAGAGCGTCGGAGGTCAGGGGCCCGGAGGCGATGACCACCTCCCCCTCGGGGATCTCCGTGACCTCCCCCTCCACCACGGTGATGTTGGGATGGCCGCGGATCTTCTCCGTCACCAGGGCGGCAAAGCCGTGGCGGTCCACCGCCAGGGCCCCGCCGGCCTCCACCCGGGTGGCCTCCGCGCACTGGAGGATCAGGGAGTTCAGCCGCCGCAGCTCCTCTTTCAAAAGGCCCACGGCGTTTTCCAGCTGGTCCCCCCGCAGGGAGTTGGAGCAGCAGAGCTCCGCGAAGTATTCCGTTGTATGGGCGGGGGTTTTCTTCTCCGGCTTCATCTCCCGGAGGGTGACCTGGAGGCCCCGCTGGGCCAGCTGCCAGGCGCACTCGCTGCCGGCCAGGCCGGCGCCGATGACGGTGATGTTCATTTGGGGTCCTCCAAAGGGGGCGGCCTGCGGCCGGGGATGGATTGTAGCTATGATGATAGCTGGCAATGCACCCCCCATTTTCTCTTTTTCTTCGCGAAGAAAAAGAGAAAACGGGCCGTGCACGGTCCAAAAGAGAAAAAGACGCTGTGGCGAGAACTTGCCCTGCGGTCAAGTTTCGCCAATGTACGGGAGTTGTTACCGCCCGGCTTCGGCGGAAACTTGGAAGCCCCTGCCGGCGCGCGCCGTCCCGCTCAGTTGAAGAAGCCCTGACCCGCGTGAAGAGGCTTCCGGCGGAGGCTGTTGGGTGCTTGACGGACGGTCCCTGCTCCTATCTCCGCGCTTTCCGCTTCGCTAAGCGCTCCCCCGGATCTCTGTGGGGCTCCTTGTTCTCCTCCGTAGGGCGCGACGACCCGGCGCGCCGCTCCCCCGGAACCTCCAGGCCTCCGGGAAACCGCCGCCCCCTTGCCTCTCCCTTTGGGAGAGGTGGCGCCGCCGCAGGCGGTGACGGAGAGGGTTCTCCCGTCTCACCCTCCGGCCCCCGTAGGGCGCGACGACCCGGCGCGCCGCTCCCCCCGGAACCTCCAAGCCTCCGGGAAACCACCCCCTTGCCTCTCCCTTTGGGAGAGGTGGCGCCGCCGCAGGCGGTGACGGAGAGGGTTTCCCCCTGGCCAGGCCATCCGCCAGACCGCTCTATCTCTGATCCGACCGACCCAACAGGTAATCCGCGCTTACTTCAAAATAATCCGCCAGCTTCATCAAACCGGGCACATCCGGATAATGCCCTGCACCTTCATAATATTGGTATGCACGGGGGGTAATCTCCAGAAATTCCGCCATTTCCGTTTGCTTTTTTCCCTTTTCTTGGCGCAGTTTCTTCAATCTCTTTGCAAAAATTTCCATACAATCTATTGAACCCGCCTATTTTTGATCCGACCGGCCCAACAGATAATCTGTACTTACCCCAAAGAAGTCCGCCAGCTTCAGCAATCCCGGAATATTCGGATAATTTGTTGCGGATTCGTAGTATAAATACGCACGCTGAGATATCTCAAGATACTCCGCCATCTCCTTAGATGACCAGCGGCGCTCCTTGCGCAAACTTTTCAGCCGCTTCGCAAAAATTTCCATAATACCCCCTTGACTTTGAATTGTTTCTTCAATATAATTGAAGAAACAATTCAGTATTGGAGATGATCACAATGACCGCTCTCATGAAATCCATCTTTGAATACATCACGGACTACAGATACCAGAACTATCTCCCGCAGCCGACCTACCAGAATTATTTCAATCTCCTGGTTGAGCAGGAACAGGCCCTTCTGGATACCTGCTCCGCCGAACAAAAGGAGATGCTGGATGCCTGCCAGACCACTTTTGGAGAGATCACCTGTATGGAGCTGGAGGCCATGTTCCAGGCCTCCTGGGCGGTGGCCCGGGAACTGCGTTAGTCCTCGCCCTCCGCCGCCGCGGCCGTCTTCCCGGCGGCGGTCTTCCGGGTAGTCGTGGTCTTCTTGGCGGCCGTGGTCTTCTTGGCCGTGGTGGTCTTCCTGGCGGCAGTCGTCTTTTTCGCCGCAGTCTTCGCCGTGGTCTTCTTGGCGGTGGTCCTGGCGGTGATCTTCTTCGCCGCCGTGGACTTCTTCCCGGGCTTCTCCTCCGCCTTGGGCTCCTCGCCGCTCTCCGCGGCCGCGCCCTCGGCGCCCTCCGCCGCGGCCTTCTTCGGGTAGCCCCGCTGGTCCTCCGGCAGGAATTCCGAACAGGCGGGGTTGATGCAGAAGGGCTTCTGACGGCCCCGGCCGGACCGCTTGAAGAGGGTCTGGCCGCACACGGGGCAGTCCTCCTTCACCGGCACATCCCAGGTGCGGAAGTCGCAGGTGCGGCTCTCCTCCTTGCCGGTGCTGTGCTCACAGCAGTAGTAGTTGTACTGCTTGTTGTTCTTTTTGCTGACGCCGGAGCGCTTCATCAGCCGCCCGCCGCACTTGGGGCAGCGGCCCGGCATCTCGATGACCAGCGGCATGGTGAAGGAGCAGTCCGGGTAGCCGGGGCAGGCCAGGAAGCGGCCGAACCGGCCGGATTTCACCACCAGGTTCCGCCCGCACTCCGGGCAGATCTCCTCACTGACCTCGTCGGGCACCTTGATCCGGACGCCCTCCAGGTCCTTCTCCGCCTGCTGGAGGTGCTGCTCAAAGTCCCCGTAGAAGTCCCGCAGGACGCCCTTCCAGGGCGTTGCGCCCTCCTCCACGGAGTCCAGGCGGCGCTCCATGCCGGCGGTGAAGCCCATGTCGGCGATGTCGGTGAATTTGTCCTTCATCAGCTCCGTCACCACCCGGCCCAGGTTGGTGATGCGCAGGTACTTGCCCTCCTTGACCACGTACTCCCGGTCCAGAATCGTGGACACCGTAGGGGCGTAGGTGGAGGGGCGGCCGATGCCCTGCTCCTCCATGGCCCGGATCAGCGTGGCGTCGGTGTAGTGGGCGGGGGGCTGGGTGAAATGCTGGTCCCGGGAGAAGTCCTTCAGCTCCAGGACCTCCCCCTCCTGGAGGGAGGGCAGCGGGGAGGTCTTCTCCTCCTTCTCCTCGTCCCTGCCCTCCTCATAGACGGCGGTGTAGCCGGAAAATTTCAAACTGGAGGAGCTGGCGCGGAAGCTGTGAGTCCCCGCGAGGATCTCCACCGCCACGCTGTCATAGACGGCGTTGGACATCTGGCAGGCCACAAAGCGGCTCCAGATCAGGCGGTAGAGCCGGTACTGCTCCCCGGTCAGATCCTTTTTGATGCTCTCCGGCGTCCAGAAGACATTGCTGGGCCGGATGGCCTCGTGGGCGTCCTGGGCATTGGCCTTGGCCTTGTAGTGGTTGGGCTTGGCCGGGCAGTAGCCCTGGCCGTAGCGGCCCTGGATGAACTCCCTGGCGGAGGACAGCGCCTCCTCGGAAAGCCGCAGGGAGTCGGTACGCATATAGGTGATGAGGCCCACGGTGCCCTCGCCCTCAATGTCCACGCCCTCGTAGAGCTGCTGGGCGATGGCCATGGTCCGCCGGGGGGTCATGGAGAGCTTTCGGGAGGCCTCCTGCTGCAAGGTGGAGGTGGTAAAGGGCGGCGAGGGGCTGCGCTGCTTGTCGGTGCGCTTCACGCTCTTCACCGCAAAGGGCTCCCCCGCCGTCTCCCGGACCACGGTCTCCACGTCCTCCGCGGATCTCAGTTCCGCCTTCTTGCCGTCCCGCCCGTGGTAGCGGGCGGGGAAGGGGATTTTTTTTGCGTCGCTGCCCAGGAGGTTGGCGTCCAGCGTCCAGTACTCCTCCGGCTGGAAGGCCTCAATCTCCCGCTCCCGGTCGTCCACCATGCGGGTGGCCACGGACTGGACCCGGCCGGCGGAGAGTCCCCGGCGGATCTTCTTCCACAGCAGCGGGCTGAGCTCATAGCCCACCAGCCTGTCCAGAATCCGGCGGGCCTGCTGGGCGTCCACCAGGTTCTGGTCGATGGCCCTGGGCTCCCGGATGCTCTCCTGCACCACCTTCTTGGTGATCTCGTTGAAGGTGACCCGCTTCGTCTTGTCGTCCGGCAGCTCCAAAAGGTGCTTCAAATGCCAGGAGATGGCCTCCCCCTCCCGGTCCGGGTCGGTGGCCAGGTACACCATGTCCGCCGCCTTGGCGGATTTTTTCAGATCCTTGATGATCTCCTCTTTGCCCTTGATGGGCTGGTACACCGGCTCAAAATCCTGGGCCGGGTCCACCCCCAGCTTGCTCTTGGGCAGATCCCGCAGGTGGCCCATGCAGGCCTTCACCTCAAAGTCCTTGCCCAGATACTTTCCAATGGTCTTGGCCTTTGCGGGAGACTCCACAATAACCAGACTGTGCTTTGCCATAGCTTCGATTACCTCCAGATTGATGAGGGCTTCCTTTTGAATGAGGAATGAGGAATTAGGAATTGGGAATTGGGTCCGAATCAGAGCAATTCCTAACTCCTCATTCCTAATTCCTAATTCTCCAGCGTCACGGTGCGGGTATAGCGTTTGCCGCTGTGCTGCCGGACCAGGCCGTCCAGCTCCAGCACCGTCAGGGCTGAGAGCACCCGGCGGGTGGGAATTCCGGTGGCCTCGATGAGATCGTCCGCCAGAACCGGCTCCTCCGCCGGCAGTGCCCGCAGCAGCGCGATCTGATCGTCGGTGAGCCCGCTGTCTGCCAGGCGGAGGGAGGGCAGCACCGGAGCGGGCTCCACCTTTTGCGCAGGCGCGCGCTGGACCTGCCGGGCCTGATAGCCCGGCACCTCCGGCAGTTCCCGGAGCTCCTCGGCTCGCAGCTTTCCCGGGAAGCGTTCCGTGTACTCCCGGAGAACGTCCCACGGCTCCATCACCAATCCCGCGGCGCTGTCCCGGATCAGGCGGTTGCAGCCCTCGTATCCGGGGGCGTCGATGGGGCCGGGGACCGCAAACACGTCCCGGCCCTGCTCCAGGGCGGTATGGGCGGTGATCAGAGCGCCGCTGACTCCGGGGGCCTCCACCACCAGCGTGGCCACGGCCAGGCCGGAGAGAATGCGGTTGCGGATGGGGAAGTGCCAGCCCTCGTGGCGGGTGCCCGGCGGGTACTCCGACAGCAGCGCCCCCACGGCGGCCACATCCTCATAAAGGTCCCGGTTCTCCCACGGATACTGGATGTCCAGTCCGCCGCCCACGACGCCCAGCGTCACGCCGCCGGCCTTGAGGGCGCCTCTGCTGGCCGCCGCGTCCACGCCCCTGGCCAGCCCGCTGACCACGATGCCTCCGCCGCTGGTGATGCCGTAGCCCATCTTCTCGCCGCACGTCTTGCCGTAGAGCGAGCACTCCCGCGTCCCCACCACGGCGATCACGGCCTCCTCGTCCACCGCAGGCAGACGGCCCTTCATGTACAGTAAAACGGGCGGGTCATAGATGTTTTTCAGGCGGTTGGGGTACTCCGCGTCCTGGATCGTCAAAATGCGCTGATCCAGCCGCTGGCAGTCCGCCAGAATCCGGTCGGCAATGCGGAGGTCATGGTTCTTCAGCTGCTGGGCCTGCTCTTTGGTGATGCCCTCCGTCAGAAGGATCTCTCCCTCGTCGGCGAAAAATACATTCTCCGGAGTGCCGAAGTGACGCAGCAGCGCCAGCCGCAGCTGATTCGTCAGCCGCAGCTCTGCCAGCCACACCCAGTATTTCAGCATACAGCCCGCCCTCCGTTCTCTTTCTCCATTCTGTCTCTTCCGGCAAAAACCAAAACCGGACGCGCTCCCGGGTTCTCTATCTGCCGTCCTCCCTGGCCCCCTCCCACAGCACCACGGCGGCTGCCGCAGCGGCGTTCAGGGACTCGCAGGTCTCGTTCATGGGAATCCTGATGGTCCGGTTGCACAAGGCCAGGGCCTCCGGAGACACGCCCCGGCCCTCGCTGCCGATGATGACGGCGCACCGGCGAAGCTCCGCCTGCCGCAGGTCCAGGGTGTCCTCCGAGAGCGCCGCGGCATACAGCGGCAGGCCCGCCTCCCGCACCAGGGCGGCGGCGTGGGCCAAAGTATCCCGGTAGATCACACTCCGGAAATGGACGCCCATGGCGGCCCGGACGGTCTTGGGGTTGTGGACGTCGGCGCACCCCGGCAGCAGGAACACCGTCCAGCCGAAGGCGTCGGCGGTGCGGAGCATGGTGCCCACGTTTCCGGGGTCCTGGACCCCGTCCAGCAGCAGATAGCGCTGCCTTCCGTGGGCGTCGGGCTCCAGGGCCTGGGGCGGGTCGTACCGCGGGGAACGGCAGGAGAACACCACCCCCTGGGGCGTCTCCATGGGGCTGACGGCCTTCATCACGCTCTCGCTGACCTGCACGGTCCGGGCGGCGCCATAGACCTCAGGCGGAAATTCCAATTCGACGCCCTCGGTATACAGCAGCGCCGTGATGGACGCTCCCCACAGCTCTGCCTCCGCCAGGAGCTTAGGACTGTCGCACAGGAACTCCCCCGTCTCCTCCCGGTAGCTCCTGGAGGAGGCCAGCTTGCGGAAGTGGGTGCACAGGGGGTTCGTCCGGCTGGTGATGATCTCCATGCTTACGGCTTCATGGTGGGGAAGAGGATCACTTCCCGGATCGTATCCTCCCCGGTGAGGAGCATCACGCACCGGTCAATGCCGATGCCAAGGCCGCCGGTAGGCGGCATGCCATATTCCAACGCGGTGAGGAAGTCCTCGTCCATCATGCCGGCCTCGTCGTCCCCCTTGGCCCGCAGCTCCACCTGCTTCTGGAAGCGCTGGCGCTGGTCGATGGGGTCGTTGAGCTCGGAGAAGGCGTTGCCCATCTCGCTGCGGCAGATGAAGAGCTCGAACCGCTCCGTGAGCCGGGGGTCGGCGGGGGAGCGCTTGGCCAGGGGGGAGACGTCCACCGGGTGCATGGTGATGAAGGTGGGCTGGATCAGCTTCTCCTCCACCTTCTGGTCGAAGCACTCATACAGGGCGTTGCCCCAGGTCTTGTCCGCCGTCTCCGGCAGCTCCACGCCGATGGACTTGGCGGCGGCCACCGCCTCCTCGTCGGAGGAAATCGCCATGAAGTCGATGCCGCAGTACTGCTTCACCGCCTCGTGCATGGGCATCCGGGGCCAGCCGGGGGTCAGGTCGATGTCCTCCCCCTGCCAGTGGACCTGATAGGTGCCCAGGATCTTCTGGGCGGCGGAGGACAGCAGGTCCTCAAAGAGGTCCATCATGTCGTTGAAATCCGCGTAGGCCTGATAGAGCTCGATGGTGGTGAATTCCGGGTTGTGCTTGGGGTCCATGCCCTCGTTGCGGAAGATGCGGCCGATCTCATAGACCCGGTCCATGCCGCCCACGATGAGCCGCTTCAACGGCAGCTCCGTGGCGATGCGCATGTACATGTCGATATCCAGAGTGTTGTGATGGGTGATAAAGGGCCGCGCCGTGGCGCCGCCGGAGATGGTGTTCAAAACCGGCGTCTCCACCTCCATATAGCCCCGGCCGTCCATAAAGTCCCGGACGTGCTTGAGAAACCGGGAGCGAACCACGAAGTTCCGCTTCACCTCCGGGTTCACCATCAGGTCCACGTACCGCTGACGGTACCTGAGCTCCGTGTCCTGGAGACCGTGGAACTTCTCCGGCAGGGGCAGCAGGGACTTGCTCAAAAGCGTGATATTCCGGGCCCGGACGCTCATCTCCCCCCGCTGGGTGCGGAAGACCTCGCCGTCCACGCCTACAATGTCGCCGATATCGTACTTTTTAAACGCCTTATAGACCGCCTCGTCCATCTCGTCCTGGCGGGCGTAGAGCTGAATGCGGCCGTCCCGGTCCTGGAGGTCGCAGAAGCTGACCTTGCCCATACCCCGCTTGCTCATGAGGCGGCCCGCCACCTTGACGCTCCGGCCCTCCAGCTCCTCGAAGCGGTCCTTGATCTGCTGGGAGGTGTAATCCCAATCAAAGCGGGTGATCCGGAAGGGGTCCTTCCCCTCCGCCTGGAGGGCCGCCAGCTTCTCCCGGCGGACTCTGGTCTGCTGACCCAGGTCCTGCTCCGGCGTTGTCTTCTGTTCGCTCATCTCTCTCTCCTTACCGCTCGATTTTCAGCACCTTGTAGACGATGGACCCCTGGGGGGCCTCCACCGTCACGGTGTCGCCCTCCCGGGCGCCCAGCAGGGCCCGGCCAAAGGGGGACTCCTCGGAGATGATGCCGTGCATGGGGTCCGCCTCCTGGGAACCCACGATGGAGTAGGCCGGCAGCTCACGTCCGGCGCTGTCCTCCACCGTCACCCGGCACCCAATGGTCACCACGTCCGTGGGGGCGTTGCTCTCGTCCACGATGACCACGTGCTGCAAGATCTCCTCCAGCTCGGCGATCCGGGAGTAGAGCTTGCCCTGCTCGTTCTTGGCCTCGTCGTACTCGCTGTTCTCGCTGAGGTCGCCAAAGCCCCGGGCCACCTTGATCTGCTCGGCCACCTCGTCGGAGCGGGTGGTTTTGAGATAATTCAGTTCCTCCTGCAGCTCCTCCGCCCGGGCCGCACTCATTTTATACTCTTTTTCCATGTCAAAAATCCTTTCTTCTGCCTCCTCATGGGGAAACCTTCTATTTTCCGCCTGCCTGCGCAGATTTTTCTATATAATGACAGTCTAGTATTATAGTGGTTGAATTTCGGAATGTCAAGGGGGCCGGGAGGGCCCTTTTGCGGCGTTTTTGCCCTGTCAGGGCCCCATCATCACCTGCTGCCCCCTCTCCCGCAGCACCGCCAGCAGCTGCTCGCGGTTGACGCCGGCAGGCAGCTGCTCCTCCAGCGCTGGGGGCAGGAACAGCGGCGGCAGGGGGCATTTCTCATCGTATACCGGCAGGGCCGTCTCCGCGGGGACCTTCCGGGGGGCGAACAGCGCCGCCGCGTCCGCCGCCGCCAGCTCCTCCGCAGACGGCCGCAGCAGCAGTGAGACACCGTACTCCCGCCGCAGGGCCCGGCACAGCTCCTCCCCGCCGTAGGGCAGGTCCAGCAGCACGTAGCGGTGCCGCAGACTCAGCTCCGTCACCGTCCGCACGATCTCCCCGGTGAGGGTGTCGGCGCACACCGCCACCCGGGCCCCCGCCGCCGGGACACCCCGCCGGATCAACGCCCAGCGGACCCAGTCCGCTGCCATGGCCTGCCGCAGCGGCAGCGTGGACACCGGCCGCAGCTCCCCCAGCTGCTCCGGGAAGGAGAACTCCTCCGGCAGCACCACCTGGCCGGCCCCCCGCTTTTTCAGCCGCTTTGCCGCCGCGGCCACCCGCCGCCGCAGCACCGCCTCCGGCGTCCGGCCCCCCCGGAGCACTCCGGCGCAGAGGAAGCGGGTGTGCAGAATCATCTGCTCCCGGATCTCCACGGATTTCTGGTGTTTCCCCCGCACGGGCGGGGTCCATAACAGCATTGCGATCATAAAAACATCACTCCCGCCCCATCCTATGGGGCGGGAGTATCTATTATGTATCCGGACCCCGCCGGAAATACGGCCGCGGGGCCCTCTTTTTCTCTTCCGCGCGCCGCAGGCGATTCCTCACGCGGTCTTGGACAGGGTATACCCGGTGAGATAGCCCTTGTGGGGCTCCGCGCCATGGTTCAGGGGATTCACCCGAACGCCGCCCTCCGTGATTTCGAAGTGGAGGTGGGGCCCGGTGGAGTTGCCGGTGGAGCCGGTGATGCCGATGACGTCCCCCTGGTTCACCTGCTGCCCCACGCTGACCTTCCGGGTGCTCATATGGCCGTACAAGGTGGTGTTCCCGCTGCCGTGGGAGATGACCACATACTCGCCGTAGGAGCTGCTGCGCTGGGAGACGATCACCGTGCCGGCCTTGGCGGCGTAAATAGGGCTGGTGTAGCCCACCCGGCCGATGTCGGTGCCCTTGTGGTTGGTGGAGCCGATGCCGCCGGGCGAACTCCGCCCACCCATGGTGGAGGTGATATACCGGCTGTCCACCGGCCAGATGTACCCGCCGGGGTTGGACTGGCTGGAGTGACCCTGGGCCGCCTGCTGGGCGGCCAGCTCCCGGCTCAGCCGCTGGATCTCCGCCTGAATCTCCTTCTGCTCCTCCTCCAGGCCGTCGATCTCCGCCTCCGTGGCCGCCTCGTTCTCCGCCAGCTTCTGAATCTCCGCGTTGGCCTGCTCCCGCAGGGCGCTGAGCTCCTTCTTCTTATCCACCAGCTCCGCCTTGGCCGCCTCGCTCTCGGCCTTGCTGGCCTCCAGCTGGGTCTTCTTCTCCTCAATCTCCGCCTGGAGGGCCTTTAAATCGTCGATCACCCGCTGGTCCGCGTCCATGATCTCATTGATGATATCCAGCCGTCCCAGCAGGTCCGAGAAGCTGTTGGCCCGGAACAGCACCGACCAGTAGCTCACCTCTCCCTGCTCCTCCATGGCCCGCACCCGCTCACAGAAGAGCTCGTACTGAGCCTCCTCCCGGGCCTGGGCGTCGGCCAGATCCGCCTCCGACTGGGTGATGAGGGCCGTGTAGGCCGCGATCTGCGCCTCCACGTTCTCAATCTCGGAGCTGGTGGCGGCAATCTGCTTGTCCAGGTTGTTCTTCCGGGCCATGATCTGGCTCTTGTCCTTGGCCAGCTGGTCCAGCTCCGCCTGGAGGGCCTTCTTCTGGTCCTTCAGTTCCCCGGCGTCGCCCTTTAAGGCGTCGATGTCCGCCTGGGTCACCAGCGCCGCCGCCGGATCCGCCGCCACAAAGCACAGCGCCAGACACAGGGCGATCAGCCGAATGGCCAAGCGGCGGAAACGGGCGTGTTTCTTCATGGGAAACCTCCTTCTGCGCGAGGCGTCGTTTTAATTAGGAATTAGGAATGAGGAATTAGGAATTTTCCTATATCGAAACTTGGTCTTTTGCTTTCAGAGCTTCATTCCTAACTCCTAATTCCTAACTCCTAATTCCTAACTCCTAATTCCTAACTCCTAATTCCTAATTCACACTCAGACCTGCAAAAACTTCCGGATGGCGGAGAGGCTGCCGCCCACGCCGATCACCAGCCCCGCTCCGGCGAACACCACCGCCACCGGCACCCACAGCTGCGTGAAGGGGACAATCTGGATCAGCTGTAAAGCGTCATTGCTGTCCACCCCCTGGGCCACCGCGGCGTACAGCCCCCACTGCAGGAAAAAGGCCAGGGCCGCGCCCAGAATCCCGATCATCAGTCCCTCGTAGACGAAGGGCCAGCGGATGAAGCCGTTGGTGGCGCCCACCATCCGCATGATGGCGATCTCCTCCCGCCGGTCGAAGGTGGTGAGGCGGATGGTGTTGGAGATGATGAACACCGACACCACAAACAAAATGAGAATCAGCGCCACGCACACCACCGTCGCGATGTCCCGCATGGTGGTAAAGCCCCCGGCGATCTCCTCATAGGCGTTGACCTTGGCGATGCCGGGCACCGCCCGCACCGCCTCCGCCGTCTCGCCCTGGTGCTCCAGATCCGTCAGCTTGATGGCATAGCGGTCCCGCAGAATCGCCGGGTCCAGGTTCTGCAGCATCTCCTCCTCCGGGTACTTGGCGGCAAAGTCCGCCATGGCCTGCTCCTTGCTGATATAGGTCGCGGAGGCCACGTTGGGCACCTTCAGCAGCTCCCGCTGCAGCCCCTTGGCCTGGTTGGGCGTGTAGCTCTCCTCCACATAGGCCAGGATCTCATTCTCCTGCTCCAGGTCCCGCAGCAGCTCGTTGGCGTTCACCGCCACCAGGGTGAAGGTGCCCATAATCAAAAGGCACGCCACAGTGATGCCGATGGCCGCAAAGGACATGAAGCCGTGGCTGAACATGTTGGAGATGCCCTCCCGGAAAAAATAGCCGAAATCGTGTCTACGCATGGATGCGTCCTCCCACATAGCCGCCGATGCTGTCCTTGACCACGCGGCCGGATTCAATGGCAATCACCCGCTTGCCGAAGCGGTCCACCAGATCCCGCTCGTGAGTCACCACCATCACGGTGGTCCCCAGCTGGTTGATCTTCACCAGCAGGCTCATCAGCTCCAGGGACCGCTCCGGGTCCAGGTTGCCGGTGGGCTCGTCGGCGATGATGGTGTTGGGGTTGTTCACCAGGGCCCGGGCGATGGCCACCCGCTGCTGCTCTCCGCCGGAGAGCTCCGTGGGGTGGCTGTGGGTCTTGCGCTCCAGTCCCACCAGGTCCAGCACGTAGGGAATCCGGCTCCGGATCTCCCGGGGACTGGCCCCCACGGCCCGCATGACAAACTCCAGGTTCTCATACACCGTCTTCTTCTCAATGAGCCGGAAGTCCTGGAAGATCACCCCCAGGGTCCGCCGCATCTTGGGGATCTGCCGCTCGGAGATGTTGGAGGTGGAAAAGCCGTTAATCATGATCCTTCCGGCGCAGGGCTCCACCTCCCCGGTCAGGAGCTTGATGATGGTGGACTTGCCGGAGCCGGAGGGGCCCACCAGGAACACGAACTCCCCGTCCTCAATGGTCAGGGTAATCCCCCGAATGGCCCGGGTCCCGTTCTCATACTCCATCTCCACGTCCTTCATCCGGATCATATGGCGCCCTCCCCGCGGTTCCCTCTCCGCCGCCTCCGGCCAAGAGGTCTCTCTTATCTTTGATGCCCTCACATTATATATGCTTTTCCGCCGCATTGCAAGAAGCGTTTCCGGATTCCCCAAGATTTCCCAATCCGCAGAAAAGCGGCGGACCGATGTCCGCCGCTCAGCATGACAGCCCGCGAAGGGCCGGCAGGGCCGCCCTTAAGAGTCGATCCCCCGGGAGGTCAGGTACTTCTTGACCATCAAAGCCACCTTGAAGGTGATGGCGTCGTCGAACTCTCTGAGATCCAGCCCCGTCAGCTTCTTGATCTTCTCCAGCCGGTACACCAGGGTGTTGCGGTGGACGAAGAGCTTGCGGGCGGTCTCGGAGACGTTGAGGTTGTTCTCAAAGAACTTGTGGATCGTAAAGAGGGTCTCCTTGTCCAGCGCGTCAATGGGGTTCTTCTTGAAGACCTCCTGCAGGAACATCTCGCACAGCGTGGTGGGCAGCTGGTAGATGAGCCGGCCGATCCCCAGGTTTTCATAGTTGATGATATACTTCTCCGTGTCAAAGACCTTCCCCACCTCAATGGCGATCTGGGCCTCCTTATAGCTCTTGGCCAGATCCCGCAGATGGATGGCGATGGTGCCGATGCCCACCACCACGGTGCTCTCCCCGCCGGAGCGCAGGGCCTCTTCCAGGGTGACGGCGATCCGGTTCAGCTCCTTGATGCCGGCGGCCTCCGGCATCTGGCGGATCAGCACCACGTCGCCCTCGCCCACGTTCAGCACGAAGTCGTTCTGCCGGTCCGGGAACAGCCCCTGCACCACGTCGATGGGCACGGACTCCCCCTTCTTCAAAGAGCGCACCACGAAGACGCCCCGGGCGATGTCCGCGGTGACCCGCAGCTCCTTGGCCCGCATATAGATGTCGCCCAGCATGATGTTGTCGGAGATGATATCCTTGATGAAGGCGCCCCGGTCGTGCTTCTCCTCATAATAGGCCTTGGCCGCGTTCAGCGTCACGGTGGACATGGCGCACACCGTCCTGCTGACCTCGTTGTCCCCGAAGGCGAACACGGCGTAATCAAACTGGTTCCCCCAGCCCGTCAGGGCCTTGAAGGTCTTTCCGTCGGAGGCGATCATTCCCCCGGAGGCGCTGTTCACCACAGGCACATACTCACTCCACCGCTGGCCGATCATAGACAGCTCGCTGCAGGCAATCACAATCCCCTCTCCGTCGATGACGCCGATGGTACGGTCTGTGTTCTCCTTCAGCTGCAGCACCACATTTTGAAAAATTCTCCCAGACATGGCCGCCCTCCTTATCGAATCATGGTGAAATCCCCTTTGTGCAATTCGCCAATAACACTATTATATCGGCACCTCCGCAGGATTGCAAGACATTTTTTCTTTTTTCACCAAAAAAACTCCGCTTTTTTGTTGATATTTTGCTTTTTTTGGAAATTGTCATAGATTCTTTAGCTCCAGCACCTCTTTTTCCGTCAAAAAGCGAAATTCTCCCCGGGCCAGAGCCGGGTCCAGCATCAGGGTTCCCATGCGCACCCGTTCCAGATACTGCACAGGCTTGCCCCGCTGGGCCAGCATCCGCTTGATCTGGTGGAACTTCCCCTCCCGCAGGATCACATGGGCCTCGCTGACCTCTCCGGCGGAGAGGATCTCCAGTCCCGCCGGCAGGCAGGCCAGTCCGTCGTCCAGGGTCATGCCGGCGGCGAAGGCCCGGCAGTCCTCCTCCGTCAGCCGCCCCTCCGTCCGGACGTAGTACTCCTTCTCCACGTGGTGCCGGGGGGACAGCAGGTCGTGGGCCAGCCCGCCCTCGTTGCTCAGCAGGAGCAGCCCCTCGGTGTCCTTGTCCAGCCGTCCCACGGGGAAGAGACCCTGCCTTTGCAGCTCCGGGGGCAGGAGGTCCAGCACCGTGGGGCCCCGGCCGTCCTCGGTGGCGGAGAGGAACCCCGCGGGCTTGTTCAGCATCACCCAGGTGAACCGGCGGTAGGCCACCACCTCGCCGCAGACGGTGATCCGCGCCGTCTCCGGGTCCGCCTTCTCCTGGGCGGAGCGGGCGGGGACCCCATCCACCAGCACCTGCCCCCGGCGGATCAGCTCCTTGACCTCCCGCCGGGAAAAGCGTCCGGTGGAGGCGACGATTTTATCCAGCCGCAGCTCCACGGCCCATCCCCCCTTGTCCATTTCCGCCCCGTCCGGAAATTTTCTCCCTCCGCCGGGGCGCTCTGGGACAATTCTATCATATTTTTTCCGAAAATTGAATAAGGAACTGTCAGGAGGGATGGAACCATGCTGATTGTGACCACAAAATTTTCCAGGAAGAAAGCGGTGCTGACGGTGATCGGCGTCGGTTTGGTGATGGCCGTACTGATCCTGCTGGCAGGCCGTGCCGCGGAGGAGGAGCATCCGGAGCTGCCCCAGCTCACCGACAACGCCCAGCGGGTGGCCTATCTCCAGTCCCTGGGCTGGGAGGTGGAGCCGGAGCCGGTGGAGACGCTGCAGTTCCTGCTGCCGGAGGAGCTGACGGAGCCGTACCTGACCTACAATGAGCTGCAAAAGGAGCAGGGCTTTGACTTCTCCGCCTGCTGCGGCAAGCAGGTCTCCCGGTTCACCTATACGGTGACCAACTACCCCGGCCGCCCCGTCGGGGTCCAGGCAAATCTGTACGTCTGCGAGGACCTGCCGGCGGCGGGGGACATCTGCTGCCCGGGGGCGGACGGGTTCCAGCGGACGCTGGCATTCCCGGAGGGGGAGTAAACCGCCGGAGAGCGCCGCGGGCTTCTCTCCACCAGCCGTGACAAAAAACAGGACCGCCCTCTTCCGCAAAGAAGGGGCGGTCCTAATGATTTTCTCCTGGAGTGTCTGGAATAAATTCCACAACATCCTGAACAGGACAGTCTAAAATTGTACAGAGCTTATTGAGGGTATATGTTGAAACAGGCATATCTGCCTGCAAACGCTGGACGGTGGCATGACTCATCCCATGCTTGAAACGCAGCACATAGGTTGTCACATTCTGTGCCTTCATGGTCCTCCACAATGGCGCGTAACGAATCACTGCGGCCTCCATTCCACAATCAGGACGACTCCTTGGACTCACGGGCGGTCGGGATATCCCTGAAAAACTCCTCATAGCTGACCTGAAATACCTGCTTCAGCCCCACCAAATCCGACACATAGAGGTTCCCCCGCCCCAGTTCGATCAAAGAATAGGTGCTGCGGCTCAGAGGAGATCCCAGCACCTGCAGTCTGGCCGCGGTCTGTTCCTGTGTCAATCCGCAGGATTCCCGTATCCTTTTTATATTTTTTCCGAGTATTTCATTGCTCAACAGCTTTGTCATGGCAAGCTCCGGGAATCAAATTTTGCTTTATTCTACCAATATTTATTCCCGTGCTTGCTTATATCTATAAGCAATAGTATAATTTTACTCACCAGATAGAAGACTACAAACGATAAAAAAGAGGGGGAAACTGCGCATGTATTCAGAAAAAACGCACAAGGTGATCTATTCCAAACGGTTTCCACGCCAAAACACGGATGAACACCTGAAAGGCTGTGAGGTCCCGGAAGAAATTCTTCCCACAAAACCGCTTGTCTCATCCAAAGCATTCCTCAACCGCATTGCAGAAAACAGCACCTATCTGCCAAATCCCGATAAAATAGCAAACCAGGAGAAATTTGTAAACTTAGCAATCACCTTATCCGAAAGCTATGAGATCGACATGGAAATCGCAGATTGCTTCCACTACATTTCTGTGACCATGTATTTGGATTGCGCATACTGCACCGGAGAACTCAAAGCCCTGTTCACAGAGCTGATCGTGATGTGTGACAGCATCAGTTCTTTCCTCTCCGGTTCAGACCCCTGCGACTTCATCATTTCCCTGGATTATTACACCCACGATCATTACATTTCCGGAAAAATGTACAATTCACCTCTGTGTCCCTAATATATGTAGGGCGCGACGACCCGGCGCGCCGGGAAAGGCCTCCGCTCCGGCGGAACGGCGTGCCGGGTCATCACGCCCTGCGAATCGGTCTGCTCCGCCTTGAGGACACAAAACCGAATTGGGGTAAAAATAATAGAGACCTTCCTAGCTCTATCGCGTCCTCTTCCCCCGTTCCAGCCCATGGTAGACCCGCATCTCCCGGCAGACCTCCTCATAGGTCTCCTGAATCACGTTCCGCCGCTCTCCCGCCGGAGCCTGGGCGGTCCGGGCAAACCGCTCCGCATTGCGGTACAGCATCACGAAGGAGTTTTTCAGCTGTTCACCCTCCTTCGGATACTCCCGCAGGTACTCCTCCACACGGGCCCGGTTGTGCTCCACGCAGGCCAACAGCCGGGCGTAGCCGGCCTCCTCCCGCCCCGACAGCAGGTCCCACACTCCGAAGAGGTAGTCGCTCTCCCGCCAGGGGTCCGGATTCCCGCGGGGCCTGGCGTCCCACATGGGGCGGCCGGTCCTGGGGTCCGCCGGACCGGTCTCCACCGCCCGCAGGTAGTCCTGCCGCTCCCTGGAAAAATACGTCTCCAGGGAGCCGACCCTCTGCCACTCCGGAAACACGCCGTCCGCCAGGAAAGTCAAAATCTCGTCAAACTCCCGGCTGACCTCCTGGGGGTCCACCGCCTCCGTGCCGTACTGGATCACCCGCCAATTCCGCTGCATATTCTGATACAGCTCTCCGCTGCCCACCTGGCCGGGCAGGTTCAGCGGCCCCCGGCCCAGGGCGTACAGGGGGCAGAGGTAGCACTCCATCGCCTCATACCCGCCGCCCCGGAAGTAGCCGATGAACTTCACCCTGGCCACCAGGCCGTTCTGTTCCCGCACAAAGGTCTTCGGCCCGCTCTTTCTCATGCCGTATGCCTTGGCCAGGGGCGCGATCTTCGCCTGGAGGTTCTCCTTCAGCCGCAGCTGCAGCTCCTCCCTGCACTCCTTCCACTGCTCCTCCGTCCGGGCCTCCCGGTAGGAAAAGGATCTGGGAGGCTGCTGCTTCGGCGGCGTCCCCAGCAGCCTTCTCCAATCAAAATCCACCGCCTCGGTGGGGTGCTCCCGCAGATACCGCTCCCACCGTGCCCGCTCTCCGGCCGTCTGCGCGGAAAAGGCCTCCATGGCCTCCCGCTGCAGGCGGAGGGTCTCCTCCTGCGCCCTCTTCTCATAGCAGCCGGACGCCTTCATGGGGCGTCCCTTGGCGTAAAAATAATAGGCGGCGCCCTCCTGGGTCTTTGCCATGGAGGCGTAGTCCGCGCGCCAGCCGGAGGGGATTATCCGCTCCCGGTCCCCGTGACTCAGCACCTTCCAGAGCTGCCCCCTTCGGCTCTTCCACCACGCCTCCCACTCCTCCGGCTCCACCTGTCCTGCCAGGATTCGCACCAGCATCTCCTCCAGCTCCAGCCGGAGTGAACCGTCTCCCATTCAGCAGCCCTCCCTGCATCTCCGGAAAAAAGCGCGGCTGCCTGTGGCAGCCGCGCTTCTCTCGTCTGAAATTACTCAGCGATGTCGATGACAACACCGGAACCAACGGTACGGCCGCCCTCGCGGATAGCGAAGCGCAGGCCCTTCTCGATGGCGATGGGGGTGATCAGCTCCACGTTCATATCCACGTTGTCGCCGGGCATGCACATCTCCGTGCCCTCAGGCAGGGTGATGACGCCGGTGACGTCGGTGGTACGGAAATAGAACTGGGGACGATAGTTGTTGAAGAAGGGGGTGTGCCGGCCGCCCTCGTCCTTGCTCAGGACGTACACCTGGCCCACGAACTTGGTGTGGGGGTGAATGGAGCCGGGCTTCGCCAGAACCTGGCCGCGCTCGATGCCGGTACGCTCAATGCCGCGGAGCAGAGCGCCGATGTTGTCGCCGGCCTCAGCGTAGTCCAGCAGCTTGTGGAACATCTCGATACCGGTGACGACGGTCTTCTTCTTCTCGTCCATCAGACCGACGATCTCCACTTCCTCGGACAGCTTCAGCTGGCCGCGCTCCACACGGCCGGTGGCCACGGTGCCGCGGCCGGAGATG
>JAHZBA010000014.1 GCA_019423635.1 Clostridiales bacterium
ACGGGAGCTTTGCAGGGGCGCTGCCCCTGCACCCCGCCACCTTTTGAAAAAGGTGGACGAAAACTTTTGTCTGCGCTCAGTCCCTGGCCGACAGCTCCACCGCCCGACGCACCAGCGTAAAGGGCGGCACCGGCCGGGGCAGCTTCATCCGAAATACCATCTGCGGCGTCCTGGGCTCCTCCAGCACCTGACCCTCCAGATCCTCCATCACCGGTACCGTCATGGAAAACGGCCGCAGATCCGGCCCTACCAGCTCCACCGTGTTCCCTGCCCGGAATTTGTTCCGCAGCGACAGCTCCGCATGGCCCGCCTCGTCACAGCGCAGCACCACCGCCGCCACCTGCCACTGCCGGATGTACCGGGAGTTGGCATAGTACTGCCCCGGAGGGCCGTAGTAGAAGCCCGTGGCGTAGGGCCGGTGGCTCACGTGCTCCACCTCGTCCCGCCATACGCCGTCCATGGGCCAGCCCGCCGCGGCATCGTCCAGACAGTGGCGGTAGGCGGCGGTGACAACGGCGGCGTAGTAGGCCGACTTCGCCCGCCCCTCGATCTTCAGGCTGTCCAGAAACAGCAGGTCCTCCAGGTGGTCGATCATGCACATGTCCCGGGAGTTCAGAATGTACGCGCCCTGCCCGTCCTCCTCAATGGGGAAGTACTCGCCGGGGCGCTTTTCCTCCATGAGAGCGTACTTGTACCGGCAGGGCTGGGCGCAGGCGCCCCGGCTGGCGTCCCGGCCGGTCATGTAGTTGCTGAGGAGGCACCGGCCGGAGTAGCTGACGCACATGGCCCCGTGGACAAAGGCCTCAAGCTCCAAAGACCGCGGCGCCCTGTCCCGGATCTCCCGGATCTCCCCAAGGCTCAGCTCCCTCGCCAGAATCACCCGGCTGGCCCCCAGCTCGTGCCACGCCCGGGCGGTCTCGTAATTCGTCACCCCCGCCTGGGTGGAGACATGCCGGGCCACGTGGGGCGCGTACCGCTCCGCCAGACGGAAGGCCCCCAGGTCCGCCAGGATCACGGCGTCAATGCCGGCGGCCTCCAGCTGCTCCAGATGCTCCGGCAGGCGGGCGGCCTCCTCGTTGCGGGGCATGGTGTTCACGGTGCAGTGGACCCGGACGCCGCGGCTGTGGGCAAAGGCCACCGCCTCCGGCAGCGCCTCCGCCGGGAAATTCCCGGCGAAGGCCCGCATCCCAAAGTCCGTGCCTGCGAGATACACCGCGTCCGCGCCGTACAGCACGGCCATTTTCAGCCGCTCCATATCCCCCGCCGGAGCCAGCAGCTCCGGCTTTCTCCGGTTATCCGCCATACTGGCTGCTTCCTACAAAGGCGCTGTGGTCGGCGTAGTTGGTGAAGAAATGGTGCCGGCCGTCGGTGCCCAGGGCGTAGTAATAGTAGTCCGTCTCCTCCGGCTCCAGTGCCGCCATCAGGGAGGCAAGGCCGGGGTTGGCGATGGGGGTGGGCGGCAGACCCGCATATTTGGAGAGGTTGTAGGGGGAGTCTGTCTGGAGATCCTCGCTGGTAATGGCCCCCTCGTGGTCCGGCAGGTCGTAGAGCAGCGAGGCGTCGATCTGGAGCAGACCGTAGGTGCCGGCCTTGTCGCCGGGGCCCTCCAGACGGTTGTAGATGACGGAGGCGATGTTGCCCTGGTCCGTGCCGTCGGTCTCCTTTTCAATCAAAGAGGCGATGGTGACGATCTTCCTCAAATTGTAGCCCCTGGCCTCCGCCGCTTCCAGCAGCTCGCCGTCGATCTTGCGGGCGAACTCGCTCAGCAGGCGGTCCAGCGCCACGGCGGCGTTGCCGTTCACGTAGAAATCGTAGGTGTCCGGGAAGAGGTAGCCCTCCAGGCGGCGTACCTCCGTGGAGTTGTTGTCAATGAAATCGTAGTCAAAATGGTGGTTCTGGGCCGCGTCCCGTAGCTGCTCCTCCGTGTTGACGCCGTTTTTGGCCAGCAGACGGATAATCTGATCCACCGTGTAGCCCTCCGGGATGGTCACCCGCACCGTGTTGGTGCTCATGTTCCCCGCGCCGCTGCGCATACTGACAATCATGGCCCGGTAGTCCATCTCCGTGTTCAGCTCATAGGTGCCCATGCCGATCTTCTCCTCCGCCTTGGCCACGGAGGCAAAGAGGCGGAAGAACCACTTGTACTGAATCAGCCCGGCGTCGTGGAGCTTGTCGGCCACGGTGGAGACTGTGTCGTCCGCCGTCACCTCCACGGTGGCCTGGAGATAGTCCTTATTGAAGGCGCACAGGTCCGAGGCCAGCAGCCAGCCTACCCCGGCCAGAATGGCCGAGGTCAGCAGTACGCACAAAAGGTACAGGATCGGGTTGATTCTCCGGCGGCGCCGGCGCCGCCGGCGGGTGGGCTGGGGGTGCTCGGAGCGGCTCTGCTGCGTCCGGACGGGCTGCTGACGCCCCCGTTCGCTCCGGCGGACCTGCTCCGCGTCCCAGCTGGCGGTGTCACCGCGTCTAAAATCGGCCATGGAAACCTCCATTCCTCTCCGTCCCTTTGGACGGAATCCAGTCAATCTGCAAAATTTTTTCCTCTTCCGGGAAATTTTTCAAAAGGCCAGGCTCCAGCAGAAGCTCCGGCGCATAGGATGGTTCAAATCTCAAAGAGAGGTGTTCAGAATGTGTTTTAACAACGGAAACAACGACTGCTCCTGCCTGTGGATCATCCTCATCATTATCCTCTTCTGCTGCTGCGGATGGGGCAGCGGCAACAGCTGGACCACCGGCGGAAACAACTGCGGATGCGGCTGCAGCTGCGGCAACTGCAACTGCCGCTGCGGAAACGGCTGCGGCTGCTTCTGCGGCAACAATTGCAACTGCGGCTGCAACGACACCTGCTGCTGAGACGGCGGCAGCGCGGGACGCTTTGCGTCCCGCGTTCTCCTGTCTGCTCAGGGGACAACCAGCAGCTCCCTTAGCGCCTCCAGCACCTGGTGGTGGATCTGCTCCGGCGTCCGGGGCCGGTCGCCGTCGGCGCAGGGAATCACCTGCCAGCCGCAGCGGCGGACCACCTCCCGGGAGCTCTGGCGGCATTTTGCAAGGTACGCCGCGTCCTGCTCGTGGATATCGGCCCGGGACCCGCCGGCGGCCTCCCGCTGCCGGAGCATCCGCTCGGACGCCGCCGCAGACATGTCCAGATAGAGCACCCTGTCCGGCGACGGAAGGCCGAGCAATCGGTACTCCAGGTCAAAGAGCCAGTCCAGATAGGCCTCCCGCTCCCCCTCCGGCAGCTTGGAGGCCTGGTGGACGGCGTTGGAGGTGGTGTAGCGGTCCGCCACGATCAGCCCGCCGGCCTCATAAAACCCGCCCCAGTCCTGCTTGTAGGAGGCATAGCGGTCTATTGCATAGAAGAGGGAGGCGGCATAGGCGTTCACATCGCCGGGGTGCTTCCCCAGCTCACCGCCCAGATACGCCTGCACCATGGCCGCGGAGGGCTGGCCGTACCGGGGGAAGGTGATCTTCCGGTAGGGAACGGCGGTCTCCTCCAGATGGCGGCACAAGAGCGCCGTCTGGGTGGCCTTGCCGGAGCCGTCCGTCCCCTCAAATACAATCAGTTTTCCACTCATCTGCGTCGTCTCTCCTGTCGGACATGCACCAAAAACAGCGGCAGCTTCATCATGCGGCCGATGCGCCGGGGCTCCCTGCACAGCCGGTAAAACCACTCCAGCCCGTGGTCGCACCAAAACTTCGGCGCCCGCTCCACGGTTCCGGCAAAGACGTCCAGACTGCCTCCCAGGCCGCACAGCATCCGCGCCCCTGTGGCGGCGCCGTTTCGTTCCATCCACAGCTCCTGCTTCGGGGCGCCCAAGCACACGAACACCACGTCCGCGCCGCTTTTTTGGATCGCCTCGATCACCGGGCCGTCCTCCTGGAAATAGCCGTCGTGGGTGCCGGCAATCCGCAGTCCCGGATACCGCTCCGCAAGGCGCGCCGCCGCCTGCTCCGCAACGCCGGGCCTGGCGCCCAGCAAATACAAAGAGCGCCCCTTCTCCGCCATCCGCGCCATGAGGCCCGCGGCAAACTCAATGCCCGGTGTCCGCTCCTTCAGCGGTGTTCCCAGAATCGCCGCGCCCTTGATGACGCCGATGCCGTCCGGCAGCACCAGATCCGCCCTGTTCACCGCCCGGCGGGCCGCCGGGTCCTCCCGGCAGACCTCCACAATCTCCGGGTTCGGGGTGGCCACATAGTGGATTCCCGGCTCCTCTATCATCCTGACGCCGGCCTCTACGGCCTCCGCCAGGGTCACATTGTCAAAACCGACGCCCAGCACGTCAACTCGCATGGGATCACCTCGCCAGATATTCATACGTGGTATAGTATATCACAGATTCCCGGTCTTGTCCAACACAAATCCGGGCGTGCCGCTCACGACTGCTCCTCCTCTTTCTCCCGCGCTTCCCGCGCCTCTTTCTCCCGCTCCTCCTGCCGGAGCTTGGCCATGTAGCCGCCGGTGATGATACTGGAGGGCAGTGCCACCACGGCAATGCCCATGAGGGAGGAGACAATGGTCACCAACCGCCCGGTGACGGTCACCGGATGGATATCCCCGTAGCCCACGGTGGTCAGACTGATGGTCGCCCAGTACACCGCGTCAAAGAAGGAATCGAAGGTGTCCGGCTCCACATTGAAGATAATCAGCGCCACCACCAGCACATAGCTGACCGCCAGCGTACACACCGCCATCAGCGGCGCCCGCTGGTCCCGGATTACCGCCGAGATCAGCTGGATACTCCGGGAGTAGCGGAACATCTTAAAAACCCGGAAGGTGCGCACCAGCCGCAGCAGCCGTACCAGGCGGAAGCTGGCGGACACGGCGGTGAAGGTGGGCAGAATCGCCAGCATGTCGATGATGGCCATGGGGGTAAAGGGGTACAGAGCGAAGGACGCCGTTCCCCTTTTCAGCTTCAGATCCGCCAGGCTCAGCCGGGCCAGGTAGTCCAGGGCAAAGATGCAGGCCGCCGCCCGGTCCACGAACACGAACAGCGGCGTGTTCTCCTTAAAGGCCAGAGGCACCAGGCTCAGCAGGATGGACGCCATCATGGTAATATCATAGACGGCGCTGGCCCGGTCGTAGTCCTCCGCCACCTCGATAATTTCAAAGATCCGTTCTCTCATAGCCGCCTCCTGCTCCCTCCCGGCCTCCCGCCAAAACCGTCCCTGCCATTATACACGGGCCGGCCCCATTAGTAAAGCATGGAAATACCCGCCCCCGGAAGTTCCGAAGGGCGGGCAGCGGCGGGCAGTTCAGGGCAGATCATCCAGGGAGGCAAAGGTATAGCCCAGATCCTCCCACTTGGTTAAAAGCTCGTCCAGGATCTCCGCGTTGGTGCGGGAGGTGGAGTGGAGCAGGACAATGGCGCCGTCGTGAATCCGGGGCAGGAGCTTTCCATAGGCGGCCTCCGCCGTGGGCTGGTTGTCCACATACCAGTCCACATAGGCGAGACTCCACAGCACCGTGGTATACCCCAGCGCCTGGGCCTGCCGCAGGTTCTCCTCGCTGTATTTCCCCTGGGGCGGGCGGTAGTAGCGGGGCAGCTCCTCCCCCACGGTCTCCTGGTACAGCGAGGCCAGGGCGTCCAGCTCCTTCTGGAAGGAGGCCTGGTCGGAGATGGCGGACATATCCGGGTGGTGGAAGGTGTGGTTGCCCACGATATGCCCCTCCGCCGCCATCCGCTTGACGACCTCCGACGCGGACTCGATCATATGGCCCACCACGAAGAACGCCGCCGGGGCATTGTGCTTTTTCAGCGCGTCCAGAATCTGCTCCGTATAGCCGTTTTCATAGCCGCAGTCAAAGGTCAGGTAGATCACCTTCTTCGAGGTGTCCCCCACGTAGTAGGCGTCATACTGGGCCAGCTGCTCCGCCGTGGCGTTGCCCACCGGCGTCTCCCCCTCCGCGGGGAAAGCCAGGCCCCAGTTGTCCGCCGAGGCCGGCACCGCGGCATCCGCGGCGGCGGGCACCGCGGTCTCCCGGGCCCAGAGCCCCAGAAACAGGCAGGGCACCAGCAGCATTCCAAAGGCAAGGATCTTTCGTCCCATGGTTCAAACCTCCGTCGTTTTGCGGTAGGATGTCCGGGGAGGCATCGTCTTATACGGCGGAGGCGGTTGAAAAATCTGTCGAATTCTGTTATAGTTGGAGTTATATTGGAAAACTCTGCCGAAAGGAGACCCCCGCCTATGCTCGCCGCCCTCTGTCTGGACGACCGTGACGGTCTGTCCTTCAATCGCCGCCGCCTCAGCCGGGACCGGGCCCAGCAGGAGGATCTGCTGACCCTGTGCCGGGGAGGCACTTTGTGGCTGGCCCCCTGCTCCGCGCCGCTCTTCGACTGGGCAGCGGACCGTGTGACCGTGGACGAGGCCCTTCTGGACCGCGCCGGGCCCGGAGAGCTCTGCTTTCTGGAGGACCGCCTGCCCCCTATGGAGACCGTGGAGGGCCTCATCCTCTACCGCTGGAACCGGACCTACCCGGCGGACGTCCACTTCCGCCCGGATCTCTCCGCCTTTGCCCTGACGGAGCGGACGGAATTTCCCGGCACCTCCCACGAGGTGATGACCCGGGAGATCTACCGCAGAAAGGAGTGCTGACCATGGCACAGAAAACCCGCGCCGCCCGGAAAAACCAAAAGCCCCTGACCTTCCAGCAGGCTCTGCTCCTCCTGGCCCTTTGCCTGCTTCTGAGCGCACTGTACAGCTACTTTGCCCCTGAGGAACCCCTGCCTCCCTCCGTGGACCCGGCGGAGCTGCCCGCCTACGACGGCTCGCCCTACATCGCCCTTGACAACAATCAGCCTTCCTTCACGGAGGAGGAGCTGACCACGGATTCCTACGAGACCTACGGGGACCTGGACGCCCTCGGCCGCTGCACCATAGCGGAAGCCTGCATCGGCCGGGACCTGATGCCCACGGAGAAGCGGGAGAGCATCAGCAGCGTCCGCCCTACCGGCTGGGTGCAGAACGCCTACGACTTCGTGGACGGCCAGTCTCTCTACAACCGCTGTCACCTCATCGGCTTCCAGCTCACCGGGGAGAACGCCAACGAGTGCAACCTCATCACCGGCACCCGCTACATGAACGTGGAGGGGATGCTCCCCTTTGAGAACCTGGTGGCGGACTACATCCGCGAAACCGACCACCACGTTCTCTACCGGGTGACGCCCGTCTTCGACGGCAGTGACCTGGTGGCTCAGGGGGTGCAGATGGAGGCTTACTCCGTGGAAGACGGCGGGGACGGCGTGTGCTTCAACGTCTTCTGTTACAACGTCCAGCCCGGGGTGGAGATCGACTACGCCACCGGCGAGAATTGGGAGGCGCCTGCCGCATGATGGAAAGTCTGAGACAATTTGACCGGATCGTGGTCTTTGACACGGAGACCACCGGCATCGAGTTCGGCCGGGACCGCATCATCGAGATCGGCGCCGCGGCCTGGGAACACGGCCAGGAGACCACCGGCTTCGACTGTCTGATCCGCCTGCCGCAGGGCCAGACCCTGCCGCCTTTCATTGTAAACCTCACCGGCATCACCGACGCACAGCTCCAGGCGGAGGGCGTGACGGAATCAGAGGCGGCCTCGTCCTTCTGCCGTCTGCTGGAGGGGGCGGAGCGGCCCCTTCTTGTGGCCTACAACGCCCAGTTTGACCTGAACTTCCTGTACTACCTCCTGCAGCCGCTGGGTCTTGTGTCCGTCCTCCGGCCCCCTCGCTTTCTGGACGCCCTGACGGTCTACCGGGACCGGCGGGATTACCCCCACAAGCTGGAAAACGCCATCGCCGCCTACGGTCTGGAGGACCAGGCGGTCAACAGCCACCGGGCCATTGACGACGCCCGGGCCGCCGCGGCCCTGCTGGACGCCATGGCAGCGGAGCGGGACGACCTGGACCGCTACCTGGATCTCTTCGGCACCCACCCGAAATACGGTCTCTCCGGCCGGAAGATCGCCTCCGTCACCTATCGCCCCCAGCCCTATCAGAGGACCTGTCCCCTGTATGAGCTGACGGACCAATAACAAAAATCATACGGAGCGGTGCGTCTGCGCCGCTCCGTATATTCATCTCAAATCAGATTCCGGTCCGCAATGAAATTCTGCACGCTGTACAGCACACAGATCCGGTCGATCCCGTTCTCCGCCGCATACTGGGCGGGAGAGGTCCGGTAGTACCTGAGATCCAGCAGGTGCACCTCCGAAAACCGCTGAGCCAGGAAGGGGGCCAGGGCGTCCGCATAGGAATCCCGGATCAAAAGGAGGCGCTCTCCCTCCGGGAGGTGCTCATTCCGGATGACGCAAAGGGGCTGGTTGCCCCCCAGAAAGGCGGAGTATTTGTCCTTTCTCTCCAGCCAGGACCGCACATACAGCGGCGAGGGCTCCGCCTGCCCCGTCCGCCAGGAGGTGACGGACAGCCCCTCCTCCGCCGCCCAGAACTCCATGGTGTCCGCCGGGAGCCAGTGAACGCCGGAGGTGGAGTACAGCGTGCCGTAAAAGGCCGTGCTGGCCGTCTCCGGCGTGAACGCCTCCCGCTCCAGGGGTTCCTCTCCCAGGGCCTCCAGCAGGGCGTTGGCCCCGTAGAAGGCCCCCAGGGTGGTCCAATGGTGGTCCGTGCGGTAGAAGATGGGCTCCTCCCTGTGGGCTGTCAACGCCCCGTAGAGGTCCACACCGCTCTTTGCCAAGACCTCTGTCTGGTCCCAGCTCTCCGCCCCGGCGGGCAGCTTCTCCTGCCACACCGCCGCCGCGGAGGGAATCAGCCCCAGCGTCACAGGAATGCCGGCGGACGCCTCCAGACGCTCCGCATAGCCGAGGTTCTTCTCCACCAGGGCGCCGTCCGGCGCCGCCACCTTGGAGATCAGGGTATCTCCACAGAGATAGACATTGTGGAATTCCGTCTTGCCCAGCAGCTGCTCCGTCCGGGCCCGAAGGCCGGTCCAGCCGTCCCGCAGGGGGAACTGGTCGGCGAAATACGCCTCCATGTCCTCCGTAAAGCTGCCGTCCCGCAGGGCGCGCCAGGAGAAGGCCGGCAGCTGGGCCAGGGTCCGGTTCTCCGTCTCCGAGCGCTCCCGGTCCGGCAGCACCGCGTGCCATACCAAAAGCCCGCCCAGAAAGAGGCAGAACAGCGCCGAGAGCGCGCGGCTGTATGCCCTTTGCGTCATGGAATCTTCCTCCTCTCTGCCCCAGTCCGAAAAAATCACACCGGATTCCGCCGTTCCTGGAACACACCGCAGGCGAAACAAAGCTCCAGGGAGGGCGGATGCAGCTTCTAAAAGCGGAAATACAGGAACGGATTGTAGCTGCCGTCCACCAGGTACGCGGTGCAGAGCACCAGACACGCCCCCATCAGCGCCGGCGCAAGCACCCGCCGCGCCCGCTCCGAAAGACGTCTCCAGCCCCGAACGCCCAGAGGCGTGGAGGCAAGCACCAGAATCAAAAACGTCAGCCCGTAACTGCGCAGGGCGTAGCCGTCGGCGGCGCTCCACAGCGGGGCTGCCCCGAAGCAGGCGGCGAAGTACCCGCCGCAGACCGTCAGGTCCTCCATGGCAAAGAGGCCCCAGCCCAGGAAGACCACCACCAGCGTATAAAGGTGCTTCACCGCCGCCGGTGTCCGGGCCAGGAGGCCCCGCAGGACGTACTTCTCCAGAATCAGCCAGAGGGCAAAGTACAGCCCCCACAGGATGAAATTCCAGCTGGCCCCGTGCCAGAAGCCCGTACAGAACCAGACGATCAGAAGGTTCCGCAGCGTCTTTCCGGTGCCGCCCCGGCTGCCCCCCAGGGGGATATACAGATACTCCCGGAACCAGTTGGTGAGGGACATATGCCACCGCCGCCAGAACTCCGTCACAGAGGCGGAGAGGTAGGGGTAGTCAAAGTTCTCCGGGAACCGGAAGCCCAGCATCTGTCCGATGCCGATGGCCATGTCGGAGTAGCCGGAGAAGTCAAAGTAGATCTGAAACCCGAAGGCCGCAAGACCCAGCCAGCCCCCCGCCGCCGTCAGCGTCCCGGCACCCTGGGCCGCCAGCTGCCGCTCCCACAGCGCCCCGATGGAGTTGGCCAGCAGCACCTTCTTGGCAAGCCCTACGCAGAAACGGCAGGCGCCCGCGGCAAAGGCCGCCCCGGTGTGGCTCCGGTGCTCCAGCTCCGCCGCCACCGCCTTGTATTTCACAATGGGCCCGGCGATCAGCTGGGGAAACATGGTGACAAAGGCCCCGAAGGTGACGAGGTTCCGCTGCACCGGCGCGTCGCGGCGGTAGACGTCAATCGTGTAGCTCATGGTCTGGAAGGTGAAAAAGGAGATGCCGATGGGCAGGGGGATCCCCAGCTGCGGCAGGCGGATGCCGGGCAGCAGGGACAGGTTGGCCGCCAGGAAGTCCCAGTATTTGAAAAATCCCAGAAGCAGCAGATTGAACGCCACCGACTGCCCCACAAACCACCGGGCCAGGCGGTCGTTTTTCCGGTACTTCTCCACCAGCAGCCCATGGGTGTAGTCAATCAGGATGGAGAGGAGCATGATGACGATATACACCGGCTCCCCCCAGCCGTAGAAGAAGAGGCTCACCGCCAGCAGCACCAGATTCCGCCAGCGGAGCGGTGCCAGGAAATAGAGCGCCAGAGTCAGCGGCAGATAGGCAAATAAAAATGTCAGACTGCTGAAACGCACGGGCCTCCCTCCTCTCCGCAAAACACTCCCGGATTCCTATGGTGTAAATCGCGCCGGACGGGGCCGGCCGCTCACAGCGGGCCGCCTGTCCGGCGGCGGCATATGCGCAAGAGGAAGCGTCCCGCCTCTGGTCCGCTTCCCCTTCCCGTCCTTTCGCGGGACCTCACGCAAAGGCCTGGTTGAAAAGATCCTCCAGCTCCGCCTGCTTGCCGTCCACTGCCACCAGGGCCACGCAGTTCCCCTGCCGCTGGACGGAGGCCTTCTTCCAGGACTCAATGGCCTCGGGATAGAAGGCGCCGCCGACGTTTTCATCGTCTCCCACCTGGTAGTCGATCCGGGCCTGGAAGATCTCCGCGGCCTTGTCCGCATCCTCCTCCGACCGGCACTTGACCAGCGCCACCTCGTTGGCGACCGCGGACATGGCCGCCGTCTTTAAAATCAACTGCTCGGTGTCAAGCTCACTGAGGCCCGGGTAGTACATCTCCAGCATCTCCCCTTCGATATCCACCATATAGCCCTCGGTCCACCAGTCGCAGGCCTCCTCCATGGAGCGGTAGACCTCCGTGAGATCCACGTCCCCGGCCTCCGGCTCCTTGGAATCACCGCCGCAGGCGGCCAGAGACAGGGCCAGCAGCCCCGCCAGCAGAATGGTCATCCATCGTTTCATCATGGGTTCCTCCTTTTGTTGCGTTCTCTCATCAGACGGCAGGGCCGGGGAAAAAGTTCCCGCCTGCCAGAATTTCATCTGCGTCTGCGCCGTACAGTCCCTATTATGGCCATCTTTGGCCGTTTGCCGCGCTCCCGGCGGAAAAATCCACGCCGCCGGACGGATGGGCACCGGTTCCGCCCTCTGCGGCCCCGGGCGCGGCCGGAGCGGATCTTTCCCCGCTCCGCCCTTTGTAATTGCCTCTTGCATTTATACAGGAACCGCGCTATGATTTCAACATCAATTTGTTACTTTTTTGAAAGCGGGGAAATTTTATGCACAGCTTCCGCAACGACTACAGCGAGGGGGCCCACCCCAGAATTCTCCAGGCGCTGACAGACACGAACCTGGAGCAGACCTGCGGCTACGGCCTGGACCCCTACTGCCGCCAGGCCGCCGACACCATCCGCCGCCTCTGCGAGGCCCCGGAGGCCGACGTCCACTTCCTGGTGGGCGGCACTCAGACCAACCTCACCGCCATTGCCTCCCTCCTGCGGCCCTACGAGGCCGTGATCGCCGCCTCCACCGGCCACGTGAACGTCCACGAGACCGGCGCCATTGAGGCCACCGGCCACAAGGTCTGCGCCGTCCCCACTCCGGACGGCAAGCTGACGCCGGAGCTGGCGGAGTCCGCCGCCGGAGACCGCCAGGAGCACATGGTCTATCCCAAAATGGTCTACGTCTCCGACACCACGGAGGTGGGCACCGTCTACACCAAAGCGGAGCTCACCGCCCTGCGGGCGTACTGCGACCAACACGGGATGCTGCTGTACCTGGACGGCGCCCGTCTGGGCTCCGCCCTGACCTCTCCCGCCAATGATCTGACCCTGCCGGAGATCGCCGCCCTGACGGACGCCTTCTACATCGGCGGCACCAAAAACGGCGCCCTGTTCGGCGAGGCGCTGGTGTTCTCCACCCCCAACGAGCACTTCCGCTGGCACCTGAAGCAGCGGGGGGCCATGCTGGCCAAGGGCCGCCTGCTGGGCCTCCAGTTCCAGGCCCTGCTGGAGGACGGTCTCTACCTGGACCTGGCCCGCCATGCAAACCAGGCGGCCTTCCGCCTCCGGGACGGCCTTGCCGCCCTGGGCGTGCCCTTCCTGGTGGACTCCCCCTCCAACCAGCAGTTCCCGATCCTGCCCAACGCCGCGGTCGGGCGGCTTCAGGAACAGGGATACGAATTTGAAATCCAGCAGCTCATGGACGCAGACCACACCTGCATCCGTCTGGTCACCAGCTGGGCCACGCCGGAATCGGCCGCAGAGGACTTCCTGCGGGATCTGGCCGCCTGCCTGTAAATTCCCTACCCTCCAGCCCCTGGAAACCGCCGGTTTCCAGGGGATTTTTTGTGCCGGAACAGGGCGGAATATTTTCCCTTGACTTTTGGCCTACAACATGTTATCTTACTTTTAGCCTACATCATGTCGTCAAAGGAGGAATCCACGAATGTCGCAGCAGATCTCCGATTCCGAGCTGGAGCTGATGAAAATCATCTGGGCGGAGGGGGGGACGGCTCTGTACGCCGTCATTATGGACCGCCTGGCCGCCGCGGGAAAGCCCTGGCAGAAAAACACGGTAATCACCCTGTTGTCCCGGCTGGTGGACAAGGGACTCCTGAAAACCAGCAAAATCGGCCGCCGCAACCAGTACACCGCCATTGTCTCCGAGGCGGAGTACCAGACGGCCCAGACCCGGACGCTTCTCAACAAGCTCTACCAGGGAGAGGCCAAGGACCTGGTGGCCGCACTGATCCAGGGAAAGCTGCTCTCCGCCCAGGACTACGAGGACCTGCGGCGGTTCTGGGAGGAGGGACAGCCGTGAGGGAGCTCTGTACGCTGTTTTTCTCCCTGTCTGTCTCCGGCTCCCTGCTGATTTTACTGTTGCTGCTGGGAAAACCCCTCTACCAAAAGCGGCTCAGCCGCCGCTGGCAGTACTATATCTGGCTGGTGGTCCTGGCCCGGCTGCTCCTGCCCTTCACGCCGGAGGTCAGCCCCGTGGGGACGCTGTTCCAGGGGGCGGAACCGGCTCCGGTTCTCTCCGAGCTCGCCCCGGTGCCGCTGCCCCAGACGGCGGACCCTCCCGCAGATGACGGCCTGCCCGCGGAGCCGGCAGACTCCGCCCCGCCGGCAGAGGTCCTCTCCCCGGCGCCGGCGGCCCCGGCGTTTGGCACCGCTCTTCGCCAAAACCTCTGGGTCCTCTGGCTGGGAGGCGCGGCGCTGCTGCTGATCCGCAGGATCACCGCCTACCGGCGCTTTGCCGCCCTCCTCCGCGCCGGCGGCACACCGGTGGAGGACCCCGCCCTGCTGGACCGCCTGGCGGAGCTGGGGCGTCAGACGGGGGTCCGCCGTCCTGTGGAGCTGCTTTGCAGCCCCGGGGCCCCCTCCCCGCTGCTGCTGGGGGTGCTCCGCCCCTGCATCGTGCTGCCCACCACGGCCCTTCCGGAGGAGGATTTTTGCTGCACCGTCCTCCACGAGCTGACCCACTGCCGGCGGGGAGACCTCCTCTACAAATGGCTGGTGCAGGCCGCCGTCTGCCTGCACTGGTTCAATCCCCTGGTCCATCTGATGGCCCGGGAGATCGGCCGGGCCTGTGAGCTGTCCTGCGACGAGGCGGTGATCCGGGCCATGGACCCCCTCCAGCGGCGGGCCTATGGGGACACCCTGCTCCGGGCCGCCGGGACCGCCGGCAGATGCCGCCATACCCCCGCTTTTGTCACCCTCACGGAACATGGAGAACTGCTGAAAGAGAGGTTGGATGCCATCATGCACTTTCAAAAACGCTCCCTCTGGACGTCCCTGCTCTCCGCCCTGCTGGCGGCGGCGCTGCTGGCCGGCGGAACGGCGGCAGGGGCCTATGCCGTCCCGGTATCCCCGGCCATGAAAGGCGGCGACGCCTTCCGCTACACCCAGGAGTGCTATTACGAGGCCCCGTATCTCTTTGAACTGGGCTGGAACGTCCGGGAGAACACCGCCTGTATCCGGACGGAGCTCTCATTGCCGGAGGGCGGTCCCATGACGGTCTTCCTCAGCAAAAGCTGTAAGGACAGTCTCAAGGACGCCGCCGTCCAAAAAGCTCTGATCCGCCTGCTTGTCCGGCTGCGGCAGGAGACAAAGGACACGGAGTTCCCCCTGACCCGCCCGCTGCTGGCCGGCGTGCAATATGTGGGAAGCGACTCCCCTGCCGCCCTGGCGGAGCAGGCCTATCAGGCCTCTGCCCTCCCTCAGTTCGGGGCCGCCTTCGCCCTGCTGGAGGAGGCCGCCCAGGAGGCCTGGCTGGAGCGGATCTATGGCGATGACGAGATCGCCCTCTTCTCCCTGGCCGTCAACCAGCTCCCCCAGGACAGCCCCCTGATCGGACGCCTGGCGGAAAAGACGTATGGGGACGGGGACATCGTCTTCTTCTCCGTCCTCGCCGACCATATGCGCCAGGAGACGCTGAAGGCCTGGATTGTCCGGGCGGAGCAGGATGTCCGGATCAGCTTCCGGGCCATGCTGTACAACAAAACCGGCCAGCCCCAGGCCGGGGAACAACTGAAAGCGGAGCTGGACGCCCAGCGGCTGGAGGAATACCGTTCCCACGGCATCACACAGCAGGGCACGGCCTACTACTACCAGAATCAGCTGGTCCGTACCTTCCTGGACCTCCGGCCCAACAGCTCCATCATCCACCTGGTCCGCAATCCAAAGGGCACCGTCGACATCCGGATCATCCGGGACGAGGCCGGAACTATCCGGTCCATCTCCCCCATGACGCAATCGGAGCTGACGGAGCTGTTCGGCGACCTGGAGGATCTGGACGAAGCAGGCAGCGGAGCTTCGGAAGATGCCTGGGACAGCTGGGACGACTGGGAGGACCAGCCGGAGGCCTCCGCGGCGGCTCCCACCCACGTGATCTCCCTGGACCGCTCTTCCCTGGAGAGCGGGAGCTATCTCTGGCTGGGGACCTATGAGCTGTCCTGCGGGGACCGCATCCGGTATGACGTCTCCGCCCAGACGGGCTCCGAGCTGCAGATCGGCTTCGCCGCCCCAGGAGACGACGCGCCGGACACCGTACACTGCTTCGTCTCCTGCCAGCGCTCCCAGGGAGAGCCCCTTCGCTGCAGCGGCGACTTCACCTTCCGCGCGCCCCAGAAGCCGGGACCGTACCGGCTGTTTCTCCGGTGGACGGGCAGCGGCACAGGCGCCGTCCGGGGCAGCGCCTCCCTGACGCTGGCCAAGGAGGCCGCCCCGGCGGCGCAGGCGGCGGACGTGAGGTCCCTGACAGAGGAGGAACTGCCCGCCGCCGTCGCCCGGGCCGCAAAGCAGTGCGAGAGCCGGACCTGGTACACCCTCCGCGCCGGCGGGCGGCAATATCTTCTCCTGCGCAGCTTCCCCTGGAGCTTCGGCTACGCCCCCGCCCGCCAGGCAGACGGCACCTGGCAGGTGGAGATTGTGAAATTCCAGAAGAAGGACACCGGCGCCGTCCTCCTCTCCCTGCCGGACAGCGGCGCGGTGACGGTTCTCCTGGACGGCAAAACGATCACGCCCCAAAATATCCGGGTATAAAACGGCAGTGCCGCAGCGGAACTTCCGCCGCGGCACTGCTTGTCGCAGGTGATTGATGAGAGCTGCGGGTTACTTCCCCTGGCTGCGGTAGAGGAAGGTCACCGTCTGGCCGCGGGTCACGGTGGCGCCGGGGCCAAAGGTGGTGGCGGTGACGCCGCTGGTGACGCCCTTCTCCACGGCCCACAGCACCGCGTCGTAGTAGTAGGCGCTATTGGACACATCCGTGAAGGGATTCGTGCCAGTGGATTTCGGAGATCCGGCGGAGCGCCACAGGAACGTCACGGTCTGGCCCCGGGTGCAGGCGCTGTTGGGGCTGAACGTGGTGGCGGTGGTACCGCCGGTGATGCCCTTCTCCACAGCCCACAGCACCGCGTCATAGTAGTAGGCCCCCGCCTTCACATCCGTAAAGGGATTGGCGCTGGAGGCGGGCTTGGGAGACCCGGCCGCACGCCACAGGAAGGTGACGATCTGGGCACGGGTGCAGGGGTTGTTGGGGCTGAACGTGGTGGCGGTGGTGCCGCCGGTGACGCCCTTCTCCACAGCCCACAGCACCGCGTCATAGTAGTAGGCGCTATTGGACACGTCCGTGAAGGGATTGGCCCCGGCGGGCTGCGCGGCCGCGGTGCCTCCCAGGCTGCTCATGGTGACGGCGGTGCCTGCGGCGGAGGCCGTCACGCTCTGGGCGGCGCTCTTCTTCTCCGTGAAGACGTTGCTGCCGGTGACGGACACCGCCACGCCGTTTCTGGAGGAGACCTTGGCGCTCTCCTTGCCGATGTCCACGGTAAGCCCCGTGTCGGTGCCGCTGACGGTGACGCAGTCCCAGGTGCTGCCCAGCCGGCTGCTGGTGACCGAGACGGTCTGCGCGGCGGAGCGGTCGCTGGACACGCTGACCTGTCCGCTGCTGGTGACCGTCAGCTCCTTGACGCCCTTGGAGTCCAGCTCCACATAGCTCTCGCCCAGGCGCAGAGCGGCCGTTCCGGCGGTGTCCGCGGCGGCGGCAATGGTATAGCTGGCGCTGTCCGGGAGGATCAGCTCCGAGATCAGCTCCCCGTCGCCCCGAACCACGGAGCGCATGGCGATGTCCAGCCCGCCGGAGACCGGCACGCCGTTCTGGAACACGGCGGTGTTGCCCTTGGCGTCGGTCACGGTGTAATTTTTCAAGGTGGTATGGAAGGTGTTCATTTTCACATTCGTACCGCTGGAGGAGGTGACATTCTGGATGTTATACCGGTCAAAGGTCGTGCGGCACTGATCCGCAGACTGAACGCAGTTGACCATGGGGCAGGAGTAGCTCCTGGAGGCGAAGGAAGCCGTCCTGTAGTCCTTGCTGATGGTCAGCTCGTCCAGCTTCTCCTGGTTGGGGTCCCAGACGGTGATGGTATAGGACCCGTCGGCGTTTTTCTCGCCCTTCATGCCCACAATGGCATGGCCGTGCTTTGTCACCGCGTCATCCCAGATCTCCGCCTCGGTAAAATACTTCGGCCCGTAGATGAAGGAGATCAGCACCGGATTGCTGGTCCCGCTCATGGTGTTCACCAGCTGCTTGTTGTACTCTCCTTCGACATACCGTTTTGGATAGAAGGCGGTGCTGCCCCAGGGGGTTCTCTGCTGGAGGAAGTAGTAGTTGACCAGGTTGAAGACCTCCTGGCTGCTGGCGGGCGCCTTCAAATCGTACAGACTGGAGGCGCCGCTCTGGACCTTGGCGGGGTCGATCCGGTCCACATAGCGCAGGCAGTGCACCGCGGACATCCCGTAGCAGGAGCCCTCCCAGGAGCTCATCATCAGCTGGGACACGGCGGGCCAGTCCTCATCGGACAGGGAATTGCGCAGAGTGGTGAGGTACTTCCCGGTGATCGCATAGTTGTTGGAGGGCCTCACGCTCTTGAAAAACTTGAGCTCAGAATTCAGGAAGCTCAACCGGTCATACTCCCACATGGCGTAGAGCGTCAAGTCCCCGGGGACGGTGTAATCCTCCTTCCACGCCTGGAGGGTCTTGCCGTCGGTGGAGAAGCCCCAGCCCATGAACCGGGCGCCGGCGGCAGCGATGACCGGCAGATTGGAAATCGACTTGCCCTTTTCCACCTTCACCGGGTCCGGCGCGGTGCCGGAGGCGCCGTTGAGGTGGAAGGTGACGGTGCAGGTGTCCCCGGCCTTGGTCCATTTCGCGACAAAGGTCCCGCTTGCCGTGATGACCGTGGAAGCGGTGAGCTTCTCCAGTCCGGCAAAGTTGGTAAACACCTCTTTGTCGTAGTTCGATCCCACCTGGGTCCAGAAGCTGCTGTCGTCTTTCAGCAGGTACCAGCCGTCAAAGGTATAGCCGCTCCGCTCCGCCTTCGGGAGGCTGTTCAGCCTGCCGTCCGTCTTCGTCTCGGTCCAGCCGATGCCGCTGTTGGAGTCCACTCCGGTGCGGCCGCTGCCATCGCCGAAATAGACCGGGGGACTTCCGGCGGTGAGGGAAGGGATCTGATTCCCGTCCAGCTGCGTGAGACGGCCGCCGTTGGCGAAGAAGTCCACCCGGACCGGCTCCACATAGCCCTCCTGGGTCCATTTTGCAACCACGGTCTCCGGCGCGGTGAAGGCCTCACCGGGCTGGACCTGGGTGTTCGTGGTGGTCCGGAACCAGCCCAGGAACTTGTAGCCCTTCCGGACAGGGGTGGGCAGGGTTCCCGTCAGCGTCCCGCCCACCAGGGGAAGGGTCTTTACATCGCAGGTGCCGCCGTTGGGATCAAAGGTGATATAGAGTTCGGCCGCAGTCTTCCAGGCGGCCCTGACCGTTGTGTCGGAGGTAAAGTCATAGTTCCAGATGGCCTCGATCTTCTCGCTGCCGATCGTCCAGCCGTCAAAGGCAAAGCCCGGCCGCACCGGCTCCTCCGGCGTCTTGGTCAAATTGTTTCCGGCGCCCATCCAATTTGTTTCAATGAGCATGGTGGTGTTTCCGTCCGAAAACACGCCGCCGTTGGCATCAAAGGCGATGGAGTAATTGGAAGTCTCCTCCCACTCCGCCTTTACTGTTGCGTGATTTGTGAATTGACACTCCGTTATGGTCCTGCCCTGATAGCGTTCGATATCCCACTGAACAAATCTGTAGCCGTCCCGCACTGGTGTGGGCGGGTCCTTCACATAGATGGCCGGCTCATTCGGATTTTTTGCGTAGGTTACCCCTACGGAAACCGTTCCTCCGCCGCGGAATGTTCCGCCGTTGGCGTCAAACGTCACGGTGAAAGGACCATTCGGGTCCCATTCCTCCTCCGCCGCCAGGGCCGTCACCGGCAGCAGGCTCAGGCACATCACCAGTGCCAGCAGCAGGGAGCATATGCGCGTTCGTGCTTGTTTCATACGACTTCTCTCTCCTTTTCCATCCCAGAATCGGCGCATCTCTCCTCCCGCCGCAGCATGCCGTCTCCCATCTTTCCCCAGCAGCGGGAAATGCGATACGTCCCGTCCCTCTTCCGCGGTCCTGCAAGGCCGTCCGGCAGGAAATTTTCCCGCCTCTCCGGCAGTCTTTTCCGCGGCTCCGGGTGCTGAAAAAATTATACCAGTCCAGGGATTTTCATGTCAAGTCCTCCGGCGGAAAAGGACACCCCGATTTCCGCCGCAGCGGCGGGAGCGGTTTGCCGCCGCCGCGCATATTCCGCCGGATTCCGCACACCCTGACACCGGGGTGATGCACATGCCAAAAGCGAAGAACCACCGCTCCGACCGGGCGCCGGTGCTGCGCCTGGAGCCGGAAAAGCGCCTTTGTCCCGCCTTCGACCCGGTGACCATCGCCGAATTTCCGGTGGCCTCCCCCGCGGAGATGGGATTTCGGGTGCTGGACAATTTCTGCGAAGAGCACATTCAGTGAGCCACCCCGCGCCGCTGCGCGCAGGGTGCCCAGGGCGCCGGGGATATCCCCGGCGCCCCTTTTCCCTGTTCCGCCGGCCCTCTGCCCACGCCAGAGCCCGCCTCCAGGGCAGCAGCATTTTAAATTTTAAAGCAGAAAAGCCGGCCATTCACACCTGTAGGGGTGCACAATGTGCATCCATCTCGGTCCGTTGTTTCCTGCGGGCGCACAATGTGCGCCCCTGCACAACGGCACCGGCAGGTGTTCACTCTAAATGCTGCTGCCCTGACCCGCCTCCGGTTGCCTTTTCCATTGTTTCGTGGTAAAATGACACCGGCTCCGCCGTCTCGCGGAAGTCAAGGAGGTCCATGATTCATGTTAAATCTCACACCGATGAAAGCCCTGTACGAAAGTCCCCTGCCGCCCATGTGCCTGACGGACTACGACGCCATGAGCAAATTCCTCAACAGCGGTGCCCAGCGCTGCAAGGCCTCGGGCCGGAATTTCGACCTGTTTTTGGACTGGGTGATCCACGCCCTGCTCTCCAGCCTCACCGCCGACAGCGCCTCCCGCATCTTCCTGCCCAAGACCAGGACGGCCCCCTTTGAGCTGGACGCCCTGCTGCCCATCTCCACCCTGCCCTCCTCCGGCCGCAAACGGGTCCAGCTGCGGGAGGCCCACCTGATCGCCCCGGTCTGGAACAACACCGACCTGGGCCTGGCCCTGGAGGCCTTCTATGACAGCGGCTTCCAGGATGTCAAAATCGACCAGCCCTTTGGCGGGGCCTACCTCGAAGAGCTCAAGCTGGCCATCATCGACTCCCCCTCCGACGTGGACCTGCTCCATGTGCTGCGGACCTGGCACCGGGGCAGCATCCTGCTGGAGTCCTACTCCCTGCGCAAGCTGGAGCCGCTCCTCAGCACCGACGGGGAGAACTGGTACCTCCAGGAAGAGCAGGGCGAGCGGACAGAGCCTGTGCAGGAGCCCCGCATGGCCGCCCTCTACAACTGCGCCCTGCGGCGCTACTGTCCCCACGGCTGAGAGAACTCGACACCCTCCCAGAAACTTTCGCGCAGCGGCGCTCCAAGCAGTCTTCACCGGAAGCGCCGGTGTGCCGTCCTTTTTCCACAGATCTGTAGGGATTTCCCGGAGTGATTCGGTCATTCTGCACAAATCGTCAAACATATTCTCAGCAGTACCGAAAACTTTTTAGTTTTGGTTGATTCTCCCAGCGGACTGTCGTATACTAAAGACAAGCCAAAGGCGTCATTCCGCCCTGCGGCGTTCCAGCCCTTTCCATCCATCGGCCAAACGATTCGGTCAAACTATATTTATAGATTGCAGGAGGAACTCACAATGAAATACGGCCGCACCTATAACTTTTCCGCCGGCCCTGCCATGATGCCGGAGCCCGTTCTGGAGGAGATCGCCGCCGAGATGCTGAACTACCGGGGCAGCGGCATGTGCGTCATGGAGATGAGCCACCGCTCCAAGGTCTTCCAGCAGATCCGGGACGAGGCGGAGGCGGACCTCCGGAAGCTCATGGGGATTCCTGACAACTACAAGGTCCTCTTCGTCCAGGGCGGCGGCACCGTCCAGTTTGCCATGGTGCCCATGAACCTGATGAAAAACGGTGTTGCCTGCTACGTGGAGACCGGCGCCTGGTCCAAGAAGGCCATCGCCGAGGCGAAAAAGTACGGCGAGGTGAAAATCGTCGCCTCCTCCGCTGACAAAAACTTCTCCTATATCCCCGACTGCTCGGATCTGGACATCCCGGAGAACGCGGACTACGTGTATATCTGCGAAAACGAGACCATCAACGGCACCACCTACTACCACTTGCCGAACACCAAGGGCAAGGTCCTGGTGGCGGACCAGTCCTCCATGTTCCTCTCCCGCCCCTGCGACGTGACGAAGTACGGTCTCATCTGGGCCGGCGTGCAGAAGAACGTGGGCCCCGCGGGCATGGCGGTGGTCATCATCCGGGAGGACCTGCTGCGGGAGGATCTTCCGAAATTCGTGCCCACCTACATGAGCTACAAGACCCACGCGGACAACGACTCCCTCTACAACACCCCCAACTGCTGGGCCATCTACTGCTGCGGCAAGGTCTTCAAGTACCTGCTGGCAAACGGCGGCCTGGAGGCAATGAACCGGCGCAACGAGGAGAAGGCCAAGATCCTCTACGACTTCCTGGACCAGAGCAGCCTCTTCACCGGGGCCGTGGAGAAGAAGGACCGCTCTCTCATGAACGTGCCCTTCGTCACCCCCAGTAAGGACCAGGACGCCGACGTGGTGGCCGCCAGCAAGGCGGCGGGCTTTGACAACCTCAAGGGCCACAAGAGCGTGGGCGGCCTGCGGGCATCCATCTACAACGCCATGCCCAGGGAGGGCGTGGAGGCCCTGGTGGCATTTTTGAAGAAGTACGAGGCAGAGCACAATTAAAGAGGGGACTTCGTCCCCCCTTTCCCCGCAAAGGGGACGCCGCCGTCGTAAGCGGCAAAGCCGCCAACGGCGGCGCAGTAGATTCCCCCCACCAGTGACATCGGTCACTGGTGACGCCGCCCAGGGCGGCTGAGTCAAGGTATTTTCGCTACGTACACGCCGCGGCGAAAATGATTTCAACTGATTTCTCCGCAGGGCGGAGAAATCGGGGGACGAAGTCCCCTGGACCCCTTCCGGATTGCCGGACACGCCTGTCCCCCAACGGGCGTTTACCCTTGCGCTGTCGGTGCCCCTGGGGTGCGCCGAGAACGAATGAAAGGGGTATCTATCATGTTAAAGCGCGTTTTGGTTACTGACGGAATGGACGCCTCCGCCGTGGAAAAGCTCCGGGCGGACGGCTGTGAGGTGGTGGAGCAGTTCTATGAGCCGGACGCCCTGGGCCCGGCCCTGCGGGACTTTGACGCGGTGATTATCCGCTCCGCCACGAAGATCAAGGAGCCTCAGATTGACGCCGCCAGGGGCGGACGCCTGAAGCTCATCATCCGGGCCGGCGTGGGCGTGGACAACATCGCCGTGAAGTACGCGGAAAGCGCGGGGATCACCGTGCGGAACACCCCCCGGGCCTCCTCCAACGCCGTGGCAGAGCTGGCCATGGCCCTGCTGTTCTCCTGCGCCCGGAGCATCTCCGTCGCCGGCCACACCATGCGGGAGAACAAATGGGAGAAGAAGGCCTACTCCAAGGGCTTTGAGCTCTCCGGCAAGACCATGGGCGTCATCGGCTACGGCCGGATCGGCCAGCTGGTGGGGCAGAAGGGCCAGGCCCTGGGAATGCAGGTGCTGTCCTACGTCAACCGCACGAAGCCGGAGGGCTGCGAGTGCGAGACCATGCGTTTTGTGACGCCGGAGGAGGTCTTTGCCCAGTCGGATATCCTCGTTTTGTGCGCCCCCGGCGGAGACAAGCCCCTGGTGCGGCCGGAGACGCTGGCGCAGATGAAGGACGGCGTGGTGATTGTCAACGTGTCCCGGGGCAGCAATGTGGACGAGGCGGCGCTGCTGGCGGCGCTGGAGAGCGGGAAGGTCCGGGCCGCGGGGCTGGACGTCTGGGCGGACGAAAAGAACCCCAACTGGGCCCTGGCCGGCCATCCGGCAGTGAGCTGCACGCCCCACATCGGCGCCGGAACGAAGGAGGCGCAAAAGCGCATCGGCGCGGAGCTGGTGGACATTGTAGAGAGCTTCGCGTAAGCGCAGGAAAAAGTTTTCGTCCACCTTTTTCAAAAGGTGGCAGGGGTCAAGGGGGCGGCGCCCCCTTGCGGGGTGCAGGGGCAGCGCCCCTGTAACCCCCGTCACAGCCCAGGGGCAAAGCCCCTGGCAAAATCAAAAACAGCATCGCGAAGCGCCGTTTGCGGCCAAGCCGCAAACCAGCGGGAGCAACCAACCAGCCAAACAAATTTCCGCAGATTGGAGGCACCGCCTACCCATTTCCCCCTCGATCCCCCGTGAACATATCGGTGAAAACCACCAAATCCCCTTCCCACCGCTTCGCCTCCGGTTTCAGTCCCCTGGAGGCGAAGTTTTTTCATTCCCCGCGAAACCTCCCGTCCCCTTTTCCCGTCTATATCCCCAGAACCCCCAAGAGAGGAGGTCTCCCCCATGACCGATCCCCAAATCATCGAGCTCTACTTCGCCCGGGACCAGCAGGCGGTCTCGGAGACCGCCGCCAAATACGGCGCCTTCCTCCTCCGCCTGTCCCGCAATATCCTCCGCAGCCCCGACGACGCAGAGGAGTGCGTCAACGACACCTACCTGCGCACCTGGAACGCCATTCCCCCCACCCGTCCCGCGGCCTTCCAGGTCTTTTTGAGCCGGATCACCCGCAATCTCTCCCTGGACCGCTGGGAGCGGAACCGGGCGGCCAAGCGGGGCGGCGGCGCGGAGGTGCTCCTGGGGGAGCTGGCGGAGTGCGTCCCCGCCCCCGGCGGCGTGGAGCGCCGGCTGGAGGAGCAGGAGATTGCCGGCCTCCTCAGCGCCTTTTTGCGGACGCTGACGCCGGAGGCCCGGTGGACCTTCCTGCGGCGGTACTGGTACGGCGAGGGCCTGGCGGAGATCGCGGCGGGCCTTGGCTGCGGCCAGGGACGGGTGAAGTCCTCCCTGTTCCGCACCCGGACGCGGCTGAGGGCCTATTTGGAAAAGGAGGGCATTGCACTATGAGCGGCAAACGATTGCTCCGCCTGCTGGGTCTGGTGGATGAGGCGCTGATTGCGGAGGCGGCGGGCCCCGCCCCGCGTAGACGGCGGAACCCCCGGGTCCGGTTGGCCGCCCTGGCGGCAGGCGCCGGTGCGGCGGCCTGTCTGATCCTGTTCTGGCGGCTGGGGAGCTTCGCCCCCGCATCCGGAAACAGCACCGGCGGCGGGGCCGGACACGACGGGGGCACCTCCTTCATGTCCTGCGCCGGACCCGTGTTCCCCCTGGAAACCCTGGAGGACACCGCCCTGACAGCGGAGCGGACGCTCACCTGGGACTTTGCCCCCGGTGCCTACCCGGACGGCTCCCCCCGTCAGTGGGGAGCCGCGGTGACGGACCGCTATGTCCTCTCCAACCCCGGGTCGGAGGACGTCACCGTCACGGCCCTGTACCCCTTCGCCGGGAATTTTGACTCCCTGGCCAGGGTCCGGCCCACGGTGTCGGTGGACGGCGCGGAAATCGAGGCGGAGCTGCTGGCAGGTCCCTACGCCGGGGGCTTCAGCAGCGCCTACGGAGAGGAGGACCCGGACCACGACACGCTGAATCTGGCGGGGCTGAACAGCTGGGAGGAGTACCAGGCCCTGCTGGAGGACGGCGCGTACCGGGACCAGGCTCTGGAGGCGTATCCCGCGCTGGACATCCCGGTAACCGTGTACCGCTTCTCGAACTTTGAGGCCCCCCACGATCAATCCCCCGCCGCCACCCAGGCTGTCACGTTTACCATCGACCGGGACTCCACAGAGATCCTCAGCTATGGCTTCAACGGCATGAGCTGGGATGAGGAAAGCGGCTGGCGGCGGTACAGCTATTTCGTCCCTGACGGCGTCCGGCGGGAGCCGGCGGCCAAGGGACTGGTTGTCCTGGGGGAGGACATTGGGGACTATGTCCTCCAGGGCTATGAGGACGGCGGCTGTGACGCTGGTGATGAGATCACGGGCGTCTCCTGCACCGTCACCCGGGAGGAGACCACCCTGGACGCGGTATTGGAGGACCTGTGCCGGGAGTACGAGTTCTTCTACACCCAGGGCCGGGCCGTGGACCAGGAGAACGCCTTTGACGCCGTCCCCTTTGCCATGTACCGGGGGGCCGTCTCCCAGCTTCTGACCCAGTACGGCACTCTCTCTGACCGGCCCAAGGATCGCTACGCCGACGGGCGGCTGGACGACATTCTCAGCGAGACGCTGTTCCACCGGCGGGTGCTGTATCTGGAATTTCCCATCACCGTCCCCGCCGGGGGCAGCGTGACGGTGGAGGCGGCTTTGTGGAAGGAACCCAGCTATGACTTCTACTGCGGCCAGGCAGAGGGAGAACAGGTGCATGGATACGATCTGATGACCCGTCTGGGCTCGGCGCTGACCTTCACCGGCCAGCAGGCGGCGGTGGTGAACACGGAGGGCATTGAGATTGTCCGGGAGGACTTCGGATTTGACCTGGAGCAGGGCATCACTCAGGTCCCGCTGGATCTGGAGCAGGCCCACTACATGCTGGAGATCCGGGAGAAAACGCCGTAGGGCGCGGTGCCCCCTCTATCCACCTCCAGACCGGCCTTCTCCGCCTGTTGCCCGGCCGTCTCCGGGCGCAAAAGCAAAAACGCCGCCAATCCAACCCGATCTTCTCCTCATGTCATGATGCCAAATTACAAAAGGACCTGGGATCTTGCGTCCCAGGTCCTTTCTTCTCTGCCTCTGCCGTTTTGGCTTTCCATGGAGCGGAATTTCTTCTGACGAAAAGGGCCGGTGAAACGGTTTATCTCCCCTTCCGCAGTGCGCCGCCCCTCTCCGCCAAACGCGCGCCCAGCCAGCCCACCGCAATGCCCAGCGCCGCGCCGCCCAAAACATCCGTGGGCCAGTGCACATATAAGTACAGCCTCGACAGCGCAATCACCACCGCCAGCACCAGCGCCGGTCTCCACAGCGGACTCCCCGCCGTCCGCAGGGCCGACGCCGACGCCAGCGACGCCGCCGTGTGCCCGGAGGGAAACGAGGCGTCCATGGGCGGCCCCACCAGCAGCTCCGCCGCCGGATTCACGGCAAAGGGCCGCACCCGGCCGATCAGGGGCTTGAGCACCATGTTGCAGGCCACCAGGTCCAGCACCAGCGCGCAGGACAGCGCCAGACCCGCCGGCCGGGTCCGCCGGAACAGCAGCAGCACCGCCGCCAGCACAATCCAGATCTCCCCATGGTCGCTCAGCCGGCTCACTGCCGGCAGCACCGCGTCTAAAAATTCACACCGGAGGTGCAGCTGTATCCAATCCAGCACCGCCAGCTCCGCCGCCTGCATGGCGCTCCCTCCTTCCCTGTTCTCCTGCGCTTCAACGGCAGAGTGCACCGATGCCGCCGTTTCGGATCTTCCTGTTGATGATACCACAAAGCAACGCGCTTGGCGACCCCATTTCTCATTTTTTCTAAAGCGGACTATGGCCAGGGGCCGGGGTATACCGGAACATCATACACATCCTATGCCGGGGAGGACGCGGTCATGCTTTTTGACGGTCTCGTACAGGAATTCCCCGCCGACGGCGCTCTGTGTCCCCGGGGATTCGGCCATTCCCATCTTCGCCACCGCCCTGGCCGATCTCATCGTCTGGGACCGGGGCCGGTATCTCCGGATCGTCCAGTACCCCAGGGGCGTCATCCGGGGGATCTCCGCCGGCTTTGGCTTTTTCCGGGCCGATCCGGCCGAGGGGCCTGCGACCGCTTTTTCGATCTCTCTTTGTACCAGGCGGCCGCCTGCAAAATCTTTCCACTTTTTATCTCTTTGTTGCATAAATCACTTCCCCTTGTCGTTCCTCTGGTCTATAATAACAACATCTTGTGGTTGGAGGTGATGTCTACGCGAATCTGTGGGCTTCAAAAGCTCTCTATGGTGGACTTTCCCGGGAAGCTGGCCGCCACGGTTTTTACCGGCGGATGTGATTTGCGATGCCCCTTCTGCCACAACGCCCCGCTGGTTACCCGGGCGGCGGAGCAGCCGGAGCTTCTCCGGCAGGAGGTGCTGGACTTCCTGCAATCACGGCAGGGACTCCTGGACGGCGTCGTGCTCTCCGGCGGCGAGCCGCTGCTGCATCCTGACGCGGCGGAGTTCCTCCGGGAGGTCCGGGATCTGGGCTTCGCCGTGAAGCTGGACACCAACGGCTGCCATCCCTCGGCCCTGGCCGGCATTCTGGACCGGGGGCTTGTGGACTACGTGGCCATGGACATCAAGAACTCCCCGGAGAAGTACCCCGAGACCGTGGGCGTGCCAAACTTCGATCTGGGCCCGGTGGAGGAGAGCGTCCGCCTGCTGCGGGACAGCGGCGTGGACTATGAATTCCGCACCACGGTGGTCCAGGGGCTCCACACCCCGGCGGACATCCGGGCCATCGGCCGGTGGCTGGAGGGCTCCCCCCGGTACTTCCTCCAGCGCTTCGTGGACTCCGGCGACCTGGTGGGGTCTGGCTGCCGCAGTCCGGAGCCGGAGGAGCTCCAGGCCCTGGCGGAGACCGCCGCCCCCTGGTTTGGGGAGGTTGTCCTCCGGGGCGTGGGCTAGAAAGCAGCGGAGTTCCCCTGCCGCACAGTTCCGCCAAACAGCGCCGCAAACGCCGGAAATCCCCCGGGATTCTGCCCCTTTTCTCCCGTTTGGCAGAACTTTCCGGCGCGGGTTTGCACATACGAATCAAAGCAGCACTCCCCCAGATTTAGATGTCAACTGTCATTATTCACGAAAAACAGCACCATATCTTGTGTCTCATTTCCTTGACTTTCCCCGGGGATGTGATACAATGGACCCCGTGAGTTTTTCTAATAATTACCAAGGAGAGGATCGACCGATGTATCAAGTAATGAAGCGTGACGGCAAGATCGCCGATTTTGATATTTCCAAAATCAGTGTCGCCATTACCAAGGCCTTTGAGGCCACCAAGAAAGAGTACAATCAGGATATCATCGACTTCCTGGCCCTGAAGGTCACCGCCGACTACCAGGGCAAGATCCGCGACGGCCGGGTCACCGTAGAGGACATTCAGGACAGTGTGGAGAGCGTGCTGGGCAAGGCCGGCTACGAGGACGTGGCCAAGGCCTACATTCTCTACCGCAAGCAGCGGGAGAAGATCCGCAACCTCAACTCCACCATGCTGGACTACAAGGAACTGGTGGACAACTACGTGAAGATCAACGACTGGCGGGTCAAGGAGAACTCCACCGTCACCTACTCCGTGGGCGGCCTCATTCTCTCCAACTCCGGCGCCATCACCGCCAACTACTGGCTCAGCGAGGTCTATGACGAGGAGATCGCCCAGGCCCACAAAAGCGGCGACCTCCACCTCCACGACCTCAGTATGCTCACCGGCTACTGCGCCGGCTGGAGCCTCAAGCAGCTGATCCAGCAGGGTCTGGGGATTCCCGGCAAGATCAACTCCTCCCCCGCCAGCCACCTGAGCACTCTGTGCAACCAGATGGTGAACTTCTTAGGGATCATGCAAAACGAGTGGGCGGGGGCCCAGGCCTTCTCCTCCTTTGACACGTACCTTGCCCCCTTTGTCCGGGTGGACAACCTCACCCAGAAGGAGGTCAAGCAGTGCATCCAGTCCTTCGTCTACGGTGTGAACACGCCCTCCCGGTGGGGCACCCAGGCGCCGTTTTCCAACATCACCCTGGACTGGACGGTCCCCAAGGATCTGGCGGACCTGCCGGCCATCGTGGGCGGTAAGGAGATGGACTTCACCTACGGCGAGTGCAAGAAGGAAATGGACATGGTGAACAAGGCGTTCATCGAGATCATGACCGAGGGCGACGCCGACGGCCGGGGCTTCCAGTACCCCATTCCCACCTACTCCATCACCCGGGACTTTGACTGGAGCGACACGGAGAACAACCGTCTCCTCTTCGAGATGACCGCCAAATACGGCACCCCTTACTTCTCCAACTACATCAACTCCGACATGGAGCCCTCCGACGTGCGCAGCATGTGCTGCCGCCTGCGTCTGGACCTGCGGGAGCTCAGGAAAAAGTCCGGCGGCTTCTTCGGCTCCGGCGAATCCACGGGGTCCGTTGGTGTGGTGACCATCAACCTGCCCCGCATCGCCTATCTCGCGAAGACGCCGGAGGAGTTCTACCAGCGTCTGGACCGGATGATGGACATTGCCGCCCGGTCCCTGAAGACCAAGCGCACGGTCATCACCCGGCTCATGGAGATCGGCCTCTATCCCTACACGAAGCACTATCTGGGCACCTTCGCCAACCACTTCTCCACCATCGGACTCATCGGCATGAACGAGGTGGGGCTCAACGCCAGGTGGCTGCGGAAGGATCTGACCCATCCGGAGACCCAGGCCTTTGCCAAGGACGTGCTGAACCACATGCGTGAGCGCCTCAGCGACTACCAGGAGATGTACGGCGACCTCTACAATCTGGAGGCCACCCCGGCCGAGTCCACCACCTACCGTCTTGCAAAGCACGACGTGGAGCTGTACCCGGACATCATCACCGCGGCGAAGAACCCCGGCGACACGCCGTACTACACCAACAGCTCCCACCTGCCGGTGGGCTACACGGAGGACATCTTCGAGGCCCTGGCGGTGCAGGACGATCTTCAGACCCTGTACACCTCCGGCACGGTGTTCCACGCGTTCCTGGGCGAGAAGCTGCCGGACTGGAAGTCCGCGGCGAACCTGGTGCGGAAGATTGCGGAAAACTTCAAGCTCCCCTACTACACCATGTCCCCCACCTACTCCATCTGCCCGGACCACGGCTACCTCACCGGCGAGCACTTCACCTGCCCCCACTGCGGCAAGACCACGGAGGTCTGGAGCCGGATCACGGGGTACTACCGTCCTATTCAGAACTGGAACGACGGCAAGGTACAGGAGTTCGCGGACCGGAAGGAGTACGAGGTGGAGAACTCCCGGCTGGAGGGCCGCAGGCTCTGCGACCGGGAGGAGGCCACGGCCTCCAACGCGGGACATGCCTCTTCCTCCGCGGCGCCGGCCCAGGCGGACGGGCTGTATCTGTTCACCACGGCCACCTGCCCCAACTGCAAGATTGCGAAGCATGAGCTGGAGAAGGCGGGGCTGGCCTACACGACGATGGATGTCAGCGAGCACATGGATCTGGTGACGAAGTATGGCATTCAGCAGGCACCCACGCTGATTGTACGGCACGGCAGCGAGGTGGAAAAGCTGGTGAACGCCTCCAGCATCAAGCGGTTCGCCACAGCGAGATAAAAGTTTCGGTCAAGCCTTTTTGGGGGCCCCCGCCGAAGCCCAGCGAAGCGGGTTCGGCGGGGAGAGGAGAAAGGAATGGAGCGGGTGGAGTCCTCGCTGCCAAGCGGGGACGAAACAGAGCGGAATTTCTTTCGACGAGGGTGCAGGGGCGGAGCCCCTGCCGGGTCAAGGGCGGAGCCCTTGAGAATTGAGGCGGAACGCCTCATAAGAAACAATATGTACCGAGCAGTGTTCCAGGGGTTTTGCCCCTGGAACCTGTTTGGCTATGGGAGAAACCCGGGCGGTTGGGGGCAGCGGGGAGGAACCGGAAAGAAGTGCTCCTTCCCTTAAATGCTTGGCTGCTCCCGCTGGTTTGCGGCGAAGCCGCAAACGACGCTTCCTCTGCTTTTTTTGCCAGGGGCGTTGCCCCTGGGGTTACGGGGGAGTTTGCAGGGGCGCTGCCCCTGCACCCTGCAAGGGGGCGCTGCCCCCTTGACCCCCGCCGCCTTTTGAAAAAGGCGGCCCAAAACTTTTGACTGCGGCTCCGCCGCGGAGGTAACCATGGAACACGTTGATATCCTCATCATCGGTGCCGGCCCCGCCGGACTCACCGCCGCCATCTACGCCCGCCGGGCGGGCAAATCCGTTCTCCTCCTGGAAAAGGCCGCCGTAGGCGGCCAGATCGCCTCCTCCCCCCAGGTGGATAACTTCCCCGGCCTCCCTTCCGTCTCCGGCGCGGAGCTGGCGGACCGCCTCTTCGACCAGGCCCTCTCCCTGGACGCCCGCCTGGAGCTGGAGGAGGTCCTGGAAATCCGCAATACCTCCCCTATCACCGTCGTTACCGACTACAACGCTTACACCTGCAGCGCCCTCATCTTCGCCGCCGGCATGAGCCATCGCTCCCTGGGCCTGCCCCGGGAGGACTCCCTCCCCGGCATCTCCTTCTGTGCCGTCTGCGACGGCGCCTTCTATGCCGGAAAAGATGTGGCCGTCTGCGGCGGCGGCAATACCGCCCTCCAGGACGCCCTCTATCTCTCCGGCCTCTGCCGTCAGGTCACCCTGATCCACCGGCGGGATACCTTCCGGGGAGACGCCATAGTCCTGGATGCCCTTCGGCAGAGGGAGAACGTCACCATCCTCCCCAACACGGTGATTGAGGAGCTGACCGGCACAGAGTCCCTCACCGGTTTGAAACTCCGGAACACTCTCACCGGCGAGACCTCCGTCCTCCCGGTCTCCGGCCTCTTCCAGGCCGTGGGCCAGCTGCCCCAGACCGCCCTCATCGCTCCCCTCCTCCCCCTGGACGATGCCGGCTTCCTTCCCGCCGGGGAGGACTGCCGCACCCCCCGTCCCGGGATCTTCGCCGCCGGGGACTGCCGCGCCAAGACCCTCCGCCAGCTCACCACCGCCTGCGCCGACGGTGCCACTGCCGCCACTGCCGCCATCCAATATTTGGATGCCCTGTCCTCCGGCGGCGCCTCCCTTTCCTCACTTTAAAACGATAATTACCGCCAGATGCGCGAATGATTCTCATTTCTGCGCATGAATTCGGTTGTCAAACGCTTGATCCGCACCCGCATCGGAGTCCTCTCCCCGATGCGGGTGTCTTCGCTTCTCTCCGCAGTTGACAACCTTTACAGGAAAGATCTGTTGGAAACTGTCGGAATTGCCTATTGCACCCCGTACGGAAATTCTATAAAATAGGTGTGACCTTTATTGGTACTACCTTTATTGATGAGGTGAACGGCATGAGCAGTCAGCCCGCCCAGTCCAAAACCATCCGCGCCCAGCTGCTGTCCGACATGCGGGAAGGTTCCTACGCCTCCTGTTCCCGGCTGCCCCGGGAGAGCGTTTTGGCGGAGACCCTGGGCATCAGCCGCACGCAGCTGCGGGACATTCTGGCGTCCCTGGAGCGGGAGGGCTTCATCACCCGCCGCCACGGGGTGGGGACGGTCATCAACCGGCACGTGCTGAACGTCCGCACCCGGATGGACATTGAGGTGGAGTTCCTGGACATGATCCGCCAGAGCGGTCACGAGGCGGCCGTGGCCTCCGTGGGGACCGCCGACTGCGCGGCAGACAGCCACGTGGCCCGGCAGCTGGAAATTCCGGAGGGCACGCCGGTGCTTCGGGTGGACCGGCTGTGCACTGCCGACGGAACGCCCGCCATCTACTGCGAGGACTTCATTGAAAAGTCCCGGATTCAAGGGGAGTACACACTCCAGGATCTCAAGCGGCCCATCTTTCACTTCTTACAGCAGTTCTGCGGCGTCTATCCCTATCTGGACCTGACGGACCTGCGGCCGGTGACGGCGGACGAGACCATGGCGGGGATTTTGAAGGTGCCTGTGGGCGCGCCGCTGCTGTTTATGGACGAGGTGGATTTTGACATCGAGGGAGTCCCCGTCTTCTGCTCCCGGGAGTACTTTGCCGACGGGATCTTCCGCCACACGGTCCTGCGGAAAAAGCTGTAGCTGCCGCGCCGGTGCATCTTCCGGTGCATCAAACCCTTTGAAAACCTGTATGAAATGTCCCCTCGCGTAAAAAGCTGTATCGATCTCCCAAGATGCCGGATAACCGGGGATTCCCGCTGTATCAGGAAATATTTCCGGAAATACCGGGTATATTTCCAGAGCGTTTCACGCAGCATCCCGGGAAAAGATCCGGCGAGACGGCCCTGGAGACTTTGTATACAGAGTCATTCCAACCAAACTGAAAGGAGCAACCTATGAAAAAAGTCGCCGTTATCATGGGCTCGGATTCCGACTGGCCCTCCGTCAAAGCCGCCTGCACCCAGCTGGAGGCCTTCGGCATCCCCTGTGAGGCCCATATCATGAGCGCCCACCGCACCCCCGCCCAGGCGGCGGAGTTTGCCACCTCCGCCCGCAAAGCCGGCTTTGGCGTCGTCATCTGCGCCGCCGGCATGGCCGCGCACCTGGCCGGCGCCATGGCCGCCAACTCCACCCTGCCCGTCATCGGCATCCCCATGCAGAGCGGCTCCCTGAACGGCCTGGACGCCCTGCTCTCCACCGTCCAGATGCCCAGCGGCATCCCCGTGGCCACGGTGGGCATCAACGCCGCCAAGAACGCCGCCATCCTGGCCGCCCAGATCCTGGCGGTCTCCGACGACACCCTGGCCGCCCGGCTGGACAGCGCCCGGCAGGACATGGCCGCCCAGATCGAGGAAAAGGACGCCAAGCTCCAGGCGGAGCTCTGAGGGAAGTGCTTCCCGCATTCCAATTCCTAATTTCTAATTCCTAATTCCTAATTGAAACAGGGAGGTTTTTATCATGCAGAAGAAAGAACAGCTCTACGAGGGCAAGGCCAAGAAGGTCTTTGCCACCGACGACCCCAACCTTGTCATTGTCTCCTATAAGGACGACGCCACCGCCTTCAACGGCGCGAAGAAGGGCACCATTGCCGGCAAGGGCGCCATCAACAACCGCATGAGCAACAATCTCATGCGCCGCCTGGAGGAAAAGGGCGTCCCCACCCACTTCGTGGAGGAGCTCAGCGACCGGGAGACCGTGGTGAAGAAGGTCTCCATCGTCCCTCTGGAGGTCATCATCCGCAACATCTCCGCCGGGTCCTTTGCCAAGCGCTACGGCGTGGAGGAGGGCATTGTCTTCGACGCCCCCACCATTGAGTTCTCCTACAAGTGCGACGCACTGGACGACCCCCTGCTGAACGAGTACCATGCCCTTGCCCTGAAGCTGGCCACCCGGGAGGAGATCGACCTCATCAAGAAGTACGCCTTCGCCGTCAATGACCTGCTCAAGGGCTTCATGAAGGAGATCGGCATTGACCTGGTGGACTTCAAGCTGGAGTTCGGCAAGCTCCCGGACGGGACCATCGTCCTGGCCGACGAGATCAGCCCCGACACCTGCCGTCTCTGGGATGAGAAGACCCACGAGAAGCTGGACAAGGACCGGTTCCGCCGGGACCTGGGCGGCGCGGAGGAGGCCTATGAAGAGGTCATGCGCCGCCTGATGGGTGAGTAAGCCGTGGGGATCATCGGCGGGGCGGACGGCCCCACCGCCATCTTTGTCAGCGGCAATCTCCCCGGCCTGATCCTCGTGCTGCTGGCGGCCATGGCCATCATCGGCGGGGGAATCTGGTTTTTCCTGCACAAGCGTAAGAAATAAGGAGGCTCTTTTATGGGCGGATTTTTTGGTGCCATTGCCAAGCGCGACGTGGTGCTGGACGTATTCTTCGGCACCGACTATCACTCCCACCTGGGCACCCGTCGGGGAGGGATGGTGATTTACCACGCCAGGGAGGGCTTCCAGCGGCAGATTCACAACATTGAAAACAGTCCCTTCCGCACAAAATTTGAAAAGGACCTGGCGGACTTCCGGGGCTGCGCCGGCATCGGCTGCATCAGCGACACGGACCCCCAGCCTCTGCTGGTGCGGTCCCACCTGGGGCTGTTCGCCATCACCACGGTGGGCATCATCAACAATGCCGAGGAGCTGGTGGAGCGGTACTTCTCCCACAACGACCGGCAGTTCATGGCTATGAGTAGCGGCAAGGTCAACGCCACCGAGCTTATCGCGGCACTCATCAACCAGCAGGACAATCTGATCTCCGGGATTCAATACGCCCAGCAGCAGATCGACGGCTCCGCCACCATCCTGATTCTCACCGGCCGGGGACTGCTGTGCGCCCGGGACCGCCTGGGCCGCCTGCCTATGCTGATCGGCCAGAGCGACGACGGCTGCTGCGTGGCCTTCGAGTCCTTCGCCTACCAGAAACTGGGCTACCGGAACGTCTATGAGCTGGGCCCCGGGGAGATCGTCAGGGTGACCGCGGAGGGCTATGAGACCCTGGCCCCCGCCGGGGAGAAGATGCGGATCTGCGCCTTCCTCTGGACCTATTACGGCTACCCCAACAGCAACTACGAGGGGGTCAACGTGGAGGTCATGCGCTGCCGCAACGGCGAGATCATGGCCCGGGACGAGGCCGCCCGGGGCACGCTGCCGGAGGTGGACTCCGTGGCCGGCGTGCCGGACTCCGGCGTGCCCCACGCCATCGGCTATGCCAACGCCAGCGGAAAGCCCTTTGCCCGCCCCTTTGTGAAGTACACCCCCACCTGGCCCCGGTCCTTCATGCCCGACAGCCAGGATGTGCGCAACAAGGTGGCCAAGATGAAGCAGATCCCCGTGCCGGAGCTGATCCAGGGCAAAAAGCTCCTCTTTGTGGACGACTCCATCGTCCGGGGCACCCAGCTGCGGGAGACCGTGGAGTTCCTCTACGGCGCCGGCGCCAGGGAGGTCCACATGCGCTCCGCCTGTCCCCCCATCATGTACGGCTGCAAGTACCTGAATTTCTCCCGCAGCAACTCCGACATGGAGCTCATCGCCCGCCGGACCATCCAGGAGCTGGAGGGCGACGAGGGGCAAAGGCACCTGGAGGAGTACGCCGACGCCTCCACGGAGCGGGGCGGCTGTTTGCTGAAGACCATCTGCAAGTCCCTGGGCTTTGACTCCCTGGGCTATCAGTCCCTGGACGGCCTGCTGGAGGCCATCGGGATTGACCGGGACAAGGTCTGCACCTACTGCTGGACCGGGAAGGAGTAAGAACCCATATGCACAACGGCTGCATGCCGTCCCTCTCACTTCTGTTTCACGGCAATGTTTCACGTGAAACATATGTTCTATTAAACGGAGGTCACCTATGAACAACTCCCATTCCGCCTCCTACGCCGCCGCCGGCGTGGATATTGAGGCCGGCTACAAAGGCGTACAGCTGATGAAAAAGCATGTGGCCCGCACCATGATTCCCGGTGTGGTCAGCGGCATCGGCGGCTTCGGCGGCCTGTTCGCCCCGGATCTTGCCGGGATGAAGGAGCCGGTGCTGGTCAGCGGCACCGACGGCGTGGGCACCAAGATCCGCCTGGCCCAGCTGCTGAACAAGCATGACACCATTGGCATCGACTGCGTGGCCATGTGCGTCAACGACATCATCTGCTGCGGCGCGCGGCCCCTGTTCTTCCTGGACTACATCGCCATCGGCAAGAACGAGCCGGAGAAGGTGGCCTCTATCGTCTCCGGCGTGGCGGAGGGCTGCGTCCAGTCGGGCTGCGCCCTCATCGGCGGCGAGACCGCCGAGCACCCCGGCCTGATGAAGCCGGAGGACTACGACCTGGCCGGCTTCGCCGTGGGCGTGGTGGATAAGGCGAAGATTATCGACGGCTCCAAGGTGGCCGAGGGGGACGCCCTCATCGGCCTCACCTCCTCCGGGGTCCACTCCAACGGCTTCTCCCTGGTGCGCAAGGTCTTCGACATCGAGCACGCCGACCTGACCACCCCCATGGACGAGCTGGAGGGCAAGTCCCTGGGCGAGGCCCTGCTGGCCCCCACCAGGCTCTACGTGAAGCCCGTCCTGGCTCTGATTGACGGCGGGATCGACCTCCACGGCGCCAGCCACATCACCGGCGGGGGGTTCTATGAGAACGTCCCCCGGATGCTGCCCAAGGGGCTGGAGGCCCGCTTCTACGCGGCCATGCTGCCCAATCTGCCCATCTTCGACCTCATTCAGAGGCGGGGGGACATCCCGGAGCACGACATGTACAACACCTTCAACATGGGCCTGGGTATGGTACTGGCCGTTCCCCAGGACCAGGCGGAACAGGCCCTGTCCATTCTCCGCGCCGCCGGCGAGACCGACGCCGCGGTGGTGGGCCATGTCCAGCCGGGAGACGCGGGGGTTGTCTTCTGTGAAGTCTGCCCCCCTGTTGTATGAGTATGGGGAAGACGAGAATCGCCGTTCTGGTCTCCGGCGGCGGAACCAATCTTCAGGCCCTCATTGACGCCCAGGGTCGGGGGGAGATCGTCAACGGGGAGATCGCCGCCGTCATCTCCTCCGCGCCGGAGGCCTACGCCCTGGCGCGGGCCGAAAAGGCCGGTATCCCCGGCTATGTGCTGGCCCGGAAGGATTTTCCCTCCAGCCAGGCCATGACCTGGGCCCTGGTGGGGAAATTGCAGGAGCTGTCCATTGACCTGGTGGTGATGGCGGGCTTTATGACCATCGTCACCCCGGAGCTGTTCGAGGTCTATGAAAACGCCGTCATCAACATCCACCCCGCCCTGATCCCCTCCTTCTGCGGCAAGGGGGCCTACGGCCTCCACGTCCACGAGCAGGCTCTGGCCTACGGGGTGAAGGTGTCCGGGGCCACCGTCCACTTCGTCACCGAGGAGTGCGACGGCGGGCCCATCATCCTCCAGAAGGCGGTGGACGTCCTCCCCGACGACACCCCGGAGACCCTCCAGCGCCGGATCATGGAGCAGTGCGAGTGGAAGCTGCTGCCCCAGGCCGTCTCCCTGTTCTGCCAGGACCGGCTGCGGGTGGAGGGGCGGACCGTCCGAATCTTGCCGTAGGGCGCGACGACCTCGGCGCGCCGTCTTCTCAGGCAAATATGATAAATACGGCGGGCCGAGTCGTCCCGCCCTACAGGAGGCAACCTGTATGATCGACCTTACAAAATATCTCTCCCAAAACCCCTACCCCGGCCGGGGCATCGTCCTGGGCCGCACCGCCGACAATAAAAAGGCGGCGGTGGCCTACTTCATCATGGGCCGCAGCGAGAACAGCCGCAACCGGGTCTTTGAGGAGACGGAGGACGGCATCCGCACCCGGGCCTTCGACGAGTCCAAAATGACGGACCCCTCCCTCATCATCTACCACCCCGTCCGGCTGCTGCCCAACGGCCTGCTGGTGGTGACCAATGGCGACCAGACCGACACCATCCGGGATGCCATCGCCGAGGGCCACTGCTACCGCCACGCCCTGAATTCCCGGAGATTTGAGCCCGACGGCCCCAACTGGACCCCCCGCATCTCCGGGGTGGTCAAGCCCGACGGGAGCTATAACCTGTCCATTCTGAAGAGCCTGGACGGCGACCCGAGCTGCTGCTGCCGGTACTTCTTCGAGTACGACAGCCCCATCGCCGGCACGGGCCACCTGATCCATACCTACCAAGAGAATCTGGAGCCCCTGCCCTCCTTTGAAGGCGAGCCCCGGCGGGTGGCTATCGACGCCGCCGACGCCCGGTCCTGGGCGGAGTGCATCTGGAACCACCTGAATGAGGAAAACAAGGTGTCCCTCTACGTCCAGCTCTTCGACCTGGCCAGCGGCCAGCGGGACATCGCCATCCTCAATAAGCACGGTAATCCGTAGGGCGCGACGACCCCGGCGCGCCTTCCCCTAAGGTTTCGTTCCCTTTCAGCGGCGGGCCCAGGCGTCCCGCCCTACACACCATCCAAAAGGAGTGCGCAACATGACCGAACTGGAACTGAAATACGGCTGCAATCCCAACCAGAAGCCCTCCCGCATCTTTCTGCGCGGCGGCGGGGACCTGCCCATCACCGTGCTGAACGGTAGGCCGGGCTATATCAATTTCCTGGATGCCCTCAACTCCTGGCAGCTGGTGCGGGAACTGAAGGAGGCCACCGGCCTGCCTGCCGCCGCCAGCTTCAAGCACGTCTCCCCCGCCGGGGCCGCCGTGGGACTGCCCCTCAGCGAGACGGACCGGCAGCTCTACTTTGTGGACACGGCGGCGGAGCTGAGTCCCGTCGCCTGCGCCTACATCCGGGCTCGGGGTGCGGACCGGCTGTGCTCCTACGGCGACTGGGCGGCGCTTTCCGATGTGTGCGACGCGTCCGCCGCCCGCTATCTCAAGGACGAGGTCTCCGACGGCATCATCGCGCCCGGCTACACCGCGGAGGCTCTGGAGATCCTGAAATCCAAGAAAAAGGGCAATTACAACGTGGTGCAGATCGACCCGGCCTATACGCCCGATCCCATCGAATACAAGGACGTCTTCGGCGTCACCTTCCAGCAGGGACGGAACGAGTACCGCATCGACGAGTCCCTGCTGGGCCGCATTGTCACGAAGAACCACACCCTGCCGGAGCAGGCGAAGATTGACATGATCGTAGCGCTGATTACCCTGAAATACACCCAGTCCAACTCCGTCTGCTATGTGAAGAACGGACAGGCCATCGGCGTGGGGGCCGGCCAGCAGAGCCGCATCCACTGCACCCGCCTGGCCGGCACCAAGGCGGACAGCTGGTGGCTGCGCCAGCACCCGAAGGTGCTGGGACTTCCCTTCCGGGAGGACATCCGCCGTCCGGACCGGGACAACGCCATTGACTGCTATCTCTCGGAGGAGGAGAGCCGGTGGCTGCTGGCGGAGGGGACGTGGCAGCAGACTTTCCGGACCTGTCCCGCGCCCCTGACCGCGGAGGAGAAGCGGACCTGGATCGCCGGACTTACCGGCGTCACCTGCGGCTCCGACGCTTTCTTCCCCTTCGGCGACAACGTGGAGCGGGCGCACCGGTCCGGCGTGGAGTACATTGTCCAGCCCGGCGGGTCCATCCGGGACGACCATGTGATTGAGACCGCGGACAAATACAACATGACTATGTGCTTTACGGGGATGAGGCTGTTTCATCACTAAGTTAATTAGGAATTAGGAATGAGGAATTAGGAATTGAAAGAGAACGAGGTGCGGCAGAAGAGCTTGGCATTTGCGAAAAGGATCGTTTTCACTTACCAATATTTGTGTAATGAAAAAAGAGAATATGTCCTGTCAAAACAGCTTCTCCGCAGCGGCACCAGTATTGGAGCAAATATTGCGGAGGCGCAATATGGCAGCAGCCGTAAGGACTTTCTCAACAAGCTCTACATCGCTTTGAAAGAATGCGCCGAAACACTGTACTGGCTAGAGCTTCTCTCTTCCTGTGACTATCTGAGCAATTCCCAATTTCAATCTCTCCAAGAAGACTGCGAGGAACTGCGCAAACTCCTTTCCTCCATCACTAAGTCGGTCCGCGATGGAATAATTCCTAATTCCTAACTCCTAATTCCTAATTCAAGGAAAGGTTGTGCGAAAGATGAATCTTCTGGTCGTCGGCGGCGGAGGCCGCGAACATGCTATCATTAAGAAATTGAGAGAAAATCCCGCCGTGGAGACCATTTACGCCCTCCCCGGCAACGGCGGCATTGCCCAGGACGCGGTATGCGTACCGGAAATCGGGGCTAAGGACATTGACCGTATCGTGGATTTCGCCAGGGCCCATGCCATTGACTTTGCCGTGGTGGCCCCGGACGATCCTCTGGCCCTGGGGTGTGTGGACCGTCTCCACGAGGCGGGCATCCCCTGCTTCGGCCCCGATGCAAAGGCCGCCCGGATCGAGGCCAGCAAGGTCTTTTCCAAAAACCTCATGAAAAAATACGGCATCCCCACCGCCCACTACGAGGTCTTTGACGACCCCGCCAAGGCCCTGGCGTATCTCCGCAGCGGCGTGTCCTTCCCCATCGTGGTCAAGGCCGACGGCCTGGCCCTGGGCAAGGGGGTGCTGATTCCCCAGGACCTCCGGGAGGCGGAGGCCGCCGTGAAAACCATCATGGAGGACCGGGCCTTCGGCGACTCCGGCAGGGAGATCGTGGTGGAGGAATTCCTCACCGGTCCGGAGGTCAGCGTCCTGGCCTTCACCGACGGCACCGCCATCGCCCCTATGGTCTCCTCCATGGACCACAAGCGGGCCGGGGACGGCGACACGGGTCTCAACACCGGCGGCATGGGCACCGTGGCCCCCAACCCCTTCTACACGGCGGAGATCGCCCGGGTGTGCATGGATACCATCTTCCTGCCCACCCTCTCTGCCATGCGGGCGGAGGGCTGTCCCTTCAAGGGGTGCCTCTACTTCGGCCTGATGCTGACGCCGGAGGGACCCAAGGTGATCGAGTACAACTGCCGCTTTGGCGACCCGGAGACCCAGGTGGTGCTGCCCCTGCTGAAAACCGACCTGCTCACGATCATGCAGGCTGTGGAGGCCGGAACCCTGGGGGAGCTGACGGTGGAGTGGTCCCGGGACTCCGCCGCCTGCGTCATCCTGGCCTCCGGCGGCTATCCGGAGCACTATGAAAAGGGCAAGGTGATGAAGCTGCCGGAGACCCTGCCGGAAAACGTCACGATCTATCACGCCGGGGACCGGCTGGAAAACGGGCAGCTGGTCACCAGCGGCGGGCGGGTGCTGGGCGTCACCGCCATAGGCAGAACCCTTCCCGATGCCCTGAAAGACGCCTACGCCGCCGCGGAGCGGGTGGAATTTGAGGGGAAGTACCTGCGCCGCGACATTGGAAAACGGGCTCTGGCCGCCCTGGAGGAGTAACGTATGGTAAGACGCATCTATGTGGAAAAAAAGCCCCCCCTGCGGCAGGAGGCCGCGGGCCTTCTCAGCGAGCTCCAGACCGTGCTGGGCATCTCCGCCCTGACGGGTCTGCGGCTCATCAACCGCTACGACGTGGAGGGCCTGGAGGAGGGCGTATTTCAGCGGGCCGTCCGGACGGTGTTCTCCGAGCCCCAGGTGGACGACGCCTTTGACGCCCTTCCCCAGGGAGAGGAGACCGTACTGGCCGTGGAGTCCCTGCCGGGACAGTTCGACCAGCGGGCGGATTCCGCCGCCCAGTGCATCCAGTTGATGACCCAGGCCGAGCGCCCCCTGGTCCGGGCCGCCCGGGTCTACCTGCTCTCCGGCGCCCTCTCCCCGGCGGACCTGGAGGCCATCCGGGGCTATCTCATCAACCCCGTGGAGTGCCAGGAGGCCGCTCTGGAGCTGCCTGAGACCCTGGCCCGCACCTATGACACCCCTCAGGCGGTGGAGACGCTGTGCGGCTTCACAGGCCTGGATGAGGCGGGCCTGGCCGCCCTGCTGGACCGGCTGGGCCTTGCCATGGACCTGGACGATCTGAAATTTTTGCAGAGCTACTTCCGGGATACGGAGCACCGGGACCCCACCATCACGGAGGTGCGGGTGGTGGACACCTACTGGTCTGACCACTGCCGCCACACCACTTTCTCCACCCACCTGGACGAGGTTCAAATCGACGACCCGGACGTGAAGGCGGCCTATGAGCGCTACCTGGCCGCCCGGGTGGAGGTCTACGGCGAGGAGAAGGCGGCGAAGCGGCCCCAGACCCTGATGGACATCGCCACCATCGGCGCCAAGGTGCTGAAAAAGCGGGGGCTGCTCCCGGAGATCGACGAGAGCGAGGAGATCAACGCCTGCTCCATCCACGTTCCCGCCCAGGTGGACGGCGAGGTGCAGGACTGGCTCCTCATGTTTAAAAATGAGACCCACAACCACCCCACGGAGATCGAGCCCTTCGGCGGCGCGGCCACCTGCATCGGCGGCTGCATCCGGGACCCCCTGTCGGGCCGGGCCTATGTCCATCAGGCCATGCGCGTCACCGGCTGCGGCGACCCCCGGACGCCCTTTTCCAAGACGCTGCCGGGCAAGCTCCCCCAGCGCAAGCTCTGCCAGACGGCGGCGGCGGGGTACTCCTCCTACGGCAACCAGATCGGCCTGGCCACCGGCCATGTGGCGGAGGTCTACCACGAGGGCTACGTGGCCAAGCATCTGGAGTGCGGCGCGGTGGTGGGTGCGGCTCCGGCGGAGAATGTCCGCCGGGAGCGGCCGGCGCCGGGGGACGTGGTGATCCTCCTGGGCGGCCGCACCGGCCGGGACGGCATCGGCGGTGCCACGGGCTCTTCCAAGAGCCACAACCAAACCTCCCTCCAGACCATGGCCAGCGAGGTCCAAAAGGGCAACGCCCCCGAGGAGCGGAAGCTCCAGCGGCTGTTCCGGGACGGGGAGGTCACCCGGCTTATCAAGCGCTGCAACGACTTCGGCGCCGGCGGCGTGTCGGTTGCCATCGGCGAGCTGGCCGACGGACTGGAGATCGACCTGGATGCGGTGCGCAAGAAGTACGACGGCCTGGACGGCACGGAGCTGGCCATCTCCGAGAGCCAGGAGCGGATGGCCGTGGTAGTGGCCCCGGAGGATGCGGCCAGGTTCATCGCCGCCGCGGAAAAGGAGAATCTGGAGGCCTACCAGGTGGCCGTGGTCACTGAGAGCCCCCGGATGGTCATGCATTGGAAGGGACAGACCATTGCGGATCTGAGCCGGGCGTTTCTGGATACCAACGGTGCGGTGAAGCACGCTGCTGCCCACATCGGCGCAAAAGAGCGTTTTTACAGCGGCGGGTCCCAGGCCGCTTCCCTGCGGGACATGGCCTCCAGTCTGAAATGCGCCTCCCGCCGAGGGCTGGTGGAACGGTTCGACGGCTCCATCGGAGCGGGTTCTATTCTCATGCCTTTTGGAGGCAAAACCCAATCCACCCCCGCACAAGCTATGGCGGCCCTGCTCCCTGTTCTGCCCAGCCAGGAGACCGACCAGGCCAGCGTCATGGCCTGGGGCTGTGACCCGGATTTGCTGTCTGCCAACCCCTACCAGGGCGCTTACGACGCCGTAACCGTCTCAATCGCCAAGCTGGTAGCTGCGGGTGCGAATTATAAGAAGGCATATCTCACCCTCCAGGAGTTTTTTGAAAAATTACGGGACGAGCCTGTCCGCTGGGGCAAGCCTGCTGCCGCCCTCCTGGGCGCACTGTCCGCTCAGCTGGACTACGCTGCCGCCGCCATTGGAGGCAAGGACTCCATGTCCGGCTCCTTCCTGGACAAGGACGTGCCTCCCACGCTGATCTCCTTTGCCATCGCCCCTATCAAGGCCGGAGAGATCATTACCCCCGAGTTTAAAGAGGCAGGCCACCCCGTATACCTCTTTGACAGTTCTATGGACGGCTCCGCAGAGGAGCGGGGAAATACCTGGAACGCATTTCACACCCTTTGTCAATCGGGTAAGATAAAAGCCGCTTGGGCACTGGAAGACAGCATGGCTGAGGGCGTTATGAAAATGTCCTTTGGCAATCGCATTGGTTTTACTGCGGAAGCACCGGACCGAGATGGCTACTGGACCAGCACCGGACCATGGAAAGGCGCAATTCTGGCGGAGCTGACCGAGGATGCGCCCAATGGCATCAGTGCCTGGCGCATTGGTGTCACCACCGCTGAACCGGTTATCACCATCGGAACAGATTCCGCCCCCATTGACGAGCTGCTGGCCCTGAACGAGGGCGTGCTGGAGGATGTATACCCCACCCGCACTCCCCCGTCCCCCGAGGCGGTCCCGGTGCTGGACGCCCCGGCGTTCCCACGGCCCGCACCCAAGATCGGCGTCGCGAAGCCCAGGGTCCTGATTCCCGTCTTCCCCGGCACCAACTGCGAGTATGACAGCGCCCGGGCCGCCCGGAGGGCGGGACTGGAGACGGAGATCTTTGTCGTGGGCAACCAGTCCGCCCAGGACGTGGCGGACTCCGCGGAGCGCTTTGCCAAGGCGGTCCGGCAGAGCCAAATCATCTTCCTCCCCGGCGGCTTCTCCGGCGGCGACGAGCCGGACGGCTCCGGCAAGTTCATCACCGCCTTCTTCCGGGCGCCTCAGGTGGCGGACGCCGCCATGGAGCTGCTGAAAAAACGGGACGGGCTGATGCTGGGCATCTGCAACGGCTTCCAGGCCCTCATCAAGCTGGGCCTCGTGCCCTTCGGCGAGATCCGGGACACGGACGACACCTGCCCCACCCTGAGCTTCAACGTGATTGGCCGGCACCAGAGCCGGATCGTCCGGACCCGGATCGCCTCCAACCGCTCCCCCTGGCTCAGCCGGGTCAGCGTGGGCGATATTGTCAGCGTCCCCATCTCTCACGGCGAGGGCCGGTTCCTCTGCCCGCCGGATCTCCTCCAAACACTGGCGGAGAACGGGCAGATCGCCACCCAGTACGTGGACTTAAACGGTGCGCCCACCATGGACATCAGCGGCAACCCCAACGGCTCCGTATGGGCCGTGGAGGGCATCACCTCCCCCGACGGCCGGGTGCTGGGCAAGATGGGCCACAGCGAGCGCATCGGCCCGCATCTCTACAAGAACATCCCCGGTGACTATGACCTGCACCTGTTTGAAAGCGCAAAGGATTACTTCAGCATCTGACGGCAATGCCGCGCGCAGGGCGTGAAGAACGGCTCCGAATCGGGGGACGCTCTCCCGTCCCTCCCCCTCTCCAGCCCCCGCCTCAACACTTATATCTCGAAAGGAAGTGTCCCCATGGCATATTTCTTCTCCGAGCCCTCCCGCACCTTCTCCGAGTACCTCCTGGTGCCGGGCTACTCCTCCGCGGAGTGCATCCCCGCCAATGTGTCCCTGAAAACGCCGGTGGTCAAATTCAAAAAGGGGGAGGAATGCCCCCTGACCATGAATGTTCCCATGGTCTCCGCCGTCATGCAGGCCGTCTCCGGCGAAAAGATGGGCATCGCCCTGGCCAAGGAGGGCGGCATCGCCTTCATCTACGTCTCCCAGCCCGTGGAGGAGCAGGCGGAGATGGTCCGCCGGGTGAAAAACCACAAGGCCGGCTTTGTCACCAGTGACTCCAACCTGCGTCTGGGGGATACCCTGGCGGACGTGCTGGCGCTGAAGGAGCGCACAGGCCACTCCACCATGGCCGTCACCGACGACGGCACCGGCACCGGAAAGCTGCTGGGTCTGGTGGCCAGCCGGGACTACCGGGTCAGCCGCATGGACCCGGCCACCAAGGTGGAGACCTTCATGACCCCCGCGGAGAAGATCGTCTCCGCCCCGGAGGGCACCACCCTGAAGGAGGCCAACGACATCATCTGGGACCACAAGCTCAACGCCCTGCCGATCCTCACCCGGGACGGGCATCTGGTGAGCTTCGTCTTTCGCAAGGACTACGACGCCCACAAGGGCAACCCCCTGGAACTGCTGGACAGCCAGAAGCGCTATGTGGTGGGCGCGGGCGTCAACACCCGGGACTACGAGACCCGTGTCCCCGCGCTGGTAGAGGCCGGGGCCGACGTGCTGGTGCTGGACTCCTCCGAGGGCTACAGCGAGTGGCAGGCCCGGACCCTCAAGTGGATTCGGGACCGCTACGGCGACAGCGTGAAGGTGGGCGCCGGCAACGTGGTGGACGGCGAGGGCTTCCGCTTCCTGGCAGACGCCGGAGCGGACTTCGTGAAGATCGGCATCGGCGGCGGCTCCATCTGCATCACCCGGGAGACCAAGGGCATCGGCCGGGGACAGGCCACGGCGGTCATCGACGTGGCGGCGGAGCGGGACCGGTACTTTGAAGAGACCGGCGTCTACGTCCCCATCTGCGCCGACGGCGGCATTGTGCAGGACTACCACATCACCCTGGCCCTGGCCATGGGGGCGGACTTCTGTATGCTGGGGCGGTACTTCTCCCGGTTTGACGAGTCCCCCACCAGCAAGATCCTCATCGGCGGCAGCTATATGAAGGAGTACTGGGGCGAGGGCAGCGCCCGTGCCCGGAACTGGCAGCGCTACGATCTGGGCGGCTCGGCGAAGCTCTCCTTTGAAGAGGGCGTGGACTCCTACGTCCCCTACGCCGGGTCCCTGGCGGACGGCATGGCCATGACCCTGGCCAAGGTACGCTCCACCATGTGCAACTGCGGCGCGCTGACCATCCCGGAGCTGCGGGAGAAGGCCAAGCTGACGCTGGTCAGCTCCGTGTCCATTGTGGAGGGCGGCGCCCATGACGTGCTGCTGAAGGACTCCACCAACTCCGGCGGGAGGGGATAAGGGTCCTCCCTGCGTCGGTTTCACGCAAGCTGCAAAAAGCATCCTGCCTTTTCCAAGGTGAAAAGAGGCAGGATGCTTTTTCCTCTTCCTCCAGGTTTTGAGGGTTGCCTCCAACCGTGGTTTTCCTGTACCATATTGGCAGGAAATTGTTACGGAAAGGACGTGCTCTATGAAGCGTAAACTTTTGTGCGGGCTGCTGGCCGCGGCCTCCCTCTCCCTGCCCGCGGGAGCTGTCAGAACCGTGCCTGTACAGGTGGACAACCAGGTTCTGGAGGAGACCGCCTATCTGGAGCAGGGCGTTACATACGTGCCCCTGCGGAGTCTGCTGGACGCCATGGGCGGCTGGGAGATCTCCTGGGACAGCCATCAGAAGGCGGCTGTGGCGGTGTCCGGGTCCACCCGTCTGACGGCAAACCCCGCCCGGGACACCATCCAGGTCGGCAGGAAGGTGCTCTCCGGCCGGGTCACTTTGGAAAACGGCCGGACCTACGTGCCCCTGCGGCTCCTGGCGGAGGCTCTGCAGTGCACCGTGAACTGGGACCCCCGCTTCGGCGGCGCCGCAGTGACCTCTGCCGGCGCGGAGTACGACGCGGAGGAGCTGTACTGGCTCTCCCGGATCATCTGCGCCGAGAGCGGCGGGGAGCCCATGCGGGGCCAGATCGCCGTGGGCAATGTGGTGCTGAACCGGGTGGACAGCCGGGAGTTCCCCGACACCATCCCGGAGGTCATCTTTGAGTACAACGGGAAGATCCAGTTTGAGCCGGTGGAAAACGGCACCGTCTACAAGGACCCCACCGAGCAGTCCGTGGAGGCGGCCAAGCGCGCCCTGGACGGGGAGAACACCATCGGAGACGCCATGTACTTCTATGCCCCCGCCCTGTCCGAGGGGGAGTGGATCAACGCCAACCGGGTCTATTACAAGACCATCGGCTGCCATCGCTTCTACCTGTGACGCCCCTTCCCCGCGGCTTCCGGCTTCCCCGGGGACACGCCGCCTCCGGACAGAGGCCCCGCCGGATTTTCCCGCCGCAGCGCGGGATTGGTTGACTTTTCCTGAAAAAATGGCTACAATATCAGCATGAGATTCGACTGTAAAGGAGCCCTCGCTCATGCTGTTTTCCGACCATCCCCGCGCGGTTTACCGCACTCCCCCCGCCCATGAGGTCATCTGCCAGCTGCGCTTTCCCACCATTCTCTCCATCAACAACGTGGAGCCGGCGGACTTCCAGGAGGAGATCCGGGACACCTTCCCCCAATACGCCAGGCGGCAGGATGCCCCGCCCCCTGCGGCGGGACAGGGTCAGCAGCCCGTGACCAACTACCACTTCCTCTCTGAGGACGGTCAGTGGAAGCTGAACCTCACCAAGGACTTCATCGCCCTCTCCACCCTCCGCTATCCCGGCTGGGAGGAGTTTGCCCACCACCTGGACCGGCCCCTGGCCGCCTTCATCCGGCTGTACCGGCCCGCCTACTTCCAGCGGGTGGGACTGCGGTATATCAATATCTTCTCCCGGCAGCGGCTGAGCCTGGAGGGCGTTCCCTGGCGGGAGCTCCTGTCCCCGGCCTACACCGGCCCTCTCCAGGCGGAGGACGTCCGGGAGGAGGACTTCCTCAACTGGAACTGTGAGATGTCCCTGCGCCTGGACTCCAGCTGCCAGGCCAAAGTTCGGGGCGGACTGGGCCGCCTGCAGGCCAAGAACGCCCCACAGACGGCGGAGGTCCAGTTCATCCTGGATCTGGATCTGTCCATGGGAAACAACATCGCCTGCACCCTGGCGGCAGGCGCCCTGGAGACCCTCCACCTCCACGGCGGCCGCGTCTTTGAGGGTGCCCTCACCGACCGCCTGCGGCAGGCCATGGAGCCGGAAGAAACTGTCTGAAGGCCGCTCTTCCCCTTGGACACCGCGCACCCTCTTACCATACCGCCCTAAGCTCCCCCGCAGTCCGTCAGGCCTGCGGGGGTGCTCTCTTCTCAGCAGGACTTTTCCTGTTCATCCGGCGGTCTTTGGCGATTCACCGGCTCCAAGGTCGTACCTCTCTCAGGCACAAATGCCGACGCTTTTGTCCATTCGTGGAAAAAGTGCCGGTTTTTTTGTAAATATTGCAGAAAAACGATTGTTTATTCGTTTTATATTTTAGGAAATTTCAGTCTTGCCGGCTGGGCCATCCTCTTATATTCTATAAGAGTCAAGTTTCATACGTCGTGAATCCCAATTTATGGAAGGGGTAGTTTCTATGTTGAAGAGCGAGTATTTACAGCGCGTCTATGCCCAGGTGGTGACCCGGGACCCGGACCAGAAGGAGTATCATCAGGCGGTTCTGGAGGTGCTGGAGAGCCTGGACCTCATTGTGGACCAGCACCCGGAGTATGAGCAGCAGGGCATCATCGAGACCTTTGTGGAGCCGGAGCGCATGATCGCCTTCCGGGTCCCCTGGGACGACGACCAGGGCAAGGTCCATGTGAACCGGGGCTACCGCATCCAGTTCAGCTCTGCCATCGGCCCCTACAAGGGCGGCCTGCGGTTCCACCCCACCGTAAACCTCTCCATTTTGAAATTCCTGGGCTTCGAGCAGATCCTGAAAAACAGCCTGACCGGCCTGCCCATGGGCGGCGCCAAGGGCGGCAGCGACTTTGATCCCAAGGGCAAGAGCGACGCCGAGGTCATGCGCTTTTGCCAGAGCTTTATGACGGAGCTGAACCGTCACATCGGCCAGTTTGTGGACGTGCCCGCCGGCGACATCGGCGTGGGCGCCCGGGAGATCGGCTACCTCTTCGGCCAGTACCGCCGCATCCGCGGCAGCTATGACGCCGGCGTGCTCACCGGCAAGGGCCTGAGCTTCGGCGGCTCCTTGGTGCGCACCGAGGCCACCGGCTACGGCCTTTGCTACCTCACCGAGGAGATGCTCAAGTGCATGAAGAACGAGAGCTTTGCGGGCAAGACCGTGGTGATCTCCGGCAGCGGCAACGTGGCCATCTTTGCCACGGAGAAGGCCACGCAGCTTGGCGCCAAGGTGGTGGCCCTCAGCGACTCCAACGGCTATATCCACGATCCCAACGGCATCAACCTGGATGTGGTAAAGGACATCAAGCTGGGCCACCGGGGCCGCATCAGAGAGTACGCCGACCGGGTACCCGGCAGCACCTATACCGAGGGCTTCCGGGGGATCTGGAACATCCCCTGCGATGTGGCCCTGCCCTGCGCCACCCAGAATGAGATCGACGAGGCAATCGCCAGGACCATCGTGAAAAACGGCACGATTGCCGTGGGTGAGGGTGCCAACATGCCCTGCCGCCCCGAGGCCATCCGGGTCTTCCAGGAGGCCGGCATCCTCTTCGCCCCCGCCAAGGCCGCCAATGCCGGCGGCGTGGCCACCAGCGGCCTGGAGATGAGCCAGAACAGCATGCGCTACTCCTGGACCTTTGAAGAGGTGGACCAGCGCCTGAAGGATATCATGACCAACATCTTCCACAACGCCTACAACGCCTCTATGGAGTACGGCGTGCCCGGCGACCTGGTGGTGGGCGCCAACATCGCCGGCTTCAAAAAGGTGGCCGACGTCATGCTGGCCCAGGGCCTGATCTGAGCGCTCTGTTCACCGGGACAAAACAGCCGTCTTCGTCCGCCGGACGAAGACGGCTGCTTTCGCTTTGTTTTTGACAGAGAGATAAAATTTTTATTCGGAACTTTTTCAGCCGGTTGGCTTTCATTCCGAGACGCCGAAAAAACACCGGAATCGCCTGCGCCCCATGTCCCGCAGGCTGTTTGTCCATAGGTCAACCTTTTCCTCCAGCCGTCGTTTTTCTGGCTAACAAATAATTGATTGACAAAACATAAACTTGACGAAATTCCCGCCTCATGCTATCATGCGCTTAGGTCATTTTGTTAAAGAGCCCCTTCTTCTAATGGGGCTCTTTTCTAAAGTGACGATATGAGAAGGAGGGTTTTTCATGTCAAATCAACCGCAACCGCAAAAGTCCGGCGCATTTAAGAAGGACCTGCGCAAGATGGACATCTGGGCACTGGCCCTGGGTGCCATCATTGGGTGGGGCTGCTTCGTCATGCCCGGCAACAACTTCCTGCCAAAAGCGGGACCCAGCGCCATTGTCGGCCTGCTTTTGGGCGGCGTGGTGATGAGCATCATCTCTTTCAGCTACGGCTACTGCATCCGCAAGTTCCCCCTGTCCGGCGGTGAGTTCGTCTACGCCGACGCGTCCTTTGGCAAGACTCATGCGTTCTTCTGCGGCTGGATGATCGTCCTTGGCTACTGGTCTCTGATTCCCCTGAACAGTACCGCCATCGGCATGATCACCCGGTACATCTTCCCCGGCGTGTTCCAATTCGGCCACATGTACACCCTGGCCGGCTGGGACGTGTATCTGGGTGAGGTACTGCTGTCCACGGCGTTCATCATCGTGCTGGGCATCATGAATGTCCGGGGCGTGAAGTCCGCCGGCTGGTTCCAGACCACCGTGGCCGTGCTGCTGGCCGGCTCCGTGCTGTTCTGCCTGATCGGCGTACTGCTGTACAAGCCGGACTTCTCCAACCTGACTCCCTTCTTCGCCGAGATCTCCAACGGCGAGGTGGTCAGCAAGAGCAGCATCGCCTGCATCATTGCCGTGGCCTGCTATGCCCCCTACTGCTTCGTGGGCTTTGACTGCATTCCCCAGGCGGCCGAGGAGTACAGCTTCTCCCACAAGGCCGCTCTGGGTCTGATGGTGGGCGCCATCATGGCCGGCGCCTGCATCTACGCCGCCGTGGTGTTCGTCACCGCCGTGGTGGAGCCCTGGGGTCCCATGATGCTCTCCAACCCCGACTGGGCCACCGGCGAGATGCTGCAGGTCTCCATCGGCTACATCGGCGTGCTGTTCATCGGCCTTGCCATGCTGTGCGCGGTGCTCTCGGGCATGAACGCCTTCTATCTGGCAGCCAGCCGTCTGCTGTACTCCATGTCCTACGCCGACGCGCTGCCCAGCGCGTTTGGTGAGCTGCATCCCAAGTACGGCACCCCCGACAAGGCCACCTACTTCCTGCTGGCTATCTCTCTGGTGTGCCCCTGGTTTGGCCGTCAGGTTCTGGTCTGGATCGTGGATATGACCTGTGTAGGCGCGGCCGTCGGCTTCACCTACACCTGCGCCACCGCCACGGTCATGTCCAAGAAGGAGGGGCTGAAGGGTCAGATGGTCATCAGTGCCATTGGCACGGTGCTGGCCGCGTTCTTCATCATTTTGTCCTTCATCCCGGGTTCTCCCGGCTTCCTGAGCACGCCGTCCTTCATCATCCTGTTCATCTGGATTGCACTTGGCATCATCTTCTACTTCCGGATCAAGGATAACTTCCTGCACGGCAAGTGGGAGGGCGTCAGCGTGGAGCACATTTTGATGTCCAAGATGACTGACGACGGCACGATTGATTCCTACAACAAGAATCAGTAAAAGTTTCGTCCACCTTTACAAAGGCGGCGGGGGTACAGGGGGCAGAGCCCCCTGCATCGCTCCCCGGAGTGAGGCTCTCAAAGAAACAGAGCGAGGCAGCGCTTTGCGCTGCCTCGCTTTCTGCTAACTGACTTTTGGGGCTGCGCCCCAAACCTGCCCAGGGGCGCTGCCCCTGGACCCCGGCAGGGGGAGCGTCTCCCCCTGCACCCCGACAATTAACTGCGGTCCGGGAACCGTCCGCACAGTTCGTCCAGCTCCTCAATCAGCGCCTTCAGCTCCGCCGGACTCATCACGCACTCCACCTCGGCCGTGTCGTCTCCATCCATGGTATTGGGCAGGAAGAAGGACACGGACACCCGGAAGTTCTCGCCTTCCGCCTGGGCCGCCAGCTCAAAGTACGGCTCCACGAAGTCGCTGGCATAGCTGTCCTTAATCCCGGCGTGAAGCACCTTCAAGCCCGCCGTCAGCTCCCGCAGCTCGTAGGTCAAAAGACAGCTGTTGGTATCCTTGCGGATGGTTCCCTCCTCGTCGGTCCAAGTACACCGCAGCACCAGCCAGTTCCGGTCGTCACTGCCCGGCGCGCCGCCGTCCGGCGGGAATTCATAGTTCACCACATCCAGCTTCAAGCTGGCCGTCTGCGATTGAAACAGCATAGGCCCCTCCCTCAGTCTCTGTGGTGGACGGCATAGAACTTGTCATAGGCCGCCAGCTGCCGCTGGAGCAGCGTCGGGATGTCCAGGTTGTAGGGGCACTGCATCTTGCAGCCTCCGCAGTAGATGCACTCTTCAATCCGGTGCATCTTATCATACCACTCTTTGGTCATATAGGGCTCGTAGGGGGAGCGCTCCAGCAGCTGCGTCATCCGGGCCGCCTGGGGGATGTCGATTCCGACGGTGCACGGCATACAGTAGCCGCAGGAACGGCAGAACTTTCCGGCGAGGTCCCTGCGGTCCTTGGCAATGACCTCCTCCAGCTCCGGGGTCAGGGAGGGGTCCCGCTCCGCCAGCTCCAGCCACTGGTCCAGCTCCCGCTCATGCTGGATGCCCCAGATGGGCACCACATTGTCATACTGGCGGATGAAGGCATAGCAGGCCTCGGCGTTGTTCAAAAGGCCGCCGGAGAGGCCCTTCATGGCAATGAAGCCCACATCCGCCGCCTTGCAGCGGTTCACCAGATCCACGTCCGCCTCCGCCGCCAGGTAGCTGAAGGGGAACTGCACCGTCTCAAAGTCTCCGGAGTCAATGGCCTCCTGGGCCACCGGCAGACGGTGGTTGGTGATGCCGATATGGCGGATATAGCCCTTTTGCTTCATCTCCAGGGCTGCGGCAAAGGCGCCGTCCGGGTCGTTGATGTCCGGCAGCCTGGCGGGGTTGTGGAACTGGAACAGGTCGATGTAGTCCGTCCGGAGGCGGCGCAGGCTCTCTTCAATGTGGGACAGAACCGTCTTCTTGTCCGTGGCACCGCTCTTGGTGGAGATCACCACCTTCTGCCGCACGTCGTGCAGGGCCTCTCCCAGCTTCTCCTCGCTGTCGGTGTAGGCGTTGGCCGTGTCAAAGTAGTTGATGCCGCCGTCATAGGCCCGGCGGACCAGGCGCACTGCGTCAGCCTTGGAGATCCGCTGGATGGGCAGTGCCCCGAAGGCCGTGGCGGTGACCTGGAGCTCCGTGCGGCCCAGTCTGATGGTTTTCATCGTCTTCCTCCTCCCTTCCGCCGGAGCGGAAGCACTTGGTTGATGAATGTATTGTATCACAGTTTTCCCTATTTGCAAATCCTGTTTCATGTGGTATCATCAAGAAAACCGAAACCGGAGGCGCTTCTCATGCGAAAGGTTCTCTCTCTGCTGCTGGTCCTGCTGCTGTGCACCGCCTGCGCTCAAACGCCCGCGGCCGAATCCCTCCGGGAACCGAAGGGCGGTACGGCGGAGGAACCGGAGTCCGTTCCGGAGACAACAGACCATGTGCTCCTCACTCTGGAGGCCCCCCTGGCAGACGGCCGGACGCTGACCCTGGAGGCCGTGGGCAGGGTGCTGGACGAGTACAGCTGCGGTGTCCGGGAGGTCCGGGTCTATGACAGCGATGCCCTTTTGCAGACCGTCTCCGTTCGGGAGGTCATTGAGGAGGTCTGGAGCTTTGGCGACGGCGTACTGATCGAGGACTTCTACGATTACACCAAGTGCTGGAAACCGGAGGGCTCCATGGAGGCCCTGGACCTGAACTTCGACGGAAACACGGACTTTGGCCTGTTCGGCTGGCCCGCCAACAACACGATTCCCTACTATTACTGGATCTGGGACACGGATGCGGAGCAATACCGTTACGCCTTCACGCTCCAGGGGGTGGAGGTCCACCCGGAAACCAAAGAGGTCTCCTCCGAATACAAGGACGGCGTGGACGGCATCTATTACCGGCGTGACTACTACCGGCCCGATGAAACAGGCGCGCTCTGTCTGGTCCGGCAGGAGCGGGAGGTCACAGGCATCCCCAATCTGGACTACGACCGCGGCTGCGCCCTGGAGACCTGGGTCCCCCGGGAGGGCGCCTTGATCCGTCCTGAAGAGCAGGATGAGGCAGATCTGGTTCTGATTCGCCGGGAGATTCCGGTCTATGAGGTCCACGATGACAACACCGCCTCCCATTTCACGGAGATCTGGGAGCTGACCGACGGCGAGCTGCAAATGACCAGCCGGGAGGAATTCTTCTATGAGTAAAGAACTGCACCTGAAATTGACCATCCGCCTCTACAGCGACGACCAGCGCCGCTGCTTCGGCCCCGGCATCGCCACACTCCTGGAGCGGGTGCAGGAGCACCACTCTCTGCGGGCGGCGGCGGCGTCCATGGGGATGGCCTACTCCAAGGCCTGGCGCATCCTCCGCACGGCGGAGGATGTCTTCGGCTGCCGGCTTCTGGACTCCACCATCGGCGGCGTTCACGGCGGCGGCGCGGTTCTGACTCCGGAGGCAAATCAGCTGCTGGGGACCTATCAGGCCTATGCGGCGGAGGTCGAGGCCTTTGCCCAGGAGCAATTCCGGCAGCAATTTGCCCTCTGTCAGCCCGGGGAGGGTGACAGCGCCGGGTAAAGCGGCCGTCTTTGCCGCGGACGGAGCGGCGGGTTCCTGCGGTTTTTGGGAGGCAGTTTCGAGGGATTTGACGGGATTTCCTAGAAAGGGCAGAACATTTTCCACGTTTGCGCTTTCCGGGAAAATTTTTTCAAAAAAGCCTTGCGTTTTTCTCTTGGGTGTGCTATGATATACGAGCTGAGTTCATCAGAGATCCGGGTGTAGCGCAGTTGGTAGCGCACTTGACTGGGGGTCAAGGGGTCGTGAGTTCAAGTCTCGCCACTCGGACCATGCGGAGTGTCCTTATAGGATTTGAGTATCCTTGCAGGACACTCCGCATTATTTTTGCTCAAAATCCTATACGGCGATCCGCTCCGGGGAGTAGCTGACAGCTACTCCCTTTCTCGTCCCCATCGTAATCTCCGCAGCCGGAATTTTCCGGCGGTCAGGGACGGAAAAAGCGCCGATACAGTTATAATAAATGGTGATGTGCTGGGTAGTAACGACGTCCTGCTTCTCTGCGTGGTATACGTCGATGTGGTCGATCAGCTCCGCCACCATGCGCTGGGTGATCTCCGTGGCGTTGGTATAGCGCCGGACCGTTGCAAGGAACGTGTCAATGTCCATCCGCTTGCCCTCGCTCTTTTTCAACTCCAGCCGCAGGGCCTTGATCCTCTTGGCGTTCTCCCCCTGCTCCTGCTCATACCGCTGGGACATTTTCGCAAACCGGGCATCGCTGATCTTCTGGCTCACGTTGTCCTCGTAAAGCCTTTCAAAAAGCCCGTCCAGCTCCTTGTCCCGCGCCAGCAGCCCATCCAACTCCCGCTGTTTCCTGGCCCGCTCATTCTCTGTCACCTTTGTGGAACGGCCCATCATCGCCTTGATAAAGTCGTCCTCATACTCATTGGCGAAGCTGGCCAGCCGGTTCACCTCATACAGCACCACCCGCTCCAGAAATTCCAGCCGGATGTAATGGGTCTTGGAGCACTTGCGCAGGCCGGAATTGTGATTTTGGCAACTGAAAAACTTAATGTCGTGGTTGCCCTGGTTGAAGTGGAAATTGAGGTTGCCGCCGCACTCCGGGCATTTCAGATAGCCGGAAAACACGCTGGGCTCCTGGGTGACGGTGGGCCGCCTCCGGCGGGTCCCTTTTTTCATACTCTGCACCTTTTCCCAGGTGGGCCGGTCAATGATGGCCTCATGGACGTTGAGGAAGATCGCCCGGTTCTCCTCCGGGTTCTCGATCCGCTTTTTCATCTTGTAGGACTTGGAGTAGGATTTGAAGTTAATTACATCGCCGCAATACTCCTGCAAGGTGAGGATTTTTTTGATGGTGGTATGTCCCCATTTGGTGGGCTCCACGGTGCTCTTGGACCCGCCCCGGCTTGTCCCCTTGCTCCGCCAGTAGTAGGTGGGATTGAACACCCCATCTTTCTCCAGCGCGGCGGCAGTCTCGGCCAGCCCGTAGCCGTCCAGGGCCATTTGATAAATGCGGCGTACCACGGCGGCGGCCTCCGGGTCGATCATCCAAAAGCGGGGATCGTCCGGGTTCTTGATGTACCCATAGGGCGGCGGGGACAGCGGTACGCCGGAATTGCCTTTCATTTTGTTCACGATCCGGCGCTTCTTGGAAATATCGCGGGCGTAGTATTCGTTCATGATGTTTTTGAACGGGGTAAACTCATTTTCGCCCTCGTCGCTGTCCACTCCATCGGAAACGGCCACCAGCCGCACATCATGGGCCGGGAAAAATTCTTCCGTCAGGCGGCCCACCTCAATGTAGTTCCGGCCCAGCCGGGAAAGGTCCTTGACGAACACCGCCGAAATATATCCGTTCTCTATGGCCTGGATCATTTTCTGGAAGCCGGGCCGGTTCATGGTGGTGCCCGTGATCCCATCGTCCACAAAAAACAAGGTGTCCGTATAGCCTTTTTCTTTTGCAGCCTTTTGGAGAATTTTTTTCTGATTCTGGATGCTGTTGGATTCGGTGTCCATGTTATCGTCACGGCTCAAACGGCAGTACAGGGCGGCCGTTCCAAACTCGCTATTCTTGCTTGACAGCTTCATAATTTCCTCCTTTCCAGCCGCCAAACAAGAGGTTTTATCCTACTTATATTATACCTCATTTGGCCGCCCATGTTAAGGATGTCACGGAAATCGTCAGGCCGGGTTCAGCTCGGCCAGCATCAGCTTCAAGAGAATATCTCCCATTGTCTCGCCCTCCTCCTTGTAGACAGGCGTGACAATAAACTTTATTTTATCTATCTGATAAGTGTACTCCTCTTTCTCGGCAGTATCGGCCATAGCGCCCTCCTCTTCAGAATGATGTTGATTGCCTCTCGTTTCCGCTGTCTTGTGGGGAAACGCAGAAAGGCAGCACCCGAAAAGTGCTGCCTTTCAACCTTGCTCCACATCTGGACACGGTGTCCAGAAGCCGGCAGGGGTATTCCATTTCGATCCACGAAGGGGGCCGCTGCGCCGGGGAAAGTTTGGGCTGTCACAAGACAGACAGGACCCAGGCGGGCGGCCCCCTTGGTTTTGTTGTACGCTGTATTTGCCACGCACCCCCAGCGCGGGGAGTATTCCAGGCCGCCGGTGGCTCCGGCTGTCATAGCTCCACAGCACCGCCGCCTCGCCGTCACAAGCTCCATATCGCTCGTTTCTGCCTTGCGGCAAAAACTCGTTCATTTCGCTGTTCCGGCTCTTCCCAACGGATCAATGATCCGTTGGGAACCCTTTTGTGGCTGGCGCGTACCGCAGGGCTCCCCCGCAAGTCCGTGGGAGGGCGTGAGCAAGTTTCATTATCCCCCGCGCTGTCGTCGCGCCCGGCCTGCCGCAGCCGGGTCAAAGGTTCGCGTTGATCGCTCGGTCCGCTCCTTGTTCACCTCCTTGGAGCTCCCATCCTGGCGGCGCGCCTTTCGTCGCTATCACACGGGTTTTGTGCCTGGAATACTGTGTATTCAGTTGTCGGTGGGAGGGGCTTGTCCCTCCTCACCTATCAGGCGGTTTTTGGGCCTTTTCGGATGTACCTTAGAAAGAAAAATCCAAATATTTTTTCAAACCCCGCAGGCCCTTGTTGATCGTTTCCCGGACGTTGCGCTCCTCCACGTTCTCCGCCCTGGCAATCTGGCCCACGCTCCGCCCCAGGATGAAGCGGGCGTAGACGCGCCGGGCCTGGACGGGCGGGAGACGATCAAGGGCAGCATAGAGGGCGGCTTGGTCCTCGGCCTGCTCCATGATCTCCTCCGGGGTCATCGGGGGATAGGTCACGTCGACCTCAAAACCGGGAGTTCCGTCCAGGGAGCACTCGCCATGCTCCCGCTTGCGGCGCTTATAGCTGTCGCACAGGCGGCCACCTATGGAGAGGGTCACGGCGATCTCGTCCGACACCTCCATAGTGATACGCTCCGTCAGGTGGGGATAGTAGCTATTCAATTTGATGGTCGTCATAAGTAACCTCCATTTCGATACGGGGCGGAAAGGGACAGATCGAAATGGAGGGTCAGGCGGAGAACGGCAGCCGGGGCTCCGAACATCTGGACACCGTGTCCAGAAACGACAGGAAACGACAACGCCCGCACAGCCTTGTACTGTGCGGGCGCATGAAGCGACATAGTTCTTTATATACTTACATATTTCGTGTATATAGCCGGAGTAGCCCGGCGGAGGGTCTATGCTTTTTTTAGCAAATTATGTATAGCAGAAACGAGAAAAGACACGGCGCTACCTCCTAAACGGTCACCGTATCTTTCAAATGGAAAGAGCCGATAACCGCATTTTTAATTTGCGTGTTATCGGCTCTGCGTCTATGCGTCTGGCTCTTTTGATATTTATTTGGATATTAAGCTACTCAAGCAAACAACAGATAGGTTTCCTTTTTTTACATCTACTAAAGTCTCCTGCTTGCATTTCGGACAATACAGCGGGAAATTGACAAGCTCTGTGTCTGGACGCACTTTAAGTCGGGTTTTATTTCCACATACGGGGCATAGAAGCCATATCATCTGACCCATCAAAGGCTTTCCTCCTTGCAATTTTTTTGAATTAGCTTTTTTTGCTCCCACTTTCTACTTTTGAAATAGAGCAAGCCCACAATAGCAGGCAGGACTGGCGAGAGTGCCTGTCCATAAAAAATGCCGGGAAATCCCATACAAAGGGTAAAAGCTAAAAACCAGCTCACTGGCAGACGAATGATAACTGCATCCAATAAAGCGTTAATCATGGCAACATTTGCCGCACCTACCCCGATGGCAAAGGAATCCAGCGTATACATGGCCGCATAAATCAAACTATTGATACCGCAACAAATACGCAGGTAATACACACCATCGTTTACTACTTCCGGGCTGGTACTACCGAACAGTAAAATCAATGGTTCCGCAAAAAGTTGTACGCCAATTACAACAACAAACGTAACAGCAATATTCATCACTAAACTGATTTTTACCACCTTTCGGGCTCGTTCGATTTGTCCTGCACCCATGCACTGACCGGCCATCGCCGTTACTGCCTGTCCAATAGCCCAGCAGGGCATACCAGCAAATGTATTGATCTGCAAGCCTACGCCAGATGCGGCGGAAACAGGAGTACCAAATTGATTGAGCATACCTGTTACCAGCAGATAGGCCATGTTGACTACTACCATCTGAATTGCTGTGGGTAGGCCGACTTTTATAATGGCGGTCAGCTTATCCCATTGAAGTGTAAATTTTCCGTGTTCCGCCGCAGAGAAAAACACCTTGCGTCTTTTTAGATAGAACAAAGAAATCACAAAGGAAATTCCCTGTGCCGTGATTGTCGCGTAAGCGGCTCCTGCTGTCCCCATTTCAAAGGGGCCTACCAATATAATATCTAAAATGACATTGATGATGGTGGCAATCCCAACAAAGCAGAGGGGAGATTTTGAATCCCCCAGTCCCTTGAGTACGGAGCAAACAGCATTATATCCAAACACAAAGACCGTCCCACAACAAATAATTTTCATATAGTCACAGGCATCTTGATACGCATCCGCCGGAACATTTAGTGCCTGAAACAGAGGACGGTAAACTGCCAAGCTCACAACAGTCACAAAGAAAGAAGATACCAGCGAAAGTAACGCCAACATTTGAAAAGACTCTGCTTGCCCCTTTGCATCGTCTGCCCCTTTGTATTGAGCAATCAATACAGCTCCACCCATTGTCATACCAATACAAATTGAGTTAATGATATAACACAATTTAGAAGCGTTGTTAATCGCCGCAAGGCCCACATCTCCTACAATCTGGCCGATCACAAGCATATCTACCACATTGTAGAAAGATTGCAGTATATTCGCCAGAAGTAACGGGAGCGCGAAAACGGCCAGCTTTCTTGGCACACTCCCGGTCAATAAGTTATGTTTTTCTATCATATCCATTCCTCCAAAAAGAAAAGGGCACACCATACCGTGTACCCTTTGCACATTCATAAATAAGCATAACAAAAGGCCACAAACAAAACATTGTCTGTGGCCTAAACAGTCGATTGTCTATCGCTAATTGGATAAAAGGGCACAAAAACCAAAGGCAGTCTATATCCGCCTTGGCCCTTTCACCATATCAATCAACTCTCCGAAAAGGCTCCGCACAATGTTTCGTGGTATAAACTTGTGTGGAGCCGAATCCAATACAGAACTTCCCGAACAACATTGTGTTCACCTCTCTTGTTAATTTGTATTAAATTATACACAGTTTGCACTTTCTTGTCAAGTCAAATCCATAGGCTCTTATTTTTTTAGAGACTTTGATTTGCGAAAAAAGATACTACTAAAATATAAAATTGTATTTCGTTCTCATACCCGCCCCTGAAATGTAAAATAATATAGGGGTGATGTGAAAATGTACCAATATGAAAAGCGCCTGGACTGTCGCGCCTTGGGCAAAGAAATCAAGCGCAGACGCAAGGCCAAAGGCTGGACGCAGGAGCATCTGGCCCAGCTTGTAGACCTCACCCCTCGCTCCATCATGTATATTGAGAACAAGGGCCAGCACACCAGCCTCAACGCCTTTTACAAACTCGTCACCCTTTTGGATATTTCCGTAGATGAATTTTTCTACCCGGACAAACACAACGGAGAGGACGAGCGCCGGAAACACATTGACCGGATGCTGAATGGCATGGACGAAAAAGAGCTAACCATCATGGAGAGCGCCGCAGAGGGCATCTGCAAAGCCCGTGAAACGGAGG